>JANMTS010000049.1:0-42786 GCA_031390755.1 Holophagales bacterium
CGGCAGAACCTCCTCTTCTCGGCCACCTTGCCGGCCCCGATCGTCGATCTGGTCCGCGAGATGCTGCGCGAGCCGGTCTCGATCGGCGTGGAGCGGAAGGCGACGACGGTCGAGAGCGTGGACCAGGCGATCTTCCCGGTCTCCGAGGAGCTCAAGCCCTGGCTCCTGATCAATCTGTTGCAGCGCGAGGCGATCCCCGGCGCCCTGGTCTTCACCCGCACGAAGCACCGGGCGAACCGTCTGGCCGACCTCCTCGCCCGCAACGGCGTGGCCTGTGACCGCATCCACGGCAACCGCAGCCAGGCGCAGCGCACCGAAGCCCTGGCCCGTTTCAAGGACGGCCGCCTGCGCGTGCTCGTGGCCACCGACATCGCGGCCCGCGGCATCGACGTCGAGGCCCTCTCCCACGTCGTCAACTTCGACGTGCCGAACATCCCCGAGGACTACATCCACCGGGTCGGCCGCACGGCGCGGGCGGGCCTGACCGGCGAGGCGTTCACCCTCGCCGCGCCCGAGGAGAGCCCGGAGCTGGCGGCGATCGAGCGGGCGGTGGGGCTCGAGCTGCCGCGGCGGACCCTGGAAGGGTTCGATTACGGCGCGGAGGCGCCGGAGCGGTTCGAGGTGCCTCTGGGGGAGCGGATCGCCTCTCTGCGCGCCCGCCGGGCCGAGGAGCGGGCACGGGCCCGTGAGAAGGCCGAGCGCAAGGCGCAGCGGGAGGCCGAGGAGCAGGCACGGCGCACCGGCGGCAAGCCGGAGCGCGAGAGCCCCCGCGAACGCGAAGGCAACCGGCCGGCCGCGGCGCCGCGCGACAACGGGCGTCAGCCGAACGATTCGCCGGGCAACGAGCTGCGTCCCCGCTCTTCCCAGGGGTCCGGCCATGGGGCCGGCCCAGGATCGGGCCAAATGTCCGGAAGACCGGGCAGGCCGAGCTCCGGCAAGCCGCCGGGCAAGCGCCAGGGAGGGGGCGGCGGCGGTCAGGGAGGGGGGCAACAGCGCCCGGCACACCATCGCCACGTCGAGACCCGGCCCCCCGAGCCCAAGCACCCGGATCTGACGGAGCGCCCCACGGAAGAGCGCGCCGCGAAGATCGCCTCGACCTTCCAGCCGGGCCGGCTCCGGCGGTTCTGAGCAGGAGACATCATGGCGATTCTGGCCGAAGAGCGTCCGGAGGCCGCGCCCGCGGGTGCGGCGGATGAAGCGAAGAACAACCGGTTCGAGATCTGGTGCGGCCTCTTCCTGGCCCTGTTCGCGGCGATCCTCGCCATCACCGACCTCGGGGCGGGCAAGTACGGAGACGACGAGCTGATCGCCCACAACAGCAAGAACGGGGCGTATCTCTGGTACCAGTCGAAGGGGATCAAGGAGACGCTGGTCGAGGGACAGAGGGACACGCTCAAGGCCCTGGTCGAAGCGGGCTCGATCCAGCCCGAGCAGCTTCCCGGCATCCAGACCATGATCCAGGCGCTGGACGGAGACGCCACGCGCTACGGCAAGGAGAAGAAGGAGATCCTCCTGGGCTCGAAGGCGGTCGGCCAGGAGGGCTGGGTCCAGGACGTCGGCGGCGAGATGGGCAAGGTGGTCGGCGCCCAGGAGTGGCAGGCCAAGGCGGAAGCCCTGGGAGGCATCGGCGACCTCTTCGACTACTCGACGCTCTTCCTCCAGATCTGCCTGGTGATGGGCGCGATCAGCCTGATCCTCCAGGATCCCAAGCTCAGCCGAACGTTCTTCACCACCATGATCGTCCTGGGCAGCGTGGGAGCCGGCTTCGCGGTCATGGCGTTCCTGCGGGCGAGCGGGGTAGGGTGAGGGCCGGTGGCGTGTCACCGACATGACCGGCGACGTGTCGGGCCCGGCCCCTGACATTCCTCTCCTTCTGTTTTCTTGGGTTTACGGCTGGCATCAGGGTTGCCTTGCTTCCCTGGTACACCCTAAGAAAGGAGAACCGCAATGGCCAATTTCGTGTCGAGCTTGTGGGGAACGACCAACACGGGAAGGGGCTGGCTCACCAACCTGTCCTTCACCGTACCGCCCCCCTCATCCGGCGGCAACTTCCAGTTCAACATCAGTGGTGTAGCCGGGGTTACGGTCAGCATTCCCAGCCCGCCCTCCGGATGGACATGGAGCTCTCCCGTGCTGACGGTCCCGTCCACCTTCTCCGGCACTCAGTCGGTGAGTCTCTCCCTGGCGGGAGGCAACGTCTCCGAGGCAACGTTCTCCGTCACGACCTCGGGAGGGCCCCAGACCGGAACGAGCAGCAGCTTCACCGTCAACGAGGACGGCTGGATGAGCGTGCAGTCGCTGGGTACGAATGTCACGTTCAACGGGTTCTTCACCCTGATCCAGAACATCCCCTCGGGCGGGCAGGTCCAGCTTGACGACCCGGTGTTGATGTTCCCGACCGTGAGCGGCAGCCCGGACTTCAGCTTCACCGTCAACGTGGGCAACGGGCTGAGCGGTGGAACGCTCACCTTGTCCTCCTCGAGCTCGAGCCAGGTCTCCGTCAGCGTGAACAACAATGTCGGCACGGCCACCGCCCAGAGCGGCCAGAGCGGCCTGGCCGCGGGGAGCGAAGCGACCGTGACGGCCAAGTACACCACGACAACCACGACGACAACCAGCACCTTCACGGTCCAGCGGCTGAGCTCCGGCAGCGTGAGCAGCGGCGGCCCCAGTAGTACCCTGAGCCTCAACTCCGATGGCACCTTCACCGTGACGGTGCTCGCTACGAATGTCTACCTCCGCGGCACCAGCCTCGAGTACGAGACCACTGCGGCCGGCACCTACGATCTGATGTTCTACACCAACACGAGCGGGCTCAACTTCAGCGGCACCTCGCCGGTGACCTTCTCCGACACAACCGTGCCAGGTGCCTTCGGATCCAGCGAACCGGCGACCGGGGTCGTGCAGATCAGCTCGACAAATACAGGCATCAACAGCTCCACGGAATTCACGATTGCGACGTCCATGGGAGTGATGGACGATCCGACGATCATCAACAACCCCGACACCACCACCTAGCTCGCGGGGGGAGCTCCCCGGGATGCGAGCAGGCGCCGGAACTCGGGCAGGGCCCTCAGGCGGTCGAACCAGGGAAAGCCGAACCAGCGCGGTTGGTATCCAAGCTTGAGGGCCTGCTCGGCGCTGACCAGCGCCGAGGAGGTCTCCCCCAGGACCGCATAGACCACTGCCGCCTCGTAGACGAGCCCGGCGTTGTCCGGCGACAGCCGCGCCGCCTCCTGAACTGCAGCCACGGCCTCAGGCCCTCGCCCCAGATGCGCGAGGGCCTGCGCCTTCCACGACAACAGCTCCGGGCTGCCCACGGCCGGGTCGGCCTCGGCCAGGCGCACGACCTCGCGATAGGCGAGGCTCGCCCGTTCCGGCTCGCCGAGCAGGGTATAGGCGTCCGCCAGGTTGAGCGTGTAGCCAGCGTGGAGCGGCTCCTTCTTGACGAGGAGCTCCAGCGTCCGGGCGGCTTCCGCGTAACGGCCCAGCAGGAAGTACGCGACCGACAGGTTCGACAGCTCCGAGAGGCCCGGCGAGCGCCGCACGAGCTCTTCATAGATCTCCGCGGCCTTGGCGGCCGATCCATTCTCGAGCTCGAGCTGGGCGAGGAGCGACAGTCCTTCTACGTTGCCGGGAGCCCTGGCGAGCAGGGCCTGCAGATGACCGCGCGCGGCTTCGACCTGGCCGTTCTGAAGCTCCATCCGGGCAAGCGTCGCAAGCCTCTTCCAGGACGGGTGGCGCCGGACGGCCGAGCGCAGGAGCCCTATGGCCTCGTCGACCCGGCCGCGCGCCTTCAGCAGCCGCGCCTCGCGCTCTACGACCCGGACGTCTCCGGGGACCACGTCCCGCAGCTCCCGGAGGGCCGCTTCGGCCCTGTCCAGCTCGCGGCCTTCGAGCGCGATGTCGACCAGCGTGAAAAGCGGTTGCGGATCCTGGGGCGCGAGCCGGCGGGCCTCGTCGGCGCGAGCGAAGGCGCGGGCGAGCTCGTCCGGGTTCCGGGTGTGGTGGAAGCGGTGGCGGGCGATATCCGCTTCCAGAAGGAATGCGTCGAGGAATCGCGGGCGTCTGGCGCGAATCGTCTCCAACTCGGCCAGCAGAGGGCCCAGATCGGTTTCACTCCGCGAGTCGAACCGCTGCCGCAGCCGGGTGAACCGTTTGAGGTCGTCACTGTCGACCTCGAGCTCGAGATGACCCCGACGGACGGGATAGTCCTGATAGGCCCTCTGGACCTGGCTCGTCACGGCACTGGCGATCAGGAAGAAGTCGTCCGTCGGCACCTCGAAGCTGTCGGCCCACAGAACCGCGCCGTCCTCCCCCCGGAGGCGGTTGAGAACGATTCGGCAAGCCTCGGCGCGGCACTCCAGCCGGGAGGTTACGACCTCATCCGCACCCACGGCTTTGGCGACCTGCACGGGCGAGCCGGATACCTTCGAGACCTCGTCCGAGGTCTTCGGCGAGATCTCTTCGAGGCCGATCAGACCGCGCAGGATCGCGGCATGGACCGCGGAGGGCAGCAGCTCCAGCTCTCCCGGCAACCCTCCCGGCTTCGCAGCGGGCTCCAGCACCGCAACGTAGATCGGTTCCGCGGGCGGCAGCAGGAAGTACCCCAGGGCAGCAAGCGCAACGAGCGCGACCCCCGCGACGGCCACGGCGGCCGGAAGGAACAACGCCCGCCGTGGCCGTCGCGGGGGTTGCGGCTCCGGCGAGGGCTCCCGGAGGGAGGCCGACGGCCATGCGCGAGCTCCCGGTTGCAGCTCCAGGAACGTGCTCACGCCGGTCTCCTCCGGCTGCCGGCCTGCCATCGCGGTCAGCTCCCTCACCACCTCGCCCGCGCTTCGCGGCCGCAGCATCGGCTCCTTCTCCAGCAGATCCTCGATCAGCCGCGAAAGCTCGTCCGGCACCGCAGGGCTCACCTCCTTCACCGAGCTCTGGCGGTGGTGCGCGATCCGGTCCAGCATGGCCAGGCCGTTCTCGGCCTCGAAGGGGGAACGACCCGTCAGCAGCTCGTAGAGAAGGACGCCGAGGGAGAACAGGTCGGACCGCGCGTCGACCGCCTCTCCCCTCGCCTGCTCAGGGGACATGGCGCGGTAGGTCCCCAGGACCGCGCCGGTGCGGGTCAGGCCGTCCTCGTCGAATCCCTCGCCGGTCATCAGCTTGGCGATACCGAAGTCGGCGATCTTCGCCTGGCCCTCCCCGGTCACCAGAATGTTCTCGGTCTTGAGATCGCGATGGACGATTCCCTGGCGGTGCGCCTCCTGCAGGCCTTTCGCGATCTGGATTCCGAGGTCGAGGACACGGGGAACGGAGAGACCCTCGCGAGCCAGAGCTCTCAGGGTCATGCCTTCCACATACTCCAGGATGAGATGGTCGACGTCCCCCTCGGAGAGCAGGTCGTAGACATGGACGATCGCGGGATGGTTCAGCCGGGCGGCAAGGCGGGCCTCCCTCCGAAACCGCTCTCTCTGGTCGGGACGGGCGGAGTCCTGACGGATGCGCTTGACCGCGACCTTGCGGTCGAGCTGCTCGTCGTGAGCGAGGAAGACCTCGCCCATGCCGCCGGTGCCGAGGCGCGACAGGAGCCGGTAGTGCCCGATTCGCTCTTCCACGCGCAGATTTCCTCCGTCGAGCGTCATGCGAGCTTGAGCTCCCGGACCCGCCTCCCGAGCGCCCGCTTCGACACCTCCAACCGCTCGGCCATCGCGTCCAGGTCGCCCTTGCATTCCTGGTGGCACCGGACGACCACTCCGGTGTCGAGGTCGGAGACCTTGTGAATCTTCGACGAGGTCTCCATCAGGTTGTAGAGGGAGGGCCGCGAGATGCGCAGCCGTTCCGCCGCGGCCTTGATGTCCCACCGGCTCGCCCGCAGCGCCTCCAGGGCCTCGTCCTCGCTCACCTCCGACGGCCTGCGGCGGTCTGGTCCGCTCGGGGCCGGCGTCGGGGCGGCGGATTGCGAGACGGACGAGTCGAGCAGCGAGGCGTCCACCAGCAGGCGCTCCAGGCGCGAGCTGTCCAGCGCGGCCAGACCGCGGCTGCCGATCACGAGCTGGCGGGCCACGTTGCGGAGCTGGCGCACGTTGCCCGGCCAGTCGTAGCGGGCGAGCCTCGCCACCACCGCCGCCGGCAGCCAGCGCGGATCGAACGCGGGCGAGTCCGGATCGAGCCGGCCGCCCTCGCCGAGCCGGGCGAGCTCGTGGCGGAGGAAGTGAATCAGCAGCCGGCCGATGTCGTCGCGCCGCTCGCGCAGGGCCGGCATCCGGATCTCGAAGCCCGACAACCGATGAAGAAGAGGGGAGCGGAAGTCTCCGGTCCGGATCCGCGCCTCCAGGTCGGCGTCCGTGGCGGCGATGATCCTGACGTCGAGCCGCATCGGCGCCGGCGAGCCCACGGGCTGAATCTCGCCCGTCTCCAGGGCCCGCAGCAGCAGAACCTGCACCTCCGGCGGCGCCTCGCCGATCTCGTCCAGGAACAGCGTGCCGCCATGGGCACGGCGGAAGAAACCCTCCTGCGACGCCACCGAGCCGGTGAACGCCCCCTTGACGGCGCCGAAGAGCTGCGATGCCGAGAGAGACGGCGGAATGGCCGCCAGATTCACGGCGACGAAGAGGCTCGACTTCCGGGCGCTGTGCTCGTGAATGGCGCGCGCGACCAGATCCTTGCCGGTTCCGGTCTCGCCGCGCAGGAGGACCGGCACCTCCAGGTCGGCCACCCGGCCCACGTCCTGGCGGACGAGCAACAGGGCGGGACTCTCCCCAACGAGGCCGTAGCGGGGAGGCTGAGGGCCGGAGAGAACCGCCACGCGGTGAAGGAGCAGAACGACCGCGCCTCCCAGCTCCAGAACCACTCCCCGGTCGAGCTCGGCCGCGGACACGGTGAGCTCCCGCGCGACCGGAACCCCGTCCACCTCCACGCTGGTCCCGCTCTCCCCCGTCGAAATCTGAATTCCGCCGCCTCTTCCCCCCTCTCCACGGAGGAGGATCGGTGTCCGGCTCACGTGCCGGTCGGCGAGCGGCCCGCCGGCATGGCGTCCGGGGCACACCAGATCCGGGGCGTTCCGGCTCACCCGCGTCTCGCCGCCGCGCACGATCTCGTTGAGGAGGAGCCGGTCGCCGATGCGGCGCGGGTCTGGATGACCGAGCAGGGTCAGGGCAGGAAGGACAGCAGGCAGAGCACGCTCACCTCGTGCCCTCGTCCCGGTCACAATCCCCGACTCGCCCGCCGTGGAGGCGTCGGGAGGCATGGAGCTCATTTGAGAGCATTCTAACTCCCAGGAGCGCCGGCCGACGGGAAACTTCGTCCTGGAGGATCAACCGGGATCAGCGGAGCGGCTGCGGGAGTTTGTCCCCGATCGTGTCCCGGCTCAGCCAGGGCCAGATGTACCAGATGCCGGCCATCCTCTCCCGGAGCTGTTCCAGGTCGCTGGCGCGCAGATTCTGGAGAGCTTCCATCAAGGACGACGGATCCGGCTCCTTTTCCACCTTCGCCAATTGCTCTGCGAACTCCTGAATGTCCATCCGAGCACTCCTTTCGCTCCGGGCCGCCCCCAGGCGCCAGGGGCTGCCCCGTCCATTCTGCCACGGGACGCACTCCGTCGATATAGTCTCCCGGGAATGCTCCTCACCATCCTCCATCGCGACGATTCCCTTGTCGCCGTCGACAAGCCCTCGGGCATCGCGGTCCACCGGGGACTGTCGCAGGAGCGCCACGTCGTGCTCACCGTGCTGCGCGACCAGATCGGCCGGTATCTCTACCCGGTCCACCGCCTCGACCGCGGCACGAGCGGCGCCCTCGTGATGGCGCTCGATCCCGGCACGGCCCGCGGGCTTCAGGAGCGGTTCGAGGCGGGCGAGGTGCGCAAGCGGTATCTCGCGCTGGTGCGCGGCATCCCTCCCGAAGAGGGCATCGTGGACAGCCCGGTCCCGCGCTCGCCGGACGGCCCGCGCGTCCCCGCGGTCACGGCGTTCCGCCGCCTCGGCACGTTCGAGCGCTACGCCCTGCTGGAGGTCGTCCCCCGCACCGGCCGGCTGCACCAGATCCGCCGCCACCTCAAGCACATCAGCCATCCCCTGATCGGCGACGTCCGCTACGGCAAGGGCGATCACAACCGGCTCTTCCGGGAGCGCTTCGGCCTGCATCGGCTCGCGCTCCACGCCCTGGAGCTCTGCGTCGCCCATCCCGACGGCAGCGGCGAGCTGACGGTCTCGGCTCCGGTGCCGCCGGACCTCGCGGAGCCCCTGCGCGCCATGGGTTTCGATATGCTTCCCGCATGGCGAGACGGAAAAACCACTGGCTGATGAAGTGTGAGCCCGAGGCTTACACGATCGAGGATCTGGAGCGCGACGGCACCACGACCTGGGAAGGCGTGCGCAACTTCCAGGCGCGCAACTCCATGCGGGACGACATGAAGCCCGGCGACGGCGTCCTCTTCTATGCCTCCAACGCCGAGCCCTCCGGCGTCACCGGCGTGGCCGAGATCGCGCGCGGCGGCTATCCCGATCCCTATGCCTTCCAGGAAGGCCACAAGTACTTCGACCCCAAGAGCGATCCGGCCAATCCCACCTGGTACATGGTGGACCTCCGCTTCGTCGAGCGCTTCCCCGAGGTCATCCCCCTCGGGACGCTCAAGGTGACGCGCGGCCTCAAGAACATGGTGGTCAATCAGAAAGGCTCGCGGCTCTCCGTGCAGCCGGTCACCAAGGCCGAGTTCGACATCGTGGTCCGGCTCGGCCGCAAGGGAGCTTCGGGAGCTTCGGGAATCCCGGGAGGCGTGGAGTGAAGTCGGACGGCTACTGGAACGACTTCATCGAGGTCCAGTGCCCCTGGTGCTTCGAGCGCGTCGAGATCGCCGTCGAGCCGGACACCTGGGGAACCCTGGTGCAGGACTGCGAGGTCTGCTGCAACCCCTGGCAGGTCACCATTACCCGGGACCGCGACGGCGACGTGGATGTACGGGTCGAGCGGCTGGACTAAATCCCGCGAATCCGGAACAAGCCCTTGCCGAAGTCTCGTCTTCCCGACTAGACTTCGCGCATGGGCCGCAAGGAGCAGCTTCAGCTCTTCCCAGGATTGATACCTGAGCCGGAGCCGAAAGGCGTGGTTCCGGCCGAAGTGTCGGACGAGGTCCGGGAGCTCGGGAAGGCGCTGCCCGAGGACGTCTATCTCGGCGGCTCCACCTGGTCGTTCCCCGGCTGGCGCGATCTGGTCTACGCGGGCAGCGGCGGCAAGCTCACCGAGGCGAAGCTGGCTCACGAGGGGCTCGCCGCCTATGCCCGGCACCCGCTCTTCCGCTGCGTCGGCGTCGACCGCACCTACTACGCCCCCCTGCCGACCCACGACTTCGCCGAGTACGCCGACCAGGTGCCGGACACGTTCCGCTTCGTGGTCAAGGCGCACGAGGCCTGCACCGTGTCGCGCTGGCCCGACTGGCCCCGCTACGGCGTCGTGCGCGGGCAGGTGAATCCGCTCTTTCTCGACGCCGCCTACGCCGCCGAGCAGGTCGTCGCCCCCTTCGTCGAAGGGCTCGGCGCCAAGGCCGGCGCCCTGCTCTTCCAGTTCTCTCCGCAGGACGTGGGCGTACCCGAGCGCTTCATCGCGGAGCTGCGCGACTTTCTCTGCGCTCTCCCGCGCGGGCCGGTGTACGGAGTGGAGGTCCGCAACCGCGAGCTTCTCATCCCCGCCTACGCCGAAGCCCTGGCCGAGGCCCGCGCCTGCCACTGCCACAACGTCCACCCCCGCATGCCCGATGTCCTCACCCAGGCCCGGCTCGTCGGCACCGACCGGCCGCGTACCCCGATCACGCTCGTCCGCTGGCTCCTCGGACCGGGGCTCACCTACGAGGAGGCCGGCCGCCTCTACTCCCCGTTCAACAAGCTCGTCTCTCCGGACGAGACGGCCCGCGCCGCCCTCACCCAGCTCGCCCGCACGGCGCTGGCCGCGGGCCGGCCGTTCGTCTGCACGGTGAACAACAACGGAGAGGGCAGCGCGCCGCTTTCGATCGAGGCGCTGGCGAAGCGGATCGTCGGGAGCCGGGACGCGTAAGGCGCTATCGAGTCGCTTACCGGACTGCGGCCAGCTCGGCCTGGGCCAGGTCCAGCGCATCCTGGGGCGACGACCGGCGCTCGACCACGGACTCCAGGGCGCGCGCCAGCGGTCCCCAGATCCGGATCATGGCCGGGACGTTCGGCATCGGCAGCGCCGTGTCGAGCTGACGGCGGAACCCCTGGAGCGCAGTATTGCCGGCAATATCGCCGGCGGTACCGCTCAGCATGGGATCCCGGTACGCCGCTTCATGCGCGGGCAGAAGCTTGCCGTCCATCGCCAGCACCCGGCCGGCAGGCAGGTCCGTCAGATAGCGGACCAGGCGGGCCGCCACGTCCTTGTGCCGCGAGCTGGCGGAGATGTGGACCCCCTGCACGGTGATCCACGGCTGCATGGGCTTGCCTCCCGCCTCTTCCACCGTCGGCAGAGTCCCGAACGCGAACGGGATTTCCGGAGAGATCCGCTCCACGAAGGACGGCCCGCCGATCACCATCGCCAGCTTGCCCTCGTTGAACAGCGACGTGATCAGCGTCGTCGAGGGGCTCGCCGGGAGGAAGCCCTGCCGCAGCCAGGTTCTCAGGAGCTGCAACGACTGGACGTTCTGCGGCGAGCTGACCTGCGGGCGGCCATCCGGTCCGAACAGGCCGCCGCCGAAGGCGTTCATGAGCGGCGCGTGGTAGTAGATGTCCGTGTACCAGGTCGCGAGCCCGAACTTGCCCAGCTCGGGGCTGGTCAGGCGCCGCGCCTGCGCCACCATCTCCCGGGAGGTCAGCGGCGAGTCCGGCAGGAGATTCCGGTTGTAGATCAGGGTCACGACCCGGACCTCCAGGGGCAGGCCGTAGATCCGCCGCTGGTAGGTGAGCGCGTCGAGCGTCCCGGGCAGGAAGCGGGCGCGGATGCGGTCGTCCGGCAGCAGCGGCTCGAGGATGCCGCCGGCCTGGACCCAGGAGCCGAGCCGCTCCTGGGTGTGGAGGAAGACGTCCGGCCCTTCCCCCTTCGGCACCAGCGACGCGATCCGCGGCGCCATCAGATCCGCCGGCACGGCCACCGGCGTGGCGGTCCAGCCGTCCGGGGTCCTGAACTGGTCCACCACCATCTCGAAGACCGTGCGGGCGGTCCCCTGGTAGGTATGCCAGACCAGGATCTCCTTGCGCTCCGTCTCGTCGGCCCCGACAGGAACGGAGAGAAGGACCAGGAAAGAGATGAGGACGGCGTTCAGCCGGCGCATGGTCATCAACGATTCGGGTCAACTATTCGGGTCAATACTCGGGGGTTTGCAAGCTGCTGCGCAAGACGATCTCCTCGACGCGCGCCCCGGCCGGCAGCCGCAGCGCGAAGCGGACCGCCTCCGCGACGACTTCCGGCTGCAGAAACCACTCCTTGCCGGCGGCGCCCGGAGTCGAGCCCGCGAAGGAGGTGTCCGTGGCGCCGGGCCGGAGTTCCAGCACGCGCAGCTCCGGGTTCTCCTGCTGGAACGTCCGAGTGAGTGCGCGCAGCGCGAACTTCGAAGCGGTGTACGAGCCGCCGGTCGGAAACGTCCGGGTCGACACGTCGGACGAGACCATGAGGACGATCCCGCGGCTCTCCTTGAGCCAGGGGAGGAACGAGACCGTGGAGGCCCAGGCGCCGAAGACGTTCACGCGGAACGTGGCCTCAAAATCCTCGCGGGATGTCTCGTCCAGCCGCCGGAAGACACCGATCCCGGCGTTGTTGACCAGCATATCCAGCCGCCCGAAGCGCTCGATCGTCGCCCGCCGGAACGCCTCGACGCTGTCCGCGTCCGTGACGTCGAGCCGGTGGCCGAGCGCCGGCCCGGAAAGCTCGGCCGCAAGCCGTTCTACCGCGCCGGAGTCCCGGGCCCCGAGCGCCACCGCGAACCCTTCCTCGGACAAGACCCGCGAGAACGCCGCGCCAAGCCCCCGGGAAGCACCAGTAACGGCGGCGACGCGGGTCTCCGGAGCGTTCATAAGCCGATCCTACACGATCCGGTAGCGGTTGCCACGGCGTATATACGCGGATATACTCCGCGAGGAGGAATCCGATGACCACTGCGAAGATCTTCTGGAGTGGAAACAGTCAGGCGGTAAGGTTGCCGAAGGATTTCCGCTTCCCGCCGGGCTCGGACGAGGTCGAGATCCAGCGGGAGGGAGATCATCTCGTGCTGAGAGCCATTCAGTGCGAGGACTGGCCAGATGACTTCTGGCAAGCCTTCGATGGGATGTCCGACGACTTTGAGCGGCCGGCCCAGGTTCGCCAACAGCGCGAAGGCCTCGATTGAGATACCTCCTCGACACCAACATCTGCATCTACGCGCTGAAGAATCGCCCACCGGAGGTTCTTCAGCGCCTACGGGAGGTCGGCCGTGCCGCCGTCGCGGTAAGCGTCATTACCGTGCTGGAGTTGCGCCAGGGAGCCGACAAGAGCCAGCAGGCCTCAGCCAACCACGATCGGCTCGACTTCTTCCTGCGACCTATCCCCGTTCTCGACTTCGATCTGAACGACGCCTTGACCGGCGCTCGTGTCCGGGCGAATCTCGAACGCAAGGGAACGCCGATCGGCGACCTCGACAGCCTGATCGCCGGACAGGCCCTCGCGCGCGGGCTGGTCGTCGTTACGAACAATCTCCGCGAGTTTCAACGGGTCACCGATCTTCACACGGAAAACTGGGTGCAGGGGCTCCGCTGATCGGGCGTCGCCAAGCTCTGCACGAACGTAGGCTATCCGAAGACCGGTCCTGGCAAGAGGGAGTTAGACTGGACGCTATGGACGCGGCAACCCAGGCCTTTCGAGACTTTCATGCCCAGCGGGAGCAAACCCGCCGAAGGGAAAGGGAGGCTGTGCGCTTGGACGTGCTGGAGCGCGCCACCGCCGCGATCCTTCGCCGAGCTCCGGAGCTGCCGGCCATCCGAGCCGTCTATCTTTTTGGATCGATCCTTCGACCCGGCCTCTTTCAGCCGGAATCCGACGTGGACGTGGCCGTCGATTGCAACGACCTGAGAGCAGAGACGCCCTTCTGGCGGATGCTGGAGGACGACTTGAACCGGACCGTCGATCTGCGTCCGCGCGAAGGTCCGATCATCCGGGCCGTCGAGGATTACGGGAAGAGGATCTATGAACGATAGTTTCCTGATTCTGGAGCGCGGCATCGCCGACGATCTCCAGACGATCGAACGGCTGTACGACGATCTGGGAGAGCCGCAGTTGGCGGCCATGAATGAGGAAGGCCTGATCGTCGTCGCCTATCGCCTGCACAGCCTCTACTCGGCTTTCGAGAACATCTTCCGCAACATCGCCAAGACCTTCGAGAACCATCTCGATCCGGCATCCTGGCACCGGCAGGTCTTGCAGCGCATGCGGCTCGATCTCAGTCCGATTCGTCCGGCCGTAATCGATGACGAGGCCTACGAGAAGCTCGACGAGCTGGTCCGATTTCGCCATCTGTTCCGCACGGGTTACGGCATCCGCCTCGACAGCCAACGCCTTCAGTTGGTCATGCAGAGAGCCCTGGAGCTGAGGACGGTCTATCCTCCGCAGATCAGCCGCTTTCTCGCCTTCCTGCGCACGACCTCCCAGGGCCTCTAACAGTCTCGGAGTCCTAAGGCGCCGTCAGGCTGTACTCAAACTCGTACAAATGCTTCCCTTCGGCGATGTTGATCATCATGCTGCCGGAGAGCCCCTCAAGCTCGCCGGTGCCGGAGTCCGGCACCACCGTGATGACCAGTCCGGGGACGCCCCGATTCATCGTGCCGCTGTGCTGGAGCACGAACGTTCCCTTGCGGCCCTTCAGAGCTCCGGTGACTTTCTCCATCGCCACATAGCCGGCCGAGCCCTGCACGGCCGTTCCGGCCATGAGCATCTCGCCCTGGCTGGTCGCTTCGAGATCGCCGTGGAACTGCTTGTCGAGCGACATCCGGCCCGGGGTCGCATCCTGGGCTGTCTGCGGCGTCAGCTTCACCTCAAACGTACCGCTCGCCTTGGTGCTGCTGGCCATGGCCTCTCCCTTCGGAGTCTCTGAGTACGACACGGAGCCCAGGCCAAGGCACAGCCCGAAGGCGATGAGCACGGCCGCTCCGGTGCGTGATCGGTTGTTCATCTGGTTCCTCCCTGATGGGACTTACGGCTGCCGGTCAACGATAGCACTGCTCGGAGCAGGCGCTAGAATGGCGCGATGAGATCCCCCCACCTTCCAGCGTTCACCCTGGCCCTCCTTCTGTTCTGTGCCGGCGCCTCTTCGGCGCAGGCCATCGCAGCCAGCGCGGAAGCGGCTCCCACCGACGCCACGGCCCAGGCCCGGCCGGGCTCCTGGGACAACGAGTGGCTTCGCGGCGCCGTCTTCTACGAGGTCTTCGTCCGCAGCTTCGCCGACTCGAACGGAGACGGGATCGGCGACCTGCGGGGGCTGACCGCGAAGCTCGACTATCTCAACGACGGCAATCCGAAGACCACCACCGACCTGGGCGTCGATGCGCTCTGGCTCATGCCGGTCTTCCAGTCGCCGAGCTATCACGGCTACGACACGGTCGACTACGAGCGGATCGACGACGAGTACGGTACGGCCAAGGACTTCCAACGCCTGCTCAACCAGGCGCACAAGCGGGGAATCAGGGTGATCGTGGACTTCGTGATCAATCACACGTCCAACCAGCACCCGTGGTTCGTGGAGTCCGCGTCGTCCCCGACCTCGCCGAAACGCGACTGGTATGTCTGGCGCGCCGACGATCCCGGGTGGACGCAGCCCTGGGGCGGCACCAATCGCACCTGGCACAGCCTCAATGGCGCCTTCTACTACGGCGTGTTCTGGGGCGGCATGCCCGATCTCAACTACGCCAACCCGGCCGTCCGCCGGGAGATGGAGCGCGTCGCGGCCTTCTGGCTCTCCCGCGGCGTGGACGGCTTCCGGCTCGATGCCACGCGCCACCTGTTCGCCAACGGCCCCGGCGCGCAGCAGAACGACCAGCCCGAGACCTTCGACTACCTCAAGGAATTCGCCGGCAGCGTGCGCAAGGCCAGGCCCCGCGCCGCACTGGTCGGAGAGAACTGGACCGAGACGCCGATCATCGCCCGGTACTACCAGACGCTCCCCATGAGCTTCGACTTTCCGCTCGCCACCGAGATCATTTCGGGCGTGAACAGCGGCGAGGCCTCGCTGATCGCCGGCAAGCTGGACGAGATCCTCGAGCTCTATCCCGCGGGAGCGATCGACGCGCCCTTCCTGACGAACCACGACATGAAGAGGGTCGCGACCGAGCTCTCAAACGACCCGGCGAAGCTCCGCAGCGCCGCGGCGATCCTGCTTACCCTGCCCGGTGCTCCGTTCCTCTACTACGGCGAGGAGGTCGGCCTCCAGAACGGAACCGGCACGTCGGACGAGCACAAGCGCACGCCGATGCCCTGGGACGCGTCCGAGAACGGAGGCTTCAGCACCGCCAGGCCCTGGTTCGGCTTCGCGCCGGGGATTGCAACCGCCAACGTCGCGGCCCAGACCGGCGATCCGGCCTCGCTCCTCTCGCACTATCGCAGGCTGATTCACGCCCGCAAGTCGTCGGCCGCCCTTTTGAGAGGAAGCCTGACCCTCCTCACCTCCGTGGTGAAGAGCGATCCGGTTCTCGCCTATCTGCGGCAGAGCAAAGGCGAGCGGGTGCTGGTGGTCCACAATCTCGGCGCCGCGGAGGTGACAGCCGGCCCCTATGAAGTGGAAGCAGCCGGCTTCGACCCGATCTTCAGCAGCGGGCAGGTGGGCACGCCCGCGCTGGGAGAGACCGGCTGGACCGTGAGGCTGCCGGCAGGCGCGAGCGCGGTGTGGAAGATCCGAGCCAGGAACAACTAGAAACCAGCTTCCTGCACAATACCCTCGCCCTGCTGGAGCCGGACGGCCCGGGCATCGTCGCCGACTTCGCGGCCGACCGCGGCGAGGGCATCCTCGGTGTGAGCATCAAGGTGAGTCACCTCGGCGTCGCGCGCAGCTACATCAACCACCAGAACGGCCTGAACCTGCAGACGTTCAAGTACCGGGGCCGGGACCGCTTCCTGATTCCGGTGTCGCTGACGCACGGTTTCCTGATCGAGATGGTCAAGTAGTCCGGCGTCGACACGGAAGCATCCGGGTTCAACTCGGAAGCTTCCGGGTTCAACTTGTACGCATCCGCGTTCAACCAGGAAGCTTCCGGCAGCCGACCTACCGATCCGTGTTCAACCCGTACGTATCCATGTTCAACCCGGACGCATCCGGGTACGCACCGGACGCTTCCGCCGACTGACTTACCGATCCGCGTTCAACCCGGACGCATACGCGTTCGACTCGGACGCATCCGGGTTCGCGCCGGAACCTTCCGGCGGTTGACTTACCGATCCACGTTCAACACTGACGCATCCGGGTCCATGCCGGACGCTTCCGGCGGCCGACTTACCGATCCGGGTTCAACCCGTACGCATCCGCGTTCAACCCGGCCGCATCCAGGTACGCGCCGGACGCTTCCGGCGGCCGACTTACCGATCCGCGTTCAACCCGTACGCATACGCGTTCAACCCGGACACGTCCGTGAAGACGCCGAAAGCCTTCGGCGGCGGGCCGAAGGCTCGGATCTTGGAGGGAGAAGAGTACGGCCGTCCGTGGACGACCGGCTGGCGGGAGTTTCTAGCCCTTCGGAACCACTCCGGGAAGCACCACCGGCTCCTTGCGGCGCTGGTCGAACTCGGTCAGGATCGTCTCCTGCTTGCGGCCCTCGGGGACGACGATGTCGACCAGGGGCGGCTGGATGGCGGCGTTCTCGCGGCCTCCTCCGAAGCGGTCGCCCCAGGTGCCGGGCGAGATGGGGAGGATCATCAGCGTGTCCTCGCCGTCCTGCTGCCGGCCCAGGGCTCGGGTCACGTCGAAGCTCTGGATGACGTTGGCGCCGGAGACGGCGACCACGTAGCTCCAGGTGTCCTGGGCCTTGCCTTTGAGGAACGAATCCGGGACGAAGAAGTTGATGCGGTTGCCCCGCACCCGGACCTTGGTCGGAAAGAAGACCCGGTCCTCCACGTCGCCCGGAATGCGGGCGCGCATGGAGTCGGCATCCTCCTCTTCCAGCTCGCTCTCGTCCTTCCGGAGCTCCTCCTTGATCGCCTGGCCCATCATCCGCTTCAGCTCGGCGCGGGCGTCGTGCGGCCGGGGCGTCAGGATGATGGCCTTCTCCCAGGCGCTTTCCGGAGCGATCTTCGCCAGGCGGCCCGGCAGCATGGAGACCGCACCCGAGCCGGGCACGCGGTCGGTATCGATGTAGATGTCCAGATTGATCGTGTAGAAGCCGAAGCGGGCGATCGATTCGAGCGAGGTGCCGACGCCGTCGATGACCTGGCGGCCGGGCACGCGCACCGGCTTCGCGAAGGTCGCCTCGAACGTGGTGCCGTCGCCGTCGGCCTCGGCGGTGAGGGAGATCAGGTCCAGATCGCCAGGGTCCAGCTCGTCGTTCAGGGGATACACCAGATTGCCGTCGCCGTGGTCGTCGCCCCGCGGGTCGGTCAGCTTGAACAGCTCCTTGCCGGCGAAGCCCGGCATGGCGGCCAGGAGGAAGACGAGGGACAGCAGCAGAGCCTTGCGCATGACATCTCCAGATTGACCAGATTGAAGGCAAAGAGCCGGCGGCGGCCCCCGAGGGCTCGCCGCCGGCTCCGAAAAGATACCTCTAGAACCGCACCTTCATGAACACCTTCATCCGGTGCTGCTCGAAGTCGCGCTTGAGGAGGCTGTTCCAGCCGCCGAAACGGCCGCGGAAGCCCGGCGAGCCCACGGGCACGCCGAAGTTGTTCGAGATCTCCGCGTCCGCGCGCTGGACGACGAAGCCGTCGCCGAAGTCCGGATCGAACGTACCCCAGTTGTACTCGTAGTTCATGCCGAACTCGGCGCCGCCGATCACGTAGCGGGCGTACGCCATCAGCTTGTTCTTGTCGTGCTGACCCGACGCCATGTTGTGCAGCTGGTAGGCCTGGAACGCCGTGTTGCCGTCCTTCAGGTCCACGTCGTACTTCTCATAGGTCAGCGAGCCGTAGAGGTTGTCGGTGAGCTGGTAGCCGGCACCGAGCTGGAGGAGCTTGTAGTCCATGTCGCGGTCGTCGTCCGACAGGCTGGTGAAGGGCTTCCACTGGAAGCCGGTCACGCCGTTGACCGTGATGGTCGGAGGAGCGAAGTAGACCGAGGACGAGCTGTTGTTGCCCGAGTAGTTGCGCACGCTGCCGTCCGCGTTGTAGGGGAGGAAGCGGGCGTCCGTCATGCGGTCGTCCTGCTCGTCGATCATCTTGACCTTGCCGAACAGCTCCACGCCCTTGCCGACGTCCAGCAGGTACTTGGCGCGGAGGAGAGCGATCTTCGTCTCCTTGTCCTGGAACGGCGCGTAGGCGTTGCGGTAAGAGCCGATGCCGGCGTCCGACTCGTTGTTCGGATAGATGGACTGGTCGAGCGGCTTGGAGGGATCGCCCCAGGCCTGCCAGTTGGTGTTGTAGTCGATCATCGAGTATTCGGCGGACAGGTCGAGGTCGCCGAGCGTCCAGGTCGGGGTGACCGTGATGCCCTTCCAGCCGATGACCGTCTCGGCCATCGCCTCTTCGAAGTCCGTGAACTCGTTGTCCACGTTGATCGTCGCGACCTGCTGGGCGGCGCCCTGCCAGCCGCCGTAGCCGATCCGCGTCGGGTTGCCCGAGAACACGCCGAAGGCGGAGTTGTCGGGGCCGGGCAGCGCGAACGTGCCGTCGTGGCCTTCGGTCAGGAGGACGTCCGCCTCGCGGCGGGCGGCCAGGACCGAGGTGTAGGCCGCGCCGATGTCGAAGTACTCGACGTTGAAGGAGAGGCCGACGCCGAACGGATCGTTGAGATCCAGGTTCGCCTTGAAGGCCTCGTCGCTCTCGTCGCCCGCGATGACCGGCGAGAAGCCCGAGGTGCCGAAGCCGGTCGGCGTGCCGAAGACCGGATTGGACTCGGCCGACGAGAAGTAGGCCGAGCCGCGGAAGTCGATCGTGCTGCTCGGATGGATTCCGAACTTGACGCCGTAGACGTCGTTCCGGAAGCGCGAATCCACGTCGCGGCCGTCGTCGAAGTTGCGGTCGGTCTGGTCGACCTCGATGTCGCGCACGCGCTCGGCGACACCGACGACGTCGAAGAACTGGCTCGGATTGAACCGGAGCTGGAGCCCGTAGGCGCCGTCGGCCGCAGCGTAGTCGCCGGTGTTGAAGCTCGGGCCGGCCCAGAGCCGCGGCAGGGAGACGCGGATGAGGTCGTATCCGAGCTTGCGGTTGGCGAGCGCGCCCTGGAGCAGGACGGCCTTCGCGTTGTCGCGGTCGATGTAGCGGACCTTGCCGATCGTCCACGGGTCGAACATGCCCAGGTCCGAGGAGCCGATGGTGGCGGCGTCCAGGAACTTGTAGCCCGGCGTGATGCGGACGGTGAGGCCGCGCTGCTTGATGTATTCGTTCGAGCGCGGATCGAACTCGCCGCAGTCGCCGCCGACGCAGGGGCCGCCCGGCGGGTTCTCGAAGGCGGGGTTGCGTCCGCCGAAGCCGCCGAAGTTCGTCCACTGGTTCTGGCTGAACCGCGACTGGATGCGGCCCGTGACCTCCACGTACTTGGAGGGCTTCGAGGCCAGCAGCAGGTTGATCTCCGTGCCCTGGCCGTTGTCGCCGTAGCCCTCGCCGGGGATGGAGGTGAAGTTGTAGAGGCTGCCGTCGGTGCGCTGGTCGCCCCACAGCCACTTGGTGTAGTCCTCTCCGGTAATCAGCAGAGTCTGCCCGTCGACGGCGTGCGCCGGCATCGAAGCCAGTACCATCGAAGCCAACGCGGCCGCACCCGCGAGCAGAGCAATCGCGAACCCCCTGTTGAATCTCATGTCCATGTCCTCTTTCGCGCGTAGCGGTGCCGACTACTTCTTGCGCACCATGGTGAGGACGGCGCCCTGCTTGGCGGTGCCGTCCGGGTTGCACTCGTACTTGAGCATCGCGTGCTGCGCATCGGCCTCGTCGGCGCCGCCGGCGCCGGCCCCAGCCAGCACATCGATCGCGTGCGGATCGCAGTCGGTGTCCGTGCCGCCGCCGAAGCGGTGCTGGCCTTCATACTCGTTGACCTTGCGGGTGAGCAGGTCGCTCTTGTCCGGGAAGCCCTCGTTCGACTGGACGACGACCTGATAGCCCCACTGCGACGGATCGCCGCCGCCCAGCTGGTCGAGGTCGACGCTGCCGGAGATCGTGCGGCCCGCGCCCTTGGTGCGGGTGGGAACGATCACGGACGCCATGGTGGAGGCCATCTTGGCCTCGACCTCGGTCTTGACCGTTCCCGGCGCCTGCGGCGACAGGATCACCAGGGTATCCCACTCGTTGCCGGGACCGAACGTCACGTTGGTGCCGGGCGCGCCCTCGGTGTGGCCGCCCTCCTTGGTGTCGATGTAGATGAAGATCATCTGCACCGAGAACCCTCCGCCCATGCGCCACGGGTCGTCGAGCGGCGAGTTGAAGGTGACGTCGAAGTCGACCTTCTTGCCCTTGGCCTCGACGTCGAAGCCGGTCATGTCAAAGGAGCCGCGCTTGTACACCGCGTCGGTCGGGTAGGTGTAGCTTCCCGGCCCGTTGTCGTCGCCCGACGGATCCTTGAACGAGACCTTCTGGGCGCTCGCCGGGCTTCCCGTCAACACCAGTCCGGCCACGCCGGCCAGGATCGCCATCGCACCGGTCTTCCAAAGCCTCTGCCTCATGTGCCTCATGGAAATTACCTCCTTGCTCGATTGGAGCTCAGCCCTTCACGGCGCCGGCCGTCAGGCCGGACACCAGGTACTTCTGCAGGAACAGGAAGAGGAGCACGACGGGGATGGCCGCGATGATCGCGCCCGCCGCGAAGTACCCCCACTGCTCCGAAAATCCGCTCACGAAAAAGCGCAGCCCCACCGGGGCCGTGTACATGTCTTCCCGGTCCATGAACGTCGCGGCCTGGATGAACTCGTTCCAGGCCGTCATGAACGAGAACAGAGCCGTCACCGCCACCGCCGGCCGGGCCAGCGGCAGCACGATGCGGAAGAAGATCGTGGCCTGCGACGCGCCGTCGATCAGCGCCGACTCCTCCAGCTCCTTGGGGATGGTGTCGAAATAACCTTTCATCATCCAGACGCAGAAGGGGATGGCCGTGACCGAATACATCAGCACCAGCGACATGTAAGTCGAGCCGAGCCCGAGCCATTTCACGATGATGATGTAGAGCGGGATCATCATGAGGGTGCCGGGGAACATCTGCGACACCAGGAACATCATGAGACCCGCCCGCCGGCCGGGAAAACGAAAGCGCGAGAACGCGTACGCCGCGGTGCTCGACAGCATCACGCCCATGAAGGTGGTGGCCGCCGAGATGATCACGCTGTTGAGCAGCCAGCGGGAGAACGGCTGGTCGGCAAAAAGCGACCGGAAGTTCTCGGTCGAGACGGTCTCCGGCCACGGCGTGATGGCGCGCAGCCGGTCGGCGATGCCGGGGTCCGGCGGCAGGTCGACGATGCTCAGCGCCTGCCCGCCCGAGAACGCGATCGTGATCACGAACAGAACCGGGTAGATGGTGACGACGACCATCACGAGAAGGAACAGGTGCAGCGGCCAGTGCGAGACCCCATCCCTTTTCATTCGATTCCCCCTCCGCTCATTCGCCGATCGCTTCCGTGGCCCGCGTCACCCGGTTCTGCCAGGTGCCGTAGGCCAGCAGGATGAGGAAGATGATCACCGAGTAGGCCGCGGCGTAGCCGTAGCGGTACTGCTCGAAGGCGATGCGGTACGCCTTGGTGATCAGGATCTCCGTGGAGCCGCCGGGCTCGCCGGCCGAGACCAGGAAGATGACGATGAACTGGTTGAACGTCCAGATGACCGAAAGAATGATCGCCGGGATCAGCGCCGGCCGGATCGACGGCAGGGTGATCGACAGGAACTGCTGCCAGCGAGTGGCGCCGTCCACCCGCGCCGCTTCGTAGAGATCGGCCGGAATCGATTGCAGGGCGCCGAGCGACACGACCATCATGAACGAGAACGACAGCCAGCCGTTCGTGGTCAGCACCGCGAGGAACGACGTGAAGGGATGGTCGTACCAGGAGACCGGATCGAAACCGAAAATCTGGAGGATCTGGTTCATGACGCCGAACTGCTTGTGGAACATGCCCTTCCAGACCAGCGCCGTGATGTAGGTCGGCACCGCCCAGGGGAGGATCAGCAGCACCCGGTAGATCGGCCGGAAGGCGAGATCCTTCGTGTTCAGGGCGAGAGCCAGCAGCAGGCCGACGCTCACGCCGATCACGACGTTCGCGGCCGTCCAGACGATGGTGAAGCCGAGGGTCCAGTAGAAGCTCTGATAGTTCCAGGAGATGCCGTCCGGCGTCTGCTCGGCGACCCCGATGTCGCGCACGATCTCGACGAAGTTGTCCAGCCCGACCCAGGTCTCGAAAATCGACTTGTCGGTGTTGTAGACGTTCGCATTCGTGAACGACAGCGCGACGCCGTAGAAGAACGGAAGGAAGACCAGCAGCAGCATGGCCGCCAGCGCCGGCACGGTGTAGGTGTAGGCGTACCGGTGCTCGACGAGGGCGGCACCGGTGCGCGCGGCCCATCCCAGGCCGACGTACAGGAGCAGGACGAGCGCGATCAGGCTGAGGGTGATGACCGCGCGATGCACGCGGCCCGCGTCCTGGTGGGACTCGTGGTCGAGGCGGTCCTGGTCCACGGTTGCCCCGGCCTGGCCGGCCTGGACAAGACCGCGCGGCTGCCGGTAGCGGTCCGCGTCCCAGGTCTCCGGAGCCGGCGGCGGATCGGAGGGCAGCCCGAGCTCGGCGAGCTGCGCGATCGAGCGCTCCCCTTCCGCCTTCACGGCGGCGGCGGTCGCCTCGGCCGCGGCTCGCCGGTCGGCGGCGAGCGTCCGTGTGGACCAGAGGGCGAAGGCCGACAGGGAGACGAGAAGCAGGACCGCGGCGAGGGTGGCGAGAAGGGCCCGGCGCTCGCCCAGCGCCAGAGAGATCAGGAAAAACAGGCCGACCGGCGCGAGCACGGCCAGGAGCGCGGCGAGCCAGGGGAAGCCCGCGCCCCGCGTCTCGGGCGTCTCCACCAGGGTGTCCATCTGCACCATGCCGACCGGCGCGCCGCCCCGCTCCATCGGGGCGGACAGACGCAGCAGGCCGCCGGACAGGCGCTCGGCGGCGATCTCCTCCTCGCGGGCCTCGCCTTCCTGCCCTTCCCGGTTGCCCTCCACCGCCGCGCGCAGCTGCTGGCCGAGGTCGTAGAGCGGCTTCTCGTCGCGCTCCAGCCGCCGCGGCGCCGCCTTCTCGCCCGCTTTTTCGTCAAGATCTTCCAGCGCGGTCGAGGCCTCCAGGAGGAGGCCGTCGAAGAGGACGACGCGGATCGCCTTCACTTCCGGGTGCGCGGCGGCGAACGCGGCCACCGCCTGGCGGGTGGCGGCTCCGGGGTCCGGGGTCTCGGCGCTGTCCGCTCCGGCGTCGAGCGCGGCCAGCTCGTCGCCCAGCCCGCCGCCGGTATCAGGGACAGTGCCTTCCGCCGGCACGTCCACCGGCGGCAGCTCCTCGCCGAGGCCGTAGGACGGCTCCTCGGCCGCCGCGGGCTGGCCGCCGGCCCGGTCCACCAGGTCGGTGAGGGCCAGGAGCTGGACGACCGACCGGCGCTCCTCCGCGTCCCGCCGCGCTCCCTCCCGGGCGACGCCGAGCAGAAAAGCGCCGAACGCCGCGGCGAAAAGCGCGGCCACCGCCAGTCCGATCAGGAACCGGCGGCGGTGCGAGGCTGGAGCGGGCTGGTCGCTGTCCATGGCTCTCGAGTCCGAAGCTCTACTTGCGGAGGCTCTCGATGCGCTCGAGGATTTCCTTCTGCGCGATATCCAGCGCCTGCTTCGGGGTCGCGGTCTTCTTGACGACCGTGTTCATGGCCGTGGTCACCGGCGACCAGACCATCGTCATCTCGGGGTAGTTCGGCATCGGCACCGCGGTGTCCACCTGCTTGCGGAAGGCCGCGAGGATCGGATCCTTGGCCACCTGCGGGTCGGCGTAGACCCCCTTGTTGGCCGGCGTCTGGCGGCCTTCGAGGGCCATGACCTTGCCGGCCGGGACGTCGGTCAGGTACTTCACGAATTCGAACGCCGCATCCTTGTTCTTGGACGGCGCCGCGATGTAGACGCCCTCGACCGTGATCCACGGGCGCATCGGCTTGCCGCCGGCCTCGGAGATCGCGGGCAGCGGCGCGAGGCCCCAGTCGATGTCCTTCGAGATCTCGCCCAGGAACCAGGGGCCGGAGAAGACCATCGCGGCTTTTCCTTGATTGAACAGCGCCGTGATCAGCGCGGTGGACGGCTCCTCGGGCATGAACTTCTGGCCGATCCACTTGAGCAGCAGATCGAGCGACTGGAGGTTCGGAGCGGAGTTGACCGCCGGCTTGCGCGCCTGGCTGAAGACGCTGCCGCCGAAGCCGTTCATCAGCGCCGCGTGGTAGTAGAAGTCCGAGTACCAGTAGGCCAGCCCGAAGCGGCCCGAGGCGGCATTGGTGAGCTTCTTGCCCATCGTCACCAGCTCGGCCGTGGTCTTGGGCGGGGTCTGGATCAGCTTCTTGTTGTAGATCAGGGTGATGCTCTTGAAGTTGAGCGGCAGGCCGTAGACGTTGCCCTGGTAGGACATGGCGTCGAAGGTAGTCTTGAGATACCGGGCCTTGATCTTGTCGTCCAGGAAGAAGTCGATCGGCTCGACCGTGTTGCCCGCCGCCACCCAGCCGCCGAGACGGTCCTGGGCGAAGATGAACACGTCCGGACCCTTGCCGCGCGGCACGGCGGCGGTGATCTTGTCGGAGAAGGCGTCGTAGGGGACGGCGAGGCTCGAGACCTTGACCGCCTTCTGCGACTGGTTGAATTGCGCGACGACCTTCTCGAAGGCCGTCTTCTCGCCGCCGCGGTAGCCGTGCCAGACCACGACCTCCTTCTGGGCGGCCAGCGTCGCGGGAGCGGCCAGCGCGCAGAGGAGCAGGAGGAAGGTGGCTCGGAGGATTGCGGATCTCATGCGGGTTCTCTCCTTTTGCGACGGATTACGACAGACGCTGCTCGGTCGAGGCATCAAACAGGTGGATCGCGTCCAGCTCGAGCTCGAAATCCATCTCCGAGCCCATCTCCGGCGCGCGGTGCGGGTCGAGCTTGGCGACCAGCAGGTCGTCCCCGACCTTGCCGTGCACGATCACCTCGTGCCCGAGCGGCTCGACGAACTCGACCCGGCCGCGGACGCGGGCTGTGGCGCCGTCGCGGGCCACCTCGCGCACGTTCTCCGGCCGGATGCCGAGGACGATGCCGAGACCTCCGCGGCCGCGTGTCGCGTCGCGCAGCCCCTCGGGAACGGGAAACTGGAAGCCGGACGCCGCCACGGCGGCGCCGTCGTCGGTCAGCGTGGCGCGCAGGAAGTTCATCGGCGGCGTGCCGATGAAGCCGGCCACGAACAGGTTCGCCGGCTTCTCGTAGACCTCCAGCGGCGTGCCGACCTGCTGCAGCTTGCCGCTCTTCATCACCGCGATCCGGTGGCCCATGGTCATGGCCTCGACCTGGTCGTGGGTGACGTAGACGGTGGTCGTCTGGAGGCTCTTCTGGAGGCGGGTGATCTCGGCGCGCATCTGGACACGGAGCTTGGCGTCCAGGTTCGAGAGCGGCTCGTCGAAGAGGAACACGGCCGGCTTGCGCACGATCGCGCGGCCCAGGGCGACGCGCTGGCGCTGGCCGCCGGAGAGCTGCTTGGGCTTGCGGTCCAGGTACTCGGTGATGCCGAGGACGCGCGCCGCCTCGTCCACCAGCCGGTCCATCTCCGCCCGCGGCGTCTTGCGGATCTTGAGGCCGAACTGGAGGTTCTCCCGCACCGTCATGTGGGGATAGAGCGCGTAGCTCTGGAAGACCATGGCGATGTCGCGGTCCTTCGGCGCCACGTCGTTGACCACCCGGCCGCCGATCAGGATCTGGCCGCCCGAGATCTCCTCCAGCCCGGCGATCATGCGTAGCGCCGTCGACTTGCCGCAGCCGGACGGCCCGACCAGGACCATGAACTCCTTGTCCCGGATCTCCAGGCTCAGATCCTCGATGACCGTCACCGGGCCGTAGCTCTTCTTGATGTGATCGAACGTCACCTCGGTCATGGAATCATGTCTCCAAGAGCTTGATAACAGATGTCCGCCCGCTCCGTCGCCACCTCATGGGGTGGTTCGGGCGCCCCCGGTAACCCCGGTAACCCCGGTAATAATGCCGACGATCCGCGCATCGCGCGGGCCGACCGTCACCTCGATCCGGCCTCCGGACCTCGGAACCTCCTCGCCCTTCCAGAAGTCCGTCGGCGCCGCCGTGCCCCACTCGGCCGGCGCGTCGAACGCGGCCACCGCCGGCTCCGCGCCGCGGTTGACCGCCACGACCACGGCATCGCCGGAGGCTTCGTCCCGCCGCAGGAACACCAGCAGGTCGCCGTCGCTCGCGACGCCGGTGTGCGGCGCGCGCCGCAGAGCGGGATGGGCGCGGCGGATGGCGATCAGGCGGCGGTAGTCCTCGCGTAGCGCCTCGTCCCGCGGCAGTCCGGCTCCGGGCTGGATGGAGCGGTCCCCCCAGGGCATGTCGCTGCGGTTGTCCGGCCAGTCGCCGCCGGGCCGGCCGACCTCCTCGCCGTAGTAGATCGTCGGGATGCCGCCCGTCGTGAGCTGGAGCAGCGCCGCCAGCCGGAACAGCTCGCGGTCGCCCTCCAGGATCGACAGCGCGCCCTTGACGTCGTGGGAGGAGAGGTACTGCGACAGGAAGTAACCCTGCCTCACCCCTTCGCGCGACTTGAGATAGCGGTCGAACGCCACGGTCCGGCCGCGGCCCTGGAGCCAGCCCACGACGCTCCCCTGGAACGAGAAGTCCAGGCCGGCGTCCATCTCGTCGCCCGCGAACCAGGGGTCGAGCGACTTCGCGTCGCCGCCCCAGACCTCGCCGATCAGGAAGAAGTCCTTCGCGACCTGCTCGCGGGTGCGGCGGCGGTGGTCCTTCCAGAAGGGGTGGTCGATGTGCTTGACCGTGTCGAGCCGGAAGCCGTCGAGGCCGATCCGCTTCGCGCGCTCGATCTGGGACTTCATGACGAAGTCGGCGACCTCGGGCTGCTCGGTCTTGAAGTCGGGCAGGCCGGAGACGCAGAGCGTCAGGTCGTCCTGGCCGCAGGCCGCGCCCAGGCGCAGCCAGCTCGACGTCCTCGGATCGGTGACGTACTTCGAGTCGTAGCCCGCATGGTTGTAGACCACGTCGAGCACGACCTTCATGCCGCGGGCGTGCGCGTCATCCACCAGGGCTTTCAGCTCGGCCTCGGTGCCAAAGCGGGGGTCGATCCGCGAGAAGTCGTCCGCCCAGTAGCCGTGGTAGCCCCAGTCCGGGAAACCTGCGCCGGTGACGAAGCCGTCGATCTGGTCGACGACCGGCGTGATCCAGATCGCGGTCGCGCCGAGCGCGGCGATCTCGTCGAGCCGGGCGCGCAGGCCGGCGAGGTCGCCGCCGTGGAACGTGCCCTTGGCCTTGGGGTTGACCTGCCGGTTGTTGCGGCTGTCGCCGTCGGCGAAGCGGTCGAGGACGACGAAGTAGAGGACGGCGTCGGCCCAGCTCTCCTGGGGAGCGACGCGAATCGCCTCGGCAGAAGCGGGCGCCGCGGCAGGCGCCACCGGGGCCGGGGCGGCACCACCCCCGCCAGCACTGCACGCCGAGGCGAGCACGACGGCACCGAGAGAGAGCACGGCGAGGCGCGCTCCGGTCGACCGGAGGATTCCGCCCAGAAGGGGCCAGAGAGACGGCATCAGACCTCCTCCCCTCAGGGGCACATGCCCCTTTGTTGAAGACGAGTGATTCTAGGAATGTTGTAGGACGGGTGTCAATCCACAGAATCTGGGACACAGGCTCTACATCCAAAGGGTCTGCGCGCCCCGGCCTCAAATGTAAACGGCTACATTCTGGACAGGCGGAGATGGTTTGTCCACCATTCTGTTCAGAGAATCTGGACAGCGGAAATTCTGGCGGATTTGGGGATCCTTTCCCCTTCTGGCACGGAACGTGTTAAACAAGGCCCTTGGATTCCTTCGGGACTACCGGAGGACGCCGCCGCAGAGACTGCGAAGAGGGAGGTTCCGGCATGCGCATCGGGCTGATGGGCCTGGGAAGGATCGGGAGAAGCATCTTCCGCATCCTCTACAAGAGCGAGAATCTGAGGATCGAGGCGGTCAGCGATGTCGCGGACCATGCCGCCTTGGCCTACCTGTTGAAGTTCGACACCATCCTCGGCCGGTTTCCGGACGAGGTGAGCGCCGTCGACGGCAATCTGTACGTCGCCGGCCGCCAGGTGAAGATGCTGTCCGGAGAAAAGCCGGGCGACGTGAACTGGGGCGACCTCGGGGTCGACACGGTCATCGAAGCCACGGCGAAGTTTCGCACCCGCGCGGAGCTCGAACGCCACCTGGAGGCCGGAGCCAAGCGGGTCATCCTCTGCACCCGGCCGAGCGACCCGCCGGACATCACGGTGGTCACCGGCGTCAACGACGACCAGCTCAGGCCCGAGCACCGGATCGTCTCGAACGCCTCCTGCACCTCCCACGCCGCGGCGCCGGTGCTCAAGATCCTGGACGAGGCGTTCGGCATCCAGCGCGCCTTCCTCACCACGGTCCACGCCTACACCAACCAGCAGCGGCTGGCCGACGTGCCGGCCGAGGACCCGCGCCGGGGCCGCGCCGCCGCCGAGAACATCATCCCCCAGGAGACCGCGACGGCCGAGGTCATCACCGGCCTCCTCCCCCGGCTCGCGGGCAAGCTCACGGCCCACGCCATGAACGTGCCGGTCGCCAACGGCTCGGTCGTCGACCTGGTCTGCTGGCACGAGCGGCAGGTCACGGTCGCGGCCATCAACGAGGTGGTGCGGACCGCCACGGCGATGAGCCGGTGGAAGGAGATCCTGGAGTACACCAAGGACCCGATCGTCTCCTCGGACGTGCTGCTCACCCCCTACTCGGGCACCTATGACAGCCTCGCCACGATGGTGCTGGGCACGAACGTCTCCAAGACCCTGACCTGGTTCGACAACGGCTGGGGCTACGCCCACCGGGTCGTGGACCTGCTCCGCAAGTTCCAGCAGTTCGAGAAGGAGGCCGTATGAAGACCAGGATCGGCATCAACGGGTTCGGCCGCATCGGCCGCAGCGTCTTCCGCATCCTCTCTGACCGCGACGACCTCGAAGTCATCGCGATCAACGACCTCTATGAGAACGAGCAGCTCGCCTACCTCCTGAAGTACGACTCCCTGATGCGGGTCTTCTCGAAGACGGTCACCGCGGACGAGGAGTCCATGTACGTGGACGGCAAGCGAATCGAGATGACGGCCGAGCGCGACCCGTCCCTGATCCCCTGGGGGAAGCTGGGCGTGGACATCGTGATCGAGTCGACCGGCGTCCACACCTCGCGCGCGGCCCTCGCCAAGCATCTGACGGGCGGCGCGAAGAAGGTGATCCTGACCGTGCCGGCCAAGGACGACATCGACGCCACGATCGTGGTCGGCGTCAACGACGACATTCTCGAGCCCGGCCACAAGCTGGTGTCGAACGCCTCCTGCACCACCAACTGCCTGGCGCCGGTGGCAAAGATCCTCCACGAGAGCTTCGGCATCGAGGAGGGCTTCATCACCACCGTCCATGCCTACACGAACGACCAGCGCCTGGCGGACGTGCCGCACAAGGATCTCCGCCGCAGCCGCGCCGCGGCGCAGAACATCATCCCCACCACCACCGGCGCGGCGCGCGCCGTGGGCGAGGTGCTGCCGCAGCTCAAGGGCAAGCTCGACGGCCTCGCCATGCGCGTGCCCGTGCCCGACGGCTCGATCGTGGACCTCGTCGCCCGGATGACCAAGAAGCCGACGTTCGACGACATCAACGCCGCCATCCGCGAGGCGTCCGAGGGCTCGCTCGCGAAGATCGTCGAGTACAGCGAGGTGCCGCTGGTGTCGTCCGACATCATCGGCAACCCGCACTCCTCGATCTTCGATGCCCTCTCCACGAAGTCGACCGGCGACGGTTTCCTCAAGGTCGTCGCCTGGTACGACAACGAGTGGGGCTACTCGAACCGCGTGGTCGACCTGATCGACCGGCTCGTGGCGGTGGGCGGCCTGGAAGGCTAGATGGCGAAGCGGGTCGGCATCCTCACCGGGGGCGGCGACGTCCCCGGCCTCAACGCGGCGATCAAGGCGTTCGTCTGGCGGATGCGCGAGGCGGGCTACGAGGTCGTGGGGCTGCGCCGCGGCTGGGCGTCGCTGCTCAACATCCGCCCCTTCCACGACGCCGAGAGCGAGAACGGCCGGTGGATGCTCTCGCTCACCCGGGAGAACACCCGCACCATCGACCGCAGCGGCGGCACGATGCTGCACACCTCGCGCATCAACCCCGCGATCACGAAGCCGGATGGGATTCCCGAGCCGCTCCGGCGCTCGGCCCCTCCGCCCGGGCCGGACGGGATGGTGGACCTCACCGCCGCCGCCCTGGAGACCCTGGAGTACCTGCGCCTCGACACGCTGGTGGCGATCGGCGGCGACGGCACGCTGTCGTTCGCCCGCCGTCTTCATCAGGAGGGCGTGAAGATCATCGGCCTGCCGAAGACCATGGACAACGACGTCTTCGGCACCGACTACTGCATCGGCTTCTCGACGGCGGTCACGCGCTCGGTCAACTTCATCAACGACCTGCGGACGGCCGCCGGCTCGCACGAGCGCTATCTGGTCGTCGAGCTGTTCGGCCGCAACTCTGGCGAGACCTGCCTGCTCGCGTCCTACCTCGCCGGCACAGACCGCGCGCTGATCGCCGAAGTTCCCTTCGACGCCCAGGCCGTGGTGGAGATGATGGCCGCGGACAAGCGCGCGAATCCGAGCAACTACGCCGTGGCCGCGATCTCGGAGGGCGCCTACCCGATCGGCGGCCAGCCCTTCGAGTCCGGAGAGGGCGACGCCATCGGCCATCGCGAGCTCGGCGGCGTCGGCCGCTACCTGCGGGAGGAGCTTCAGAAGACCACCGGCGACCGGGTGATCTACCAGCGCCTCGGCTACCTGATGCGATCCGGCCCGCCGGACTCCCTCGACCGCCTCGTGGCGAGCAACTTCGCCAACCTCGCCGCCGACCTCATCCTCGCCGGCAAGTCCGGCCGCCTGGTCTCGATCCAGGGCGGCCGCTACACCACCGAGCCCATCGAAACCGTCGGTGAAGGAACCAAGCGGGTGGACGTCGAGCGCTTCTACGACGCCGGGCAGTACCGGGCGAACATCGTCGGCGTCATGGGGATGCCGATGTTCCTTTGCTGATCAGCTTCCCTCTCCGAGGTAGTGCAACCGAGGGAAAGGCGCTTTCCCCGGATCCGGCGCCGCGCCGGAAGCTTCACCCGTGATGCCGGAAGCTTCCGCCGTCATGACGTACGCGTCCGGGGCCGCGCCGGAAGCTTCCGCCGTCACGCCGGATGCGTACGGGACCACGACGGATGCGTCCGCCATCACGCCGGACGCGTACGGGACCACGACGGATGCCTCCGCCGTCACGACGGACGCGTCGGTGGCGACGCCGGAAGGATACGGCGTCATGGCGGATGCGTCCGGGACCGCGCCGGGTGGTGTCCTAATGGAATGTAGGCGCTACAGGGGCGTAAGTCAGGAGGAGGGAGCGGCGGGCCAAGCTGCCCCCCTTGGCGGCGGGGCTCGTCTCCAGATAGGCTCCTTCAAATGGTCGAGAGAGTCAAGCAATGGTTCGCCAGAAGGCCGTGGCGCAACCATCCGGTCCAGTTCTGGACTGGCGTGGTTGGAACGTCGCTGCCACTCGCTAAAGGGTGTCTCACCCTGGTTGAAAGGGCAGGCGACGTGGACTTCTTGATTTCTTTCTACGATCGGTTCTCCGCCCCGATCGGCACCTTTCTCGCTGCGCATTGGGACCTTATCGTACCGATAGCGGGGTTAGTATTGCTGTGGCGGAGTCTCCGTCAGCCGAAACCTCCGGAGCAAGGAGAGCCGAAGCCCGAGCCCGTAGCCGAGTCAAAGCCGGAACCGCCCCCGCCGGCTCCACCTGAACCTCTGGCAGCACCAGATAGCGCCGAGGGCCTTCTTGGCCTGTTCAAACATTGGGACGAAGTCTTTAGCTACGCCATTTTCGTGCTGGAGAGGGAGGTTTGCGCCTATGGCTTCTCAGAAGAAGCCAAGCTTCTCTCGTTCGCAATTCGCGAGTTCCCTATGGAGATGAGTAGGGAGAACCTTGTTGAGCTGCGCCGCCGATTCGAGCACTTTAGGCCGCGTGAAGCTACGCAGGTAGCCTTTGCAACGCTCAGGGATGAATTGCTAATGACGCTGAGCCGATGCAACTTTCTTCTAATCTTCTGGATCAATAAAGGCGGGGCCGTGATTCGGGGCGAACAGCTCCTTTCCGTTCCTGTCTATATTGGATTCTGTGAGGTCTATAGAGAAGCGCTTAAATCAGCGCATTCGCTCCGGTACCACTCAGAGTTAGGCGGCTTAGCCAAAGCCTTGCTAGCACTGGAAACCAAGCCTACGCCACCAATAGATCCCCCACCTTCCAAGGCTTCCGAGCAAGCCCCGCCGCCATAGCCGGGGTGCATCCCTTCAAGGTCCGGTGAGACCAGCACAGGTTGTAGCTCGCCGCGAACAGAGAGACCGCCGCCCGCAGGTTGTCCCGCTTCCGGCTGAAGCCCGTCGTAAGGCGGGTGAACCGGCGGGACATCATGCGCACGTGAAGGTTGATCCGCTCAACATGCGACGTGCAAACCTTGGACTCCTCCGGATTCCCGGAAACGACCCGCTTCTCGGTGGCTATTATCTGCGGCGGTGAGTACCGCAACTCGCTGTCCAGTCCCTCGCCCGAATAGCTCTTGACGAGTGGGGCGTAGTCGATTTGGCCGCCGAGGTGCGCCTCAAGCGCGGCCGGATATCCCTCGAAACCGTCGGTCGAGATCTGGAAGCGGTCGGCGCTCACCGCGGCAGAGAGCTTGGCGGCGAAGATGTTCGCGTCCCGGGAGGTGCGCCGGCCGACGTGGTGCGCGAGGAGCAGCTTGGAGTCCCGCTCCACCGCGAGGAAGGTGTAGGCGTCGCCAATCTCCGAGTCGTGGATCTGCTTCCGGAGCTTCGTCTTCTCCTTCATCGCCACGAAAGACCACAGCTGGTCACACTGAACCGCCGAGCATGCCGGGCTGAATCGCACGTCGTGACTCCGAGCCGCGATGGCTGGCCTTCCCAAACCCCCTCTCAGTTTCCGGGCAGCCCCGCCACCGCGGCGCCCTGGATCGCCAGGGTCTTCGGATCCTGGAGGAACGCCGCGATGCCGAGATTGGCGCGGTTCCAACGCTTGTCCAGGCCCAGAGTCAGCTCGGCGCTGTTGTCCGAACCGGCGGCTCCCGGCAGGCTCAGGGCCTTCTCCAGACGGCGGACGACGTAGTCGTTGTGGAGGGTGAGGGAGGCGTTCTCTCCGGCGTCGATCGGCGTCGTGAGCCCGGTTTCGTAGACGACGACCCAGAGATCCAGGGGTCCGGAAGCGGCCCGGGCGAGCCGGGCTCCCGTCTTGACCTTCAGGCGGCCGTCGGCTGCGGGGCTTTCCGCCGACACGGTGACGATCCCCGCCGGCTCCGCGGCGAGGGCGTCGCTGATGAGGCGCCTCGCTCCTGATTCGTTCGAGCCGACGACCTCGGTCGTGCCGGCCACCACGAGCTGCGGGGTGTAGATCCGGTTGCTCTTGAACGCCCTGGCGTACCCCTGCTGGCGCTGCGACCAGGCCTTGGCCGAGAACGGATCGGTCCAGCCGATGTGGTTCCAGTAGTCGACGTGGAATGCCAGCGGGATCACCCGTCCGGCCAGCTTCGGGTCGCGGGCGAGCTTGGAGAGGAGGCGGTCCGCCGGAGGGCAGGACGAGCAGCCTTGGGAGGTGAATAGCTCGATCACCACCGGCCCGCCGTCCGGTGCGGCCCTCACTGAAGCCGCCGCTTCGCCGGCGGGCTCACAGCCGGCCAGGGTCAGCAGGGAGAGGATCAGGGGCACGGTCTGAAGAACGTATCTCATCGTAGGCATCGCAGAGAGGTACGGACGGCGGCGCGCATCGGTTTTCCCGGGCCGGGATATGATCGGCCCGTGCCGCTTCGTCCCCCTGACCGCTTCGGCCGGAGCGCCCTGCTCTTCGCCTGTCTCTTTCCCACGTTCGCCACCTGGTTGTACTTCATCCGGCTCTCCGGCACCGAGTGGGCGACGCCTGCCTATGCAGCGACCAAGGTGATCCAGTTCGCGTTCCCCGTCGTCTGGCTGCTGCTGATGGGCGAAGGCCCGAAGACGCCGCGAAAGGCCGGCACGGGAAAGGGGCTGCTCCTCGGCCTCGTCTCCGGAGCCGTCTTCGTGGCGGCGGCCCTGGCGTTCTGGCGCCCCATTCTCGACGCCAGCCCCGCGTTCGAGCGCGCCCCCGCCGCGGTGTCGGCGAAGATCGCTGGGTTCGGAATCGACTCCGGGCTGAAGTTCCTCCTCCTGGCGGTGTTCTACTCGGTGGTCCATTCGTTCCTGGAGGAGTACTACTGGCGCTGGTTCGTGTTCGGCCGGCTGCGCCGGAGGCTGCCGTTCGGCGCGGCGGGCGTGGTGTCGAGCCTGGCGTTCACCGCGCACCACGTGCTCGTGGTCGGCCACTTCCTGGGGAGCTTCGGGCTGCTGACGTTCCTGATCTCGCTGGTGGTGACCGGCGCGGGGCTGGTCTGGTCTTGGCTCTTCGAGCGCACCGGCCGTCTCGCCGGACCGTGGCTCAGCCACGCGCTCGCGGACGCCGTGCTGATGTGGATCGGTTATCTGATGTGGCGGGGCTGATTCCCCTTCAGTCCAGACCCCGCCCCAGAAGCAGGGCGGAATAGCTCGTCATCACCTCGCGGAACTCCTCGCGGCCCGGCAGCGGCTGCTCGGTCTCCGGATCGACGAGCTCGGGCATGGTCTCCTTGACGAGACGCTTCCACTCCTCGGTCCTGCCGGTGTGAAGACAAAGGGTCTCCATCCCCTGCATGGAGTGGACGACCGCGCCCCACCAGCCGTGCCGGCGGCCGAGCGCCCGGGCATGCATCAGGTTCGCCTCCTGCGCCAGCAGCCCGTGGACCACGTCGCGGTTTCCCGCCCGGTACTCCCGGTGGTAGTAGACGCCCAGACCGGACATGGACTCGGCGAAGGCGCGCTGCGCGGCTTCCTCCTCGCCTTTCCAGAAGCGCTCGAACATCCGGGGGAAGAAGAAGGGCAGCGCCGGGTGGATGCCGTAGCAGTCGCCGCCGCGGGGGGTCAGCAGGCCTGCCTGCGACGCGCGGTCGAGGAGCGCGACCCAGGGCTCCCGGCCGAGGTTGCGGATCGACTCCAGACCCCAGGGGGCATCCGGATGTCCCATCCAGCAGAGGACGTTCAGGTCGACGTAGCCCTGAAAGAGGTGGAGCAGGGCGAGGCGGCGGTGCTCTTCCTCTTCGAACGCCCGCTCGTAGCCGTGCAGGAGCGAGCCCTGGAGGGCCACGGACGGCTCGCTCACAACGTTCGCCGGGCTCGTTCCGCCGTCCTCCTCGACAGCCGGCTCGACAGGCTCCTCCAGCCGCAGCTCTTCCAGGAAGGCCTTGACCTCGGCGGGCCGACGCAGTCCTTCGCGCAGGGCCTCGGTCAGGAGGAAGGTCAGGGTGAGGGGATTGCCCTGGGAGAGCTTCAACATGGGCGCAAAGCTCGCAAGCTCGCGCAGGGCCATGCCGGCGTCCCCGGTGATGCGGATGGTGAGATCTCCGCGCTCCGACATGGGCATGGGCGGCAGGAGGATCCGGAACGGGATCTCGCCCAGCCACTTCATCTCCGGCCGGCGGCCGACGAGCAGAACCCGGCAGCGGGTTCGGGCGAGATCGACCAGGAAGTCGGCCAGGAATTCCCGCTCGCCGTCCGACCACACGGGCTCGACGCCGGGCGGGAAGCCGCCGATCATCTCGACGTTGTCCCAGACCCAGATCGCCGGAGCCTTGTCCAGGATCTCCAGGACGATGGTCTTGCGAGCTTCACGGCCGGCATCGGTCCAGGCGTAGCGCCCCTCTTTCAGGAGGTCGCCGAAGACCCGCTCGAAGGTGTCGAACGGCGCCAGGGGCGAGTGGCTCTCGAAGCTCGACCAGAGGATCCGGCCGTCGGCGTCGGCCAGGCCGCCCGAGTGGCGATACCAGAGCGCGAATTCGCGGGCCAGCGCCGTCTTGCCCGAGCCGGCCAGGGCATGAAGGAGGACGGTGCCGTGGAAGTCGAAGGCCCGGTCCAACGTGAACATGACCTCGGGCCGGTCCACGAAGCCCCAGGGCGGCGGAGCCGGCAGCCCGGTGGTGTCGATGGCGGGGGCTTCCTTCACGGTCCGGGCCCGGCCCAGCCGACGCCCGCCTTCAGGCTCGCAGACGGGCAGCGTGGTGGCCTCGTAGACGATCGGCACGAGCCAGTCGTCGATCTCCACCGTGCCAAGAATGGACTCGTGGCGCAAGCCGTGGAGCAGCTCGGCGCGCAGGCCGCTGACCGCCTCGCCCACCGGAGCGCCGTCGGCGATGCGGCTGTAGAGGCTCTTGAGCACTCGGGTGGCGGTGAAGGGCGGAAGGGTCCACGGCAGCGCCACCACGGAGCGGGCGTTGAAGCGCATGATCTCGGCGGCCACGGACCTGTAGGCGAGATCCTGCTCGTGGTCGTCGGGGGCCTCGCCCACCGGCGACGCCGGGCAGCGGCCCGGCACGGTGGGATCAGCGGCGAGCCGCTCCAGGGTCTCCACCCGCGCCGTGGCGGACTGGCAGGCGTGGAGGACGACGAGCGGCGTCCGGGTATGGGCCACGAGATTACCGATCTGGACGCCGTCCACGAGCCGCCGGGTGTCCGAGCCTTCGAGATCCTCGAACACGAGATAGCCGCGGGCGCCGCCGCGCCGGCGGGTCCACGGCCGGCGCGCCAGGCGGTCGCCCTGCTGGACGAAGGCGGGGTCGACCTCGCCCGCGAAGTCCTGCGGGCTGTCGGTGAAGACGCTGTGGCCGTCGAAGTGCAGCACCTGGTACGGTTGGCCGAGCTCGGCCGCCTCGCTGAGCACCTTGGCCAGGCGCTCGAAGGTGGGCGGCCGCAGGAAGTCGATCCACACCCGGTCCCCCATCTCGTGGGCGGCGTAGAGCAGCGACCGGGCGACCGAGTGGAACGGGATCTCCAGGCTGCCCGCGGGACGTCCCACGACGAAGAGGATGCGCAGCGGTGCGCCCGGCGGCGTGGGGGGGTCGGGCTCCCGGGGGAGGACCGGCAGCCGCACGAAGCTCTGGACCTGCGGCGCGATCCAGCCGAGGTTGGGATCGCAGAGCAGCTCCCAGGGGATCGTCCACGCGTCGGGATGGTCGGAGTGGATCTCGATCCTCAGGGTGCTCAGGTCGCGCGCCGCTTCCTCGTAATGCCACTGAGCCTTGCGGTCGCTCCGGAAGATCTGGCGGAACAGCTCCTCGCCCCAGTAGTGAAGGTCGGCCTGGAGCTCGGCCACCGGCTTGAGCGCCGCGGGATTGGGACAGGTGAGGAAGTTTTCGAGATAGAAACGCAGGCGCCCTCGATCGCGCTCGTTCAGCTCGAAGAGGAAAGGCACCTGGGAGGTGGAGCCGCTCGCGCCGTGACCCGGATCGTAGTCGACGGCGATGAGGCCCCCTCCGCCCGAGGTGAGGCTATGGCGAAGCCGCAGTACACGCATTCGACAGGAAAACTCCTCCTCCCGTGCTGGTCGATGCCGTCGATCCGTCACAATCGCCGAAACTGCCGAAACTGCCGAAAGTGCCGTACCCGTGAGCCCCTGCACACGGAGGAATGAGACTTATTCTAAACCGTTTTTGAGTTTCCCTGGTTCGTCCAGGCCCGCTCCGGACGCTCACTCGCGGTTTTCGAGCCGCAGCCCGAGCCGCCGCCGGACGGCCGGAGTCCCAGCGGCCTGGAGGAGCGCGGACCGATCTCCCGGCGTCAACGAGGGGCGGTCGGCCAGCGTCCCGAGGCACCAGGCCCGGTCGCCCGGCGCCGTGAGGATGTCCATCAACGAGAGGGCGTCCGCCGTGCTCGCCGGCACGCCCGCTTCGAGCAGCTCCGTCAAGGCGCGCCGCCGCGGCCAGCCGTCGGGGAAGACCTCCAGGACGCCCCGCAGCTGCGCCGCGGAAAACGGCCGCATCTCGTGGAGGTGCCGCCGGAGGTGCCGGAAGCGGGAGGTGAGAGCCGGCACCGCCGCCAGTTGACCGCCCAGGCCGGAGGGGGCCGACGCCGACGGATCGCGCGCAGGCTCGGGCTGAGCCGGGACCGGCGCGAAGACGGTCGGAGTCGAAGGCGGATAGGCGGACCGGGCCGGCGGCGGAACCGCGGCGGTTGCCGGCGCCGCGGGAGACGGCGCGACAGCGGCGGCCGGCGCCGGTGGAGCCTCCCGGAGAGGCCACGACGTGGCCGGCCTGGAAACGACGGGCGGAACGTCCTGCCGGGGCGGCGGCGGAGTCGCCGGGGCGATCGGTTTCGGCGCCGGTGACGATACCGGCGACGGTGGCGGGGGTTCCGGCGCCACGCCCTTCGGCAGCCAGGTGGCCTGAAAGCCGGCCGGCGGACCTTGAGGCACAGGCGGCGGGACGGCCGCGGGGCCGGCGAGCGCGTCCTCGACCGCCCGGAGCCCCTGCCGGATTCCCTCCGCGCGCTGGCGGGGATCGCGGACCCGGTTGACGATCGACTTCATGGTCGCCGGGTCGATCTTCTGGACCTCGTTGACCGCCGCGATCAGGTCGGCCGGCGGCGCCGTCCCCTGGTGCGAGGCGATCACCTCGACCAGATCGTCGGCCCCGTCGAGCCCGAGCTGCGCCGCGAGCTGGATCCGCTCGCCGTGGCTGAGCCCGCGCACCGCCCTCCAGCCGCTGACGACGACGCGCACGCGGGCCAGCGGCGACTTCGCCGCTTTCAGCTTCGTGAGGAGATCCGCGGCCAGATTGGGCTGCGGTGTCGGCGTCGCCATGGAGGAGCCTCGGGCCCGCTTCGCCTAGGTCCGCGGTGTCGACGGGGATGAAGGCGCCGAAGGCGGGGGTTCCACCTTCACCGTCCGCGTCATGGATTCGGAGACGGCGCCGGGCAGCTTCGAGATGTCCTGCAGGAAGCTTTTCAGGTTGACCCCGGCGAGCTGCTCCATGATCGGCGAGAGCTGCGACAGCACCTGCACGACGTCCTGGCTCAGGGCCGCGGCGCCCGTGCCCCCGGTCCCGTCGCCGTTGTAGCTGATGATCGTGGCCGCACCGGCGCGGGAGAGCGGCTCGGCCACGGCCGCGGCGATCTCGGGTAGCACCTTGAGCGCTTCGATCGAGAGGCCGGCGTCGTTGTAGAGCTTGAGCGCTTCGGCCAGGAGGCGGCGGGCCTCGGCCTCGGCTTCGCCCTTGGCGCGGATGGCGTCGGCCTCGGCGAGACCGATCTGGCGGCGCATGACCGATTCGGCTTCGGCCTTGGCGAGACCCTCGGCCTTGACAGCCTGCGCGGCTTCCTCGCGGCGCTTGCGGTCCGCGGCGGCCTGACGCTCGACGCTGTACTGGTTGGCGTCGGCGTTGCGCTCGGCCTCGTACTTCTTGGCGTCGGCCTGCTCGCGGATGGTGGCGTTCAGCTCCAGCTTGCGGCGGTCGACCTCCTTGCCCGCGATCGTGATGTCCTGAACCTTCACCTCCATCTCGCCGGCCTTCTGGGCCTGGGCGAGGGCGACGTCGACCTCCTTCTGGATGGAGGCCTTCTTGAGGGAGAGGCTCTTCTCGGCGTCCGCGATCTCGGTGTCCACCCCGAAGCGCTTCTGCTCCTTCTGCTGGCGGGCGGTCTCTTCCTCGATCTTGGCCTCGCGGTCGGACTGCGCGGTCGCGATGCGGGCGTTCTTGAGCGCCTCCTGGATCTTCGGCTGGCCGAGCGAGTTGAGATAGCCCTCGGCGTCCTGGATCTCCTGGAAGACGAAGGACTTGAACTCGAACCCCATGCCTTCGAGGTCGGAGTGGGCCTCCTCGCGGACGCGCTCCTGGAAGCGCTTCTGATCCTTGTACAGCTCTTCGAGGGTCAGCGTGCCGATGATGCCGCGGAGGTGACCGGCTACCGTCTCCTTGATGGTCGCCCGCACCTCTTCGACCGGCACGCCGAGGAAGCCTTCCGCCGCGCTCCGGATGTGGTCGATGTCGCCGTGGATCTTCACCTGCGCCACGGCCTTGACGTTGATCGGAATGCCCTGCGAGGTGTAGACGTGCTGGAGGTCGATGTCCAGCGTCATCATGCGCAGCGACAGCACCTTGTGCTGCTCCCAGGCCGGGAACACGAACGTGCCGCCGCCGCGGATGATCCGGAAGCCGGCGGTGGCCCCCTTCTCGTCCCTCACCTTGTCGCCGAACAGCTTGCGGCGGCCGTAGACGATCAGCGCCTCGTCCGGTCCGGCCTTCTTGTAGAGGATGCGCGCCAGGACATAGAAGACGATGAGGCCGATCAGGCCCACTACGACGAAGCTGAATGCTGTGCCAAGGATCTCCATCCGGCGACCTCTTTCTGAAGAGAGAACCCGATCCTATCACCGCCGTTTCCAGCCAACAACGCAGTCAGCAACAGGCGCGCGGATCGGAACGCGGCACGAGTCTCGCAAGACCCCGGAACTTCACCGGAACGGCAGCATCCCGGTCTGAAACCCCATGAAGCGACTGTTGCGACGTCTCTTGCTGGCCCTCCTGCTGGGCGCAGCCGCCCTCTACCCGCTCTATCTGATCGCGGGCAACGTCTATCTGCGCTCGGGCGACCTGGAGCGCCGGCTCAACCGCCGGCCCGAACGCCTGCTCATCCAGGTGGAATCGGCCTGGACGCCGTGGCCGGGAATCGTCCACGTCCGCGGCTTCCGGCTCCGCAACCAGACCCGCACCGTTCAATGGTGGTTGGCGATCGACAACGCCACCTTCAACATCCAGCTTTTCAAGCTCAAGCAGCGCGAGCTGATGTTGGATGCCCTGGCCGGCCAGGGCGTGAGCTTCCGGCTTCGCCGCCGCGTGGATGTCGCCCGCTGGGTGCGCAAACCGCGGCCGGAGCTTCAACCCTCGATCCCCGGATTGACGAATCCGCCGTCGAACCCGCCTGAGGCGTCCCAACCCCGTCCGCCGGCGGCCCGTCCCCGCCGCGATCCCTGGCGCATCCGGCTGTCCCAGGTTCACCTGGGCGGCGTCCGGGAGCTCTGGGTCGACGAGGTCCGCTTCGCTGGCGACGCCCGTCTCGCGGGCGGGTTCGACATGACGATCTGGAAACGGCTGAGGGTCGAGCCCACCCGGTTGCAGATCGAGTCCGGGACGCTGGCCCTGGGGGCCGGCCGCGCCTCCAGGCCCATTCTGGCCGGGGCCCATGGACGGATCGACGCCGAGTTGTCGCCTTACGCCCCCTCCGATTACCGGGGCTGGCAGTCGACCCGCTTCCTGAGCGGCCGTCTCCAGTTGGACGGCACGGTCCCCAATCTCCAGTTCCTCGACGCCTATCTCCAGCGCACCCGCTGGCTCGCCCTGGAAGCTCCGGGCTCCGAGGTCGCCACCGACCTGCGTCTGCGGCGCGGCGTGCTGCTCCCGGGCAGCCGGATGAACATCACGCCTCGCCGGCTCACAGCCCGCACCCTGGACTATCGGGCGGAAGGGCCGGGCCGGATCGTCTGGGAGGTGCTGCCGGGCGGAGAGGGCCACCTCGGGCTCGATTTCGACTCGTTCCAGGTCACCCGGGGCGGCTACCCGCAGCCGCACGTCCGCGGCCGGAACCTCCGCATCGACGCCCGCACCGATCCGCCCCGGCTGGACAACCTCGAGCTTTTCCGGCCCCGCCGGTTCGAGATCGAAATGCAGAAGGCCGACGTTCCCCACCTCGTCTTCTACAACTCCTATCTGCCGCCGAAGTCGGGCCTGGAGCTCACCGGCGGCTCGGGGAGCATGAACGCGCGGTTCCGCGCCGCCGGACCGGATTGGGTCGGCAGCGGCGACCTCCGCCTCGAAGCCAGGGGCCTGACCGCCCGGCTCGACGGCCGTCCGCTCCGGGGCAACATCCTGCTTCGCACCCAGCTTCAGGAGGCCGACTTCCGGGGCCGGCGCTTCGACATCTCCGGCACCAAGCTCGACGTCACGGGCGTGCGCATCGCCGGAGTCGAAGGAGACGGCGGTGCCGGCTGGTGGGCTCGCGCGCATCTCGACAAGGCGATCCTGGAGCCCGGCGCTCCGGTTCTCCTCCGCGCCCGGGTGGAAAGCACTCTCGCCGATCCCCGCCCCATCTTCGCCTTCGCCGCACCGCCCGAACGCCGCGGCCGCCTCCTCGACTGGGTGGACAAGCTTCTCGACATCCAGGGCGTCGGCGCCGTGGCCGACGTGACCGTCGGCACGCAGGGCGTTGCGCTCGACCACATGGCCATCACCGGAGGCCCGGCCGAAATCCTGGGAAGGCTGCGCGTCGGGGGAACCAGCCCCCAGGGCCTCCTCTATGTCCGCTACGGTCGCTGGGATGTGGGACTGGACATGGCCGGAAGCCAGCGCGACTGGAAGATCCTGAAGCCCAGGGAATGGTTCGACAGCCGGATCCGGCTGGGCTCCTGAGCCGGAAACCCCGCCGATTCAAGGCTTTTCGCCGCCTGCCGCCGGCCCGCAGTCATCTCTCGCTGGGAGCGCCGGCTTCCAGCCGGCTTCAAAGAAATACGGCCGGCTGGAAGCCGG
>JANMTS010000074.1:0-197940 GCA_031390755.1 Holophagales bacterium
GAAGCAGATCGGAGGGCTGGGCGAGAAGTTCGGCAGCTTCACGGAAGGTCTGGCCCTCCCGTCCATGACCAAGATTCTGCACGACCGCTTCGGCATGGATCAGGTGTTTCCGAGGGCCAGAGCCCGCGACAACGGTCGATCCATGGAGGTGGATGTCCTCGCCAGCTCCAGAACGCGCAACGACGTCTTCCTCGTCGAGGTCAAGAGCCATCTGCGGGAGGAAGCCCTCGATCAGATGAAAAGGATGCTCCGCGAGTTTCACAGTTTCTTCCCCGGCTATGAAGGCAGGAAGCTCTACGGCATCCTCGCCGCCGTCGATGCTCCCGACGAGATCCGGCAGAAGGCGCTCGACGAAGGGATCTACCTCGCAAGAGTCCACGACGGCCATTTCGAGCTTCAGGTGCCCGAAGGGTTCCAGCCTCGCGCGTTCTAAGCTCCACGGTCCCCGCTACAGAGAAAGAGGATCGGGGGCTGGGCGCTCGCGGGCCTCGATGGTCTTCAGGGTTGCCCGCACCTTGCGAACGTAGGCCTGCGTCTCACGGTACGGCGGGATGCCGCCGTAGTCGTCCACCGCGCCCTCGCCTGCGTTGTAGGCGGCCAGGACGAAGTCCAGGTTGGAATCGAAGCGATCCATCAGCCAGGCCAGGTAGGCGGCGCCGGCCGCGAGGTTGTGCTCCGGATCGAACAGGCGGTCGGCCTTGACTCCAAAGCGGCGGCCCGTGGCCGGCATGACCTGCATGAGGCCGCGGGCGCCCTTCGGCGAGACCGCGCGCGGGTTCAGGCCGGACTCGACCCGGGCCACGGCTTCCACCAGCGCGGGCGGCAGGGAGTGGGTCAGCGCGGCCTGGTGGATGAGGTCCAGCGAGACCTTGCGGGGCGCCGAGAGCCGGCGGATCGCAGGCTTCGCGGGCATCACGAAGGCGGCGGTGTCGGCGAGCGGGGAGACCTGAGAGGCCTGGCTGGTTGGGGCCGGCGGGACGCCGGCGCTCCCAGTAAAAGCAAGTGCGGCGGTCTCCGTCTCTCTCAGGACAGGCGGGCTCGGGCGGACCGGGAGAGGGGGCCGGGGGGGGAGCGCCCCTCCCACCAGCCAGCCGGCGCTGAACACCAGGAGGTTCAGCACCGCCATGCCCGCGATCATCACGCCCATGGCCGCGCGGTCGAGCCGCAGCCGCCGTTTCACAGAAATCTTCCCATCTCGTCCACCGAAATGTGGATCTTCGAGAAGCTCACGCCCTTCGCCATGCGTTCGAGAATCCGCGTCGACAGCTCGGGCAACAGCGTCTGCGTCAAAATCTGATCGATCTCGCGCGCGCCGCTCTCGGGGTTGCAGCGGCCGGCGAGCGATTCGATCAGGCCGTCGTCGTAGGTCAGCTCGGCGGCGTGGTTCTCTCGGACGCGGCGCTGGATCGAGCGGAGCTTGAGCTTCACGATGCGCACGATCTCGCCCTCCCCCAGCGGTGAGTAGGGAACGATCACGAGCCGGGCCAGCAGGGCCGGACGGAACCAGCGCAGCAGGGCTGGGCGGAGGCGATCGACCAGCTCGGCGGGGTCCGGACGCGGGTCCTCGTGCCAGGCCTCCTCGATGACCTCGGCTCCGGCGTTCGAGGTGAGCAGGATCACCGAGTGGCGGAAGTCGACCGGCACGCCCTCGCCGTCCTCCAGGACTCCCTTGTCGAAAACCTGATAGAAAAGGTCCATCACGTCCGAATGGGCCTTCTCCACCTCGTCGAGCAGCACGGCGCTCCAGGGCTTGCGGCGCACGGCCTCGGTGAGCACGCCGCCCTTGCCGTAGCCGACGTAGCCCGGCGGCGCGCCCTTGAGAGTCGCCACCGAGTGCGACTCCTGGAACTCGGACATGTTGAAGGAGATCAGGTTGCGCTCGCCGCCGTAGAGCTGGTCGGCCAGGGTGAGCGCGGTCTCGGTCTTGCCCACGCCCGTGGGACCGACCAGGAGGAAGACGCCCTTGGGTTTCGCGGGGTCTTCAAGGCCGGCGCGCGAGGTCGAGATGCGCTTCGCGATGGCTTCGAGCGCCTGCGACTGCCCCACCACCCGCTCGGCCATGCGGTCCTTGAGCGTCATCACGCTGCGGATCTCGTCCGCCAGCATGCGGCCGACCGGGATGCCGGTCCAGCCGGAGACGACCGAGGCCACGGAGCGGGCGTCGACCGCGAGCGGGATCATCGGTTCCGGGCCTTGCAGATCGTCGAGCTCGCGGCGCTTCGCGGCGGAGTCCTTCCCGTCGGCCTCCAGGCTGCGGATCTCGGCGGCCAGCTCGCGCTCCCGATCCCAGCGTCCGTGCAGGCCGGTCCTCTCGTCGCGCAGGCCGAACAGCTCGGTTTCCAGGTCGGGCAGGTCGGGAACGGACGCGCCGGGCCGGTCGCCTTCGCGGCGGCGGACCTCCAGCTCGGCCTCGGCGATGCGGATGCGCCGGTCGAGATCCTCGACCGCGGCCGGCGTGCCGTCCTGGGCCAGGGCCACGCGCGCCGCGGCGGTGTCGAGGACGCCGATGGCCTTGTCCGGCAGGCGGCGCTCGGGCAGGTAGCGGTGCGAGAGGGAGACGGCGCCGCGCACGGCTTCGTCGAGGATGCGGACCTTGTGATGGCCTTCGAGGTGCGGCGCGATGCCGCGCAGCATGTCGAGCGCGCCGGCCTCGTCCGGCTCCTCCACCTTGACGAGCTGGAAGCGGCGGGTGAGCGCCGGATCCTTCTCGAAATACTTCTTGTACTCGGCCCAGGTGGTGGCGGCGATGGTGCGCAGCTCGCCGCGGGCGAGCGCGGGCTTGAGCAGGTTGGCCGCGTCGCCCTGCCCGGCCTGGCCGCCCGCGCCGATCAGGGAGTGGGCCTCGTCGATGAAGAGGATGACCGGCTTGACCGCGGCCTTCACCTCGGCAATCACGGACTTGAGGCGCTCCTCGAACTCGCCCTTGACCCCGGCGCCCGCCTGGAGGAGCCCGAGATCCAGGATACGCAGGGTGATCTCGCGCAGCGGCGCCGGCACCTCGCCGGCCGCCACCTTGAGCGCGAAGCCCTCGGCCACGGCGGTCTTGCCCACGCCCGCGTCGCCTACGAGGATGGGGTTGTTCTGCCGGCGGCGGGTGAGGATGTCCACGACCTGGCGGATCTCCAGATCCCGCCCGCGGATCGGATCGATGCGGCCGGCGCGGGCGTCGGCGGTGAGGTCGAGCGTGTACTTGTCGAGGGCCGTGTTGCCGCGATTGGGAGCGCCCTCGGGCGCGGCGGCAGTCCTTCCCGCCTGAGCTCCGCCATCCGCGGCGGCGCCAGTCGGCGCGGCCGTCTCTTCAGCAGTATCCTCGGAAGTACCTCGGATCAGCTCGCGCAGGGTCTCGCGCAGCGACTCGCGCGGGATGCGGGCGAGGACCGGACAGGACTCGTGGATGACCGAGCGCAGGGCCTCCTGCTCGTAGAGGGCCAGGAGCAGCGCGCCGGAGCGGACCGCGGCGGCGCCCAGGTGGAGCGAGGAGAGGAGCCAGCCCTCGCGCAGCAAGGCGAGGATCTGGGGCGACATGGCGGGCGTGCGGCTGTTGCCGCGGTCGAACGTGCCGACGGCCGTTTCGAGCTGCCGGGCCATCTCGCGCTCGTCGACTCCGTAGTAGCGCAGCACGGCGCCGAGGTCGGACCCCGGCAGATCGAGGAGCTTGAGAAGGAGGTGCTCGACCTCCACGTTGTAGTGGGTCTGGGCCACGCACAGGGCCGCGGCGGTCTCCAGACCGCGGCGGCAGACGGGGCCGAGCTTGTGGATCAGAACCTTCAGCTCGCTGCTCATACCTTCCCAGTGATCGCGACCTGCGAGTCGTTGCACGGAAACGGCTTCGTCTTGAGCCAGGAGGTCCAGCCGAGCCGCGCTCCTCCAGCCCCGCTGTCCTGTCCGGCGAGGGAAACCAGCCGCAGCTCGGGCACCTCGGCGGCGGCGAGGGTCAGCCGGATCGTGAAACCCAGCTCCTCACGGATGTAGAAGCGCGTGACGGCCGCGAGCGGCTCGTGGGCGTCTCCTCCGGGCAGGAACGAGAGGAAGCGCCGGAGGCTCATGGGGCCGAGCCGCAGCTCGAAGCGCGCGGCCTGGTCCCAGACGCGGCGGCCCAGGACCGCGCCCCCGCCAATACTTCCGAGAGCCTGGTTGCGGCGGCCGAGGAGGGTGACGTCCTGGTCGTCGAGCGCATGCCAGCGGCCCTGGAAGGGGACGATCCCTGCCGGGACGCCGAAGCAGTCCTCCACGATCCGGACGAGCCCCACCGTGGAGCGGGCGCGGTCCACCAGGAATCCGGCATAGGGAAGCAGCGCGCGGTCGGGAATCCCGAGCCGGCCGAGCAGCCGCGGCGTGCCCAGGCCGATCAGGCTGAAGAGGACGGTGGCGACGCGCCCGCGGTCCGGAGCCTTCGAATCGAGCGCCGGACGGTATTTCTTGCGCGCCCGGTAGAGCAGCGACACCAGGCGGTGGTTGAAGAGGTCGAGGAAGTCGCGCAGCGCCGTATCCTTGCGGAAGCTGCGCTCCAGGATCAGCTCGGTCACGGCGGGCGGAAGCGGCCCCAGAACCCCGGCGAGGCCGAGGACGTTGACGGTCATCTCAATGGGCTCGGCATTCTCGGCCGTCCCCCCGTTCGCGGCCCCCTGCGGAAACCGGATGTCCTCGACATCCGAGGCCGGGAAGTCGAGCCGGACCTTCGAGCGGAACCGCACCAGCTCGCGCCGCGGGTCGGAGCCCTCGGCGGGCGGCGTGCGGTCCGGATGCATCTCCTCCAGCAGGCGGACGGCCTGGAGAAAGGAGTAGCGGTGCCCCTCCCCGGCGAGCCCTTCGGCTACAGAACCGGCTTCGCGCCAGCCATGAGAGGCCATCGCTTCCACTCCCCTTCCCGTCCGAGGCGGCGGGTCACGAGCTGGGTGAACGAGTTGGTCGAGGCCTGGAGGGCCAGGAACCGGCTGAGCACGGTCGAAAGCAGGAAGGCGCTGCTGCCCACGTAGCGCGTTTCGTCGAAGGTGAGAGTCACCTCCGTGCCGCGGCAGAAACCTTTCCAGGAGGTGCCGCCGAAGCGGCGGACCACGTCCCGCCGGGAGATCTCGCGGACGCCCTCGATCTGCTGGCGCTGCGAGGGCGCGTCGGTGTCGCTGTAGAGGCTCAGGATCTCGTGGAGCGCGCGCAGGCTGGCGTCTCCCCCGTCTCCCGCGCCGAGCGACAGGTGGTTGAGCGACAGGTGGGAGACGAGCCGCCAGAGCGTCTGGCCGCCGAGCGGCGGGTCCAAGGGCCGGGTGGGCTTCTTGAGGCAGACCACGTGGCGCACCGGCAGGGCCTCGTCGGTCTGGAGCAGTCCGCCCGCGGGGATCTCCGCGGCCAGGCTCCGGTTGGTGCAGAGGAGATGGGCGTAGACCAGCTCGTCGGCCGGGCGCGAGGGGCGGAAGTCGAGGTCGCGGAAAGACAACATCATCTCCGTGCCCCCCAGCTCCGGCCGGCTCGGCACCCGGCGGGCGTGCCAGAACGCGCGCTGCCCGCTGCGGGCCATGTCGTGGGTGAAGGAGTAGAACGGCGCGTAGGCGCGGGTGCCCTCGGCCGGGTCCGAGGAGCCGGAGACCGCGAGAATCGAGTGGATCTCCGTGGTCCGCTCCCGGCGCATGTCCGCGATCAGCCGCTGCTCCAGGTGGCGGTGGTCGATCCGCAGCGGCTCGCTGGTGCGGGGAAAGAGGTTGGCGACGGGCACGCAGCCGAGCGCGAAGGTCTCGGGCGTGAGCGCGGGTTTCCACGACGGCAGCCGGTCGAGCAGGAAGAGCAGGTCCACGGCCTGCCCCGAGGTCCGGCCGCGCAGGCCGCAGACGTCGGCGAAGTGGAACTTGTCCGGAAACGTGAAGTACTCCTGCACCAGCCGGTAGGCGGGATGCGACCAGCGCGGATAGGGGATCGCGTCCTCGTCGTCGGCGAAGCCCACGGCCTGGAGCGCGTCTTCCGGGAGATAGCTCGGAACCCGGGAGCCCTCCGGCAGCACGGCCACGGCGCGGGTCGAGTCGAACAGCAGCTCGTAGAGCCGGTGGACCTGGACCGGATCGCCGTGGAGATGGAAGCGCAGGCGGTCGACCTCCAGGACCCCGAACGGCTCGGCCGTCGAGACCAGGCGCAGCCGCAGGACCGCGGCGACGCCGCCCGGCAGGCCCTCGTAGAGGTCGGACGATTCGAGCGCGGCCTCGGCCACCTCGATCGGCCAGAGCGTCAGAGGGTAGACGGTGCGGAAGCGGCAGACCGCGGTCTGACCGGAGCCGGGGCCGGAGGCCGCGAAGAGCCGGGTGTGGCGCGGCACCTCGTAGCCGGAGGTGAGCTTGCCGCGCTCGGGGTCGACCTCGAACCGGGCGATCGCCATCGACGGGACCGGCTGGAGATAGTGGGGATAGAGGACGTCGAGCAGCTCGGCGGCGATCTCCGGAAAGTCGCTTGCGAGATCGCTCTGGATGCGCGCGGTCAGGAAGGCGAACGATTCGATCAGGCGCTCGACGTGCGGATCGGGGCATTCGTCCGATTGCAGCTCGAGACGGGCCGCGACCTTGGGGTAGGCGCGGGCGAAGCGCTCGCCGTTCTCCCGCAGATACGAGAGCTCGTCGAGATAGTGGCGGAGCAGATCGTCACCAGGTGCCCGCATGGACCTCCACCTCTCCTTCCTTCAATTGCAGAACGGTCAGGAACGACACCGGCTCGGGCACGGAGTCGACGACGAGAACGGCCTGGATGCGCCCGGCGAGCGAGAGCTCGTCGCGGGGGTCGGGCTCCAGGGTGACGCGGACCTCGGCCAGGCGGGGCTCGTAGGCCTCGACGGCGCGGCGCAAGGCCTCGGCGAGCCGCTCGCGGTCCTCGTGGCTGCGCGGCGAGAACCCCGTGAGGTCGGGGATGCCGTAGTCGAGGACCGTGCGCAGCCGGCCGGCCAGACGGTGCGCCGGGACGGGGCAGCGGGTGTTGAACAACCGCTGCAGCTCCCGGCGCACCGACTCGCGCAACGACTCCTGCTCCGAAACCCGCCCCGAGACCCGGACACCCCTGCGGTCGAGCGTGCGCAGGGGGCGCACCTCCCGCCGGAGCTCCGGTTGCCGGTCGACCAGGCGGTCGAACAGCGGCATGCGGACTTCTGTCTTGCGGTCGCCCATCGCCGTTCCTAGGAGATGACCCGCTTCTCCAGGTCGTGCTTGGCGGGTTTGTTGCCGTCGCTCGTGCCGTCGGCCTCCTTCTGGTCCACGTAGTTGTACTGCACGATGCCGTAGTCCAGGGAGACGTTCTCCACCGGGATGTCGCCCGGTCCGCCCGACACGCTGTAGTTGGCGATGATCACGTGCTCCATCACCACCTTCAGGTATTCGACGGCCTTGTTGTCCTCGGCGCCGCTCGCCCGGTAACAGGTCAGCGTGGCCTTGCCGATCTGCTTGCCGCTCCAGCAGTACTTGAGGAGCGCGTGGGTGGCGGAGTCGAGATACTTGGTGAAGCTCATGTTGTGGTGAGAAGCCTGCTCCACCGTGCCCGCGCCGGCGGTGCTGCGCGTCGGGCTGGTGGGCTGGGTGAAGCCGTGGCTCCAGGAAAGAACCTCGATCTCGTTGGTGTGCTCGCCGGCGGTGCTGCCGGCCTCGATCGCGGGCTCCTCGAACTTGAGGTACATGTTGGACGCCATCGTCGATTCTCCTTTATCGATCGTGATCGTTCAGCTCAGGCGGTGACTGGGGGCGGCAGCTCGGCCGCTCAGGCAGCAACCGGAGGCGGCAGCTCGGCCACCAGGCGCACCGAGGCGGTCAGCTCCTCGAGCTGGAAGTGGGGACGCAGGAAGGCGACGGCGCGGTAGGCGCCGGGCTTGCCGGGGACGTCGAAGACGTCGATCCGGGCCTCCCGCAGCGGGTACTGGGCCTTGATGTCCTGGCCGGCCTCGTCGGTGCCCAGGACGTAACCGTTGATCCAGCGATTGAGGAACAGGGCGATCCCGTCCTTGGTCTGGAAGCTGCCGATCTTGTCGCGGCAGATGACCTTGAGGTAGTGGGCGAAGCGCGAGGCCGACAGGATGTACGGCAGCCGCGCCGAGATGCGGGCGTTGGCGTTGGCCGCGTCCGTGTCGTAGCTGCGGGCCTTCTGGGTGGTCTGGCCGCCGAAGAAGGCCGCGAAGTCGGTCCCCTTGCAGTGGCAGAGCGAGATGAAGCCGAGGGTGTCGAGCTCCTTCTCGCGGCGGTCGGTGATGGCGATCTCGGTCGGGCACTTGAGGGCGAGGTCGCCCTCGTCGGTGCGGAAGGTGTGAGTGGGCAGCCCCTGGACCACGCCGCCGCCTTCGACGCCGCGGATCGCGGCGCACCAGCCGTAGAGCGCGAAGGCGTTGGTGATGCGCTGGCCCAGCGCGTAGGCGGCGTTGCCCCACAGGTACCTCGAATGGTCCTTGCCGTCCACCTCCTCGACCATCTTGAAGTCCTCCACCGGCAGGGTGTCCGGTCCGTAGGGCAGGCGCAGGAGGATGTGCGGCAGCGCGAGGCTGACGTAGCGCGAGTCCTCGCTGCCCTGGAACGAGCGCCACTTGATCAGCTCGGAGCTCTCGAACACCTTGGAGAGGTCGCGCGGATTGGCCAGCTCGGTGAAGGAGTCCATGTCGAAGAGGCGGGCCGAGGCCCCGGCGATGAACGGCGCGTGCGCGGCGGCGGCCACGCCCGAGATCTTTTCCAGCATGGCGATGTCCTGCGGATGGCGGCCGAACTCGAAGTCGCCGATCATCAGGCTGAAGGGGAAGCCGCCGAAGGTGCCGTACTCCTCTTCATAAATCTTCTTGAACAGGGCGCTCTGATCGAACTCCACGGCCTGGTCGAGATCCTTGAACAGCTCCTTCTTGGTGACGTTCAGCAGGCGCAGCTTGAGCCGCGTGCTGGTCTCGGTGTTCATGACGAGGTAATGGAGCCCGCGCCAGGAGGCTTCGAGCGTCTGGTAGTCGGGGTGGTGGAGGATCTCGTTGATCTGCCGGCTCAGCAGCTCGTCGATGCGGGCGATCTGGGCCTGGATCATGGCCATGGTGTCGCGGCTGAGGGTCATGCCCTCGTCGAGGATCTGGTGGACGAACTCGCCCACGAGGTCGCGGGCGCGGCCCGCCTGGCTCTCGTCGCGGGCCAGCCGGCCCTTGGCGATGATCTGGTCGAGAAGGCTGCCCTCGGCGGGAGCGGCGGCGGCGGCCTGCGCCGCGGCAGGGGCCGCCTCGGGAGCGGGTTCGGGGGCACCGGCGGGCGCCTTGGTTTCATCCGACATTGGGGGCTCCTTCCTGGGTGGCTTCCTTGATCTTCTGCTGGCTCTCGGTGTTGCCGGCGATGTCCTGCAGCAGGGCGTCGAGGTCGTCGTTGCCGTCGAGCTTGGCGAGCAGGTCGTTCAACCGCTGGCGGGCGTCGAACAGCTTGCGCAGCGGCTCGATCTGCTGGATCAGGCTCTCGGGGCGCAGGTCGTCCATGCGGCGGAACCTGAGCTCGACGTTCATCTTGGTGTTGTCGTCGCCGTTCAGGCGGTTGTCGACCGGGAAGGCGAGACGCGGGGCGATGGACGCCATCACGTCGTTGAAGTTGTCGCGGTCGATGTCGACGAACTTCCGGAACTTGACGTTCGGCGGCGCCGTCTCCGGCCTGCCCGCGAGGTCGGCCAGAATCCCTACGACGAGCGGCAGCTCCTTCTTTTCGATGGCGCCTCCGAGCTCGAGGTCGTAGGTGATCTGGACCCGCGGCGGCCGGATCCGGCTCAACTTCTTCTGCGTGCTTTCACTCACTCGATCCTCCTTTCAAAAGGTTCGACGTGTTGCCTCAGCTCGTGCGCTTGATGCCGAGCAGGGTGTAGAGGGTGCCGAGGTCGGCGTTCTTCTGAAGCAGCTCCTGGAGGAGCTCGGCGAGGCTCATGTGGCCCCACGAGACGGCGCGGCGCACGAGGTAGGGCACGGGGCTGTGCGGCTCGGTGCGCAGCAGGTATTCGGAGGCCTCGGCCAGCTGGCGGTAGGCGTCGGAGCGGTTGAGGATGGCGGCGGGCCGGGCCGGATCGGTTGATCCCATCCCCCCCCTCCCCTCTACTGCGGGAGAGGAAGTCTGGCCGTCGTCGTCCGCCAGAGGAGCGAGCGTCTCGCCCCGCTCCTCCAGCACCTTGGCCGCGAAGGCGTGGACCGCCAGGAGCGGGCCGCGCAGCGAGGAGAGGCTCGGCGCCTCCTCGCCGCAGCAGCCGGCGAGCACGGCGTCGAGCTCGCCGACGGCCGCGAGCGCGCCGGCCACCTCGCGGGCGAGCCGCGCCATCCACGGCGCCGGAGTGAGGGAGACGCTGACCAGGAAGCGGTCCTGCGGCACCATGCCGCGCTCCTGGGCCTTGCCCGCGGCGGCGGTGTCGAGGCGCGCCAGGTTCGCCAGGTAGAGGCCGGCCTCCCAGTCCACCCAGCCGAACGGGGTCGAGTCCTCGCCGCCGGGCGCGGTGACGGGGATGCCCTTGACCGCCAGGGGCAGCCGGTCGACCACCCAGAGCAGGGGCGCCACGCGCGCTTCGATCCCGTCGTCCTCGCAAGGCGGATGAAGGGTGTCCCAGAAGCCGCGACAGAGCCCGGAGATCAGCCGCAGGCCGCGCTCCAGGCCGGAGAAGCCGTGGAGGTGGACCCAGGCCTCGGTCAGCCAGGCCGCGAGTTGGAGATCCTTGCTGCGGCCGGCCAGGGCGGTTGTGCAGAGCTCGGCGACGCCGGTCCAGTCGGCGCGCTTGAGCTCGCGCTGCCAGACGCCCTGCGGCAGGGTCGGGTCGTCGGCTTCCCGCCGGCGGCGGACGTCGTCGTACAGCGGGTCGAAGCGCAGCCACTCTCCCGCCGGGCTCTCCGGCGAGACCGGCACGAGCAGCGGCCCGATCTCGTCCGGCGTCTGATTCATCGGGCTCACAGCACGTCCTCCTCTTCCAGGTCGTCCCGCACCGGCGCGTGATCGGGGAAGGCGGGCGGATCGAGCGCCAGGGTCGTGCCGGGCGCCAGCAAGGTCATGCGCAGGAAGACCTGGGCCGGCAGATCGTCGGCCGGGCGGTCCGGAATCGGCACCGCGGGCCGGGTGTGGACGGTCAGCGCCAGGGTCACGGGCAGGCGGTCGGCGTACGACGGCAGGTCGCGCAGGGAGGCACGGTGCTCGGCCACCGCCGTCAGGAGAGACCAGCGGTTGGTGTACTCGTAGACCACGGAGCGGTCGCGCACCACGGCTCCCGGCCGGGGCGGGCTCAGCACGGGGACGCGCGGACCGTCGGCCGCCCAGCGCAGGGTGAGGCGGACGGGCTCGCCGGGCGTCCAGCGCAGCTTGGGCCGTCCCGAGAGATCGGCGTCGCGGTCCGTGATCCGGTCCCCGCCGACCTCCAGAACCCAGCCGATGATCTGGTTGGCGCCGACCTCGCGCTCGCGCAGGATGCGGAAGGCCGCCTCGACGTCGAACGACGGCGCCGGCTGGGGCTTCTCGGCGTCGAGGAACGGAGCGAAGAAGGACCGCACCCGCTCCATGTCGGCGTAGAACCGACGGGCGCCGGACAGCGAGCGGGCCAGGCCGCCGTTCTCGGGCACCGAGCGGATCACGCCCAGGCTGCGGTCGTAGAGGCGGAAGAAGGCGCGCACGTCCTCGGGCTCGGCTTCCGCGACCGTGGGACCGGGAAGCCCGCCGCTGAAGGGATAGCGACCGGCGAGGCGCTGGTTGAAATAGCGCGCCGTCTCTTCATAGAGATCGAGCGCCCGCGTGCCCGCGAGGGACTGGCAGCGGGAGGCGAGCTGGCGCGACAGGTCCGAGAGGCTGGCGGCGAACAGGCTGCGGCCGGTCCGCGCCACGGCCGGAGCGATCGCCGACTGGCACGCCTTGGGCTCGACCCCGGGCATGCGGTTGACGACGTAGTCCTCCAGCGCCGCCACCGGGTTGCCCGGCTTCTTGGCCTCGTAGTCCTGGAGGTCGTCGAGGATGGCCTGCCACTTGCCGGCGAGCGTGCGCACCTCGGGCGCCTGGCCAATCCCGCCAGCCCCGCTGTCGAGCACGCCGCGCGACAGCCAGGCGAGGAGCGGCTGGGCGTAGGTGCGCGACAGCAGGTCGATGCGGGCGCGGGTCGAGTCGAGGTAGACGCCGACCTCCGCCGGCTCGCTCGCGCCCCAGGCCGCGGGCGAGGGCGGCTCCGCCCCATCCCACCAGGAGAAGCCGCCGAGCCGCGGCCGGTAGGGCTCCTCGGCCTGCAGCAGCCGCTCGGCCATGCGAAGCAGCCGGAACGCCTCGGCGGTCATCGACGCGGAGAGGTCGGCCCGCGTGCCGTCGAGCCTCACCCGGCCGAGCGCCGACGCCAGATCCCCCACCGGCCGGGACGCGGCCTGGAAGGCGGCGATGCCGGCGCGCAGCTCGTCCTCCATCAGGCTCTGGCTCACCGTGGGCGGCACCGGCTCCAGGCGCTGGGCGCGGGAGATCAGATCCACGGCCTGCGACCGGGTGCGGTCCTGCGCCACGGCGTCGAGGGCGGGGCGCAGGTCTTCCGGCAGCACGCCGAGCCCCTTGCCGCGGAAGCGCTCGTAGGCCGTGGTCACCGCCGCGGCCTGGTCGAGAAGCACCGGATCCCAGGCCAGGCGCGTGCCGGCCGGCAGCTCGACCTGGATGCGCTGGACGCCCGGCGGCGAGGCGATGAAGCCCTCGCCCAGGAACGCCTTGAGCGCGGTCTGAAGGAGCAGCGTATCGGCCGAGAGCTGCATCTCCGGACGGCCTTCGCGCACCGCGAGGATCGAGCCGGTGAGCGGCGAGCCCACCCCGGCCAGGTAGCGCTGGAAGGAGACCCAGCCGGATGCTCCGGCCTCGCGGATGCGGCGCGGCGAAGCCGGATCGAAGATCTCGGAAGACTCCATCATCCCGAGCAGGTTGTGGAATTCCGGACCGAGGTTGAACTGGCGGCGGAACGCCCACTCCGTCTCGGTGCCGGAAAGGGACCGCTCCAGCTCGCGCATCCGCTCCACGAGCTCCTGGAAGCGCTGCGTGTCGCCGGCCACCGGCCGCTGCACCGCCGCAACCTGGAGGGACAGGGCCAGCGACTCCAGCCGCGCGGCGAGCGGGCTCCGGCGGTAGAGCGCGGCGAAGAACGAGGCCGCCAGCTTCTCGGCGCGCAGGGACGCGGCGCTACGCAGGCCGGCGGCGTCGAAGCGGCGGTAGTCGGCCCGGTCGAGCGCCTCGCGGTAGAGCTTGTCCTTCTTGAAGAAGGAGGCCGGCAGGCGCTCTCCGAAGACGTAGAGCACCAGCTCCCCCAGCGGCTTGAGATCCCTCGCCTGCTGGAGCCGGTTGAACTTGCGGCCGTTGGCCTCCAGCTCCTTCATCGTGCCGACGTAGCGCTGGAAGGCGACGAATTCGGGCACCTGGCCGATCGGCCGCAGCGGCTCCGCGCTCCCGGAGTCCCCGGAGAGCGTCGTCACCGGCGCGATCTCGCGCACGTCGGCATCGGCCATCAGGCGGGCTACGTCCTCTTCGAGCTCCGCCCGCAGGGCCTGCAGGATGACCTCCTCGAAGGAGCGCGAGAGGCAGGCCTCCAGGCTCGACTGGAAGGAGTTGAACCAGGAGCTCGGCACGAAGACCGAGCCGAAGTGGGTGAAGTCGATCTTTGACATGCCGTTGAGCAGATGGAGGGTCCAGTCCCGCAGGTCCGAGTCCGCGAGATCCTCGTGGCGAACCTGGCGCATCTGGCGCAGGTGGTCGACGGTCTCCTCGAGGACATCGCTGAAGGCCGCGGACTGGTGCCCGAGCGAGCGTTGCGCCCAGATCAGCCCGCCCCCATAGACGACGGCGGCGGCGATCACGGCGGCCCGGGCGATGCGGACGGCGCGGCTGCGCGCCTGGGCGGTGGACGCCGTGGGCGTGGCGAGGCCGGCTTCGCGGAAGGCCTTGTCGTCGAGCAGGTCGCGGACGAAGCAGGTGCGGCGCGGCCCGTCCGGACCGTCCGCGATGTCTCCCACGGCCGCCGACGCCGCCGACGCCGCCTCGGTCTCCCGGCCGCAGACATAGAGGCCGCGCAGGGCCAGCGTCTCGTGGTAGGCGCTGGGCTTCAAGAGCTGGTCGAGGACGGTCCGCACCGGTCCCTGGAGGCCGCGCAAGGCCTCGGGGAGGAGGAAGACCGGCTCCGCGCCTTCGGGCTCTTCCGCGAAGACCTCCATCTGCACGTCGTCCAGCCGCCCGCAGAGGCTGGAGAAGGCCTCCTCCACCATGGCGGTACGGAACGTGACCTCGACGCCGTACGGACTGGACCAGCCGAGCATCTCGTCGCGCAGCCGGGAGGGCAGGGCCGCGCAGAAGCCGGTGAAGCCGGGGAGGCGCTCGGCGCCGGTGATCAGCAGGTAGACGGTGACCCGGAAGCCGAGCCGGCTCTGCATCTGCCACAGCTTGCGGTAGATGCGGCCGGCGCGCTCGGCCAGCTCCAGGCGCGCGGCCTCGCTGCGCCGGGCCTCGATCAGCTCCTGGCAGGAGAGGGCGAGGATCACGCCGTCCACGGGCCGCTTGGGGCGCAGCTTCTGGAGCAGGTGGATGGCCGAGCGCCAGGTCCCCTCGTCCGAGCTGCGGCCGTCGGCGGCCAGCACCGGATCGCCCGCCAGGTCGAGGACGACGCCGCGGTCGAGGAACCAGAAGCCGCGCCCGCGGCCGAGGTCGCCGCCGGACTCGGCCGGAGGCCCGAAGGGAAGCTCCAGGCCCGCGTCCGCGAGGAGGTCGGCGTCTCGGCAGCCCTCGCCGCCGAGCAGGAGGAAGAACGGAACGCGGTGGCGGTCGCCGGCCGCGGCGCGGTCGAACCGGCGGCCGGCCCGCGCGAAGGCGAGGCGCAGCGCGAGGGGAGAGATGCCGCCCGCCGTCTTGCCCTCCCCGGCCCCCCCGGGCTTCGTCTCCGGCATCTCCGGCTCGTGGGCCTCGGCCGGGGGCTCCTGCTCCGGAGGCGCGTCCGCAAACTTCGAGGCCTTCGCCGAGCGCCGGAGCAGCAGCAGCAGCAGGACCAGGATGCCCAGCGCCAGCAGGATCACCGCGGCCAGGGCGTAGGGCCAGATGGACTGGAGGTCGATCATCGCCGCGCTCCTTCCGCGGCGCCTGCGGCAGGCGAAAGAACCTCGTCGACGAGCGGCTGCAGCCCCGCGACCGTGCCGCGCCACAGCAGGTGACCGCCCGCGATCCACAGCAGGGTCAGCACCGCCACCGCCCACAGCCAGGGCTTGAGATGGGGCAGCTTCGACCGGCTGACCTCGTCGAGCGTGGAGGCGTAGGCCTGCGGCACGAGGCGCTCGCCGCCGGTGCCGCCGCCGCCCGCCACGACGGTCTGGGGATCGCGCCCGAAGATGAAGCGGAACAGCCGGCGGCGGTAGCTTTCGAGCTCGCGCTCGCCGTCCGGCTGGCCGCGGTACTTGCCCTGGAAGCCGAGAGCGAGGATGGTCAGATAGACCCGCGCCAGCTCGCCGTAGACCGTGTCGTGGTCGCGCAGAAGCTCCTCGATGCGCTCGAACAGCTCCTCGCCGGCCCGATGCGTGCCGAACAGCCGGGCCTCCAGGAGATGGTCGCGCCACGCCTCGCGGCCCACCCAGTCGAGATGGAGGAAGACCTCGTCCGCGAGCGCGGCCATGGCGTACTGGGCGCGGCGGTAGACCTCCAGGGCGAAGTCGCCGCCGTTGCGGCCGGCTTCCAGGGCCTGGCGCTCCAGCAGGGTGAGCAGCGTGCGCCAGACGGCGGTGGGAGCCGTTTCCGGCGTGCTCCCCGCCCCGGCGGACCCGCCGGGACGGGCGGGGGCGGCGTCGAAGACCCACGACCCCTGGGACACCTTCTCGCGCAGGCGCAGGATCTCGCGGTACAGCTCGTGGAATCGGTCGAGGAGAAACATGGTGTCAGGCTCGGTTTCTCACGTAGAGGACGATCTCTTCCGGCCGGCGGCGGCCCTCGCGGTCGTCCAGGTTGCGGATCTCCAGCTCTTCTCCGGGAGTCACGTGCTCGTCGGCGGACAGGCTGTACAGGCTCACGCCGCGCGAGGGGACGAGATCGCCGTCGGCCTCGATGCCGCGCCGCCGGGCGCCCACCACGCGGCGCTCCCACAGCTCGCGGATCTTCGGCCGCGCGGCGATCAGGCTCGCCGCCACCCAGGCGGCCATCTCGGAATCCGCCACGCCCGAGGGCGCCCGCACGCCGAGGATCAGGGAGCGCGTCATCCAGTCCGGATCGAACCGCAGGCGCCAGGCCCCATCGTCCAGGGCGAACGGATAGGCGGTGTAGGCCTCGTGGATGCCCTCGGTCACGGCCTGCCTGACCGCGGCCCACACCTGCTCGAAGCTTGCGGTCAGGTCGTTGTGGTCGTAGGGCTCCAGCACCGGCGGCACCAGCGACCGGCCGAGCCCCGACACGTGCCCCAGCACGGTGCAGAGGGCCACGTAGAGCTGGAAGGGATGCGCCGAGCCGCAGCGCAGCACGGCCTCGAACGCCGGCAGCGCCCCCACCAGGGCGTGGATCATGCTCTTGGTCTCCAGGAGCTGCGGCACCCGCGCCGAGGACGAAGGCGAGCGCACCTGGTCGGCGAGGAACGCCGCCTTCTCGCGCAGGTGGGTGGCGATCTCCAGGCCGCGCTCATGGAGCGCCGAGCCCGGCGCGACGCGCAGCCACGGCGGCTCGTAGGAGGTGAGAGCGAAGACCTCGTTGCGGTAGACCACCCGGGCGAGCGGAAAGCTCACGTAGCGGGCCGGCGGCTCGTCGTCGAGCAGCAGGCGCAGCCGGGGCTTGAGCACCGGCACGGGCATGTCGCCGTCGCCGGTGTTCTCGTCCACCGCCGGCCCGCCGTCCTCGAAGCCGTAGCGCTCGGCGAGGGCGAGACCGCCGCCGCGGCCCGAGACCGCGAGGTGGACGGTCAACGGCCGCTGGCGCAGGTCGTCGAGCCGCGCCGTCAGGTCCGCGGCCAGGCCGGGAACCTCGTGGTCGCGCAGCGAGACCACCAGGCCGTCCGGGAGGACCGCTTCGAGCTCCCGGACGCGGAAGGTGCCGTCCACGAGCAGGACCGGGTCGATGCGCAGGTGGCGCACTCCCCAATGGAACGGCGAAATGGTGACCGAGTGGTAGTGCAGCAGCGACTCCTGCCGCCGGCCGTGCCACTGGAAGTGCTGCGGCGCCAGCAGCATGCCCTCGTGCCACTGGATGTCGAGAGGAATGTCCGCGGCGGTCGCGGTGTTCGCAGCCATCGCGGCGGCCCGACCCTTCCGGACCGGCCCGTTCACCGCACCACCTCGACCTGGAGCTCGGACTCGCCGAGCACGATCCTGATCCTCTGCTGCGGATCGGCCGTGGCCCGGTGGTCGCCAGGCAGGAGGTAGTCGGCGAAGACCACCACCCGCCTCGCGCCGATGCCGTAGGCCACCTCCAGGTCGGCCACCGGCTGGCCCGGCGTCCACTCCCACTTCCAGGAATCGATCTTTTCCTGATGGTCTCTCTTGAACTGGTCGCGGCCTTCAAACCACTTCCGCGCCGGCATCTTGAGGAGCTCGTCGAGAACCTTGTTGTCGTAGGTAACGATCAGCTCGACCGCGAGCGGGCTGTCCTCGTTGGCGTCCGCGGAGATGGTGACCGGGATCGGAGGGATCTGGCCGCCGAACATCGAGCGCATGCGGTTCGGCAGACCGCAGGACACAGCGACGAGAGACAGCAGGAGCAGGACAGCGGACCTGGAACGAGCCACGTCGAACCTCCGAAACCCTGATCAGGATTGATGTTTCCGCACCCTGGCGGTGAGGAGCTTCATCCCTCTCAGTGGTGGGAGGCCGCCGGGAATTGCATGCGGCGCCCAACCGCGCGCCGGGCGCGGGATAGCCCCCGCAGACGTCTTTCCCTATCGCTTCATTTGCTTACGGACGCGGCGTCACTCGTAGCGCAGGGCTTCGACCGGGTCCAGCCCGGCGGCGCGGCGGGCCGGTCCGTAGCCGGCGAGGATGCCGGTCAGGCAGGAGACGCCGAGGCCGGCCGCGACCACGGGGATCGAGGGGATGGCGGGAAAGCCGGGGGCGACGAGGGAGAGGAGGAAGCCGAGCAGGCCGGCGATGAGCACGCCGACGGCGCCGCCGGTGCCCGAGAGGATCGCGGATTCGAGAAGGAACTGCTGGAGCACCTCGCCGCGGCGGGCGCCCACGGCGCGCCGGACGCCGATCTCGCGGGTGCGCTCGGTGACCGAGATGATCATGACGTTGGCGATGCCGATGCCGCCGATCAGCAGGCTCACCCCGGCGAGCGCCACCGTGACCAGGCCGATGGCCGCGGACAGGCGGTCGAACTGGGCGATGATCTGGTCGGCCGTGGAGAGGTTGAAGTCGTTGGCCTCCCCCGGCCCGAGGCGGCGCAGCCGGCGCAGCACGCCTTCGGCTTCGGTGCGGGCCTCGTCCAGGCGGCCGGGCTCGGCGCGGATGTAGAGGAGGACGTTCTTCGCGTCCGGGAACAGCCGGCGCGCCGTGCCCGCCGGGATCGCCACGACGTTGTCCTGCCGGTTCTCGCCGAAGAAGGCGCCCTTGCGCGGGGCGGCCTCGCCGACCACGACGAAGGCGTCGCCGCCGAGCGTGAGCGTCTTGCCGACCGCCTGCCCGCGCCCCCAGAGCGCCTGGGAGATGTTGGCGCCGACGTTCGCCACCCGCACCGCGGCGCGGTCCTCGAGCTCGGTGAACGGCCGGCCCGCGGCCAGCTCGGCGTTGGTGATCTCCAGGAAGGTCGAGGAGATGCCTTCGATGAGCACGGTGTCGGACTCGTTGCCGCCGCCCCGGGCGAGCAGGGCGCGGCCGTTGTTCACGGACGGCACCAGCACCTGCACGCCGACGTCCTTGATGTGGATGCCGAGCCGCTTGATCTCCCGCCCCCAGACCGGCTCCAGCGGCTTGCGCCGGGCCTCGGCCTCGGAGGGCGGCGAGTAGGGGTCGCCGGAGAGATGGAAGGCGAAGATGTTGTCGGTGCCGAACTCCCGGAACAGGAGCGCCACCTGGTTGCGCAGGCCGGCGAGGACGGCGGTCACCAGGACCACGCTGACGATGCCGATGACCACGCCGACGATGGCGAGGCCGGAGCGCACCGGCTGCGAGCGGATCGAGCCGACGGCGAGCGTCGCGGACTCCAGGGCGATGCCCGTCCAGCTGCGCTCGGCGGCCGGGGTTCTTTCCCTCATGCGAGCGCTCGGGCGGGCGTTCAATCGGGCCTCAGCGCGTTGACGACCTGCACCCGCGCCGCCCGGCGCGCCGGATACCAGCCGGCCAGCAGCCCCGCGGCCGCGGAGGCGCCGAGGGCGAAGAGGATGGTGCCCGGCCGCACCGCCAGGTCCAGGCCGAGCGGACCGGCGAGCGCCGCGACCAGCCCCGCGGCGGCGAGCACGCCGGCCAGGCCGCCGAGGATCGTGACCAGCGCGGCCTCGGCCAGCACCTCGCGCACGATCTGGCCGCGCGTGGCGCCGACCGCGCGCCGGACGCCGATGTCGAACGTGCGCTGGGCCACGGAGACGAGGGTGGTGTTGGCGACGACGACGACCGCGGCGAGCAGCGCCATGCCGCCGAGCAGCGGAGCGACGGCGCCGATGCGGCGCGCCAGGTTGAGGACGAAGCCGCGCGCGGCCTCGGGGGTGAGCACGTCGAAGTCGTCGCCCTCGCCCGGCCGCAGGCCGTGGCGGGCGCGCATGGAGGCGCGGGCGCGGTCCTCGGCCAGCTCGAAGCCGCTCGATCCGGCCGCGCCCTCGCCCGGCGGCCGGGCCGAGACCTGAAGGGAGGGCGGCACGCCGAAGGCGCGCTCCCAGGCCGGCAGGGGAATCCAGACGTAGCGGTCGAGCGAGACGCCGCCGGAGGTGCCCAGCCGGGCCTGGAGGCCGATCACCGAGAAGCTCCGGCCGGCCAGCCGTACCGAGCGGCCGAGCGGATCGGAGCCCGGGAAGAGCCGCTCGGCCACGTCGTAGCCGATAACCGCCACCTGGGCGCCGCGGCGCTCTTCCTCCGGAAGGAAGAACCGGCCGCGCTCGATGCCCAGATCCCGGATCTCGGGCAGCAGCGCGCCCGTGCCGGTGACCGCGGCGTTCTCGTACCTGCGGCCGCCGGACCCGCTCGACCCGCTTGAGACGACATCGGCGGTGCGCTGGGCGCTCGCGGCGTAGATCACCCGGTCGCCGGCCAGCGATTCCAGATAGCGCACGTCGCTGCGGCGGATGGCCGGGTTGCGCGTCAGCTTGCGCTCCAGCTCCCGGCGCGGCGTGCGGCCGGGCGAGGCGACCTGCGCGACCACGAACGTCTCGCTGCCGAACACCCGGGAGGCGTTGCGCAGCGCGTAGGTGCCGAGCCCTTCGATCGCGGTCTGCACCAGGGTGAGCGTGGCCACCGCCGCGGCGATGGCGAGCGCGCCCAGGGCGGTGCGCAGCGGATGCGCGGCGCAGGTGGCCGCGCCCTGCGCCACCGCTTCGGCAAAGGGTCGCACCGGACGGAAGAGGTCCATGACGGCCGAAGGTTAGCACCGGTGCTAGACTCCGCGCTCATGAAACGCTGGCGATGGGTGGTGCTCGCCGCGGCGGTGGTCGCCGCGGTTGCAGGGGTCTGGATGGTCCGCTCGCGCGGCGAGAAGGCCGCGGTCGTGGACATGGGCGAGGTGGTCCGCCGCCCGGTCTTCCAGTCGTTCGTCACCGCCTCGGGCGAGATCGTTGCGAGCCGCTACGCGGACATCGGGTCGAGCGTGATGGGCCGGCTGGTCGATCTCCAGGTCGCGGAGGGCGACCGGGTCCGCCGCGGCCAGGTGCTGGCGCGGATCGATCCCGTCCAGGCCGCCGCCGACGCCGAGGCCTCCGGCGCCCAGCTCAGCGCCCTCGAAGCCGATGCCGACGCCGCCCGCGCCCGCGCCGCCGAGGCCCGCCAGGCGCTGGAGCGCGCCCGCACCCTGCACGCCGACGGCATCCTCCCCCGCTCGGAGCTCGACTCGGCCGTGGCCGCCGCCGGCAGCGCCGCCGCCCAGGTGGAGGCCGCCGCGCGCCGCGCCGCCCAGGGCCGCGCCCAGGTGCGCCGCTCGCAGGACGCTCTCGCCAAGACGGAGATCACCGCCTCGATGGACGGCGTCGTCACCCGCCTGACGGTCCGGGAAGGGGAGATGGTGGTGATGGGGGTTCAGAACCAGCCGGGGACGATCCTGATGACGCTCTCCGACCTCTCCGCGCTGGATGCCGAGGTGAAGGTCGCCGAGGCCGATGTGCTCCGCCTGAAGGTCGGCCAGCCCGCCACGGTGACGCTGGAGGCCGTGCCCGGCCGCGAGATCCCCGGCCGTGTGGTGGAGATCGGCGCCAGCGCGCTCCCCGCGGCGACCGCCGGAGCCGCGGCCCGGGAGTTCCGCGTCGTCGTCCGTCTCGATCCACCCGGTGAGTCCGGTCCCCAAGCCAGCCCGAGCCTCCGGCCCGGTCTCACCTGCGACGTCCGCATCCTGGCCGAGGAGGCCCGGAACACGCTCACCGTCCCGCTCCAGGCCGTGGTGCTGCGCCCGGGTCCGGACGGCAAGGATCGAACGGGAGTGTATGCCGCCGATATCGCCGCGAAGGGCGCCCCGGCCGGCAAGGCAGATTCGGAATCAGCCGTGACCGTCCGCTTCACGCCCATCGAGACCGGCATCGTCGGCGGCCTCGACATCGAGGCCCGGGGTCTCGAGGAGGGCCGGCGGATCGTGGCCGGCCCGTTCCAGGCGCTGCGCGAGCTGGCCGACGGCGCCGCCGTCAAGCCTCGCCCGACCGGCCGCCCGGCAGCCCGGTAGCCGCCGCGGCTGCAGATCAACTCCACAATCAGCACATCACTGGGCCTCCTTCGGAAATTCCGGAATCCGGATTCTGGAGGCGTCTCGGCTCGTTTTTCCCGCGCTCCGCACCTCTCTATGTGGGTAGGCGTTGCTTACTCACCTGATCGCGCAGCCGTTGTTCAGTCATCACCCATGAAATACCACCCACAAAGATCCTGGAGAACCCCTGGATGAATAGGAAGCCGCGGCATGTGCCGTCCACCTTCTTGGTCCTCTGTAGTCTGCTGGCCGGCTGCGGCGCACCGCCGTGGACATCGTCGACATCGTCCACGCAGCGTCTCGTCGACGACTTCTCTCCCGCTCTCGTCTCCGGTCCCAAGGCGGTGAAGGTCAGCTCGCAGCGCCCGTCCGCGGCGCCCGCGTTCCTCTGGACGTTCGAGGATCCGGGCTCCGCCGAGGATTGGCACGCCGCCGTCGGCATCGACGGCCTGACCGTCCGCGGCGGCCATCTCGTCGGTCAGGCCTCCGGGCCGTCCGGCGTCCTGCGGCTCAACGCGATCCCGGGGATCGATCCGGGCGACATGCTGTACGAGGTGCAGGTCCGGATGCGGGTCTCCGCCGGCCAGAAGCTGGGCGTCCATTTCGTGGCCGAGACGCCGGACGACCTCACCAACTACATCCTGTCGGGCGCCCCCCTGCCCTGGCCGAACGAGACGTCGATCACCGCGGGCGAGGGCATGACGACGTTCAGCCTCCGCCCGGTCTTCCCGGTCTACGGATCGGAGATCCACGACCTGCTTCTGCGCCCCACCGACGCGCCGGGGGCGACGTTCGAGATCGAGTCGGTGCGGGTGATCTTTCGCCACGAGCGGCTCGCGTCCATCCCGTCGGGCGTGGGCTGGCTGGGGATGGACGAGATCTATCGCGAGACCGTGGTGTCGCGCTCGCCCGAGGTGATCCGCTGGCCGGTCACCCTGCCGGACGACCCGCGACTGACCCTCAACCTCGCGACGCTCGACGAACGGCCCGTGACGTTCCGGGTCGGCCTCGAGACCGGCGGGAACGAGACCGCGCTGTTCGAGCGCACCCTGACCACGCCGCACCGCTGGGAGGAGGCCTCCGCCGATCTCGACGCCTGGCGCGGGAAAAAGGTGACGCTGACGATGTCGCTGGTCTCCGAGGAGCCGGGCTCCCTCGGCGTCTGGGCGGCGCCCACGGTCCTGCGCCGGCAGCCGACGCAGACCGCCGACGGCCGGCCGCAGGGTGTCATCCTCATCTTCACCGACACCCTCCGCCCCGACCGCCTGGAGGCCTACGGCAACCAGCGGCACACGGCGCCGACCGTGGCCCGCCTCGCCCGGGAGGGCGCGCTCTTCCGTGATGCGCAGAGCCCGGCCGCCTGGACGAAGGTGGCCGCACCGCCGCTGCTGACCGGTCTCTATCCGATGACGCTGGGGGTGCGCGACTTCCAGGACCGCGTGCCGAGCGCCGCCGTGACCCTGGCCGAGGCCTACCGCAAGGCGGGCTACACGACGCTGGGCTTCTCGTCCGCGCCGTTCGCGGGCGCCTTCAGCAATCTTCATCAGGGCTACGAGGAGCTGCACGAGTCGCCGCTCACCCTGGCGAGCAGCAAGACCTCCCGGCCGATCACGGACCGCCTGCTGCCCTGGCTGGACAAGCATCACGACGAGCCGTTCTTCGCCATGGTCCACTACTTCGATCCGCACGCGCCGTACCGGCCCGATCCGCCCTACGACCGGCTGTGGCGCGATACCGACTGGGTCGCCGAGCAGGAGAGCAACGGCACGAAGGTGATCTCGACAGTCACGGACCCCGAGCGCCTGGCGCTGAACATGATCACGATCGACGACTTCAAGACCGCGGGCGTCGACGTCAACGCCTACCGGGAGAACGAGTTTCTCTGGTACGACGGCTCGATCCGCGAGATGGACACGGAGCTCGAGCGGCTCCTGGAGCGCCTGAAGGAGCTGAATCTCGACCAGAACACCCTTCTGGTCTTCACCAGCGATCACGGCGAGGAGTTCTACGACCATGAGCTTCAGGGCCACGGCCAGTCGATCTACAGCGAGCTGACCCACGTGCCGCTGATCGTCCACTATCCCGGCGTCGTGCCCCCGGGCCTGGAGGTCGCCGAGACCGTGGGCCTGGTGGACGTGATGCCCACGATGCTCGCCCTTTCGGGACTGGCCGTGCCCGAGGGCGTGGACGGCCAGAGCCTCGCCCCCCTGCTCAAGAAGGGAGGAGCCGGCGCCTGGACGCCCCGGCCCGTGTTCGCGGACCGGCCGGCCGCCCAGCACTTCGCGTCTCCCACGCCGAAGGATCGGGAGTCCTATTTCGTGATCCACGAGGGGTGGAAGCTGATCTGGAACGTCCAGCGCAAGGAGGGAAAGCCGGAGTTCGAGCTCTTCGATCACAAAGGCGACCCGCGGGACAGGACCAACGTCGCCGCCCGGCATCCGGACAAGGTGAAGAGCCTCTCCCGCCTGATCGACGGCTGGAGGAAGGACAGCGAGAAACGCCGTCTCCCCACCGACGAGATGGCGAGCCGCGATCTCCGCCCCGAGGAGCGCGAAAGGCTCCGGGCCCTCGGCTACATCCGCTGATCTCTCTCCGCGCTCCCGTAGGGGCAACCCTCGTGGTTGCCCCGCCTTCTGTCTAGCCACGACCGGGACCAACGAGACGGCTGATCGCAGTCGACTCGGCGGAAGGCGCCAGGTCGACATCGCGGGCAACGACATGTCGAAGCACTACGCGAACTGAAAGGCCTGACGCTCCGAATCCTCACCCCCCGTCCCCCTCTCCCAACTCCCAGCCCCCCATCCCCGGGAGAGGGGGCGCCACCACCCAAATGCCGGAAAGCAAGAGCAAGAGGAGTGGGGGTTCCCCCTCTCCCGGCGGGGGCCTGGGTGGGAGATGGGAGAGGGGGCCAGGGGGTGAGGATTCCGCGCGATCCACTCCCAGCCCGGTCCCACCCGCCCTACGCGCTCCCCTTCCGTCTCGCCGAGATCCGCCCGGCTTCCAGGGGCACCGACACCGACGCGTTCAGCTTCCCGAGAGAGATCGGAGCCCTGTGAGAGGCGAGCCTCGATTCCAGCCGCTCGATGCCTTGCATCAACGCCGCCGCCAGCTCGGATTCCCTGCGCTCGGCGCCGACGTACTCGGAGAGCGCATTGTTGAGGAGCTGATTGAGGCTCGCGTCCTGCTGCCTGGCCCGTCGCGCCAGCGCGGCGTGGAGGGCGGGCGGGATGCGCAGCAGAATCTTGCCGCTGAACGCCGCCTCATCCACCGGCTCCGGGATGGGAAGACCCTCCTCGAAGCGAACCTCGAGCCAGGCACGGCGGGCCGAATCCAGCTCCTTGACCGCCTCGTCGGCCGTATCCCCCTGGGCCAGGCAGCCGAGCAGATCCGGGTGGGACGCCACGAATCCCTCTTCGTCCCGCGTCAGCTCGTAGGGATAGGAGAGGGAAAGATAGTGAGTGAGCGGCTTCCCGTTATTTTTCGTCGTGCTCATGGCTCGCCTCCGCCAATTCGATCACTCGGATGATGAGGCTCAGGTAGGTTGGCGCCAGAGACCTGTCTCCCCGTCCGTGTGGAAACGGCAGGGTCACTGTGAAGCTCCCTCGCCGCCAGACGCCACCCTTCTCCTTCGTCGCCGGCCGATAGCTGAAACCAAACGCAGTTAGAATTCTCAGCGCATCCTCGACCCGGCGATTTCTTTTGTTCCTCTTCAGGGCCGCAAGCAGCTCGTGCTTGTCTTCCGGTGCCATGAGGCAAGAATCTCCTTCGCCTCAGCGCCGCGATACTACAGATAGTATCACCTGGTTGCGAGGCCGTCAATGCCTGCTCGTCATCCTTCCCAATGTCCCAACCTGCGAAGGCGCGATCCTGGCACCGTCGGGCACGACGCTACAGCAGCTCCGGCCCCTCCGCCATGACGAGCCTCTCCCTTTGTCCCGCTCCCACCTTCCCCTGCGTCCTTGGTTATGGAAGGATCTTTCCACCTGCTCCAGATCCTGGGGCGGGCGCTTCCTGGTCCCCCATCTGGAAAGGAGACGTGGTCATGTCGGCGTTCAAGTCGAAAGATTCCGTCCGCGAAGGCGATCCATTCCTCGAATCGAGCGACTCAGGCGAAGGCTCCGGCGATGTAAGCCGGCGATCCTTCTTGCGCTGGAGCGCGCTGGCCGGCGCCGGGGCTTCGGTGGCGGGCGCGCTCCCCAGGGCCTCGGCGGCCGATGGTCCCGGCCCGATCTCCCAGCCGGCGCGCGAGATCGAGGAGCTGACGATCGCCGAGATGCAGCAAGGGATGGAGCGCGGAGGGCTCAGCTCCCAGGACCTGGTCCGCATGTATCTGGAGCGCATCGAGACGCTGGACGCCGGGGCCGGCGGGGTCAACTCCGTGATCCAGGTGAATCCCCAGGCGCGCGCCATCGCGAAGGCTCGCGACCGGGAGCGCAAGGCCGGCACGGTGCGCGGGCCGCTCCACGGCATCCCCATCCTTCTCAAGGACAACATCGACACCGGCGACCGCATGATGACGACCGCCGGCTCCTTCGCGCTGGTCGGCAGCCCCGCGCCCCACGACTCGACGGTGGCCGAGCGCCTCCGCGCGGCGGGCGCGGTCATCCTGGGCAAGGCGAACCTGAGCGAATGGGCGAACTTCCGCGGGTTCTCGTCGTCCAGCGGCTGGAGCGGCGTGGGCGGCGCGACCCGCAATCCGTATTACCTCGACCGCAACCCGTGCGGCTCCAGCGCCGGCTCGGCCGCGGCCGTGTCTGCCAATTTCTGCGCCGCCGCCCTGGGCACGGAAACCGATGGCTCGATCGTCTGCCCCAGCTCGCTCTGCGGCGTGGTGGGCATCAAGCCGACCGTGGGGCTGACCAGCCGCGCCGGGGTGGTTCCCATCTCCCACTCGCAGGACACGGTCGGACCGCACGGCCGCCGGGTGGCCGACGCCGCCGCGGTGCTGGGCGCGCTGACCGGCGTCGACCCGCGCGACCCGGCCACCCAGGCGAGCGCCGGTCACTTCCACGCCGACTACACGCAGTTTCTCGATCCGGACGGCCTCCAGGGCGCCCGCATCGGCGTGCTGCGCAGCGGCGTGACCGGCTACAGCGCGGTCACGGATGCGATCTTCGAGGAGGCTCTCGCAGCCATGGCTGACGCCGGCGCGGTGATCGTGGACCCGGCGGACATCCCGACCATGGACCAGCTGCTGACCGACCAGGCCGAGCTGATCGTGCTGGTGCGGGAGTTCAAGACGGATCTGAACGCCTATCTCGCCACCCGCACGGGCGTGCCGGTCCACACCATGGCCGACGTCATCGACTTCAACCTCGCCCACGCCGAGCAGGAGCTCAAGTGGTTCGGCCAGGAGTGGTTCGAGCTCGCGGAAGCCGAGATCTTCAGCGAGCAGGAGTACATCGACGCCCTGGCGCGCAGCCACAGCCTGTCGCGCGAGCAGGGGATCGACGCGGTGCTCCAGGAGCACGGCCTGGACGCCCTGGTCGCCCCCACCGGCTCGCCGGCCTGGCCGACCGACCTGGTGAACGGCGATCACTTCCTGGGCGCCAGCTCGTTCCCGGCGGCGATGGCCGGGTACCCGATGATCAGCCTGAACGGCGGCTTCGCGTTCGGGCTGCCGGTCGGCATCAGCTTCATCGGCACGGCGTTCAGCGAGCCCGGGCTGATCAAGATCGCGTCCGGCTTCGAGCACGTGATCGACGCGCGGCGGGCGCCGCGGTTCCTGCCCACGCTGGCGCTACCCGCCGGGACCGACGCCCTTGCCCAGTCGGATCGCGCGTCGCGGGAGTCCGGCCGGCTGGCGCGGCTGAAGGCTCTGGCCGCCGCCGGACCGAGGCTCCGCCTGCGTCCGCGCTACGTCTGACGAGCCCCTTCCAGAGACGCCCGGCGCGGAGACCTGAGGAAACCGCGCCGGGTGTCCGCCGGGTGTCCGCCGAGTGTCCGCCGGCACCCTGACCGCCTCCGGCCCTGGTATAGTTCCCCCACTCTCCCTCGGGAGCGACAGACATGACGCCGGCCCCACGCGAGGCAGATCCCCGCACGTTGGAGACGTCGACCGCCCTTGCGGCGATCGAGCGTGAGCGTTTCAGCTCGTACTCGCCGCTCGTCCGCAATCTCCACTGGCTGGCGGCCGTGCTGGTCATCCTTTATGGCGTCATCACGCCGGGCGCCGACCGGGTGATCCTGGGATCGCTCGCGGGCGGCATGATCCTGTACACGCTCGCCCTGCACTCCCGCCTCCTCGGCAGGCTCAGCGTGGAGCGGCGGATACTCCTGGAAACGGCGCTCGACCTCGCCTGGATCACCGCGGTGATCCTCGTGTCCGGCGCGATGTTCAGCCCGTTCTTCTTCCTCTACTACCTGGTGATCTACGCGGGCTCGCCCACGGTGAGCCGGCGGCAGACCTATCTCAAGGCCGGGGCCGCCACGGTCCTGGCGGTGAGCGTGGTCTTCCTGCTGGATGCCGGATTGGAATCGGGGATCTCGACCACGCTCCTCAAGCTCTCCCCCGCCGACTGGTGGGCGGCGGCGCTGAGCCTGATCTGGCCGCTCACCGGGCTATGGCTGGTGGCCTACTTCTTCGCCGAATCGGGGAGCCTGGGAGCCGATCTCCAGCGCTCGCTCTACCTGGCGGCGCACACGGACGTCCTGACCGGCCTGCCGAACCTGCGGTACTTCACCGCCATGTCGGACCTGAGGGGAAAGATCGGCAAGCCGTACACCCTGGTGACGGTCGACGCCGACTATCTGAAGCGGACCAACGACACCTATGGGCATGCGAGCGGCGACGAGCTGATCCGCACGGTGGCCGAGGCGCTGCGCAGCGCGGCGCGCGGCGACGACCTGTGCTCGCGCATCGGCGGCGACGAGTTCATCGTGCGCCTGGAGGGGGCCACGCGGGAAGGCGGCCTGTCCTACTGCCGCCGGGTCCGGCACTATCTCTCGGAGCATCCCCTGAAGATCCGGGAGGTGATCCTGCCGATCTCGGTCTCCACGGGCCTCGCCTCGTTTCCCGAGCACGGCAAGACGCTCTCGGAGGTCACCAAGAAGGCCGACGACGCGCTGTACGTGAGCAAGCGGGAAGGCCGCTCCCGGGACAATATCTCGGCGGCCTGAGACGATGTCCGACAAGCCGCCGGCGTCACGGCAAAGAATCCTCACCCCCTGGCCCCCTCTCCCGGGGAGAGAGGGGGAACCCCCGCCCCTCCTGAATTCCTGCCTTTGGGTGGCGGCGCCCCCTCTCCCCCTGGGAGTGGGGGTCGGGGGGTGAGGACTCCACGCGATGTCCTCTCCTCTACGATCCACTTCGACAGCAAACTCCGGGTGGCACGCCTTCCGGCGCCGCGGTACCTTAGGGCCATGGCAAACGACCTCACCCACCAGCAAGCAGCACAGCCGATCGACCCGGGTATTGACCGCGATATTGACCGGGAAACGGCCTGGGCCGCGGTGGAGGCGCGCGACAGCCGCCTCGACGGCAGCTTCGTCTATGCGGTGGCCTCGACGGGCATCTACTGCCGGCCGTCGTGCCCGTCGCGCCGGCCGAATCCCCGCGGCGTCGCCTTCTTCTCCGGGCCGGACGAGGCGGAGAAGGAGGGCTATCGGGCCTGCCGCCGCTGCCGGCCGCGCAGCGCCGGCCCCACCGATCCCGAGCGGTCGGTCGAGCGCGCCCGGGCCTGGCTGGACGACCACCTGGACGAGCCGGTCACGCTGGCCGGGCTCGGCGAGGCCGTGGGCCTGAGCCCCTGGTATCTGCAACGGACCTTCAAGCGCCTCACCGGGCTGACTCCCAAGGAGTACTCCGCCGCCCGCCGCCTGGAGAGGCTCAAGTCGAACCTCAGGAAAGGAGACGACGTGACCACAGCGACCTACGACGCCGGCTACGGTTCCGGCAGCCGCGTCTACGAGCAGTCCGACGCCCGCCTGGGCATGACGCCCGCCACCTACCGCCGCGGCGGCCGGGGCGCGGCCATCCGCTATCTCGTCACCGACTCGCCGCTCGGCCGCATGCTGGTCGCGGCCACCGACCGCGGCGTCTGCGCCGTGAGCTTCGGAGCCGCGGACGCGGACCTCGAGGCCGGCCTTCACAAGGAGTATCCCAACGCGGAGATCCGGCAGGGGGACGACCCGGTGCTGGAGGCCTGGGCCGGAGAGATCCTCCGCCATCTGGAGGGCGACGGTCCGCGCCTCGCTCTTCCTCTTGATATCCAGGCCACGGCGTTCCAGTGGCGGGTCTGGCGGGCCCTCCAGGAGATCCCGCGCGGCGAGACGCGCTCCTATGGAGAGGTCGCGGCCTCGCTCGGCCGTCCCAGCGCCGCGCGTGCCGTGGCCCGGGCCTGCGCGAGCAACCGGGTCGCCCTGGCCGTCCCCTGCCACCGCGTGGTCCGTGGAGACCGGGAGGCCGGGGGCTATCGCTGGGGCGAGGAGCGCAAGCGGCAGCTCCTGGAGATGGAGAGACAGGCCACGTGAGGCTCTCCGTCTTGAAGCTGACACTGCCCCCGGATTTCGACTTCGACTGGACGCTGGGCTTCCTCGCGGCGCGGGTCGTCAATTCGCTGGAGACTGTGACGGACGGCGAGGCTCATGGATTCCGTGAATACCACCGGAGCGTGAGGGTGGACGGCCGGCCGCTCGCCCTGGCCATCCGCATCGAGCCGGGGACGCTGACCGTCCGCAGCTCGCCGCAGCTTCCGCCCGCGAAGCTGCGGCGGCTCGTCACGAGGCTGTTCGACCTGGACGTGGACCTCCCCGCCTTCCACCGGATGGCCGAGGCCGATCCGCTCCTCGCCGGTCTCGTGGCGGCCCGGCCGTGGATCCGGCTGCCGCAGTATCTCGATCCGTTCGAGGGGACGATCCGGGCGATCCTGGGGCAGCAGGTCAGCCTCGCCGCCGCAAGCACCATGGTGGACCGGCTCGTCCGGAAGGTCGGAGAGCCGGCCCCGAGTCTCGAAGAGGGCACCCTCCCCCTGCTGGCCTTCCCCCAGCCCGAAGCCGTGGCCGCCCTGGGCCACGAGGGCCTCCTCTCCCTGGGCCTGACCCGGGCGAAGGCCGCCTCCCTCCACGGCCTCGCCCTCGCCGTCCTCGACGGAACCGTGGACTGGGACTGGCTGAGATCCGCGCCAGCGGCAGAGGCGGAGACCGCGCTCGACGCCCTCCCCGGCATCGGCCCCTGGACCGCCTCCTACGTCCGCATGCGCAGCCTCGGGGACCGCGACGCCTTCCCCGCCGCCGACCTCGGAGTCATCAAGGCCTTCCGAGCCCGCCGGCCGGAATCCGCCACCCCCGCGCTGGCCCAGGCGCACGCCGAGCTCTGGCGCCCTTGGCGGGCGTACGCGACGCTGCATCTTTGGCACTCGCTGGGGTGAGAGGGAGTATTCTAAGGAAGGAGGACGACAAACGTGGCAGACATCCATTCCCTGACCGAGCTCCTGACCCGGGGTGCGGACCTGCTGAAATCGGCGGGCGCCCGGGAGGTCTACGTCTTCGGCTCGGTGGCGACCGGCAAGTCTCACCAAGGATCCGATGTGGATCTCGCCGTCTCCGGCCTTCCTCCCGGCGACTTCTTCGCGACGCTCGCCCGCCTGGGCGACCTCTTCGACCGGCCGGTCGATCTGGTCGACCTGGACCGGTCCAGTCCGTTCACCGACTATCTGAAGGCAAAGGGCGACCTGCGGCGTGTGGCCTGAGCTGAAGGATCAGCTCGCGATCGAGCAGGCACAGCTCCAGCAACTCTTCGAGGTCCACTCTCCTCTCCTGGAGCAGAGCCGGCACCAGGAGCCGAACCCGATCGAGCTGTCCGCCCTGGGGGCTTTCCTCCATTCGTTCTACACGGGAGTTGAGAACCTGTTCCGCCGCGTCACACTGGAGCTCGGAGACGACCTTCCTCAAAATGACGCCTGGCACCAACGGCTTCTTCAGCGGATGACGGTGCCGACCGAGAATCGGCCCGCCCTCCTCTCAACGGATCTGGCGGACCAGCTGAAGGTCTATCTCCAGTTCCGGCACGTCTTCCGCCAGGCCTACTCCTTCCAGCTCCATTGGGAAAAGATGGCTCCGCTGGTGCTCACCAGCGAGGCTGCCTTCAGCAGCCTCCGTCAGGAAGTCTCCCTCTTCGTCCAGCAGATGGACGAGCCCTCGGGACCTACTCCCGCGCCAACACCTCGCCCCGCGCATTGATCATCGCCCGCTTCGGCTTCTTCGGCAGCGTGAGCTGCACATCCACGGGCACGGTCGCCTCCCCCACCAGGGGCACCACGCCGACGCGGGCGCTCTCGGTCTTGCTGAATTCGACGTAGATGGGCATCAGGGCGCGGAAGTCCTTCGAGACGCCCTGCTGGGAAATCGTGCCGGTGATCCGGATCTTGCCGCCTTCCCCGGCTCCCACCTTGAGATCAGCCTTGTAGCTGGGAATCTCGGTGCCGTAGACCCATTGGTTGAAGAACCAGTCCATCTTGCCGTCGCCGGTGGCGTTCATGCCCGGTGTGATGTGCCGCTCCACGACCTTCTGGAAGTCGGCCGTGGTGGCGGCCTTCCCTCCATAGGTCTCGGTGAAGTCCTTCATCATGGCGATGAACCGGGCGTCGGGGGTCGGCGCAGCCCCGTCCCACATCATCATCCGCAGCATGTGGAGCACGTAGCCACCCTTGGGGTAGATCAGCGCGTTGTACGCCGAAGGGCTGCGCTGGGTGATCAGCCGGAAGCCCTGCGTGATCGGTCCGGCGTCGTTGGGCGCCACCGCGTTGCCAGGCGGCTTCTCCAGGATCTCCTTGCGCCGCTCGCGCCAGAAGCGGTCGTGCTCGGCCCAACCCTGCGTGTGCTGCACCGCGAGCCCGGCGGAGAACTCCGAGAAGCCCTCCTCCAGCCACTGATCGCGGTAGGTGGACGCCCCCACCAGATGGCCCCACCACTGGTGGGCGAACTCGTGAAAGCCCACCTCGTCCACGAAGTCGGCGAGGCCCTGGCCGCGGAGCCCGAGCACCTGGGAGCGCTGGGTCCCGGTCATGAAGGCGAGGTAGGGCATGAAGATCAACGACGGCCACGACTGGCCGAAACCCCAGTCGGACTGCTGGGTGATCGCCACGTGCTGCGCGGGCAGCGGCCCGAAGTAAGTCGTGAAGAGACGGGCGGAGTTGACGCCGTCCACCAGAGCTGACTCCGCCAGACGGGCGGTGTTCATGGTGCCCAGCGTCGGACCGTCGCCGTACCCGCCCGAAGCGCTGGAATACGCGTTGATCTCGCGGACGATGTCCGGCGTGCCCGGATTCGTGTAGACCTCGACCTGGAGGCCGCTCTGCTCGTCCGTGCGCTCGGTCTTCTTGAACTTGCCGTAGTTGAACCCGGCCACCTGCACCGGATGGTCGGTCTTCCACACCGACACGGCCTGCGCGCCCTCGGTGCGCGTCTCGACCTGCCGGCCGACCGAGACGATCTCGTTGCCCGCGGGCACGCGGTAGACCAGCTCGAAGTCCGCCATGTCGGAGAAGACGCCCAGGTTCGGATACCAGCTCTCCCGGGCGCCGACCACGAAGTTCTTCTCGCCCGCGTCCTCCAGCACCTCGTCTCCCTTGTAGACCAGTCGGAGGAGCATCGTCGAGCCCTTCGCCAGCCCTTCCGGGAACACGACCGCGGCGTCGCCGTCCTCCTCTTCATCCTCCTGGATGAACGCGGCGGGCTTCCAGGCGGGCTCCGCACCCGCGGGATCGGGGGGATTGAGGGAAGCGGGGGCGTAGGACGCCCCGGACAGGCGAAGCTTCGGCAGGAGGTGGACCGGCAGCACCCGAAGGCCCGCCACCAGGGGTTGGAACCGGATCGTCGTGGTCCCGGCCAGGTCGGCGTCCTTGGCCACCGAGGTCTCGACCCGATAGGACAGAGCGTCGGTCAGCCGCTTCTCGGGCACGGCCTTCTTGCGTTCCACCTCGCTCTGGCGATCGGACAGATACCAGATGCCGCCGCGGTTCGCGTCGGGTACATAGAGGATGCTGTCCTCGCCGCCCAGCCGGACGGACAGCCGGAGCGCCTCGGCGCCGTACGGGTCGACCGCGGCGAGCGCCGGGGGATACTTCTTGCCGTCGAAGAAGGCCAGGAACGCGCCGCTCGTCAGGCCCGGCGTGTTCAACAGATCCTGAAGGATGCGGATGTGGAAGTTGGTCCTGAAGTCCTTCTTCTGCCGCCGGAAATGGGCATCGTACGCCTGGACCGCCCTCGGATCCGGCGTCCCGGTCTGCAGCGGAGCGTGCATCTGGATCTCCGCCGCGGTGTCGTCGCCGAAGAGCAGGACCAACTCGTCGAAGTCCTCGGTCAGGGTCTCGAAGTCCTTGTCGCCGCCCGAGGCGAGAGCGAGCTGGCGCCGCTCCGCGGGGGTCGCCGGGCTGAGCCGCACGGTCCCCTGGCCGACGAAGACCGCGCCGACCACCCGGCCCTCGACCGGGGCCAGGAAGTGGAAGGCCCCCGACTTGAACTGGAACCGGAACACGTCCCTCTCCAGGGTCAGCCCCGGCCCCGGCGGCACGGCCACCCGGCCGCCGTCGGGGCGAGCGCCCCGCAGCGCCTTGTAGACGGGGTCGGCCGCGGGCTCCGCGCCGGCCGACGCCTTCGCGCCCGCAAGCCCGAGACAGAGAAGACAGACGGCGGGGAGGACGCAGCGGCTCCGGACTCGCAGCATGGTGAAAGCTCCCTGGGAGATATCTTTAGCTGTTTTGATTCTAACAGGAGCTCCAGATCCTTCTCAAGGCCCCGGAGACTGTGGTATACGAACTGTGCTTCCATGCCCCTGATGGGAAATTCATCGTCCAGGAGGTGAACGAGTGTTGGATTTTGGCCGAGGCGGTCCTGACCGCCGAGTCTCTCTATTGGCGCTGCTCGTCCTGTTCGGAAGTGCGGTCTCACCCGCCTCCGCCGTGACCGCGCCACCCGCTTCGATCGCGAAGCCGGCGGTTGGACGGATGGTGGATGCCCGCGTCAACGCGGCGGAGTCCTTCGATCGCGCCTCCACGGCGCGCCCCGGCGCCGTGGCGAACGGCCGCACCAGCGCCGAGCGGCAGCTGCGCGACATCGTGGCCGCGACCGGCGAGCTCAAGCGCTCGATGCCCGGACTCGACGTCAAGCTCTCTCCCATGACCGCCGCTCCGTCCCAGGTCCGCAATGTGGGCGGCGCGCTGACGCAGGCGGCGCCCGGAGTCGGCAGCGAGGCGATCGTCCGCCAGTTCCTGGCTGACAACAGCCGGATCTACGGCCTCTCCCCCGCCGACCTCGCCGATCTCACCGTGCTCGGCGACAGCCCGGGCGGCGGCAGCGGCCTGCGCATGCTCCGCATGGAGCAGCGGATCGACAACCGGCCGGTGTTCCAGAGCGAGACGCGCTTCCTGCTCGACCGTGACGGCCGGCTGGTGTCGAGCGTCGGCCTGCTGATCCCGAACGCCCGCCTCCAGGCGCCCAAGGTCAGCCCCTCCCGCCTGATGCCCGCAGCGGAGGCGGTCGCCCGCTTGATGGCGTCGACCGGCAAGGCCACGAACGCGGCCTCGTTCACGGTCTCCGACACGGCCGAAGGCTGGACCCGGCTGGCCGAGAACGACGCCTTCGTCACCGGACCGGTCTCGGTGCGCGAGGTGCTCTTCCCGCTCGCTCCCGGCGTGCTCGTGCCCGCGTGGTCGATGGTCGTCTTCACGGAAGGCGACGCCGACTGGTACGCGGTCATCGACCAGGAGACCGGCGGTGTCCTGTGGCGCAAGAACATCCGCAACTTCGCTTCGGCCCACGACGCCCGCTTCCGCGTCTACGTCCAGGCCGACGGCGTGACTCCGGCGGACAACCCGGCCCCCCAGTCGCCCAACGCGGCGGCGCCCGGCTCCGGAACGCAGTTCCCGGAGATCGCGCCGACGATCGTCAGCATGCACACGGCGATGAGCGCGACGGCCAGCCCGAACGGCTGGATCGACGACTGCCCGGGCGGCGTCTGCACCGCCAATGAGACCCAGACCCTGGGCAACAACGTGCTGGCCTGCCTGGACCGCGCGGCCCCGGCCAACACCTGCGACACGGACGCGGCCGGCGTGCTCGACGGCAACGGCCGCCCGACCGGCAACCCGGACGCCAACACCCGCAACCGCGACTTCCTCGGTACGGCGCCGCGCGACTTCCAGACCGGCTTCCTGCCGGCCCCGCAGGGCGGCAACCCGGAGGCGGGCCAGACCGCGACCGGCGCCGGCTCCAGCGGCACCAACGCCCTCGATCAATTCCGGCGCGGGTCCGTCACGGGCCAGTTCTACGCCGCCAACTGGTATCACGACCAGCTCTTCAACCTCGGCTTCGACGAGGCGTCCGCCAACTTCCAGGCCACCAACTTCAGCGGCATGGGCCTCGGCGGCGACCGCGTGCTGCTCGACGTGCAGGATGCTTCCGGCACCAACAACGCCAACTTCGGAACGCCCCCGGACGGCGTCTCGGGCCGCGCCCAGATGTTCCGCTTCACCGGTCCGACGATCGACCGCGACGGCGGCCTCGACAACGAGATCCTGTTCCACGAGCTGACCCACGGCACCTCGAACCGCCTGGTCGGCAACGGCGCCGGCCTCAACTGGGATTCGGCCGCCGGCCTGGGCGAGGGCTGGAGCGACTTCTACGCTCTCGCGATGCTCAACAACACCAACGCCGACAACCCGGACGCCCGCTACAGCAGCGGCGCCTACGCCACCTACAAGCTGGGCGGCCTGCTCGACAACTACGTCTACGGCATCCGCCGCTTCCCCTACTCGACCGACAACACGGTCAACCCGATGACCTGGGCGGACGTCGACGACGTCACGATCAGCCTGACCGGCGGCATCGCTCCGAGCCCGCTCAACTTCAACGACAACGGCGGCATGGAGGTCCACAACTCGGGCGAGATCTGGGCCCTCACCCTGTGGGAGGTCCGCAGCCGGATCATCGCCGACCCCGCCGGCGCCAACGGCAGCGTGCCGGCCGGCAACCTGACGGCGCTCCAGCTCGTGACCGACGGCCTCAAGATGACGCCGATCGACCCGAGCTTCACCGAAGGGCGCGACGCCATCCTCGACGCCGACTGCGCCACCAATGCCTGCGCGAACGAAGACTGGATCTGGGGCGGCTTCGCGGACCGCGGCCTCGGCTACGGCTCCTCCACCCCCTACTACGCCAGCTTCGGCTATACGGCGAGCCACATGGGCATCCGCGAATCGTTCCAGGTGCCCTTCCTCGACGTGGCCGACGCGGGCACCGACGTGGCGATCAACGACAGCGCCAGCAACAACAACGGCGCCATCGATCCGGGTGAGGCGATCCAGCTCACCGTCACCCTGACCAACCCCTGGCGCGCGGCCTCCAAGGCCGTGACCGGCGCCACCGCGGTGCTTACCACCACCACCCCGGGCGTCACGATCTTCGACAACAGCTCCACCTACGGCGCCATCGCCCCCAGGGCACCGCGGCCGGCGACTCCTTCCTCATCACGCTCGACACCACGGTCGCCTGCGGCAGCTTGATCACCTTCACGCTGACCACCACCTCGAACCTCGGCACCACCTCGGCCACGTTCAGCCTGCGCGTCGGCGACGCCAACGGCACCGATCCGGTCGTCACCCTCACCCGCGACACGGCTCCCGACCTGGCCATTCCCGACAGCCGGCCGCGCGCGGTGTTCGACTCGTTCAACGTCGCCAACGACCTCGTGATCGCCGATCTCGACTTCCGTCTCGACAGCGTCACGCACTCCTTCACCGGCGACCTCACCTTCATGCTGCGCTCGCCGGATGGCGTCGGCGTCGACTTCGTGTCGCTCATCGGCGGTCTGACCGACGGCGGCCCCGGCGACAACATCACCAACATGGTCGTGGACGATGAGACGGCCGCGACGGCCGCCAACGACATGGTCCAGGCCGTCTCGGCCGACGCGCCCTACACCAAGTCGTGGGTTCCCGTGTTCAACGGCCCCTGGGCGGCGCTCGCGGGCTTCCCGCCGGCCGATCCGGTCGGCAACCTCTCCCGCTTCGACGGCGCCGGCACCCTGGGCACCTGGACGGTCGCGGCTTCGGATCAGTTCGCGGCCGATACCGGCACGCTCAATGCCTGGTCGATGCTCGTCACTCCGGTCCACTTCGACTGCACGGCGTTCGCGCCGTCGGCCAACGTGGCCGCGACGAAGACGGTGGCCGGCACCTTCACGGTCGGCGGCACCGTCACCTACACCGTGGTCCTCACCAACAACGGCACCGACAACCAGACGGACAACGCCGGTGACGAATTCACCGACGTGCTGCCCGCCAGCCTGACCCTGGTCAGCGCTTCCGCCACCAGCGGCACCGCGGCCACGGCCGGCAACACCGCCACCTGGAACGGCTCGCTCGCGCCCCTCGGCGGCACCGTGACGATCACCATCACGGCCACCATCAACGCCGGCACCCAGGGCACGACCATCAGCAACCAGGGCAGCGCGTCCTACGACGCCAACAACGACAACGTCAACGAGGCGACCCGCCTCACCGACGACCCGTCCGTCGGCGGCGCGACCGATCCGACCGTCTTCCTCGTCGGCGCCGCAGCGCTCTCCGGCACCAAGACCGTCTCCGGCACCTTCGAGGTCGGCGAGACGATCACCTACACCATCACCCTGTCGAACGCGGGCTCCTCGGCCACGCCGGACAACGCCGGCGACGAGCTGACCGACATCCTCCCGGCCGGCCTGACCCTGGTCAGCGCCAGCGCCACGAGCGGCACCGCCTCCACGGCGGGCAACACCGTCACCTGGAACGGCTCCGTTCCGGCCGGCGGCAGCGTGACCCTCACCATCACCGCGACCATCAACCAGAGCGCCGCCGGCACCACCATCACGAACCAGGCGACGTTCTTCTACGACGCGGACCTCAACGGCTCCAACGAGTCGTCCGGAGTCACCGACGATCCGTCACAGGCCGGCGGCACCGATCCCACGGCCTTCGCGGTCACGGGCGGCCCCTCCGTGGTCGAAGTTCCGACCGTGACCGACCTCGGCCTCCTCGCCCTGGTCCTCGCGCTCGTGACCGTCGCCATGTCGCGGCTGCGCAAGCAGACCGCGGCCTGAGACGATGCGGCTGCGCAAGCAGACCGCGGCCTGACCTGAAACGGCTCTCCGAGCCGACCCCAGGCGCCCCATCCCGGAAACGGGGTGGGGCGTTTTTCTTTGCCCTGGCACGGCCCGTGCTATCGTCTCTTGCGGGCCGCCTATCATGCTGCGACGCATCCTCAATCAGAACCAGGACGAGCTGTTGGCGGAGAACCGCCGGCTCGTCGGTGCGTTGCAGTCGGCGCTCACGCGGTTCGACGCTTCCGACGACGACCAGGCGACTCTTCAGAGCTCGGCGCGCCAGCTCGACGAGCTGTTCCTCCTGGTCGTGGCCGGCGAGTTCAATGCCGGCAAGAGCGCGTTCATCAACGCTCTCCTCGGCGGCAAGATTCTCGAAGAGGGGGTCACTCCCACCACGACCCGCGTCCATCTGATCCAGTACGGCTCCGAGATCACGCGCGAGACGGTGGAAGCCGCGCTCGACCGGATCACCGCGCCGGTCGAGATCCTCCGCGACATCAACATCGTCGACACGCCCGGCACCAATGCGATCCATCGCGAGCACGAGGCGATCACGCGCGAATTCGTGCCTCGGTCGGACATGGTGCTGTTCGTCACCTCCGCGGACCGGCCGTTCACCGAGAGCGAGCGGGCCTTCCTCCAGGGCATCCGGGAGTGGGGCAAGAAGATCGTCGTCGTCCTCAACAAGATCGACATCCTGGATTCCCAGGAAGATCTCGACCGCGTGCTCGGCTTCATCGCGGACAATGCCAAAGGGCTGCTCGGTTTCACGCCCGAGATCTTCCCGGTCGCCGCGAAACCGGCGCTCAAGGCCAAGCTGAGCGGTGACGCGGCGCTGCTGGCGTCCAGCCGCTTCGAGGCGCTGGAGCGCTACGTCGTCGACAACCTCGACGAAAAGGAGCGCATCCGCCTCAAGCTCCTCAATCCTCTTGGAGTCTCGGCGCATCTGGCCGGCAAGTACCTCGACATCGCCGGGCGGCGCCTGGAGCTGCTCAAGGACGACTTCGCGACCCTGGAGGACATCGACGGCCAGCTCGGGGTCTACAAGGAGGACATGCGGCGCGAGTTCCGCTTCCGCCTGGCGGACGTGGACAACGTCCTCCACGAGTTCGAGGCCCGGGGCATGGCGTTCTTCGACGACACCATGCGTCTCGCCCGCTTCATGGATCTGGTGAACAAGTCCCGGATGAAGGCGGACTTCGCGCGCGTGGTGGTGGCGGACGCCCCCCAGCTCATCGAGCGCCGGGTCAGCGAGGTCATCGACTGGCTGGTCTCGTCGGATCTCCGCCAGTGGCAGGCGATCATGGAGCACATCGGGCGGCGCCAGCACGAGCATTCCGACCGCATCGTCGGCCGCGTCGGCGGCAGCTTCGACTACGACCGCACCCGGCTCCTCGACAGCGTCGGCCGCACGGCCCAACGGTCGGTCGAGAGCTACGACAAGGAGGCCGAAGCCACGCGCCTCGCCGAGTCCGTGCAGGTGGCCGTGGCCGGCACCGCGCTGGTCGAGGTCGGAGCGATCGGCCTCGGAGCCGTGCTCACGCATCTCGCGGTCGGGGCCGCGGCGGACTTCACGGGAATCCTCGCGGCCGGCACCATCGCCCTCCTCGGTTTCTTCATCATCCCGAACCGCCGGCACGACGCGAAGAAAGAGCTGCGGGAGAAGATCGAGGCCCTCCGCAAGCACCTCATGGATGGCCTGACCTCGCAGTTCGACCGCGAGATCGACCAGAGCAGCCGGCGCATCGAAGAGGCGATCGGACCCTACACTCGCTTCGTCCGCGCCGAGCGCACCAAGCTCACCGAGGTCCGCACCGACCTCGACGGCGTCGTCCAGGGCCTCGCCCGGCTTCGCGCCAAGGTCGAAGCGATCTAGAATCCCGTCATGGATAAAGTCTGGGTTCGCGAAGGGTTCTCCATCGAAGCGGAAGCCAACCAGGAACTCTGGGAGCGAATGACGGGACGAGAGCGCGTCCAGGTCGTCCTCGACATGCTAGAAAAGGCGTGGAGAGATGCCGGTGAGCCCGAGTTCGCCAAGGTGGCTCGCGTGGTCGACTTCTCGTGAGCGCAACCCCTTCCGCACCACCCACAAAGAAGCTCGGCACCTGGCAAAGCATCGTCCGGGCGTTCACGTCGTGGCGGACAACGTCGGTGACGCTGATGTCGTTCGCGTCCGGCATGCCGCTGGGGCTGGTGTGGCTGGCGATCCCGGACTGGATGCGCGACAACGGCGTGGACATCCGGATCGTCGGACTGTTCACGCTGGCTCAGGTTCCCTGGTCGTTCAAGTTCCTCTGGTCGCCGCTCATGGACCGCTTCGTGCCGCCGTTCGGCCGGCGGCGGGGGTGGGCGATCATCGCCCAGATCGCGCTCTTCCTGGCGGTGTTCTCGCTGGCCGGCGTCGGCAGCCATCCCGACGCGCCGTGGATCGTCGGCGCCATCGCTCTCGCCATCGCCCTCGCCGGTGCGACCCAGGACATCGCGGTCGACGCCTATGCGGTCGACGTGCTGCGCCCCGACGAGCAGGCCGTGGCCGTGGGCGCCCGCAACGCGCTCTGGCGCGCCGGCTACTACACGGCGGGCAGCCTGTCGATCTACTTCGCCTCGAAGATCGGCTGGCCGGCGGTCAACGTGATGCTGGCCGCCCTGTACATCCCGATGATCTTCATCGTCTGGCGGTCGCCGGACCCGGGCGGCTCCGAGACCGCGCCGAAGACCCTCAAGGAAGCGGTCTGGCATCCGTTCCTCGGCTTCCTCGCCCGGCACCGCGCGCTGGAAATCCTCGCCTTCGTCCTGCTCTACAAGCTGGCCGACAACCTGGTCCAGGCGCTCCAGCGGCCGTTCCTGATCGACATGGGCTACGACGAGTTCGACCGCGGCGTGGCGCTCACGTTCATCGGCCTGACGGCCAACATCGTGGGCACGCTGATCGGCGGGCTGCTGACCTCGCCGCTCGGCCTCGGCCGCTCGCTGTGGATCTTCGGGTTCTTCCAGATCTTCTCGAACGCGGGCTACGCCATCCTCGCGCAGCAGCCCGGCGTCGACCGGCCGATGATGTGGGCCGCGTTCGGCTTCGAGGCCATGTGCTCCGGCCTCGGCAGCGGCGCGTTCAGCGTCATGCTCCTGCGCATGACCCAGAAGCGCTTCTCGGCCACCCAGTACGCGCTGTTCTCCAGCCTTTTCGGCCTGCCGCGCATCCTCTCCGGCCCGGTCGCCGGGTTCGCCGCGTACTCGGTGGGCTGGCCCACGTTCTTCTGGGCCACCCTGCCGCTCGGCATCCCCGGCCTCATCATGCTGGCCCGCTTCGTCCCCTGGAACGCCCGGGAGATCGAGTTCAAGGTCGAGCCGCCGAAGATCCGCGATCCGCTGTCGACCGGACAACTCGCAGTCCGCGGTCTCCTGGGCGGAGCCGTGGGCTTTGCGTTCGCGGCTTTGCTGATGGCCTTCCTCGACGCGCTCAAGGCCATGAAGGATGCGCCGGAGGTGGCGTTCGACATGATGACGCCGCTGGCGGCGATGGTGCGGCCCGAGGACAACGCCGGCTGGATCACCCTCGTCGGCCTCCTGGTCTTCGCGGCCACCTGCGGCCTGTTCACCGCCGCCATCGCCGCCGCCCGCCACGGCGCCGGCCAGGATCTGGCGCTGGGCACCGAGCCGACCGGCGAAGCCTGAGGCCTCCCGGCGGGGCGTTACCTGTACTTCAACAATGGAAGGATGGGAGTGCGCAGCCCGGTGGATGCGCTCCGAGGGAGCACTCGATCACTCGGTGCGGTGCGTCGCCATCCATTCCTTGAGCGCCTCGTCCATTCGTCCCTGCCAGCCTCCGCCCGTTGCCTTGAAGTACTCCACGACCTCTGGGCTGTACCGTACAGAGAGCAGAACCTTCTTGATTCTCCTTCCCGGCCCTCGCTGACCCGGTCGACGCACGGTAGCATCTTTCCAAAACGCCTCCACGGCTGCAGGGTCGTGGGGGTCATAAGGGGCTTCTGGATCGTGAACCCGCTCCGGTGCCGTCGCAATTGCAGAGTTGATTTCTTCAGGCCTCATCGGAAATGGCTTTGAAGTAGTACCGGACTTCATGTTTGGTCGCCTCCCGCAGGGAGATCACATGCAGATTCTCCCCGCGCTCCGTGTAGGTCATGTGGACGACTCGATCCCGCAACCAACCGAGCAGGTTGATCCGCTGCTCACCATAGGCCATGCGGGCGTCCTCCTTCGTAACCACAGGATGGTCGAACACCGACTCGCATCCCTCGAAATCAAGCCCGTGGCTGCGGAGGTTGGCTTGTTGCTTCTGCTCATCCCAAGTCACCACCTCCAAATCGTAGCTACAGAAAGCCAAATCGTCAAGTTGATTGTCGAGCCTTCCCAACGAGTTGGACTTGCTGTAGCTTTCAAGGAAGAGGAGCGCATACGCAGGGGGCCTGGGGGGGCGTCCCACTTTGCCGATCGAGGGCCGACCGGCAGCCTGAGGGATGGGAGTGCGTAGCTGGCTCTCTCGTAACTCACTCAGCATCCGACAGCAAAAGCCTTCTCCGGCTACCCTCCAGGCAGAAAGCCGTTGGTCACTTGCGCATGCCGCCAACGCGGGATGCTTATACGACACGGCGCATTGCGTTGACGTAACTCCTGAAGCGCAGTATATTCACCCAAGTACAGCGCGTTGAATAGATTAGACCGACGACGTTCACCTGCGGTTGAGCTGCTGCAGGAACTGGGTTGTCACAAGTGTTTCCGCCGAGGAAGAGGATCTGTCGGCGAATACGAGGTTGGACTCCACCGCGGTTTCGTTCAACCTGGGCTTATCCGACAACCTCCCGGTGGCGCCGGAGGTAGCGGGGAGGGTGACGCGGGAGGATGTCGGATAAACCCTTAAACGTTCGGCGGCAGAGCCGGAGGGCGATAGATGGCACAGGTGAGAGAATTTGAACTGCTTCACGGTGTTGTCCTGACGAAGCTCCTCCGCACAGATGGAGCGGCGCTCCGCCTTGTCGAAACTGATTCAAGGAAGGCCTGGGCGGCGTACCGGGTCAACAATGAGGTAAACGTCTACGTCAAGTACCGTCTCCAGAACCGAGGGACAAAGAAGGAGCAAAAGCTGGTGTGGTCCTTTGGCTTCTCAGACGATGAATTGGCTAAGATCACCGAACTCCGGGCGGCGAAGCCCGTTTGGTTAGCTCTCGTTTGCGGTCTTCCCGAAATCGAAGCTGAGGCGCTGAAGGAGATGCAAGTTTGCCTGCTCGATCCGGATCAGATCGACAAATGCATCGACCTCGGCTCTGGAAAGGCCCAGGTTCTCACCGTGGAATACAAGCCCGGCTCGAGCCTCAGAGCATACGGCCCACAAAACTCCGAGGAAAAGAAGAAACTGATCGTATCTCGGAATCGGTTGGATGAATGGACTGTGCCAGGAAGTTGAGACAAATCACGCCGAACCCAGGGCCTGAAGCGGATGCCTGACGGCGCCGCTTAGGCCCGGAATCGTTAGGCGACCAGGTTTGAATTATGGATGTTCTAAACAGAGCCTTCATTGAGGCACTTGAGACTGCTATAGCCGAGTTGCCTGAGGATCAGGCAGTGGCTCTTTTGCAGTGCGATGAACGCTTAGGCAAAATCGTTCGGGGAGAGATCGAATCTGTAGCACCAACGATCTTTCAGGAACTCGTGGAGAATGCACCCGATATGCTTCGTGGGCGTCGCGCTAGCTTGAATGAATTCGAGAGGGTTAACTTTGAAAAGTGGGGTCGAGCGCTAGACCTATTCGAATCTCTTTTGGTCATCGCGCTCGAAGCTGGATCCGCGATCAACGGTGCCTATCGTCCTACCGCTTTCGCCAACAAGGAGATCCGCTTTCTTGTGCTCACTGCGCTACATGCCCGAAGTTGTCAGATAGCTGGCGAGGTTCTCGCACTACTCAAGTCTGGTTTCGCCGATGGCGCCCATGCTCGCTGGCGGAGTCTGCACGAAGTCGCGGTGATCGCATTCGTCTTGGCTGGTGGAGAAGACGATCTTGTTGAACGCTACGTACTTCACGAGCAGGTCGAAGAGTATAAGGCTGCGCTGGAATACCAGAACTACTGCGCCCGATTAGGCTATACGCCCTACTCCGACGACGAGATCCGAGTCGCGCAGAAGCGTTGCGAGGATCTCCTTGCTAGGTTTGGGAAGCCGTTTAGAAACCAGTACGGCTGGGCAGCCTATCGACTCGGCAATAAGAATCCAACCATCGTCCACATAGAGCAGATGGCTGGCCTCGATCATCTCCGCCCTTACTATCGCCTTGCAAGTCACAACATCCATGCCAACTCTAAAGGCGCAACGTTTCGTCTTGGGAAGCGGCCAGCGCATGACTTCCTGCTTGCCGGACCATCAAGTCTTGGCCTTGGTGACCCAACACATGGAACAGCGATATCACTCTACCAAGCGACAGCTGCATTGTTGGCTACTTGGCCTAATCTTGATCGTCTGGTTGTCTTAAGAATCATGGAACAATTTGTTAGAGCGATTGGTGAGGAGATCATTGCGGTCGAGTTGAAGTAGAGAGGGGCGCCTAACACTGGCCTCAACCGGACAGTAACGCGCTTCGCGCGCCACTGCCGGTTAGGCCCGCAACGTTGGGCGCCGGGGAAGGTTGAAGCGGTTGCATGAGGTAAACACATATGTCAGATCCAGATCAAGAACTCAAAGAGGGTATCGCGAAGCACTTGGAAGACTTGGGCTTCATGGTCACTCTTCTGGAAGAGGAAGAGGTTCGTAGAACACCAGATCTATTAGCGACGAAGAAGGGGCAACGCTTCCTGATTGAAGTAAAGGCCAAGGGAGATGATCTAGGTGCACTTCTGGAGCGACAAAGGATGCTGGCGGAAGGTGATCTTGTTATTCATGGCGCTCGCTGGGCGCCAAAAAACACGATCTCGGGTATCGCAAGAGACGGGGCTTTCCAACTCAGCGACCACCCGCCAGAGGAGCGTGATTTCTCGCTCCTCTGGCTACATGCTGAAGGTAGCGACCCTCAATCACAGTTCGAGCAGTTTGCGTTCACGCTTTACGGAAAAACGCACGTCTACTCTGTCCTGAACCCTCAGTTCAACTACGAGTGCTACTTTTTCTATGACTCCGTTTTCTATAGATGGCGAGACATCTTAGATGGGGCGATCCTGTCGACTCCCACGGAAGCTCAATTGTGTAGCAACACTTACTGTCCTCGGTATAGCTCCTTTCAGAACTCTGAACTCGTCAAGGCGTTTGACCAAGCAGTGATAGACCCCATAAAGCTTGAAAGAGCAGGTCACGCAATTGTGGCTGACTGTGATATCGACAGGAAAGATCACGACAAGGTCAAGCAGTATCTCGCGGCGAAGTATGCTGAGAAGTACCTTGATCACATGCACGTCGGCAGGATATCTTTAGGTCGCGAGTTCACGATAGGTGAGGCAGCGCCCAACCCGGGGCCTGAAGCGGGCGGCTGACGCCACGCGCTTAGGCCGATCCCGTTCGGCGTCAAAAGATGATCAGGCAGTAACAATGCCCGATCAGCAACCCACTCCACACTTCTCTCTGGGCACTGCCGCAAGCCTGCATTAGGCTGGCAAGGATGTCCTGCCAGCACTCGCGTCGACTGGCCTATGCACTGCCTGGTCATCGAAACTAGCGTCAGCCTGCAGCCGACAGGAGCAGAGCGGCATTTAGCAGCAGGTGCTGGAAGCAAAGAACACCCAACACCGAGTACCTCGGTAGGCCAAGCCATCGAGGCCATCGCTCACTGAGTTTGGTTACCTGGCCTGCGAGTAACCTTACCGTGCTAGCGAGGAGCCTTCCCCGGCGCTGAGGAAACCCACCTCGCGGCCAAGTCAACGGACTTCCTCGCCGGGTATCGTTGCGGGCCGCCGGGTGGCCTTACTCCGCGGTGAAGTGACTTCACTCGGGCGCGGAGAAGCCGGCGCTGCGACCGGGTCGACTTCCCTGCGACCAAGCCAACTTCCCCGGCTGCCGGGTGACTTGGCGCTGCGGCCGAGTGAGTCGACGTGCAGCGCGGTAATCTCACTCCATCGCCGGGTGACCTTACCTCGTCCTGGAGAGACCTGCCCGACAGCGAAGTGACGCCACCCGGTGCTGGAGAACCTTACCTCGCGACGCATCCGGCTGGCGGAACGCTGGAGCAACAGACCCGGCAGCGGAGTAACCTTACCTCGCGGCGAAGTTACCTTCTGCACGGCAAGGTAACGTTCTCCAACAGGCAGGAAGGACACGCGGAGGCCGCGTTTTCAGGATTGGGGCTGGGCCGCAGGGTAAGGTAGCGCGTCGGCCCACTCGGAGAGTCCCTGTTCCGCCAATGTCCGATCTTCTTCCGCCCCGCTCCTGGCTAAACGTCCCAGATCCCAGCGACTCGGATCTGGATGGCGGACCACAATCAGTGCCACACGCTCCCCCGGGATGAGCGGCAACGGGGACTCCGGCTTGAGCAGACCGTCTTCGTAGCGGGCTTCAATAACTCGCATGGTGCTGTTCTACCACGAGGCGACCTCGTGGCGCTCTGAGGCGAACTCGGGGCGGCCCGCCCAGTGTCACGTCTTGGATGAGGAGATCTAGGAGACACAGACTCATCGGCGGCTTCAACCTTTTGGCCACGCGACTCTGGCTTGAGGTGAGCAAATCAGCAAACTGAGCTTGGGTGAGGCGCTTTTTCTTCCGAAATTCTCGAACTGCATCGCCGAGCTTCAGCCGAAGCTCGACATATGCCGTCTCCTCAGGAGTCAGGCCGAGAAACTCCTCCGCCGAACCAACTCAACACGGCGCTTGCACTCGGATGGCCGGCTTCGCCGCGTCACGTTCGCCGTCAGAGGGGAGGGAGAGCTGAGATCGAGGCCGTGGCGATTTGCCGGCCGGACCTGTCGCGCTCCCTGCTATTGCGCCTGGCCGGCTTCCAATATCGGTGGCCGTGGAGCGGGTCGCACGGGAATCCTTCCTGCGGCGGCCTGACGAGCGCGTAGCTGCTCACACAGGAGGTGGAGATCCCCACCGACCGCTGTTACGATTCGTTCGCGCGTCGCCCGCACCTCGGCGACGATCGGATCCACCCACGGGTTTTGTGGTTCATCTGCTGGTATCGACATTCGAGTCTTCTCCCATCAGTTCGTCGGGTGTACACAGGATCGGCGCCTCGTAACCTGACAGGCGACACACGGTCTCTACGAGTGGGCGCTTCTCCGCGTTGGCGATGTGCGCCGAATTCCAAGTCAAAAGATACGAAACGCCCTGGGTGGCAGCGATGGCGATGTGCAAGGCATCCGCTCGAGCCTTCGAAGGCAAAGCAGCCCCCTTCAACAAGTCGAGCGCGAGCATTTCCGCCTCGGCGGTAGTCTCCAGCGAGCGCAGAGCTGCCAGGAAAGTCGCCCGCCGAGCGGCGGCGGCAGGATCGCCATCCGCGCACTCCAGATGGACCAGTTCCGAGACCACCACCTCGAAAGAGCTGCGGCGCCGGTTCCACCACTCATGGGTTAGCTGCTGTCGGCCCGCCACGATCAAATCGCGGGAAGGCCACGCCGTAAGGTAGCTGATGATCGACGTCTCCAGGTACACAAGGGCAGCCATACTTCAAGTGTACTCCAGCTCGCCCCACCGTAGCCCAGACCGCCTCGCACAGCGCGGACCACATGGTACTTCCTTGGCTCAGGTCGTACCCGAGGCCCGCAACCGGCTCCGCCCGTTGCTCCGTTAGTGGCCCCTCGTTGCATGTCTCAGAGATCGGCCTCGTACTCTATTCGTCCGAGGGCCTTCGTCACTCATCGCGGCAAAGACCAAGGCCCACAGCGAAGTTACCTTCTGCGCGGCAAGGTAACGTTCTCCAACAGCCGGGAAGGACACGCGGAGACCGCGCTCTCAGGATCGGGGCCGGGCCGATCGAAACACAAAGGCCTCGGATCTCGTTATAGAGGCAGGAGGTAACACCATGGGTCTATACCGCTCTCGTAACCACAAGATCTTCGGCGGCGTCTGCGGCGGCATCGCCGACTGGCTGGACTGGGATCCGACGCTCGTCCGCGTCATCTACGTCATCGTGTCCATCGTCTCGCTGGCGTTCCCCGGCACGTTCGCGTACTTCCTCCTCTGGATTCTCATGCCGAAGCAGCCGAGGTGACCCGGTGACCCGGTAGATACCGTGAGGGTGTAGCATCGCCAGATGAGCTTGCAAAAGACCCTGGCCGTGGCTCGCGGAGATGAGCCGGCAGACCTGCTGCTGCGCAACGCCCGCCTCGTCAACGTCCATGCCGGCGAGATCCACGCCGCGGACATCGCGCTCTCCGGCTCGGTGATCGCGGGGGTCGGCGCTGGCTACCAGGGCCGTCAAGAGATCGATCTGGGGGGCCGGTACGTCTGTCCCGGCCTCCTGGACGCTCACGTCCACGTCGAAAGCTCGATGGTTCCGCCGTCCGAAATGTCGCGCGCTCTCGTGCCGTGCGGCGTGACCACGGTCGTCACCGATCCCCACGAGATCGCCAACGTCCTCGGGCTCGAAGGCATCCGCTTCATGCTCCGGGACGCCTCGCACGCGGTCTTCGACATGCGGATCAACGCGCCGTCCTGCGTGCCCGCCACCGATCTCGAAACCTCGGGCGCGCGCCTCGAAGCGGCCGACCTGATGGAGCTTCTCTCCGAGCCCCGGCTGCTCGGTCTCGCCGAGGTCATGAACTTTCCGGGCGTGATCCAGGGGGACGAGAGCGTCCTGGCCAAGCTCCGGGCCTTCCACGGCCGGATCAAGGACGGCCACTGCCCGGGCGTGACCGGCCACCGGCTCTCGGCCTACGCGGCGTCCGGCATCAGCTCAGATCACGAATGCGTCACGGTCGACGAGGCCCGCGAGAAGCTGCGCGCCGGTCTCGCCGTCTTCCTCCGCGAGGCGAGCAACGCGCGGAACCTGCGCGATCTCCTTCCCCTGGTCACTCCGGCCAACGAACGGCGCCTCTGCCTGTGTACGGACGACCGGCACCCGCTCGACCTCCTTGGCGAAGGATCGATCGACCACCTCGTCCGCCTCGCGGTCGCGGAGGGCGTCGACCCGATGACCGCGATCCGCATGGCGACCCTCAACACCGCCGAGCACTTCCGGCTCGACGACCGCGGCGCCATCGCTCCGGGCCGCCGCGCCGATCTCATGGTCTTTTCGGATCTCGCCGCGCCGCGGGCGGAGATGGTGTTCGTGGGCGGCGAGCTCGTAGCCCGGGACGGCCGGATGATCGCCGTCCGCGAGCCGCGCTCCTACGGGCATCTGCCGCGGACCATCCGGATCGCCCCCGAGAGCCTCGAATTCGAGATCCGCGCCGCCGGCAGCCAACTGCGGGTGATCGGCGTCGTGCCCGACCAGCTCATCACTCGCCACCTGACCCGCGAGGTTCTGGTGCGCGATGGCCTCGCCGTAGCCGACCCGGGCCGCGACCTGCTCAAGATGGCCGTGGCCGAGCGGCACCAGGGCACCGGCGGCGTCGGGCTCGGTTTCGTCGAGGGGGTGGGTCTGACCCGGGGAGCCATCGCGAGCACCGTGGCCCACGATCATCACAACCTCGTCGTCATCGGCGCGGACGACGCCTCCATGCGGACGGCCGCGCTCGCCGTGGCCGAAGCGGGAGGAGGCCAGGCCGTGGCGCTCGGCGATCAGGTGCTGTCGCTCCTCCCCCTCCCCATCGCCGGCCTGATGTCCGACCGTCCCATCGAAGAGGTTCGCGACCAGATGAGCCACCTCCTCGACGCCGCCCACGGCCTCGGCGCGAAGCTGCGCGACCCGTTCATGGCGATGAGCTTCCTCGCCCTGGAGGTCATCCCCTCCCTCAAGCTCACCGACAAGGGCCTCGTGGACGTGGAGCGCTTCGAGATCGTGCCGCTGTTCGTCTGAGCTTCCCGAGACGGTTCGCCACCCCGGCGAAGCGCTTCGTCGCCCCGGCGACGCGCTTCGTCGGCGCCAGAACGCGCTTCGTCGTCTCCCGCGGCGCTTCGCCCTCGCGCCGAAGCGCTTCGGCGGAATCCGCAACGCTTCGTCAGGACGACGAAGCGCTTCGGCGCGTTCCGCAACGCTTCGCCGGAGCGACGAAACGCTTCGGCGTCTTCCGCAACGCTTCGTCAAGACGGCGAAGCGCTTCGGCGCTCTCCGAAACGCTTCGGCATCCGGCGAAGCGCTTCGGCGCCGTCCCGAAACGCTTCGCCGTCCCGCCGAAGCCTCTCGGATCTCGCCGAAACGGCGCCCTGGGACCGGGGAGGCCCCGGTCCCGGGGCGGAGGCTGCTACTCGTCCTACTCCTTCTCCCACTGCGCGAGGACCTGCTTCGGCACCTCGGCCAGGGTTGCCGCGATCTGGCGCTGGGCGCCGGCGCGGGTGACGGTGTAGGTGACGCGGCTGCCGACCGCCAGGCCGGCCTTCGCCTTCTTGAGGGCCTCCTGGTTGGCCTCGGTGAGGGCGATGCCGTTGAGAGCGGTCAGGACGTCGCCTTTCTGGAAGCCGGCCGTCGCCGCCGGGCTGTTGGCCGCGACGCCGGTCACGACGTAACCCGCCGCGCTCTTGTCCATCTCGAGGCCGAGCCAGCCGTGCTTCGCCTTCGCAGCGGCGGCGTCGCGCTTGGCGCACTCGGCTCCGCCGGCGAAAGCCTGGCTGGTGACGATGAGGGTCAGGGCGAGGACGAGAGTGGAGACCATACGATTCATTGCGGTACCTCCTGAGACGTTCGGAGCGGGCGCGCTTCGGTGCCGCCGTCCATGGTCCCCAGACTAGAGAAGCGCGATGTAAAACTCCTCAACGGGACGTAAAACGTCGCAAACGCTGTAATCAAACTGTAAAAGCCGTCGGCGGCAGTGCTCTTCCGGGAGGATCGGCCTCATAATTCCCCTGTCATGAAGCCTTCGAGAGCTCTCCGGAAGCACACCCTCCTGGTGGGGTTCGCGGCGGTCCTCCTGCCGCTCGTGATCCTGCTCGCGCTCCAGTACCGCTGGCTGGTCAAGCTCGACCACACCTCGGCCAGGGCGCAGGAGGCGACGCTCGACAACTACCTGGAGGCGGTGGCGGACAAGGTCGAGAGCCGCTACCGCAACGACGCCGAGCGGCTGCTCAACCTGCCGCCGACGCTGTTCGCCGACGACCGGCTCGACAAGAAGGCTTCCCTCTACTTCCGGAAGAAGGGGGTCTCCGGCGCCCGCCGTCTGTTCGTGGCGAGCTTCGTCAACAGCGAGGCGGGCAAGGTTCTCTACTTCGAGCCGAGCTGCGCTTCGTTCGAGCCGCCGTCGCTGTCGAACGAGCTGCGGGCGGTCTACGTCGCCATCTCCCCGCTCGCCATGCAGGCCTACAAGAAAACACCGCTCCCGGAGCCGGTCGAGGTGCAGGTCGACCAGCGGGACCCCGAGCATCGGATCATCCTCAACCCCATCACCGACGACACCTCCACGGTGGTCGGCGTGGCCGGCATGATCCTGGACGAGAGCTACTTCCGCAACGAGGTTCTGCCCGAGGCGGTCAAGGCCTCGCTGCCCAACTTCTTCTCCGAGGACCCTCGATACGACCCGGCGGTGGCGGTCTGGGACAACCGCGGCACCCTGGTCTTCACCACCGCCGCGCCGGAGGTCTTCGCCAGGCGGACCGACGCCGAGAAGCGCTTCTCCTTCGTGTTCTCCGACTGGAAGATCGCGCTGGCCAGCCGCCACGCCACGCCCGGCCAGGTGGCGCGCAACAGCTTCCTGGTCAATCTGGGTCTGTCCGCCGCGCTGGGGCTCGCCCTCCTGGGCGGCCTCGCGATCACGCTGCGCGTGGCGTCGCGGGAGATGAAGCTCTCGCAGATGAAGAGCGACTTCGTCTCCAACGTCTCCCACGAGCTGCGCACCCCGCTCGCCTCGATCCGCGTGTTCGGCGAGTTGCTCCGGCTCGGCCGCTTCGACGGCACCGACAAGGTCCGCGAGTACGGCGACTACATCGAGACCGAGAGCCGGCGCCTGACCCAGCTCATCAACAACCTGCTCGACTTCGCGAGCATCGAGTCCGGGCGCAAGAGCTACCGCTTCGAGCCCACGGACATCCGGGCGCTGGTCTGCGAGACGCTCAAGACGTTCGAGGTGCGCCTGCGCCAGGACGGCTTCCGCGTGGCCTTCGACGTCCCGCCCGGCCCGCTGCCGCCGGTGCGGCTCGACCCCGGCGCCGTCGCCCAGTCGCTGAGCAACCTGCTCGACAACGCGGTCAAGTACTCCTACCAGCAGCCGGCCGGCAATCCATCCGGTAATAAGGAGATCCGCGTCGGCCTGCGGCGGGAGGGCGACTCGATCGTGATCTCGGTCCAGGACCACGGCGTCGGCATCCCGCGCGACGAGCAGGGCAAGATCTTCGACCGCTTCCACCGCGTGGGAACGGGGCTGGTCCACGACGTCAAGGGGAGCGGATTGGGGCTCGCGATCGTCCGGCACATCGCCGAGGCGCATCACGGACGCGTGACGGTCGAGAGCCGCGTCGGCGAAGGGAGCACGTTCTCGATCCATCTGCCTGTCGAAGCACCCGGCGAAGCGCCCGGGACGACGTCATCCCTCGCCTCACCGATCTCAACGGCCGAGCGTCCCTCCGAGGCCTGAGCCATGCGTAGAGTGTTGATCGTCGAGGACGACGAAGCCATGTCGGTGGCGTTGCGGGACGGCTTCTCCTACGAGGGGTACGACGTGACCGTGGCGAACGACGGCGAGGCCGGGCTCCGGCTGGCGTCGGCGACGTCGGAGGCGCGGCCCGACCTCATCCTGCTCGACGTCATGCTGCCGAAGATGACCGGGCTCGACATCTGCCGCCAGCTCCGGGTCGGCGGCAACAACGTGCCGATCATCATGCTGACCGCCCGCGGCCAGGAGATCGACAAGGTCGTGGGGCTGAAGACCGGCGCGGACGACTACATCACCAAGCCCTTCGGCTTCATGGAGCTGCTGGCCCGCGCCGAAGCCGTGCTGCGCCGGAGCCTCGGCACCGCCGCGCCGCCGGAGACCGACCGCTTCGGAGATGTGACGCTCGACTTCAAGCGCCACGAGGCGACGAAGGCGGGCCTGCCGATCGAGCTCTCCCCGCGCGAGTTCCAGCTTCTCGGCTTCTTCATCCGCCACCGGGATCAGATCGTGTCGCGCGAGACCCTGCTCGACGAGGTCTGGGACTACAACGCCATCCCCTTCACCCGCACCGTGGACATGCACATCGCCAAGCTGCGCAAGAAGATCGAGGACGATCCCGCCAACCCTCGGCACATCGTGACGGTCCACCGGCTGGGATACAAGTTCACGGGGTAGGCGTCAGCCGTCAAGCACCTCATCCTCTTCCGCAAGCAGCTTGCTGCCCTGGGGCAATCGGCGGAAGCGATCGCCGTGTGCGGCGCGTCAGCCCGCGAGCAGATGCGGACGGTGTGGCGCGGCCTGGAGACCGAAGTGAGAAAGGGAGCTGTCGACCTTGGCGCCGTGACGGTGCTCCGGAACTACATCCAGACCCACTGGAGAGCTCCTGCGGAGGATCCACCCTTTTCCCGGAAGTGACGGCCGCTGCGAACAGCCATTCCTCCGCTCCGGGCTTGATCCGTAGAAGACCCTCCGCCATCCTGCCCCACCACGATACCGGTCCCGCCCCTGCGGGTGGCGCCCAGCCCCGGAAACTGCAGCACCATGGAAGCGGAAGTTTCTACAAGGAGGTATCCCCAATGACAACCGCTCTCCAAACCCTCGAGACCATCCCGGACATGCTGGCCGGCTCTCTCATGAAGGCTCTCGTCTACCACGGCCCCGGCAAACGCGCCTGGGAGGTGAAGCCTCGGCCCACCCTCCGCGAGGCCGGGGACGCCATCGTGCGCATCACCACCTCGACGATCTGCGGCACGGATCTCCACATCCTCAAGGGCGATGTCCCGAGCGTCACCGAGGGGCGCATCCTCGGGCACGAAGGCATCGGCATCATCGATTCGGTCGGGGCCGGCGTCACGACGTTCCACAAGGGAGACAAGGTTCTGATCTCCTGCATCACCTCGTGCGCCAAGTGCGACTTCTGCCGCAAGGGCATGTACTCCCACTGCCGCAACGGCGGATGGATCCTGGGCAATACGATCGACGGCACCCAGGCCGAGTACGTGCGCATCCCGCACGCGGACACGAGCCTCTACGCCATCCCCGCGGATGCCGACGAAGAGGCGCTGGTGATGCTGAGCGACATTCTGCCGACCGGCTTCGAGTGCGGCGTGCTGAACGGCCAGGTGAAGCCCGGAGACACGGTCGCGATCGTCGGCGCCGGACCGGTGGGGCTCGCGGCCCTTTTGACCGCGCAGTTCTACTCGCCGGCCTCGATCTTCATGATCGACCTCGACGACAAGCGGCTGCAGGTGGCCGGAAGCTTCGGCGCGACGGAGCTGATCAACAGCACGGACGGCAAGGCGAGCGAGCGGGTCATGGCCCTCACCGGCGGCGCGGGCGTGGATGTGGCGATCGAGGCGGTCGGCGTCCCGGCGACCTTCAACATCTGCCAGGAGATCCTGGCGCCCGGCGGACGGCTCGCGAACGTGGGCGTCCACGGCAAGCCGGTGGAGCTGCACATCGAGAAGCTCTGGGACCGCAACATCGCGCTGACCACCCGCCTCGTGGACACGGTCACCACGCCGATGCTGCTCAAGATCGTGCAGTCGGGCAAGCTCCAGGCGAACCGGCTGGCGACCCACCGCTTCGAGCTGAACGACATCATGAAGGCGTATGACACTTTCGGCAACGCGGCCCAGGAGGGTGCCCTCAAGGTGATCCTGAAGGGCGAGCCGGCCAGCTAGGCTCCACGACGGAGCGCCGGGGCGGTTTGCGTCCCGGCGCCTCTCCTTCCCGCCCATCATGCCCAAACGATAGAACCCGCCGGGTCCGTGGCAACCGTGCGGTCAGCGCGGACGCCAGGAGTTTCCGGCCCTCCGGTTGCCCCCCTGGGTTCGGTGCGTTAGCCTCGCAGCCGCCTTCTCAAGGTGAACGCAACCCCTCCCGCCACTTGGAGGAGTCGTCCCTCCAACAGGAGGAGCTAAAGCACCACGGGGAGGAGCCGGTCGGCGGGCGTATAGTAATCGGATGCGGAGACCATCATGAGCACGGCGGCGGCGACCCGGACAGACTCCCCGACGATTCCCATCTCTTCGGCGTCCACCTCCCGCGAGGCGATGGACGCTGCGGTGCGGGATCTTCAGGCCCAGCGGAAGGCGTGGACGCTGGTGAGCGTGCGCGACCGGATCGCTCTCATCGACGAGATCGTCCCCCGCGTGCTCGCGGTCGCCGACCGGTGGGCGGCGGAGGCCATCGCAGCGGAGAAGATCGATCCGGCTTCGGCGGCGGCCGCGGAGGAGGCCCTGGTCGGGCCCTACTTCGTGATCCGCAACCTGCGGCTGCTGCGGCGGGCGCTCCGGGACATCGAGGTTCACGGCCGGCCGCGCATTCCGGGGTCGATCCGCACCCGGTCCGACGGGCAGGTGACGGCCCGGGTCTTCCCGTATGACGTCTGGGATCAGGTCTTCTACACGGGCGTGACGGCCGACGTCTGGATGGAGCCCGGCGTCACGGCCGAGGGGCTGCCGCAGACGATGGCCGTGGCCTATCACCCTGATCGCTCGGACGATCGGCCGGGCGCGGTGGCGCTCGTGCTGGGCGGCGGCAACGTCTCCTCCATCGGACCGATGGATGCGCTCTACAAGCTGTTCGTGGAGGACCAGGTCGTCCTCTTCAAGACGCATCCGGCCAACGTCTATCTGGGGCCGCTGATCGAGGAGAGCTTCAGGCCGCTGATCGACCGCGGATTCCTACGGGTGGTCTACGGCGGGGCCGGCGAAGGCGCGTACCTCTGCTCGCATCCGGGCGTGGACGAGATCCACATCACGGGCTCGGACCGCACCTACGAGGCGATCGTGTTCGGCCCGGGCGAGGAGGGACGGCGGCGCAAGGAGCGCGACGAGCCGCTCGTCACGAAGCGGTTCACGGCCGAGCTCGGCAACGTCAGCCCGGTGATCGTGGTCCCCGGCCCCGAGGGCTCGTGGAGCGACACGGATCTGCGCTACCACGCCGACAACCTGGCCACGATGCTGGCCAACAACGCCGGCTTCAACTGCAACGCGGCGCGCGTGATCCTTCAGCATTCGACGTCGCCGCAGCGGGACTCGCTGCTCGACGGTCTGCGGACCGCGTTTCGCGAGACCCCGACGCGCTCGGCGTGGTATCCCGGCGCTGGAGACCGCTACGACTCCTTCCTGAAAGCCCACCCGGAAGCGGAGAGCTACGGCGAGCGGGCCGGCGGGCATCTTCCCTGGACGCTCATCCCGGGGCTGAAGACGGACGACCGGGACGACATCTGCTTCCAGACGGAGGCGTTCTGCAGCGTGGTATCGGAAGCCCGCATTGATGCGGGCAATCCCGCCGACTACCTCGACCAAGCCGTGGCCTTCTGCAACGACACGCTGTGGGGAACGCTGAACGTGACGATCATCGTCCACCCGTCGTCGCTGCGCGATCCGGCGGTGAAGGACGCTCTGGACCGCGCCATCGCCAACCTGCGCTACGGCACGGTGTCGATCAACCACTGGGCCGCCGCGAACTACGGCCTGGTCGTCACGCCGTGGGGCGCGTTCCCCGGCCACCCGCGGACCGACATCAAGTCGGGCACCGGCGTGGTCCACAACACGCTGATGTTCGACCGCGTCCAGAAGACGGTGGTCAGCGCCCCGTTCCGGGTCTGGCCCAAGCCGGTCTGGTTCGCGAGCCATCGCACGGCGAGCAGGATCACCCCGAAGCTGGTGCGCTTCGAGGCCGATCCGTCGCTGTCGAAGCTGCCGGGGATTCTCGGGTTGGCGTTGAAGGGGTAGTACGGTCCGTCATTCGCAGTCGAACCCGCAGTCGAAACGGATGCGCTCCAGCACCAGGCTGCCGCCGACCCGAACCAGGCGGTGGGTCTTCTTGATGTAGGGGTGGGCGACGCGCGAATCCTCATCGCCCTCGTGTCCCAACTCGACATGGCCGCGGCGGAGGAGATCCTCAAGAAAGAACCGCGCGTCCTCGGACTGGGTGTGCGGCGGCGCCTGCCCCATGTGCGGCGCGGAGGCGAAGGCCGGAAAAACCGCGGCCTCCGAGGGGGCGTGGACCAGGAGCGTCTCCACGCCGAGGCCCAGGCCGTCGGCCATCACCTCCGTGACCGGCAGATCGGGCGCCGGGTCGGGCGCCGCGGAATAGGCGATTCCCTCCGGCGGCAGGGAGCTTTTCGCCGACGCCGCGGACAGCGAGAGCACGCCGTGCCGCACGAAGGCGCTCTTGAGCGCGTCGCGGTAGCGCCCCTGGAACCGGGCGCGGTCCGCGTCGAGCAGGGCCGCGGCCACCTGGCTGAAGTAGGACGGCACCACGGGCGCGCGCCGCACCGCGTCCACCAGGAGCTGGCCGGCGTCCAGGCTGGCGCGCAGCAGGTTCTCCTCGTTCGTCCCCAAGGTCCTGAGCATCCCTCCCAACGCCTCCAGGAACGCGCTGCTGAACACCCGGCAGAACGAGTGCGGCTTCGAGCTGAGCTGCCCGGCGGGGCCGTCCGGCGGCAGGCGGGCCGGGTCCATGTAGAAGAAGGCGTTGACCGAGTTGCGCAGACAGTCGGGCTCCACCGCGTCCGGCCGGACCTGGCGGATCGCCCAGCCGAGCTGCTCGGCGATGCGCGAGTGGCTCGACGTGCGGAAGAGCCGGCCGCCCGTCTGCTGGAGGGCGCGGTTGCGGATCGACGGCAGCTGCAGCGAGGAGAGCAGCGTGCTGATGTCGCCGAAGGCTTCGTGGAACGAGGCGGCTTCGAGGCTGGCGGCGTGGAAGAGCTGCGGCCTCAGGGCATCCAGCACGGCGTGGCCGAGCTCGTGGCAGAGCACGTCCGGGCTCTCCCCCGAGTGGACCTCGTGCCCGCCCACGCGGGCGTGAAAGAACTCCAATCCCTCCCGGGTGTAGAAGGCGTTGAGGTCTTCCCCCGCGTCGAGGTTCACGCGCAGAACCTTCCCCACGCTGCCGTACCAGGCCAGGCCCGGCGGCAAGACGGCGCACCAGAAGTCGAGGCCCCGACGCAGCGCGTCGGCCGCGGTCCAGTAGCGGAACCCGGGCGTGCCGGGAGGGTACTCGCGGGCGGCCGGCGCCCGGCCCTGGATCTTCACCGGAAACGGACCGGCCGCGAGATCGGGCACGGGCCGCTTCACCGGCGTCCCCATCACGGGCACGGACCCGGACTCGCCGAAGGGGTCGTCCTCCCAGGCCAGGATGGTGGCGACGGCCGGCTTCTTCGGCTTGGCGGCGGGCTTCTTCGGCTTGGTGGGGGTCTTGCCGGATTTCGCTGCGGGCATGGCTCACCTCTCAGAATCTGCGCTGGAACGTAGAAGCTTTCGCGGCGGGGGTCAAGCTCCGGACCGGCTGGATTTTGAGATACTGGGCGCAGGGAGGTTCCCGAACATGAAACGAGTCCTTTGTGCGGTGTTTGCCGGCGTCGCCGTCGCGGTAGTCGCCGGGATGTCATCGCTGCAAGCCCAGCAGGCTCCACCGCCCGGAATCACCGCCCTCGTCGGCGGCCGGCTGATCGACGGCTACGGCGGCCGCCCTCTCGAAAACAGCGTCGTGCTCGTCGAAGGCGGCCGTATCAAGGCGGTCGGGCAGGTGGGCCAGCTCGCCGTGCCCGAAGGCGCGCAGGTGATCTCGACCGAGGGGATGACCGTCCTCCCCGGGCTCTGGGACATGCACGTCCATCTCATGATCGTCGGGCACGCGGACTACGACTACTGGGACCGCACCTACCCGCCGCTCTTCCGGTCCACCATCATGCCGGCGGCGGCGAAGCAGCTCCTCCTGGCCGGCGTGACCAGCGCCCGCGACCTCGGCGGCCCGCTCGACGACAGCATCGCGGTGCGCGACGCCGTCAACCGCGGCGAGATGCCCGGGCCGACGCTCTACGTCTCCGGCCCGTTCCTCCAGCACGAGGCCTACCCCGGAACCGAGGCGTTCCGCTGGGGCATCAAGGGAGTCGACGACGCCCGCGCCAAGGTCAAGCGCCTCGCGGACGCCGGGGTCGACGTCATCAAGCTCATCGACCAGGACCAGATGACGATGGACGAGGTCCGCGCCGTGGTCGACGAGGCGCACAAGCGCAAGCTGCCGGTGATCGCCCACTCCCACCGCGCCGAGGAGATCCGCCGCGGGCTCCAGGCCGGCGTCGACGGCTTCGAGCACACCGGCCTCGGCACGGCCCCCGAGTATCCCGAGGACGTATTCGCGATGATGAAGGCGCGCGCCAACACGCTGTTCTGGACGCCCACCATCAGCCCGCTGCTGCTCTATCAGGAGACGCGGGACGGCTTCTCCGAACGGGTGGACGATCCGCGCTGGCACGCCGGCCTCCCCGCCGAGGTGGTGAAGGACATCCGCGGCTCGCTCGCGCACCTGGACCGCCTCACCTACTTCCAGTATGTGCCGCAGCGCCGGCCGACCCTGGCCCGCAAGTTCGAGCAGCTCCGGCAGTCCGGGGCCATCCTGATGATCGGCACCGACAGCGGCGTGCCGCTCAACTTCCACAGCGACTCGACCTGGCGGGAGATCGACGCCTGGGTGAACACGTTCGGCGTGGACCCGATGGACGCCATCCGAGCGGCGACCTTCTGGCCGGCGGTGGCCATGAAGGTGGAGAAAGAGGTCGGCACGGTCTCCGAGGGCAAGTGGGCCGACATCATCGCGGTCCGCGGCGACGTGCTCCGGCACGTCGATCTCCTCCAGGATCTCGACGTGGTGATCAAACGGGGCGTCCGGTACAAGTAAATTCAGCCGGTTCCTTGAAAATTCGACATCGGCCGCGGCGGCGAGGGGCTCGAGCGCCCGCCCCGCGGCTCCCTCCTCTCCCGCCCAGAGCTGGCACGCCGCTTGCTGTTTCTTATTGTGTGGTTGAAGTCGGACCAGAAGTGGCGAAGAAATAGCAGCAATCCGATCTCGGGTAGGAGGTTCCGTCATGAAAGTCCAGGGAAGCCGCAATCGCAGCATCATGGTGGCGTTCGTTTTCGCGATTCTGATCCTTTGCAGTCAGGCTCAGGCGGCGGGCTTTCGGGGCGGCGACCGGGGCATTGACCGGGACTCGGGCTCACGCCCGGCGATCAATCTGCTGGAGCAGGCCTCGGTCTGGCTCCACGAGGCGTGGGGCGGGCTGACCTCGGTGTTTGCGTCGAGCGAGACGCCCGCGCCGCCGGCCCCCCAGACCTGCACCCCGGGCACTCCGGGCTGCGATGCCGGCTGGGGACTGGATCCAGAGGGCTGAAGCTGACGGGCTCCGGCCCTCAGTCGTTCAAGATACACGAAAGATGGCACGCGACCTGCATGGAATTCAACCGGGAGGAACGCGCGTGAACGAGGACTTCATCCACACCAACAACGACCCGGAAAGGGAGACCGGCCTCGGCTTCTGGCGCCGCGATCCCCCGAGCTGGGGTCTTTGCGAGTCTTTGATGTCCCGAAGCCAGGCTTGCCGCTGGCAGGACCCCGAGCAGATGGTTCTTCTGGCCGAGCGGGCGGCCGCGGTGGCCGAGAGCGTCGATCCCATGGAGTACGGGCTCGAGCTGGTCGCCGATCTCCGGGCTCGCGCCTGCGCCGAGCTGGCGAACGCCCATCGCGTCTCGGACGCTCTCGACTCCGCGGAACGCGTGCTGCGCCAGTCCGTGGAATGGAGCGCCCGGGGGACCCAGGACCCTCTCCTTCTCGCCCGCATCATGCGTCTCGCCGCGGCTCTTCGGGCCGCCCAGCGGCGGTTTGACGAGGCTCTCCCCCTGCTCGATGCCGTCTACACCATCTACGAGCGTCACGGGGACCGTTCGAACGCCGGCCGCGCCCTGATCAGCAAGGGGCTGTACGTCGGCTACGACAACGATGCCGAAGGGGCCGTGCGCCTTCTCGAGACCGGGCTTTCGATGATCAACCCGGTCACCGATCCCAAGCTGGTTCTCTCCGCGGTTCACAACCTGATCGGCTTCCTGGCGGACTCGGGACGCTTCGACGAGGCGCGCAAGATTCTCCGCTTCGCCCGTCCGGCCTACACCGCCGACGGCGATCGCCTGGCGCTGGTCAAGATGCGCTGGCTGGAAGGCCGCATCGCCGCGGGGCTGGGAGAGATTCCGGTCGCGGAAGTCTTGTTCCTGGATGTGCGCGACGAGCTCGAAACGGCGGGGCTCAGCTACCACATGGCCCTGGCCTCGATGGATCTCGCCGAGGTCTGGCTCCAGGCGGGACGGACCGCCGAGGTGCGCGGGCTCGTCGAGCGGATCGTCACGGTCTTCCGGGTGCGGCGGATCGCCCGGGAGGCTCTCGCCTCCCTGCTCCTGCTGCGCGAAGCCCTGGACCGGGATCGGGTTTCGCTCGCCCTGCTACGGACGGTTCAGGACCGGATCAAACGCCTCGCCCTACAGCCGTCCATGTAGATGGACGATGCAGTGGCGAGGCCGATGATCCGGTCCGGCTTCCAATCCAAGCCCTAGGCTATTTACGGGACGCGTCCTCGGTATCGTCGGACGGCTCACCGTAGGCGCGCCGCAGGATTGCTCCAACTTTCTTCTCCAGCTCCTTCACGCTCAACGACCGCGTCGACGCGGCCATCTCGGACGGCTCATAGCCGAGCTTCTGGAACCGGCCCAGGAGGTCGGCGACCAGGGGGGTGTGCCCGAAGCCCGCGGCTTCCTCCCCCCGAACGCGCCGCGAATCCTCGTCCAGCTCCGCCAGGATCTGCAGAATCTGGGTCGGCTCCAGATCGTCGTGGCTCTCCAGCAGCGGACCCAGAGTACCGATCGGCCATCCCAGCCGGCGCTCCAGATCCTCTTCCGAGAGACCCGAGACCTGGAGGGACGTCGCGATCAGCTCAGCCCAGCGGGCGCGGTCTTCTTCCATGGCACTTCCATGAACCGAGTGTAAACGATTGCTTCCGCCAGGGCCCGGTCAACCCCGCAAGGGGGTTTCCCAGAGCGGCTCGTCCTCGCCGAACTCCCGCGCCAGGTGGCGGGCGAGCACGAACAGGAAGTCGGAGAGCCGGTTCAGGTAGCGCGAGACCTCGGGAGCGACCTCCTCCTCCCGGGCGAGGCGCAGGACGATCCGCTCGCAGCGCCGGCAGACGGTCCGGGCCACGTGCCCCAGCGCCGAGAACCGGCCGCCGCCGGAGAGGACGAAGGAGCGCAGCGGCGTGAGCTGCTCGTTCCAGCGGTCCATGGTCTCTTCCAGCCAGGCGATGCGCTCTTCCGTGATCGGGTTCTTCACCCGGTCGGCGTGCGCGGGCGGCGTGGACAGGCTGCTGCCCAGGTCGAAGAGCGCCTGCTGCACGGTGTGGATGTGGCCCACCACCTCGCGGCTGGTCTCGTCGGTCCCGCTGGACGCGCCGGACGCGCCGGACGCAATCGTTTCGGTCAGGGCGGCGCGCAGCATCCCCAGGACCGATTGAAGCTCGTCCACCGTGCCGTAGCTCTCGATGCGCAGGGAGTCCTTGGGCACGCGCTCCCCGCCGACCAGGTCGGTCATCCCCTGGTCGCCGGTCCGGGTGTAGACCTTGTAGATCCTCATCGTTCAGGGCACCGATTCGACGAGCGCGCCGTTCAGCTCGTAGATCCGGCCCCCCTTCATCACGAAGGAGACGCGCTCGGTGGCGGTGATGTCGGAGAGCGGGTTGCCCGGAACCGCGACGATGTCGGCCTGCTTGCCCGGCTCCAGGGTGCCGATCGTCCTGGCGAGGCCGAGGAGGTCGGCGGCCGAGGCGGTGGCCGTGCGCAGCGCGGCGGCGGGGGTCATGCCATGGTCGACCAGGAGCTTGAACTCGCGCGCGTTCAAACCGTGGGGGCTGACCGCCGAGTCGGTGCCGAAGGCGATCTTGACGCCCATGGCGAGAGCCTTGCGGAAGGTCTCCGAGCGCTTCGAGATGGCCGCCTTCGCCTTCTCCGCGATCTCCGGCGGATAGTGGCGGGCGGGCGAGGTGACGAACTCGCCGGCCAGCAGCGTGGGCACGAGGTAGACGCCCTTGTCCTTCATCATCCGCAGCGCTTCGTCGTCGAGGAAGGAGCCGTGCTCGATGGAGTCGATGCCCGCGCGGATGGCGACCTTGGCTCCTTCCGCGCCGTGGGCGTGGGCCGCAGCCTTCTTGCGCAGGCGGTGCGCCTCGTCGACGATCGCGTTCATCTCCTCCTGGGTGATCTGCGGCGTGTCCACCTCGTCGGCGAGCGAGAGGACGCCGCCCGTCGCGCAGATCTTGATGACGTCCGCGCCGTACTTGACCTGATAGCGGACGGCATCGCGAAACTGGTCGGCACCCGAGGCGATGCCGTCCTCGATCCCCGGCTCGTCGCCGAACAGCCCGGCCGGGAAGCCGGTCGCGTCGCAGTGGCCGCCCCGCGCCCCCAGGGCGTGGACCGAAGCCAGGATGCGCGGGCCGGGGACGACGCCGTCGCGGATGGCGTTGCGCAGGCCCACGTCGAGCGCCTCGCCGGAACCGAGATCGCGCACGGTGGTAAAGCCGGCCATCAGGGTGCGGCGGGCGTAGAGGGTGCTGTGGATCGCCTGCTCGGGCAGCGGCCGACGGAGCTGGGTCATGGCGTCCTGGAGCCAGTTGTCGGACGACTCGCCGGAGATGTGGGTGTGGGAGTCGATGAAGCCCGGCAGGAGGGTCGTATCGCCAAGGTCGACCACCCGCGCGCCCGGCGGAATGGCGAGGCCCGAGCCGACGGCCTTGATCTTCCCGCCTTCGACGATCACCACGGCGTTCGAGACGAGGGCGTCGCCCTTGCCGTCGAACAGGCGGGCGGCCTTGAGCGCGATCACCTCCGGCGCGGCTGGCGCAGCGGCAGGCGGCGCGGTCTGCGCCAGGGCGATGGTGGACATCAGAGCGGCTGCGGCGGCCATGGCGGCAGCGACGGCAAGATTGAGCGTGCTTGGCTTCATCAAAGATCCTCCAGGGGAACGCGACGCATCCTACCCGCCCATGGCCGGGAGGTCCAGCCTGGCAGGGGAATTGCCTGCTACTCAAAACCGGGCGCCTGCAGCCGCGAGGCTTCCATCTGCCGTTGACCCTCGGCTATCCTGACCGTGGCCGATGATCGCAACGCGCGCGTCAGCCCCGTTCCGACGTTCTACAAGGGAGAGGATTCATGCGCCAATCGCGCCAACAGCGCCAACGTTGCTTTCTTTCGCTCTGCCTCGCCGCCGGTCTCCTCGCCGGTCTGGCCGCGACCGGGCAGGCTTCCGCAGCCGGCTTCGGGCTGTTTCAACACGGCGGCCGTGCCACGGGCCAGGTGGGAGCGCTCACCGCCCGCGCCGACGAGCCTTCGGCCGTGACGTACAACCCCGCCGGCATCGTCCACCTCGACGGCCTCCAGGTGCAGGCCGGGCTCGACTTCAGCAACACCGTGGACGAGTACAGCAGCCGCACAGGGAAGTTTTCGGCCAAGCACATCATCGATTTTCCACCGGAGTTTTATCTGACCTACACGCCCGCGGACCGGCCCTGGTCGTTCGGGATCGGTCTCGACGCGCCGTTCTGGTACCGCGCCGACTGGCTGCCGGCTCTATTTCCGGGGCGCTTCCTCAACAGCGAGATGGAGGTCCGGGTCTTCGAGCTTCACCCGGTCTTCGCGTATGACCTCGGCGAGGGCTGGAGCGTCGGCGGCGGCCTGCGGTATCTCTATGGCAGCCTGGCGCAGGGCAGCAGCCTGCTCGTCACGGTGCCCGGGTCGACCGTGCCCGGCTCGCCCGTGCCGCCCGCGACCGTGGAGTTCGAGCGCCGCGCCGACTCCAGCGACGCCGACGCCTTTTCCTGGGATCTGGGACTCCAGTACGCCGACCCCGCGTGGGGTTTCGGGGCCGTCTACCGCGGCAACGCCGAGCTCAAGGGAAATGGCGATGCCAGCTACCGAGCCCGGGCCACCGGCATCCCGGTGATCGACGCCAACGCGAAGGCGTTGCAGCGCGACGGCAGCTCCCGCCAGGCGTTCGAGCTGCCCCGCGAGATCCGCGGCGGCGTCTGGTTCGCCCCGTACCCCGAGCTGCGCCTGGAGGCCGACGCCTCCTGGCAGAGCTGGTCGAGCCTGGAGAACACGACGGTGACCTGGAACTCCGACCCGTTGCGCGGCGGCTTCGTCGACGCGACCGAGGCGACTCCGCGGGACTGGGACGACACGCTGTCCCTCCGCCTCGGTATCGAGGGCAACATCACGGACCCGCTCCTGCTCTACGGCGGCGTGGCCTGGGAGCCCTCCCCGGTCCCCGGCTCCACGGTCGAGCCTGGCTTTTCCCGCGGCGATGCCCTGGTCTACGCCCTCGGTGCGAGCTACGCTCTGGAGACGGTAACCTTCGACGTGGGCTACTCGTACCACGACCACGAGAAGCGCAACGCCTCCGGCCAGGAGCCGTTCAACCCGACGGTGAACGGCTCCTATGAGAACAGGGCGCAGGTCTGGGGCTTCTCGGTCCGCTGGAAGGGGTAGGGGAACCTGAAGCAGCAAGAGGGCGGCGGCTCCCTCTCCCCCGGTCCGGGGGAGAGGGTCGGGGGGTAGGGGGATGGGATCAACCGGTGGCGCCCTCTCCCTCACCGCGTGAGGGAGAGGGACGGGGAGAGGGAGGATGGGATCGATCAGACCTGGATCAACTCCGGCTTCTTCGCCGCCAGCTCCGTGAACATCCCCGGCCTGTAGGCGGTGATCTTCCCCGTGAACGCCGAGGCCGCGACCGTCAGCGGCGAGGCCAGCCAGAGCTGGCCGGGACCGGAGCGGCCCTTGAAGTTGCGGTTGATCGCGGAGACCGTGACCTCGTCCGTGGTCTCGGAGACACCGGGACCGCAGCCGATGCAGGCGCCGCAGCCGGGATGGATCAGCTTCACTCCGGCGCGCTCGAAGGTGTCGGCCAGGCCGTTGCGCCGCACGAAGTCCTCCACCGCGGCCGAACCGCACTGGATCATGAACCTCACCCCAGGGGCCACCTTGAGACCCGCGTCCACCGCCTCCTTCACCACCTGGTGATAGAAGACCAGGTCGTCGATCTTCCCCGCCGTGCAGCTGCCGCCGTAGGCGATGTCGACCGGCACGTCGCCGATCTCGTCGATCCAGGCGCCGTTCGTCGGATCGGACGGGATGCCCTTGTCCGGGTCGCCCGGATGGGCCACCATCGGCCGGATCTGCGTCAGGTCGATGCCGTGGACGCCGCCCGCGTACTCGGCCCCCTCGTCCGGCGCCACGGCGCGCTTGCGCAGGGCCTCGACGTCCACGCCCGGACGCCATTCGGCGAGCCAGCGGAAGGTCTCGTCGTCGGCGAGGACGATCGCGGTCTTCGCCGAGCACTCGGTCGCCATGTTGGTGAGGGTCGCCCGCTCGTCCATGGAGAGAGTCGTCACGCCGGGGCCGGTGAACTCCATGACCCGGTCGAGCGTCTGCTGCGGCCGGGCGTACTCCAGGAGGATGTAGAGCATCAGATCCTTGGCGGTGACGCCCTCGGCCAGCCTGCCGGCCAGCTCGAAGCGGATCGACTCCGGCACCTCGACCTGGGTGAAGCCCTGGTGGACCAGGTCCGCGTACTCGGTGGCGCCGACGCCCCAGGTCAGGGCGTTGTTGACGCCGCCCATGCAGGTGTGGCTGTCCGTGGCCTGGATGAAATCGCCCGGATCGATGATGTGCTCTCGCGCCACCTCGTGGCAGATGCCCGGCGAGATCCGGTCCTTGGCCGAGAAGTCCCTCACGCCCGTGTGGCGCTGGAACTCCTTCTGCAACTCGCGGAGGGTCTCGATCTTGTCGAGGAACGGCCGCATCTTCGGCACCTCGTCGGCGTAGATGAGGTGGTCCTCGAAGACCGCAAACTTGTCCGGGTTCTTCACCCCGTAGTCCTTGCCGTACTCCTGCTCCAGGAAGTAGTGGACCTGCGCGGTGGTGAACTCGTGCGAGTAGCCGCCGTCCACCCCGACCACCACGGCGTCGCCCGGCTTCACATAGGTCGCGATTGATCCCCTTCTCCCCTCCCCGGCCCACCCCTCGCGCGGCGAGGGAAGGGAGCCCTCGGCGCCCAGCATGTGGCTGGCGAGAATTTTTTCCGCCATCGTCATGGGGCGGGGGCCGGTGTCGGGCCGCGGCAGCTCGATCCCGCCAGCCGCGAGTGCCTTGGAGAACGGGAACAGGCCGCCCTCCTGCACCACGAGCTGGGTGATCGGGTCATAGTCGCGGTAGAACTCTTCGAGCGGGATCCCCTCTCCGGTCTGGAGGCGCCGGAGCTGCTCATGGTTGGCCATGAGCACGCCCTGGTTGATGTTGTTTCGGGCGTGGATCGGGGCGAAGGACACCGCGACGGCGATGCGGATGCCCGACCACTTCTCGGCCTGCACCGCGGTCTCGCGGGAGCTGCCGACGCCCTTGCGGTAGCCGGAGACGATGATCTCGAAGTTGCCGTTGATGAGGGCGTCGCGCTCGAACAGGCGCTTGCCGTCGACGATCAGCCCGGCGTACGCGTCGCGGGCGAGATCCTCGGGCCGGTGGCTGAAGCAGACCCAGGCGGGGGTCATGGCGTCGGTGTTGATGTCGTCCAGCAGATCCTCGACGGTCAGATCCTCCATGCGGAGGTCGAGCTCGCCGCTCAGCTGGCGGCGGATCAGCTCCGGATCCTTGGTCAGGAACAGGATCCTCTTTCCAGGCGTCAGGCGGATGATCTCGGGCGGTTTCATCCTCGTTCAAGCTCCTCTCGAAACGAGATGGTGCGTCATAGGAATGGATGGGCGAGGCCGCATTTGCGGGCCGTCGCCATCCCATTGTAACCCCGGCCCGCCCCCGGTCCCTTCCCGGATCGGATGGACTGGATCGACCCGGCCTCCTGGGGCCGGATCTGACCCGGCCCCCCAGGGCCGGATCTGATATATACCCCGGCCATGAGCGAGAACGAGGCGAGCCTCTACGAATCCGTCCTCCGCCGCGTCGCGGACCAGAAGACCGACCCGGCCACCCCGGCCGGCTCCCCGGGGCTTCCTCCGGTGAAACCGTCGGCCGCGGTGATCCCCTGGAGACATCGGGGCTCGGGCGTCGAGGTCTACTGGATTCAGCGCGCCCAGGCGCTGCCGTTCATGGGCGGCTGGCACGCCTTCCCGGGCGGCGGCCTGTCGCGCTCCGACGCCGCGGTGCCGGTCGCGGGCGAGCCTGGAGAGATGGCCGGGCTCTCCCCCGCCGCCGGGTTCCCGGAGTCGCTCCATTCGCTCCATGAGGATCCGGGTCCGGACCTGCTCCCGGGGATCGTCGCCTGCGCCTACCGCGAGCTGTTGGAGGAGATCGGAATCCTGCCCGGCTCGTCCTCCGCGAGTGCCGAGGCCCTGGACGCCGCCCGCCACGCCTTGCTCGACAAGTCGAAGACGTTCACCCAGGCGCTCGCGGATCTCGGGACGGAGGTCGACGCCTCGCGCCTGGTCTGGGCCGGCCGCTGGGTGACGCCGCCGTTCGCGCCGGTGCGCTTCGACAACCGCTTCTTCCTCCTGGAGTGGCCGGAGAGCGAGCCCGTCCAGCCGTCCGTCCTGTCCATGGAGTGCGATGCCGGCGAGTGGATCGATCCGGCGAAGGCGCTGGCCTCCTGCCGGGCCGACGTGCTGACCGCGCCGCCGATCCTCCATATCCTGGAAGTGCTGGCTCAGGACGGACCCGTGACAGGGCTGAAGCGTCTCCAGGACCCGTCGGAGACCAACCTGGGGCCGTTCCGCCGGATCGAGATGCGGCCGGGCATCCTCATGTTCCCGCTGGCGACCCACACGCTGCCGCCGGCCGCGACCACCAACACGTACCTCCTCGGCACCGGCGACTGCGTGCTGGTCGATCCCGGCTCGCCGGTCGATTCGGAGAACGAGCGGCTGGAGCGCGCGCTCGCCGTCGCGCGGGAGAAGCTCGGCCGCAGGGTCGTGGCCATCTGGCTGACGCACCACCACCCGGACCACATCGGCGGCGTCGAGCGGCTGCGGAAATCGCTGGGCGTGCCGGTCCTGGCCCACCCGCTCACCGCCGAGCGGGTCGCGGCCCGGGGCATCCAGATCGACGGCGAGCTTCTCGACGGCCAGAGGATCGAGCTGGCCGGAGACCCGCCGACCTCGGTGCTCGTCCTCCACACTCCGGGCCACGCCCGCGGCCACCTCTGTTTCCTGGAGGAGACGCAGCGCGCCGCCCTGGTGGGAGACCTGCTCGCCGGCATCGGCACCATCGTCATCGATCCCCCCGAGGGGGACATGGACGACTACCTCAGCTCCCTGGCCCGCCTCGCGACCCTGCGCCCCGGCACCCTCTTCCCCGGCCACGGCCCGGCGATCCTGAACGGCGTCCACAAGCTGCGGGAGTACGCCGACCACCGCCTCTGGCGCGAGGGCAAGGTCATCGAAGCCTGGGCACAAGGCCTGCGCGAGCCGTCCGAGATGGTCCCGGTCGTCTACGCCGACACCCCCAAGGAAGCCTGGCCGCTCGCCGAGCGCCAGATCCTCTCGCACCTGAACCGGCTGCGCCGGGGCGGACGGATCTAGACGTGAGGCGGAAGATCCCCTCTCCCAGGCACCCTGCGGCCCTCACCCCCCGGCCCCCTCTCCCGGTCCGCCCGAGTCCTCCCACCCCGGGAGAGGGGGGGGCGAGGCCGTTCGGCGATCCTCCCTCCTTTCCCGCTCCTTCTTTTTCCGTAGCGGAGACGATGGCGCCAGCCTTGAGCGTCACTTCTCTCCCCTCTCCCGGGGGTGCGGGCGTGCGGCTGGGAGAGGGGCCGGGGGTGAGGGCTCGTCAGGCCGCGGAACCAGCCTTTCCACACAACTTCTTAGAACCGGCTCCCAGTTTTCTGCGTGTCGCACAGTCCTTAAGCCTCGATGGCCCTCCTGACTGGTCCGAAAGGGTCGAGGACTTTCTAGAACGCGACTAGCTTCACCGGGCTTTTTGACCTGACAGGAGACACCATGCGCGATCCCCGATCGGGACCGTCACCCCGCTGGCTTCCCCTAGCCCTTCTTCTCCTTTCCCTCTCCCCCGCCTTCGCCCAGACCGACGAGATGGCCCGGTCGTGGAACCAGCCGATGGAGCCGTTCCGGATCGCCGGCAACCTCTACTATGTGGGGGCCGGCGACGTGACCTCCTATCTAATTGTCACGCCCGAGGGGCACATCCTCCTGGACGGCGGGCTGCCGGAGACGGCGCCGATGATCCGGGCGAGCGTGGCGAAGCTCGGGTTCAAGATGGAGGACGTCAAGATCCTCCTGAGCAGCCACTCCCATTTCGACCATGCGGGCGGTCTCGCGGAGCTCAAGAAGGTTTCGGGCGCACGCTTCCTTTCAAGCGAGGCCGACGCGACGGTCCATACGAACGGCGGCAAGAGTGACGCGATCCTCGGCGACAGCTCGCCCTACCCGCCGGTCAAGCCGGACGGCCTGATCCAGGACGGCGACACGGTCTCGCTCGGCGGGTCGACGCTCACGGCGCACGTCACGGCCGGGCACACGCGCGGCTGCACCTCGTGGACCATGAAGGTCACGGACGGTGGCCGCAAGCTCGACACGGTGTTCGTGTGCAGCACGTCGGTCATCCCGCAGACCCGGCTCGGCGGTTCCGGCACCGGGAGCAGCGCGCCGAGCTATCCCGGTATCGTCGACGACTACGAGCGCACGTTCCGTGTCCTGCGCGGGCTTCCGTGCGACCTCTTCCTGGCGTCTCACGGCGTGTTCTTCGGGCTCAAGGAAAAGGCCGAGATCCTGCGCAAGGGGGAAGGCCCGAATCCCTTCGTCGATCCCGGGCGCTACCGCTCGTACCTGGACCGCAGCGAGGCCGCCTTCCGCGAGCGCCTCGCGAAGGACCGGGCCGCGATGCCGGCTCGGCCCTGATCTCGAAGCCCTCAACTCGTCACAAAAAAGTCCAACTCGTCACAAACAAGGCTTCCTTGCGCCGTGGAAAGGTCATGTCGCCACAAGGAAGGATCAACTCGTCACAAATAAACTCTACTTGCCGCATGGAGAACTTATTTGTGCCGCCTCAAGTCCTACTCGTCGCAGGTCAAACATTTTTGTGACGAGTAGACCTCTCCCCGTGCCGACGAGACGATTTTTGTGACGGCACAACCCTTCCTCGAGGCGAGTAAGATATTTTTGAGGCGAGTCAAACCCTCCTTGCGCCAAGGAGAGTCCTCTCCGTGACGAGTTGGGCTTGTTTGTGACGAGTTGCGGGCTCCCAGGCCCCGGCGAACCTCGGAACCTGGGACGGATGTAAGCTACGTCTCAGTCGACCAGTTCTCGACCGGCTCAAGGAGACTGGGATGCTTTTGATTCACGCCGTCTATGAGAACGGGGTCTTCCGCCCCCACGCGCTCTGGTATCGGCGGGCCGCGGCGGCAAGCCGTGGACGGGGCCGATCGGATTCGTCGAGCGCAGCCAGGAAGGCCTCCCAGTCGCGGGGCGACAAGCTCAAGGCTTCGTGCTCGGCAATCACGAGGTCGGCTGGCATCCGAAGTTCGATGCGTTCATCACGTTGGCTGGTTGGGGTGGACATGGAAAGCCTCCCCATGAAGGATGGCACATGGGGTTGAATTGCGGAAGACTCCGTGCCGTTGACGCTCCGCGCCCGGATCGGCGCGACGGATGTAAGCTACGTCTCAGTGAGTAGGCCCATGCGGGCCAGACATTCCGAAAAGTGCAAGGAGCCTCCATGAAACTCGGCGTCTTCTCCATCAGCCTGGCCGTCAAAGACATTGCAGCCTCCCGCGCGTTCTACGAGAAGCTCGGATTCACCGTCTTCGGTGGCAATCAGGCGCAGAACTGGCTGATTCTCAAGAACGAGGAGACGCTGATCGGTCTCTTCCAGGGGATGTTCGAGGGGAACATCCTGACATTCACTCCCGGCTGGGACAGCAATGCGAAGAACCTTGCGGAGTTTGTGGACGTGAGGGACATCCAGAAGACGTTGAAGGCGCTGGGAGTCCCGCTCACGACCGAGGCCGACGAGGCCACGTCCGGCCCGGCGAGCTTCACCCTCACGGATCCCGACGGGAATCAGATCCTTGTCGACCAGCACCGCTGACCGGGCGGCCGGGCCGCCGCGCGCTCCCTACTCCTTGCACCCATAGACATGCACCGGCGTTCCGACCGCCACCATCGCGGGCAGGCGGTTGGAGGCGAACATGGGGATGCGGATGCAGCCGTGGCTTGCCGGGTAGGGCGGGACGTCCTCGCTGCCGTGAATGGCGATGCCTCCCACGATGTACAGGGGGTTGTGCATTTCACCCAGAGGGCTCTTCTTCCAGCCGGCGACCTTCTGGAAGACCTCCAGCCTTCCGCAGGGGGTGATGGCCCGGGTCTCGGGATAGCCGTTCTCGTAGAAGTCCTTGCCGCTGCCCGAGGAGATCGGGAGGATGTTGGCGATCTTTCCCTCGGCGTCGACCAGGAAGAGGATCTGTTTGGCGATGTCGATCTCGATGTGGGGCTCGCCGACCTGCCTCGGTGCGGGGATTCCGGACATGCCGGGGACGCCGGGGACGATGCCGGCGGTCAGGGCGTTGAATTCGGCGCGGGTCAGCGCGCCGGTCGGCCTCGCGTTCTCGACCTTCTGGAAGGCGACCAGGGCGTGGCGCGAAGCGCCGTCCCAGACGCCGTCGACCGGGCCCGTCCAGTAGCCGAGCTCGGCGAGGCGCTGCTCGGCGCGCTTGATCTCGGTCTTGGTGAGCGCAGAGCCGGCCTGGACCAGGCTTGCCGGCAACAACAGCAGTAGAAAAATCAGGGCCAACCGTCTCATTCGTCGTCCTCTCCAACCCGGCCGGGTCCGTCCGGGTCGGGTCCATGCAGGTCGGGCTCCAGCAGGAGCCTGGCGAGCAGCGCCGCCCTTTCGGGCATGCGTGCGATCACGACGTGCTCGTGATCGGCGTGGGCTCCGTCCCCCACCGCGCCCAGGCCGTCGAGGGTCGCGGCATGGTCGCTTGTAAAATTGCCGTCGGAGCCGCCGCCGGCCGTGCCGTCCTCCAGCTTCATCCCCAGCTCTTCGCCGCAGCGGCGGGCCGCCTGCCAGAGGGCCCGGTTGCGCGGGTTCGCCTCCAGCGGCGGGCGGTTCAAGCCACCGGTCACTTCAATCCTCGTGCCTTGCACGACTGGAACCAGGGAACGCATGGCGGTTTCGAAGGCGGAGGCCTCGTCCCGGGTGAGCATCCGGAGGTCGACCTCGGCCCAGGCTTCGGGCGGCACGACGTTCGAGGCCACGCCGCCGCCGATCAGGCCGAGGCTCACCGTCCGCCCGACGGACGGATCGGCCAGCGCGTACAGCTCCTGGATCACGTGGGCCAGCTCCAGCACGGCGCTCGCGCCCTTCTCCGGCTCCAGCCCGGCATGCGCGGCCTTGCCGTGGACCACGACCCGGTAGCGGCCCACTCCCTTCCTGGCGGTCTTGAGCTTTCCTTCGGGACCGAGGGCGGGCTCCAGCACGAAGACCCGGCGGACCCGGCGCGCCAGCCGGAGGATCCGGTCCGAGGAGTCGACGCTGCCGACCTCCTCGTCCGAATTCACGAAGACGACCGGCGCCATGGCCGGCTCGAGATCCAGATCCCGCAGCGCGCGCAGGGCGAAAACCGCCTGTGCGAGCCCGGCCTTCATGTCATAGACGCCGGGACCGTGGAGACGGCCGTCCCTCTCTTTGAGCGGCATGGTGCTCAGCGTGCCCGCGGGCCAGACGGTGTCGACGTGACCGATGACGAGCTGGGCGCCCGTGCGCTTCATCCTTTTCGTCGAGAACGGCGCGGCGAAGAGCTGCCCCCCACTCGTACCGCTCGTACCGTTCCGGGTACGGCGCAGGCGCCGGGTGCGCAGGCCGGCGTCCTCCAGGGCCGCGGCCAGGCGGTCGAAGACCGGAGCCTGCGCGGCGGGATCGTGAGAGGGGGATTCGAGGCGGGCGAGATCGAGCACCAGCTCGACCATCTCGTCCCGCCTGGCTGTCAGATAGTCGAGGATTCTCCCGGCGTCGGTCACGCCCGCATCGTATCGGATCAATCGTACCGGATCGCCACCAGCGGGCTCGTCCGGCTTGCCCGGCGCCCTGGAATCCAGCACGCGAGCAGCGCCACGAGGGCCAGCAGCAGGCAGACTCCCGAGAAGGTGAGCGGGTCGTGCGGCGACACGCCCACGAGGAAGCTCCGCAGCAGCAGCCCCATCGGCCAGGCCAGGAGAAGCCCCAGGGCCAGGCCGACCACGAGTTGCATCATCCCCTGCCGGAGGATGAGGCGCAGGACGTTCCCCTGGTGGGCTCCGAGCGCCATCCGGATGCCGATCTCCTGGGTCCGCTGCTGGACCGAGAAGGCGATGACGCCGTAGATCCCCACCGTCGCGAGCACCAGGGCCGCCAGGCCGAAGACCGAGAACAGGGTGGCGAAGATCTTGTGGAAGAAGCCGGCCCGGTCGACCACCTGCTGCAGGGTGTACACGAAGTAGACGGGCAGATCGGGGTCCAGTGCCGAGACGTTGGCGCGGGCGCGGTTGGTGAAGGACAGCGGATTGGCGTCGCGCGTCCTCACCATCATGTTGGCGAAGTTGGGCGCGTCCTGGGCCACCGGGACGTAGAGCCCCTCCGGCTCGGGCTCGGTGTCGCCGAGGTTCTCCATCCCCAGGTCCGGAACCACCCCGACGACGGTGCGCCACGGCTTCGCCGGCTCGCCGGGAGCGGCGGTGCCCACCTGGATGCGGCGGCCGAGCGCGTCCTGCCGCGGCCAGAGCTTGTCGGCCAGGGTCCGGTTGACGATGACGACCGGCAGCCCGCTCTCGATGTCCCGGGCCTCGAAGTCGCGCCCCTGGACGACCTTCTCGTTGAGCGTTTCGAAGAAGCCCGGCGTGATCCAGGCGACATGGGCCGCGGGCCGGTCCTCGGGTTTCGGGTAGACGCCGCCTTCGACCTGGAGCCTCGTCATGGCCGAGCCGCCGCCGGGCAGGGACGTGGTGATGGCCGCGGTCTCGACGCCCGGCTCCTCGCTCAGCCGGCGCAGGAGATCCTCCCAGAAGCGGGTCCGCTTCGCCGTGTCGGGATAGGCCTCGTCGAACAGGGCGACGCGGGCGGTGAACAGGTTGCCGGTGGAGATCTCGACGCGGTCGCCGAGCTGGACCACGTTCTTGACCATCAGTCCCGCTCCCACCAGCAGGGCGCAGGACACCGCCATCTCGAAGATGACGACGGCGCGGGTGAACGCGCCCATGCGCAGGCTGGAGGAGCCGCGGCCCTCGTCCTTGAGCACCTCGTTGACGTCCGCCCGCGAAGCCTGGAACGCGGGCAGGAGGCCGGAGATCAGCCCGGCCACGAGCGTCGCGCCCAGGGTGAACAGCAAGGCGATGGGATCGACGGCGATCTTGATCCAGAACGGCGGATCGGTGTCCGCGATAGCGGTGTTGAAGAGCCGCACGCCGACCATGGCGAGGATCACGCCCAGCACCGCGCCGGCCAGGGCCAGCACGACGCTCTCGGTGAGGAGCTGGCCGATCAGCCGGCGGCGGGCGGCGCCCAGGGCGGACCGGATGGCGATCTCGCGGGTGCGCTTCGAGGCCCGGGCCATCAGGAGGCTCGCCACGTTGGCGCAGGCGAGAAGCAGGACGAACAGGCAGGCGCCGAGCATGACGGACAGCAGCGCCCGCGGCTCGTCGCCGACGTACTCGTCGGTGTAGGGCTTGAGCACCGCGCCGCGGCCCTCGTTGGTCTCGGGAAACTCGGCGGCGAGCGCCTTGGTGATCGACTGCATCTCGGCCCGGGCCTGCTCCTCCGTCACCCCATCCTTCAGGCGGCTGAAGACCTCCAGGGTCGCCCCCTGGCCGCGCGGCTCCTTGAGCGGATCGAGGCGCAGCGGCATCCAGAGCTCCTGGTTGATCGGGAACGCGAAGCCCTGCGGCATGACCCCGACAATCGTGGCCGCCATGCTGTTGGCGCGGATCGAGCGGCCCAGCACCGCGGGATCGCCGTTGTAGCGGCTCTGCCACGCGCCCCAGCTCAGCAGCACCACGGGCGCGGCGCCGGGCCCCTCCTCCTCCGGCAGGAAGGCGCGGCCGAGCAGCGGCTTGACGCGCAGGGTCTGCAGAAAGGCGGAGCTGATGTGGGCTCCGGAGTAGCGCTCCGGCCGTTCGTCGCCGCTGAGGTTGATCGAGCCCGTGTAGAAGGCGGCCAGGTCTTCGAAGGAGCGCTGGCGGGCCTGCATCTCGATGAAGTCCGGCACCGAGACCTCCAGGCTCGACTGATCCCTGGAAGGATTGTTGTTCTCGATGTGCATCAGGCGCTCGGAGGCCTCGAAGGGGAGTCCCCGGAGGAGAGCGCCGTACACGATGCTGAACATGGCCGTGGAAAGGCCCAGGCCCAGGCCCAGGGCCAGCACCGCGGCCAAGGTGTGGCCGGGAGTCTTGATCAGGGTGCGGATGCCGAAGCGAAGATCGCGGAACAGTCCGGTCATAAGTCTCCCGAGGAGTCGTTCTCCTCAGGGACTACGTGCGGGACGAGGCGAAGGTTACACCTCCGGAGTCATTCCCGGCGTCATTCCGGTGCCGGCTTTCCGGCCGGCGTCTCTTCCAGGCCGCGCCAGGTGTCTTCGCTGTCGTCGAACTCGGGCAGGTTGGGCATGCGTCCGCGGGCGGCGTTGATGCGCCAGCCCCACAGCAGGGACCACTTGAGATAGGTGCCGTACGACTGGAGCATGCAGAAAACCAGGCCGTGCAGGCCGTCCAGGATGCCGAGCTGGAAGATGTAGGTGCGCAGGAACCGCCAGACCGACCGGCCGAAGATCTCGGAGAAGCCGGCGCTGCGCCCCTCCTTCCAGTTCTGGGCCGCGCCCCAGAAGCTGTACTTCTCGATGCGGCGGGCGTACTCGTCGAGCGAGTCGGCCATGTAGTGGGTCATGGCGTTCTTGAGCAGCGGCGCCGAGCCGCGGGTGATCATGTCGGCGTGGACCCGGCGGTTGGGATAGCGGGCCGTGCCGCTACGGACCAAACGGACGACCTGGTCGTGCTGCCAGCCGGAGAACCGGATGATGCGGTTCATGAAATAGACCTGGCGCCGGATGGTGTAGGCGTCATGGCTCGGCTTGCCGGCCAGGAGATCCTCGATCTCCTTCTGGAGCGCCGGGGTGCAGCGCTCGTCGGCGTCGAAGATCAGGATCCAATCGTTCTGGACCTCGTCCATCGCCCAGTTCTTCTGGGCGGCCGAGCCGTAGTAGGTGCGCTGGTGGAACCGGACCCGCTCGTAGCCGCGGACGATCTCGGCGGTGCGGTCGGTGGAGAACGAGTCCACGACCAGGATCTCGTCGCACCAGAGGAGCGACTCGATGCAGTCGCCGATGTTCTGCTCCTCGTTGAGCGTGGTGATGATCGCGGTAACTGCGGCGCGCGCGCCGCGCGCGCCGCGGTCACCGCGGCGGGTTGGAGTCGTGACGGTTGGCTCGGCCATTCAGGGGTCTCCGGGGTCTCCTCGGGCGCCCTAGCGTATCACCGCTCCCCGCGGGCTCCCACCCGGACGCTCCGGCATATAGAATGGCCCCGCGTGCGTGCCTATCTCGTCTTCCTCGTCCTGCTCGCGGTCAAGACCCTGGTGAGGCTTCTCTACCGGGTCGAGGTGGAATGGATCGGCGATCCGCCCCCCGACCGCTGGAAGCATCACCGGATCGTGGCGCTGCTCAACCACACCAGCCTCTACGAGCCGATCTTCGTCATCGCCACGCCGCCGGTCTGGATGTGGCGCCTGGCCCGGCACGGCGTCGTGCCGGTCGCCGCGAAGACCGCCGACCGCGCCGTGGTCGGCCGCTTCTTCGGCCTCATCGCCCAGCGGGTCATCTCGATCACCCGGGAACGGGACGAGTCCTGGAACGAGGTGCTGCGCCAGATCGATCCGGACGCCATGGTGGCCCTCCTCCCCGAGGGCCGGATGAAGCGCGCCAACGGCCTGGACTCCCAGGGCAAGGTCATGTCGGTGCGGGGCGGCATCGCGGACATCCTCTCCTCCGTGGGCGAGGGACGGATGCTGCTCGCCTACAGCGGCGGCCTTCACCACGTTCAGGTGCCCGGCGAGAAGAATCCCCGTCTCTTCAAGACCCTCCGCCTGCGGCTGGAGCTGGTCGACATCGCCCCCTACCGCGACGAGAGGATGCAGGTCTACGGCCCGCGCGGCTTCAAGAAGGCCGTGGCCGAGGATCTGGAGCGCCGCCGCGACCTCTACTGCCCCATCCGGCCGGACACGGACTCGCCCGAGAAGAACGCAGAGCCCCAGAAGAACGCCGGAGCGTAAATCGACCGACGGAGGTGCGACCGTGTTCGGACGAAGCATCCACCTGTTCACCGTCTTCGGCTTCGCGGTCCGCCTCGACCCGAGCTGGTTCATCATGGCGGTGCTGTGGACGTCCAGCCTCGCCACGCAGTCGTTCCCGTCCATGATCAAGGGCCTGTCCCCATCCTTCTACTGGGGGATGGGCGTCGCCGGTACCCTCGGGCTGTTCTTCTCGGTCGTGGTCCACGAGCTGGCGCACTCGCTGGTGGCGCGGCGGTTCGGGATCGACATGCGGGGGATCACGCTGTTCATCTTCGGCGGCGTGGCCGAGATGGGCAGCGAGCCGCCCAACCCGAAAGCCGAGTTCTGGGTGGCCGCCGCGGGGCCGGCGATGAGCTTCGCGGTCGGCTTCGGCGGCCTGGGTCTGGCGGCGCTGGGGCGCGCAGGAGGCTGGGCGGGGCCGGCCGAGGCGATCCTGGCCGTGATCGCCTATCTCTCCTGGGCCAACCTGGTGCTCGCGGTGTTCAACCTGGTGCCGGCGTTCCCGCTGGACGGCGGGCGGATCTTCCGCTCCATCCTCTGGCGCTGGAAGGGGAGCCTGCGCTGGGCCACCCAGGTCAGCTCGCAGATCGGCTCGGGCTTCGGCTTCCTGCTGATCGCGGGTGGCATGCTGCTGGTCATCCAGGGCAACTGGAGCGGCGTCTACCTGGGCCTGCTGGGCCTGTTCGTCCGCAACGCCGCGCAGTCGTCCTACCAGCAGCTTCTCCTGCGCCGGGCGTTCGAGGGGGAGCCGGTCTCGCGCTTCATGCAGGCCGATCCGGTCACCGTGCCGCGCCAGATCGCGGTCTCCCAGCTGGTCCAGGAGTACGTCTACCGCTTCCACCACAAGATGTACCCGGTGCTCGACGACGGCGGCCGCCTGATCGGCTGCGTGACCACCCGTCAGGTCAAGGACATGCCGCACGAGGACTGGGACCGCACCACCGTAGGCGCCGTGGCCAGCCCCTGCTCCCCCGACAACACGGTCGGGCCGGACACCGACGCCCTGGAGGCCCTCTCCGCCATGAGCCGCACCCGCACCTCCCGCCTGATGGTGGCCGAGGGCGATCACCTCCTGGGCATCCTGACGCTCAAGGATCTGCTGCGGTTCTTTTCGCTGAAGATGGAGCTGGAGAAGGCGCCTTAGCGGCGCCTTTCACGTAGACATTACAGATGTCTCCAGGGGCGTAGGGCGGCCACTTGCAGTCGAGCCGTTCGGGCGTTTTCAATTTATTCCCGGCTGAATGGCTCGCCTTGAGGGGTCCAACACACCTCTCTTAGTAGAGAGGCCTCAGCAATCGCAAACGATGAAGGAACGGAACGCATGACTTCTGTTGAAATACCGGGGATCGACTCCGGGCGGCTCGCGATGCCCGCCCGCCGTCGGCTCGCCCGCCGCCTGTTCGGGATCGCGCCCTCGGAGACGTCGTTCGAGCGCCGCGGGTTCCGCTGGGACTCCGACGCCGTACGGCAGCGCCTCGAAGGGGTCGCCGGCCGCTTCGTGGAGGGTTACCACGACGCCCTGGAGGAGCCCTCCACGGCCGGGCTCGCCGCCCGGCTCGGGGAGATCCCGGCCGAGGCGAGCGGCTTCGCCTATGAGGGAGCCGGCATGGCGCTGGCCCTGCTCGACACCCTGACGCCCTGGAAGCGGAACCGTCTGGACGACTTCCTGCGCGGGCCGGGCGCCCCCCATCACTATCTGGTCATCGTCGGCGCGGGGTGGATTCTCGCGCGCCTCCCCCTGTCCCCCGAAAGCCTGCTGGCCCGTCTCGACCCGATTCTCGGCTGGCTCGCGCTGGACGGCTACGGCTTCCACGAGGGCTTCTTCCACGCGTCGAGCTCGGTCACGCGCCATCAGGTTCCCTCGAAAGTCCGGGGTTACGCCCTGCGGGCCTTCGACCAGGGGCTCGGGCGCAGTCTCTGGTTCGTCGAGGGGGCCGGACCGGGCCGCCTCCAGGGGACGATCTCGTCGTTTCCCGCCGACCGGCAGGGCGACCTCTGGGCCGGGACCGGTCTCGCCTGCGCCTACGCGGGCGGCCGGGACCAGAGCCTCGTCGAGGATCTCCGGAACCGGGTCGGGGAGCATCTGCCCCAGTTTGCCCAGGGGGTCGGCTTCGCCACGGCGGCCCGCTTCGAGGCCGGCAACCTCGCGCCGCAGACCGAGCTCGCCTGCCGGACCGTCTGGGGTCTCGGCTCGGAGGAGGTCGCCGAGATCACCATCCAGGCCGGCAAGGATCTGCCCGCGGACGGAGCCGAGACGGCCTACGAGGCCTGGCGCCAGCGGATTCAGGAACGCTTCAAGGAAAGGACGCACTCATGAATGAGCAGCCCGGAGCCGTCCGCCGCCTGCTTAGCGGGCAGCTCGTCCGCTTTCTGGCCCTGGCGATGATCCTGGTCCTCTATGGATTCACCCGCCTGCCGAGCCTGCCGCAGGACGAGCGCAAGGAGCTGGCCTCCCGCTTCGCGTTCTCCAAGACCCAGATCCCGGCTCCGCCCGGCGATCTGCGGCGGACGGTGCGGCCGGTCCATCCGTCGATGGAGCACATCGCGGGCTGGATCTCGGCCGTCGGCGCCGGAGTGGCCCTGAACGATCTGGACGGCGACGGGCTGAACAACGATCTGTGCAACGTGGACACCCGGGTCGACCGCGTGCAGGTCGCGCCCGTCCCGGGGACCGGCGCGCGCTACGCGCCGTTCACCCTGGATCCGGACCCGGCGCTGCCGCACGACCGCCGGACCATGGCGCCGATGGGCTGCGTGCCGGGCGACTGGAACGAGGACGGCCGGATGGACGCCCTGGTCTACTACTGGGGCCGGCCGCCGGTGCTGTTCATGCGCCGCGACTCCCAGGGCATGTCGCCCGCGGCCTACCGGGCGCAGCCGCTCGCCCCGGTCGAGCAGGTCTGGAACACCAACGCCCTGACCAGCGCCGACGTGGACGGCGACGGCCACCTGGACCTGATCGTCGGCAACTACTTCCCGGACGGCGCACGCATCCTGGACGCGCAGGGCACGGGCACGGAGCACATGCACAAGTCGATGTCGCGCTCCGAGAACGGCGGCATCAACCGGCTCTACCTGGGTGCCGGCAGTATTTCCCAAACGGCGTCCGGACCCGAGCCGACCGCGGTCTTCCGCGAAGCTCCCGACGCTTTCGACCCCAAGACCGCGGCCTCCTGGACGCTCGCCGCGGGCGCCGCCGACCTCGACGGCGATCTTCTTCCGGAGATCTACTTCGGCAACGACTTCGGCAACGACCGGCTGCTCTTCAACCGCTCGACCCCCGGCCATCCGCGCTTCGAGGCGCTGATCGGCCACAAGGGGTTCACGACGCCGACCTCCAAGGTGCTCGGCCGCGACTCGTTCAAGGGGATGGGGGTCGACTTCGGCGACTTGAACGGCGACGGCCGGCTCGACATCTACGTGAGCAACATCGCCCAGAACTGGGCGCTGGAGGAGAGCCACTTCGTCTGGGTCGCCAACGGCGGCCGCAAGGAGATGGAGCGCGGCGTGGCGCCGTTCGAGGACCAGGGCGAGGCGCTCGGCATGTCGCGCAGCGGCTGGGGCTGGGACTCCCGCTTCGCCGACTTCGACGGCGACGGCGTGCCCGAGGCCGTCCAGGCGATCGGCTTCCTGCGCGGCACGAAGAACCGCTGGCCCGAGCTTCACGAGCTGGCGATGGGCAACGACAACCACATGGTCAGCACCAGCGCCTGGCACCGGTTCAAGGAGGGCGACGACCTCTCCGGCCACCTCCACAACCCGTTCTTCGTCCGCGCCTCGGACGGCCGCTACTACGACGTGGCGCCGGAGGTCGGCATCGGCCAGTCGCACGTCACCCGCGGCATCGCCCTGGCCGACGTGGACGGCGACGGCGACCTCGACTTCGCCATCGCGAACCAGTGGGAGACCTCGTGGTTCTTCCGCAACGACAGCCCACGCACGAACACGTCGCTCGTCCTCGACCTGCGGCTGCCGAACGCGAACGGGACCTCGCGGCCGGCGATCGGCGCCGAGGTGACGCTGCAGCGGCCGGACGGCAAGCGGATGGTGGCCCAGGTGGACGGCGGCAACGGCCACTCGGGCAAGCGGGCGCCGGAGGTCTACCTGGGGCTCGGACGGACGGCGCCGGAGACGGTGCTGCCGGTGGACGTGAAGTGGCGGGACGGCTCGGGCAAGGTGCGCCAGCAGCGCTTCCAGTTGAAGCCGGGGGACCACACCCTGGTTCTCGGTGATTCAGCGACCGTGGCAACGGTGGCGGCATCCCCGGCAACACCGGCTAAGGGAAAGGCGGTCTGACGATGGGCGAGCAGAAGAAGGACGTCCGGCTGACGGCGCTGCGGCGGTTCGCCCTCGCGATCAGCATTCTCAACATCCTCGGCCATACCGTGCTCGGCTTCGAGCAGTCCTGGGCGCAGCCGCTGGTCGGCCTCGGAGCGGCCTACCTGGCGGAGATCCTCCTGGAGGTCGTCAGCTCCCGGCTGCGCGGCCAGCGCCCGCGCTTCCTGAACGGCGGCACCGCGCCGATCGACTTCCTGCTCTCCGCCCACATCAGCGGCCTGGCCGTGTCGATGCTGCTCTACGCCAACGACCACCTGTGGCCGATCGCGTTCGCCGCGGTCGGAGCCATCGGCTCGAAGTACATCTTCCGCGCCGGCTTCAACGGCCACAGCCGCCACTTCTTCAACCCCTCGAACATCGGGATCACCGCGACCCTGCTCGCCTTCCCCTGGGTGGGCATCGCGCAGCCCTACATGTTCACGGAGAACCTGAGCGGCGCCGCCGACTACGTGCTGCCGCTGATCATCATCTGCACGGGCTCGTTCCTGAACGCGAAGCTGACCAGGCGGGTGCCGCTGATCCTCGCCTGGCTGAGCGTCTTCGTCCTGCAGGCAGTGGTGCGCCACTTCCTGTTCGGCACGATGATCCTGCCGTCGCTCAACCCGATGACCGGCGTGGCGTTCCTGCTGTTCACCTTCTATATGGTCACCGATCCGGCCACGACGCCGTCGACGACCCGCGGCCAGATCCTGTTCGGCGCCTCGGTGGCGGCGTCCTACGGCGTGCTGATGAGCCTGCACGTGGTGTTCGGACTGTTCTTCGCGCTCAGCTTCGTCTGCACCGGCCGCGGTGTCCTCCTGATGTTCCAGAGCCTCGCGGCGCAGCGGGCCGAGTCGAGGGTCAAGGTTCCGGTGCCGGCGTGAGCCAGGGGGTCGCGATCGTCGGGATGGCCTGCCGCTATCCCGGAGCCCGGACGCCCGCCGAGCTGTGGGAGAACGTCCTGGCCCGCCGCAAGGCGTTCCGCCGGATGCCCGCGGAGCGGCTGCGTCTGGAGGACTACCTGACGACCGACCCCGACGATCCGGACGGCCTCTACTCCACCGAGGCCGCGCTGATCGAGGACTGGGAGCTCGACCGCGTCCGCTTCCGGGTGGCGGGCGGCACCTACCGCACCGCGGATCTCGCGCACTGGCTGGCGCTGGACACCGCGTCCCAGGCGCTGGCCGAGGCCGGCTTCCCCGAAGCCGAGGGGCTCCCCCGCGACGCGTTCGGCGTGCTGGTCGGCAACAGCCTGACCGGCGAGTTCTCCCGCGCCAACCTGCTGCGCCAGCGCTGGCCGTACGTTCGCCGGGTGCTCGGCGCCTCGCTCCGCGAAGAAGGCTGGGAAGAGAACCGGGTCGCGGACTTCCTCGCCCGCCTGGAGCCGACCTACAAGGCGCCGTTCCCGCCGACCTCCGAGGAGTCGCTGGCCGGCGGTCTCTCGAACACGATCGCGGGCCGGATCTGCAATCAATATGACCTCCACGGCGGCGGCTACACGGTCGACGGCGCCTGCGCCTCGTCGCTGCTGGCCGTGGCCCAGTCGTGCTCGGCGCTCGTGGCCGGCGACCTCGACGTGGCGCTCGCCGGCGGCGTGGATCTCTCGCTCGATCCGTTCGAGCTGGTGGGCTTCGCCCGCACCGGCGCGCTGACCCGCGGCGAGATGCGGGTGTTCGACGCGCGCTCGTCCGGCTTCATCCCCGGCGAGGGCTGCGGCTTCGTGCTGCTGATGCGCGAAGAGGACGCCCAACGGCTGGGCTGCCGCGTCCACGCGGTGATCCGCGGCTGGGGCATCTCGTCGGACGGCAACGGCGGCATCAGCCGCCCCGAGCCCGAGGGCCAGAAGCTCGCGCTGCGCCGCGCCTACCGCCGCGCCGGCTTCGACATCGGCTCGGTCGGCTACTTCGAGGGCCACGGCACGGGCACGGCCGTGGGCGACGCGGCCGAGTTGCGCGCGCTCTCCGAAGCGCTACGCGAGGCGGGCGCCGAAGGAAACGCCCGGCCGGTCGGCTCGATCAAGGCGCTGTTCGGCCATACCAAGGCCGCGGCCGGCATCGCCGGGCTGATCAAGGCGACGCTCGCCATCGGCAACCAGATCCTTCCCCCGAACGCGGGCTGCGACGAGCCCCATCCCGAGCTGACCGCGGCGGGCTCGCCCCTGCGGGTGCTGGACGAGGGCGAGATCTGGCCCGCGGGCCGGCCGCTCCGCGCCGCGTCGAGCGCCATGGGCTTCGGCGGGATCAACGTTCACGTGGTCCTCGAAGGCACGGCCGGGACGCGCCGCCGGTCGCTGGCCGCCCGCGAGAAGGCGCTGCTGGCCTCGACCCAGGACGCAGAGCTGATCCTCCTCTCCGGAACGGACGCGGCCGATCTCGCCGCCCGGGTCGAGCGTCTCCTGGAGACGGCTCCCCGGATCTCCCGTTCCGAGCTGACCGATCTCGCCGCGACGCTCCACGAGCGCCTGGACCGCGGAGGAGCCCGCGCGGCACGGGCGGCGATCACCGCGGCCACGCCGAAGGAGCTGACCGAACGGCTCGAACGCCTCCTGGGCTGGCTGCGGGACGGCGTCGATTCCCAGGGGGAGCGGATCGAGCCGAAGCACGGTCTCTTCCTCGGGGTCGGAACCCGGCCGCGCCGGATCGGCTTCCTCTTCCCCGGCCAGGGCTCGCCGTCGCACCTCTCGGGCGGAGCGCTGCGCCGCCGGTTCGAGGATCTGGGCCCGCTGTACGAGCTGGCCCGGCTCCCCGCGGACGCCGATCCGGTCGCCGACCCGGTCAATACTGCTGTCGCCCAGCCGGCCATCACCCTGGGATCGCTCGCCGGGCTCGCCATGCTCGAACGCCTGGGCATCCGCGCCTCGGTCGCCGCCGGCCACAGCCTCGGCGAGCTGGCCGCGCTGGCCTGGGCCGGCTCCTACGACGAAGAGACCGCGCTCCGCCTCGCCGCCGTCCGCGGCCGGGCCATGGCCGATCTGCCGAAGACTCCTGAGTCGCAGGGCGCCATGGCGAGCCTCGGCGCTCCGGCCGATGCGGTCGAGCCGCTGCTCGCCGGGACCGGAGCCCTTACAGGAGTGGTAATTGCCGGCCTCAACAGCGCCAAGCGCACGGTCGTCTCCGGCGACGCCGCCGCGGTCGAGACCGTGGTCCGCCGCGCCACCGGCCTGGGCTGGGAGGTCCACCGGCTCCGCGTCTCCCACGCCTTCCATTCGCCCCTGGTGGCGGACGCCGCACCCGCGCTGGCCCGCCATCTGGCGACGATCGACATCCGGCGCCCCTCACGGCCCGTGGCGTCCACGGTGACCGGCGCGCTGCTCGGCCCGGACGACGATCTCCGCGCGCTGCTCGTGCGGCAGGTCACCGAGCCGGTCCGCTTCACCGCCGCTCTCGAAGCCGCCCGCGACCTCGCCGATCTCTGGATCGAGGTCGGCCCCGGCCGCGCCCTCACAGAGCTGGCCGCGGAGTCGACCGACCGGCCCGTCCTGGCGCTCGACGCGGGCGGTCCTTCGATCGCCGGCCTGCTCCAGGCCGCGGGCGCGGCGTTCGCGCTCGGCATCCCGGTCGAAACCGCCGTGCTCTTCGAGGGCCGCTTCACCCGGCCGTTCGATCCCGAGCGCCTGCCCCGGTTCCTGGCCAGCCCGTGCGAGTCGGCTCCGGTCGACGGCGCGCCCCTCTCCAGGCCCGCGCGCGCGGTTGACTCTGCCAAGCCGGCGCAGCCGGCAAACATCCCGATTACCGCCTCTCCGTCTCCCCGGACCCCGGCTCCGGTCGCCCCCTCTTCCGGAGCAGGGACCGGGGAGACGGCAGGGATTGTCTCGACCTTGGAGGTCGTCCGCCGGCTCATTGCCGAGAAGGCCGAGCTGCCGGCGGAGGCGATCCACCAGGACAACCGCCTCCTCTCCGACCTCCATCTGAACTCGATCTCGGTGGGCCAGCTCGTGGCCGAGGCCGCGCGCCAGCTCGGCCTGCGCCCGCCCGCCTCCCCGACCGACTACTCCCGCGCCACCGTGGCCGAGATCGCCGCCGCGCTCGCCGAGCAGGAGGCGCTGGGCGAGGCCGGTGCGCCGCTGGAGCCCGCGGATTCGCCGGCCGGAGTCGACTCCTGGGTGCGGGCCTTCCACACCGAGTGGATCCCACGCGCGCTGCCGCGGCGCCGGGCCTCGTCCCAGGCAGCCACGTCTCCGGGAACCTGGCGCATCGTGGCGCCGCCGGATCATCCGCTGGCCTGGAAGTTGGCCACCCTGTTGACCGGCGACGGCGTCCTTCTGTGTCTGCCCGCGGATCTGGACGAGAGCCACGCCGGCCTTTTCATCGAGGCCGCCCGCGAGGTGCCGGCGTCAGGCAATCCACGGTTCCTGGTCGTCCACCAGGGAGGCGGCGGGGCCGCTTTCGCGCGCACGCTCCACCTGGAGATGCCGCACGTCGCCACCCGCGTGGTGGACGTTCCCCTCGACCATCCCGACGCCCCCGCCTGGGTGGCGGCCGAGGCCGCGGCGACCGGTCCGGACGACACCAGCCACGGCGAGGCGCGCTACGACGCGGACGGCGTCCGCACCGTGCCGGTGATGCGCCTGCTGCCGGACGCGATTTCGGATACTCCCACCCGCCTCCCGCTCGGACCGGACGACGTCCTTCTCGTCACCGGCGGCGGCAAGGGCATCGGCGCCGAGTGCGCACTCGATCTCGCCAGCGCGTCCGGCGCCCGGCTCGGTCTCCTCGGCCGCTCGCTCCCCGAAAACGACGCGGAGCTGAACGCCAACCTGGAGCGCCTGCTCGCCGCCGGGGTCGTCCTTACCTATGTCTCCGCGGACGTCACCGACGCCGCGGCCGTCGCCGGCGCCGTCCGGCGGATCGAGTCCGAGCTCGGCCCGGTCACCGCCGTCCTCCACGGTGCCGGCGCGAACACCCCGAGGCCGATCGCCGCGCTCGACGAGGCGTCCTTCGTCCGCACGCTCGCGCCCAAGGTGAGCGGTCTCCGGCACGTGCTGGCTGCGGTCAGCCCCGACCGCCTGCGCCTGCTCGTCTCCTTCGGCTCGATCATCGGCCGCGCCGGGCTCGAAGGCGAGGCGGACTACGCCACGGCCAACGAGTGGCTGGCCCTCCTCACCGAGCGCCATGGCCGCGAGCATCCCGAGTGCCGCTGCCTGACGCTCGAATGGTCGGTCTGGTCCGGCGTGGGCATGGGCGAGCGCCTCGGCACCCTCGAGAGCCTGATCCGGCGCGGCATCACGCCGATCCCGCCCGAGGCCGGCGTGGCTCAGCTGCGCGAGCTGCTCTCCCGGCCCGCGTCCCCGGAATCGCCTTCCTCCGTGGTCGTGGCCGGCCGCTTCGGCAGCCCGGACACCGTCGAGCTCGACCGGCCGGAGCTTCCCCTCCTCCGCTTCCTGGAGCGCCCCCGGGTCTACTACCCGGGCATCGAGCTGGTGGTCGACGCCGAGATCTCGGCCGACACCGACCCCCATCTCGCCGACCACGTCTTCCGCGGCGAGCCCCTGTTCGCCGCCGTCCTGGGCATGGAAGCCATGGCCCAGACCGCGATGGCCGTGATGGGCACCGACCGCGTCCCGATCTTCGAGGACGTGCGGCTCGTCCGCCCGGTGGCCGTGCCCGCCGGACGCTCCACGACCGTGCGCATCGCGGCCCTGCTGCGCGGTCCGGGGCTCGTGGAGGTCGCCGTGCGCGACGCCTCCACCGGTTTCGCCGCGGACCACTTCCGCGCCCTCTGCCGGTTCGCTGTACCCACGGCTCCGGTCGACCCGGGCGCCTCCCGGCTCGGATGGACCCACGATGCGAACACTGCGTCGAGGCTCGCGCTGGACCCGGCCGACCTCTACGGCGGCCTTCTCTTCCACCGCGGCCGGTTCCGCCGGCTGGAGGGCTACCGCCACCTGGAGGCCACCTCCTGCCTGGCCGAGATCGCGGCGGACGGCAAGGTCGCCTGGTTCGGCAAGTGGCTGCCGTCCAAGCTGGTGCTGGGCGACCCGGGGGCGCGCGACGCCGCCATCCACGGCATCCAGGCCTGCATCCCGCACGCGACGCTGCTGCCCACGGGGGTCGACCGGATCGTCACCGGCTGCCTCGCCGCCTCCGAGCCGCTCATGCTGGCGGCCCGGGAGCGCTCCCGCAACGGCGACGACTTCGTCTACGACCTGGAGATCCTCGACCGCCAGGGCCGGGTCCGCGAGCGCTGGGAAGGCCTCCGGCTCCACGCCGTCCAGCGGATCGATCCGCCCGAGGCCTGGCGCGCGGCTCTTCTCGCCCCCTACGTCGAGCGCCGGCTGGAGGAGATGATGCCGGGCCGGCACCTGCACGTCAGCCTTGGAGCCGACGCGTCGGATTCGCTCCGGCACCGGCCGGACGGTCGGCCGGAGGCGGCCGTTGGCACCCAGGTCACCCGTTCGCACTCGGGCAGCCTCGTCCTCCAGGTGGAGGGCGACGGCCGGCTCGGCTGCGACCTGGAACCCGTCACCGAGCGCACCGAGGCCGTCTGGCGCGACCTGCTCGGCGAGCGTTTCGCCCTGGCGGAGCTGATCGCCCGCGAGCGTGGCGAGACTCCCGACGCCGCGGCGACCCGGGTCTGGGCCGCGGTCGAGAGCCTCAAGAAGGCCGGCGTCCCCCACGGCGCGCCGCTCGTCCTGGAGGGGTTGTCCACAAGCTCGGCCACCAGCTCGGCCACCAGCTCGGACGGCTGGCTGCTCCTGCGGTCGGGAGACCTTCGGATCGGCACCTACCTGGGGCCCATCCAGGAGCTGGCCGGCCCCGTCGCCCTGGCCGTTCTCGTCGAGGAGGGCGTGCTTGCGGGCGTATGAGCTGCGGCACCGGGTCTGCTTCGAAGAGACCAACCTCGTCGGCAACGTCTACTACGTGAACCATCTCAAGTGGCAGGGCCGCTGCCGCGAGATGTTCCTCCACGACAACGTCCCGGAGATCCTGGACGACCTGAAGCAGGGCCTCGCCCTGGCCACCGTCCGCTGCTCCTGCGACTATTTCATCGAGCTGGAAGCCTTCGACGAGATCCTCATCCGCATGCGCCTGGGCGAGGTGGTCCAGAACCGCATCACGCTGCGTTTCGAGTACTTCCGGATTTCTCGCGGGGATGGCGGCGAGATCGAGGAGCTGATCGCCCGGGGCGAGCAGCAGGTCGCCTGCATGCGCCGCCAGGGCCACGAGACCGTGCCTACGCCGATCCCTCCCGCCCTGCGCGAAGCCCTGCGGCCCTACGCCGAATCGAAGACCTAGCCAGCGCTTGGGATCGGATATCCTCTTCGAGGACTCATCCGAGTCTCTATCTTCAGGAGCCCGGCCGCCATGCGCTACGTGATGCAGCAGAAGCTCATTTCCCTCGGCGACGACTTTACGATCCAGGACGAGAACGGGAAGGATGCGTTCTTCGTCGACGGCAAGATGCTCAGCCTCGGCGACAAGCTGGTGTTCAAGGACATGTCGGGCAACGAGCTCGCCCGCATCGAGCAGAAGCTCCTTGCCTGGGGCCTCACCTACGAGGTCTTCCGCGGCGACGAGCGCATCGCCATCGTCAAGAAGTCGCTCTTCACCCTCCTGCACTGCAAGTTCTCGGTCGACGTCCCCGGTCCCAACGACCTGGAGGCGAAGGGCGACTTCTTCGACCACGAGTACAACTTCAGACGCGGCAACGATACCGTCGCCACCGTCTCGAAGCGCTGGTTCTCCTGGCGCGACACCTACGGCATCGAGGTCGGCCCCGGCGAGGACGCCGTCCTCCTCCTCGCCTGCGCCGTGGTCATCGGGCTCGCCTGCCACAAAGAGGACGGGGACGGGGACCACTAGGCTCTCCGCCCACGCCCGATTTTTGTTGTAACTCGCCTGCAACTCGCAGCGGCAACCTCGTTTTCCTCCCGCGATTCACATCATTTCGCAGCAGAATCCTCGTTTGTCGCAGCGACTCACATCCGAGTCGCATCCGATTCATCGCGAGTCACATCAGAAACCCGGTTTGTCGCATCAGAATGACCCCGCGCGGATGCGAAAAACAGGCATTCTGCTGCGACAAACGGGGTTGCCGCTGCGACAAACCCGTTTGTCACAGCAGAAAACCCGCAATTCACATCAACGAGGACGGGGGTGGCTACCCGGAAGAGGAGGCGCGCTCGCGGAGAGCCGCGTGCAGCTCGATCCCGGCCCGCCACCGGGGCTCCACTCGCCGCACGACCTCCAGATGCGACAAGGCCGCGGGGAGATCGCCGCGCTGAACGGCGACGCGGGCGAGCCCGTAGTGGCAGCCGCCGGAGTCGGGAGCCTCAGACAGGCCGGTCCGGAACTGGTTTTCGGCCTCCTTCAGGTCGCCGAGCGCCAGGAAGCAACAGCCGAGCTTGTACGCGCGCTTCTCCGCGGTGATGCAGAGATCCCCCGGAACCCAGTCCGCTCCGCCGCCTCCGTCGTCCTGGCTGAGCCGGACCCGGCGGTAGGCTTCGAGCGCATGGGCGTAGCGGCCGTCGGCATACAGGATCTCGGCGAGCGCGTAGAACGCAAGCGACTGCCCCGGCACGAGGCCCAGGCTCTCCCGGATTCGCTCGACCGCGGCGCCTCTCGATCCCTCTTCCGAGAGGAGCGACGCGAGCATGCACAGGGCGGAGGCCTTGAGCGGCGGCCGGCAGGTCTCGTCCTCCACGACGGCCTCGAAGTCGGCCCTGGCCTCGTCGCGCCGGCGCAGGAACCACAGGGTCTTCGCGCGGTAGTAGCGCGCCCGCAGGTTCCGCGGCTCGGCGTGCAGCTCGCGGTTCAGGAGGCGTAGATAGCCCTCGTGCTTGGCGTCCAGGCGCTCCTGCGGCAGCTCGTGGACTAGGTGGGTCAGCTTGAGGGAGGTCAGGCTCCGGACCTCGAAGCCGGCACGGATCACGGATTCGTCCGGCGCCTCGTGGACGATCCCCTCGTAGCGGATGGCTGCGTGGTTCCTGAACAACCGGAGGATCTCGATGGCGTGGACATCGACGTGGCCATCGTCCGGATTCGTCACGACGTCGTGGCGCTCGATCTGGAAGCCGCCGACCTCGGGCGGGGCCTGCTGGATGGCGGGACGGAGCGCCGCGGCGTCCGAAAGCCGCTCGTCGGCGTCGATGCAGAGGATCCAGGTGCCCCGGGCCGCGGAGATTCCGGCGTTCCGGGCGGCGGAGAAATCGTCGGTCCAGGCTCGATGCAGGACGACGCTGCCGAAGTCCTCGGCGATGCGGACGGTCCGATCCGAGGAGCCGGCGTCGACCACGACGATCTCGTCGGCCGCCGCGCGGACTGAATCGAGGCACCCCGCCAGGAACCGCTCCTCGTTCTTCGTGATCAGACAGACCGAGAGCAGCACGGACGGGGTGCGCTTACTACGGTAAGGAACCGCAGGTCAGGAGTGGTAGAACGAGCTGAACGGGCTCTGGGGGATCACCGCGGCATCCTTGGCGTCGCCTTCCGGCGTCCGAACGCCGCCGAGGATCGTCTCCAGGGTCGCCGGGTCGATGGCCTTCAAGCGGTCCTTGTCCTTCTCGAGATTCTTTACAGACTTGGTTTTCATGGGATCTCCTCTCTAATGGAGCTTAGCATGGCCGGCCGCCCTCCCTCCGCGCTACTTGCCGACCCTACTTCATCCCCAGCTTCTCGTTTGCTTCCAGCTTCCGGATCGCCTCCTGGAGGCGGCGTCCTTCCTGGGGGAAAACCTCTGTGCGGAGTGGTCGTCGTCCACCTTCCGGCGGACGCTGTCGATCCAGCCGTAGCACAGGGCTTCCTCGACGGCCTCGTCGTAGGGAATCTGAGGCTTGCCGGTGTGCTGCCGGGCGGAGACGAGCCAGATCTCGGTCTCGGTGGCGTGGTGCTCGGCGAGCCAGGCGCGCCAGTCGTTCCGGTTGGTGACGTGAAGGAGTTCATGGCGCTTCTCATGGGGTAGTGCCGACCGCGGCGAGTGGGTATGATCTCGCCTCGGTACGCTCACAGTCAATGTCCGAGAACCGACCCCAGAACGATTGACGGAGATCGATGATTTCAGCGCTCGAAGCCCTCAACCGACTCCAGGAGGGCAACCAACGGTTCGTGTCGGGAGTCGTCCGCGGCCCGGACATCTTCCAGGGTCCCGGCGGCCGGCCCGAGCTTCCCCAGAACCAGGAGCCCTTCGCGATCATCCTCGGATGCTCCGATTCGCGGGTTCCTGCCGAGATCGTCTTCGACCAGGGGCTCGGAGACCTGTTCGTCATCCGCGTGGCCGGCAACATCGTCGCCCCCTCGCTGGTCGGCAGCGTCGAGTTCGCCGCCGCCCGCTTCGGAACCCGCCTCGTGGTCGTGCTCGGACACTCGCAGTGCGGCGCGATCCTCGCCACTATCGAAGAGTTGCAAAGGCCGACGGAGAACCAGTCCCGGAATCTGCAGGCGATCGTCGACCGGGTGCGCCCCTCGGTGGAGCGACTGCTCAAGACCGAGCTCCGGCACGACCTCGACAAGCTGGTGCCGCAGGCCGTCCGCGCCAACATCCGCGCCTCCGTGGATCATCTGCGGCGCGGCTCGCACGTCCTGGAGCAGCTGATCCAGGAGGAAGGCCTTCTGGTCGTCGGCGCGGAGTACTCGCTGGAGACGGGCGTCGTCGAGTTCTTCGACGGGATGCCGGAGGGCGGGTAAGGCCGCGAGGTCGCGGCTGGCGCGGCTACTCGAGAGGTCCAAGGGCAAGAAGGTGATCGACCTCGAGGCCGTCGTCGAGGTCTTCCCAGTAGATGGCGAATCCGCGCGGCTCGATCGACCATCGATTGCGCTGCTCGACGGTGGCCTTGGCGAGCCAGTCGAGCCAACCGATCCGCTTTAGAGGCAGCCCGATCTCCCGGCCGTCGTCCAGCGACACGTACATCATGTCCCCGGCGAAGCGGACGCCCGTCGCGCCGACATGCTGCCTTGAAGTGATCACCTAACGCCCGCCAGCCTACAGGACCGCGTCCGCCTTCGCCGCCAGCACGAAGTCGTTCCTGCTCAGGCCGCCCATCGAGTGGGTCCAGAGGGTCACCTTGACCTTGCCCCAGGTGAGGAAGATGTCCGGGTGATGGCCTTCCTGCTCGGCGACCTCGCCGAGGCGGTTCACGAAGGCCAGGGCCGTCACGAAGTCCTTGAACCGGTATTCTTTTTCCAGACGCTTTCCTTCGGCGAGGGACCAGCCTTCGAGCTGGCTGTGCAGCTGCTCCAGCTCAGATCCGGTGAGGGCCGGGGTGGCCTTTTCGCAGGGCTCGCACTTCGCATCCGCCAGATTCGACATGGCATCCGCTCCTTGTTGGGGGCTTCCTTGCTCGGGTTCGCTCAGTCCTTCGGCCGCTGCGAGGCCTTGAGGCCGCCGACGACAGCCTGGATCGACTCGCCGAGCAGCGGATCGCGCAGGCCGGCGGCCCGGGCCTTTTCGAGCGCTTCGGCCTCGGGCATCCCCTTCTCCAGCACCAGCCAGGAGTAGTACAGGGCGCCGGCCCGGTTGCCGGTGCTGCAATGGAGAAGCACCGGGCGCTCCGCCTCGCGCGCGACCATCAGGAAGTAGAGCACCTTCGACTGGTTCAGCGTGTCGAGGTTGACCTCGATGTTGTTGTAGGCGAGGTCCGCCCTGCGAGCGGTCTTCTCTTCGTTGAAGCCCCGGTCCTCCGCCTGGGTCCGCAGGTCGATCACGGTGCGATATCCGGCCTTGGCCGCGGCCTTGAGCTGCTTGGCCGTCGGCTGCCCGGAGATGAGCAGCGAGGGATCGACCTGAATGGCGTTGGAGATGCCGAGGCCCGCGGCCGGCTCCTCAGCAAGGAGAGGCAACCCAGTCGAAGCCAGAAGCACGGCTACGGCGAACACGATCTTCCTGTGAGGGATCATTGACATCCTTTCCTTCAGGCCATGTGCATGCGGCAGGTCTCGCCGCCCGCGGCCGGTAGATAGCACTGCTCGACGTAGTCCATCACCATGCGATCCGCGTTGTAGCGCCAGGCGAGGGTGCGGATGGCCCGCTTGACCCGCCGGATCCAGCCCCGGGGGAGCCCTTCGGCGTCGCGCTCGTAGTAGAGCGGCACCACCTGGTTCTCCAGGGTCTCGAACAGGAACGCGGCGTCGCGCTCGTCCTGGATCTCCGGGGTGCCGTGGATCTCGCCGTGGCCGACGCCGAAGCCGTTGCTGCCATCGTACCCCTCGGCCCACCAGCCGTCGAGGATCGAGCAGTTGAGCACGCCGTTCAGGATGCACTTCTCGCCGCTGGTGCCGGACGCCTCCAGCGGCCGGCGCGGCGTGTTGAGCCATGCGTCCACGCCCTGGACGAGCTGACGGCCGACGTGCATCGAGTAGTTCTCGACGAAGACGATGCGGCCGGCGAAGCGCGGATCGCGCTCCAGGTTGGCGACGCTCTTGGCGAGCGCCTTGCCGGCGGCGTCGCGCGGATGCGCCTTGCCCGCGAAGACGATCTGGAGCGGGCGCTGCGGGTTGTTCACCAGCCGGTCGAGCCGGTCCAGGTCGCGGAACAGGATGTCCGCCCGCTTGTAGGTGGCGAAGCGGCGGGCGAAGCCGAGGGTCAGGGCATCCTCCAGCAGCGGCTCGCGCTCGGGCTCGGGCCAGCCGAGACGCTCGCGGCGGTCGGCGAGGCGGCGGCGCACGAAGTTGAAGAGGCGCGCCTTGAGAACCTGGTGGACCTCCCAGATCTCGGCGTCCGGCAGCCGGTCGATGCCCTCCCAGAGCTTGGCGTGGCAGATCGAATCCAGCCAGCGCGGCCCGAGGTGGTGATCGAACAGGGCCTGCATGTCGGCCGCCATCCACGTGCGGACGTGGACGCCGTTGGTGATGTGCCCGATCGGCACCTCTTCCTCGGGCCGGGTCGGGTACAGGTGGTGCCACATGTGGCGCGACACCCGGCCGTGCAGGGCCGACACGCCGTTGGCGCGGCGGCTGAGCTTCAGGGCGAGCACGGTCGGACAGAAGGTGTCGTGCGGATCGCCGGGCCGCTCCGAGCCGAGGGCGAGCACCTGGTCGAGCGGCAGCTTCATCCCTGCGGCGAGCGCCTCGAGATGCCGGCCCGCCAGATCGCGGTCGAAGCGGTCGTGCCCGGCTTCGACCGGGGTGTGGGTGGTGAAGATGCTGCGCGCCGCGACCTCGCGCAGGGCGATATCCGGCGCGAGGCCCTCCCAGGCCACGAAATGGCGGGCCCATTCGAGCAGCGCGAACGCGGAGTGGCCTTCGTTGAGGTGCAGGACCGCCGGGTGGACCCCGACCGCGCCCAGGGCCCGGAAGCCGCCGACGCCCAGCAGCATCTCCTGCTGGATGCGCGTCTCGTTGTCGCCGCCGTAGAGGCGGGCGGTCAGGTCCTGGTCTGCGGGGGTGTTGGCGTCGTCGCGGGCGTCGAGCAGGAGCAGCCGGCTGCGGCCGGCGCGCACGTGCCAGAGGCGGAGCTGCACGGTCCGCCCCGGCATCTCCACCGCCACCCGGACCGGATTGCCCTCGGCGTCGAGGACCGGCTCGGCCGGCAGCTCGGAGCCGCTGATGGGCTCGTAGAGATCCTGCTGCTGGCCGTCGCCGTCGATGATCTGGTGGACGTAGCCCTCGGCGTAGAGCAGCCCGACGCCGACCACCGGCACGCCCAGGTCGCTCATGCTCTTGAGATGGTCTCCTGCCAGAACCCCGAGGCCTCCGGAGTACACCGGCAGCGACTGGTGGAGCCCGAACTCGGCGGAGAAGTAGGCCACGGGGTGGGCGAGGAGCGGCCCGGCGTGGGTGCTCCCCCAGCTCTCCGAGCCGGTCATGTACTCCTGCAGGCGGCGGTGGGCCTGGTCGATGCGGGTCTGCATCTCCAGGTCGTGGACCCGCCGCGCGATCTCGTCGTCGGGCAGCCGCTTCAGCAGCGCCACGGGGTTGTGGTACACGACCCGCCAGGTGACGGGATCGAGCTCGCGGAAGATGGCGCGGATGTCCGGCTGCCACGACCACCAGAGGTTCTGGGTGAGCTCGTGAAGCTTGCGCAAAGTGGTATCACGAGTGTCGCGAGAAATTTCGGAGATGTCGAGGGTGTCATTCGTCATGTCGGCTCCCTGCCCGGAAGAAGAATCGCCAATATATCCCGAAGGCCTGGACGCGGAAACTCCGTCCGGATGACATAGAATTATCTCCACTGTGGAGAAAGAGGGAACTGAAAGGACAGAGCCGCAACGGGACGAGGTTCTCGTCCTCCTTGATCTGCTGAACCAGCAGATCCTCAGCATGCGCCGTTCGAAGCGGAGCCTCGAGCGCGAGATGGGCCAGGGCCAGGGCTATCTGGGCAGCCTGCTCAAGGGGCGGATCACGCTCAAGGTGGAGCACCTCTGGAACCTCGCGGACGTGGTCGGCTTCGAGCCGCTGGTGCTGCTCTTCCAGGCCGCGCCGCAGGAGCACCGGGACCGGTTCCTCCAGGAGATGAAGCTCCAGGAGGATCCCGAGGCCCGGGCCCAGTCGGCGATGACCCGGGAAGAGATCGAGGATCTGGTGAAGCGGACGGTCCGCCAGGAGCTGGCGCGGCTGGCGACCGGCTGAAGCCTGCCCGACCGCCGAGTCTATTTGCCCGGCGGGCGGTCTCTACTTGCCCGGCGGGCGGCTGGGCCGCATCTCGACCAGGCTCGGCAGGGCGTTGTCCGGGTAGCTCAGTAGATGGAGCACCATGGAGGCGATGTCTTCAGGCTGCAGCTTCCAATCCGCTTCGCCCTGCACGCCGCCGAACTGCGTGGAGACGCTGCCGGGCAGGATCGACGCCATCCGGATGCCGTGCTTGCGCAGGTCGAGCATCGAGGCCTCGGACATTCCGACCAGGCCGAACTTGCTGGCGTTGTAGGCCGAGCCGCCCGGGAAGGGGTTCTTGGCCGCCAGCGAGGCGATGTTGATCACCCAGCCCGCGCCCTGCTTCTTCATACCGGGAGCCACCGCGCGGAGGAAGTAGAAGGGGCCGTTCAGGTTGGTCTCGATCACCTCGCGCCACTGATCTCCGGAAAGCTCGTCCACGGGCGCGAAGTGGCCCAGGCCGGCGTTGTTGACCAGGCAATCGACCCGGCCCTCCGCTCCCAGCACCTCCTCCACGAACGCGTCGACCTTCCCCTGGTCGCGGACGTCCACGGAGCGGCCGGCAATCCGGCCCTCGCCGAACTTTTCGGCCATCTCGCGGACGGCCCCCTCGGGCTCGCGGCTGCAGATCCAGACCTTCCAGCCGTCGGCCCGATTTTCTCCCAATAAGGCCTCGGCGACGGCCCTGCCGATGCCGCGGCTGCCGCCGGTGACGATCGCAATTTTGTTCTGGCTCTTCTCCTGATGGGTATCGCTCATGCTGTCCACCTCCGCGGTGACTGTATCAGGTGGAATTCATGACCGGCCCGCTCTTGTTTTGACCGCTCGAAAGGAGGGGTGTTCAACATCATGGGTGCATACCTCGTCTTCATGCTTCCGGCGCTGCTGCTCTCTCTCTGGGCCAGCTTCCGGACCAAGTCAGTGTTCAACAAGTACTCCCGTGTGCGGACCGCGCGCGGCCTCACCGGCGCCCAGGCGGCGCAGGAGATGCTCCAGCGGGCCGGCATTCACGACGTGCAGGTCGTCCAGTCGCGCGGCTTCCTGTCCGACCACTACAACCCGGTCAACAAGACCCTGGCGCTGTCGGAGGGGGTCTACGGCTCGCCTTCGGTCGCGGCGATCGGCGTCGCCTGCCACGAGGCCGGCCATGCGATCCAGCACGCGGTGGGCTACAAGGCGCTCGGGCTGCGCTCCGCGCTCGTGCCGATGGCCAACATCGGCTCCACGGTCAGCTACATCGTGATCCTGCTCGGCATGCTGCTGCTGCGCTCCCCGCAGATGGTCTACTTCGGTGCGGCGCTGTTCTCGGCGGTGGTGCTCTTCCAGATCATCACGCTGCCGGTTGAGTACGACGCGTCGAACCGGGCCAAGCGCCTGGCGGTCGAGAACGGCATCATCCTGGCCCAGGAGCGCGAGGGCATGGACAAGGTGCTGAACGCCGCCGCTCTGACGTACGTGGCCGCGGCGATCTCATCGATCATGACGCTGCTCTACTACCTGTCGCTCGCCAGCGGCATGAGCCGAAGGTAGGCGGGGCGCCGTCCCTGAAAAGAAAAGGGGTCCCTCGGGACCCCTTCCTCTCAATCTTCCTTCCTCAGTCCGTCATTCGAACCAACCGACCACGTCGACGATCAGGTCGGCGGTTCCGCCCGTGAACCCCGCCAGCACCGAGAAGTCGGCGGACGCTCCGAGCCCCACGATCGCATTGTTCGCCCGGGTTCCTCCCGCGGAGAAGTTCATCGTGCTGGTGGTGGTCATCGGCGTTCCGGCCGGCCAGAACCGCAGGTGGCCGCCGCTCGCGCCGCCGATCACCGTCGTGGTGACGGCCAGCGCCTTCGCGGTGCCCGGCACGCCGCAGACGCCCGACGCCGAGAAGGTCCGGGTCGAGCCCGCCGCCAGGGCCGGGCCTGTCGTGCGTGTGTCGACCAGCCGGCACAGGGACACGGTGTTGAAGTCCAGCGGACCCGTGGTGACCGAGGTCTGGAAGACCGCGGTGTAGGTGACCGGCGAAGCCGGGGTCACGATCGTGTGGTTCTGGTTGCCGCCGTCGGACCACGACTCGAAGATCCGGTAGGTGCCGCCGTCGTCCTGGCTCGGCGCGAAGACGTTGAGCCCCCAGCTCTCCCAGGAGGTCACGGTCTCCGGCCCGGTGAGCGTGAAGCCGTTCACCACCACGTCCAGGCCGGCTGGATTGGTCGCGAAGGTGATGCTCACCTTGTGCGGCTCGAAGTCCCGCTGCTCCGTGGCGGCGAGACCGCCGCTGTCCGTGGCGGTGAGGTGGATCTCCACGAAGCTCCCGTCGGTGGCCGCGAGATCCTCCGGCGCCGGCGCGGTGAACGTCACGCCGTTTCCGGAGACCGGCCCCAGCAGCGGATGGATGTGGGAGCCATTGTGGTTCAGGTAGACCATCCAGCTCAGCGCGGACGCCGGCAGCGTGCCGTCCTCCGCGTCCATGGCGCTGCCGTTGAGCGTGATGGTCTCACCCACCCGGAAGGTCGTGCCGTCGGCCGGGGTGACGATCGTCGGAACCGGCGGCGTGTTGCCGGGCTGGATCACCGCCGAGGACGGCGCCGAGAAGGTAAAGCTGTCGTCCCGGACCCGCAGGGTGGCCGTGAACGTGCCGGCCGTCGTGTAGGTGTGGCTCACGGTCGCGCCGGCCGTCTCCACCACCGGACCGCCGTCTCCGAAGTCCCAGAACCAGGTCAAGACGTCCCCGGCGTCGGGATCGGAGCTCGCCGACCCGTCGAAGTTGACCAGAAGCGGCGCCGAGCCCGACAGCGGATCCGCCACGATGACGGCCGTCGGCGCCTCGTTGCCCGCAGAGTCGTAGGTGACCCGGTGGACCTGGCCGCCGCCCGTGAAGGTGAGGTAGTAGAAGGCCTGGCCGTTGCCGTGCGGGCCGAACGTCATCGAGGTGACCCCGCCCGCGGAATTCGCGAACCGGACCGCCGACCACGTGCCTCCCCCGCTCTGGGTGAGGGTGAAGATCTTGCCGCAGACGTAGTCGCCGAACAGGTAGGCGCCGTCGTAACCGGGCCAGACGCCGTCCGGCGCGAACGCGCCGCCGGTGATCGAGGCGCAGCCGGTGTCCGCGGTGCCGGGCACGGAGGCGCTGCGGGAGTACTCGAAGAAGGGGTCGACCATTCCGGCCGGAGCGGGCATGCACTGGCCGCCGGCGGAGCCATTGACATGCGCCCCCTCGCGGCAGTTCCAGCCGAAGTCGGCCCCGGACTGCCCCAGGTCGATCTCTTCCCAGGCGCCCTGGCCCACGTCGTTGATGAAGAAGCGCGAGCCCGCGTCGTTGGGGTCGAAGGCGAAGCGGAACGGGTTGCGCAGGCCCCAGGAGAAGGTCTCCTGGCACTTGTTGCCCGGCGTCGTCTGGCCGGTCACGTTGCAGCGCGCCGTGCCCGCTCCCTGGAACGGGTTCGAGGCCGGGATGCCGCCGGTATTGGTGATGCGCAGGATCTTGCCGGTGAGCACGTGCTGGTCGCGCGAGGCGTCGTTGCTGCCGGCGCAGCCGCTGTTGCCCGCCCAGTCGCAGCCGCCGTCCCCGATGCTGATGTAGAGATATCCGTCGCGCCCGAAGTGGACGTCCCCGGCGTTGTGGTTGGCGTTCGGCGACGGCATGTTGTCGACCAGCACCAGCTCGGTGCCCGGCGTGACCGTGTCGCCGGTGCCGAAGGTGAATCGCGACACCCGGTTCACGCAGGTGCCCGAGGAGTTGAAGGTATAGAAGAGGTAGATGTACCGGTTCGAGGCGAAGTCGGGATCCACGGCCACGCCCAGGAGCCCGCGCTCGAAGTTGCTGCAGATCGAGCCGAAGGTCAGCGCCGGCGTCACCACGAGCGCGCCGTTCTTGTAGACCCGCAGGGTTCCCCCCTGCGTCGTGACGAGCAGCCGGCCGTCCGGCAGGAAGGCCAGGGCCGTGGGCGACCCGAGCGTGAACAGCGAAACATCGGTGAACCCGGCCGGAACCGTGGCCGCCGCCGCGGGCATCGCCGGTGTCAGGAGCAGGACCGACAGGACGCAGATCGACAGAATGGGGGACTTGACGTACGACATCGCCTTGGTCTCCTTCGGAGAAGGGTCGTCACCAGGGTAGCAGCCTATCGACGAATCCAAAAGCTAAGATGACGCCAGCGCCAAAAAAAGAACCCCGCTTCGAGCGGGGTTTTGGAGGAGGGAGGTTCGGAGAGGAGATTGTCTGGTTCGTTTCCGTCTCCACCTCTATATACGGGACACGGGGCCGGAGTGTTTGGGTGGGCGTCACCCCTGAACGTTCCGCACGTACACCACCAGCTTCACGCCCTTGCGCATCAGGAAGACCCGGCGCTCGTACCGCTGCTTCCAGTCCTTGAGGCCCGCCCGGACCTCCGGCTCCTGGCCCGGCCCGAACATCAGCACGTCGCCGCCCGGATCGTAGGGAACCTTCTTGAGATAGAGGACGCCCGGGGCGTTCCGCAGGTACCAGGGGAGCGGCCAGCGGTCCTCGTTGTAGAAGCGGATGGCGAGAGGGTGGCCGGGCGAGCGGGCCTGCGCCTCGTCGATCCAGGCCAGGAGGTCCCGGACTTCCCGCGAGGTCTGGACGTAGACCAGGCCGAGCGTCTCGTCGTCGTAGCGCAGGAACGAGACCTCGACCGCCTTGGCGCCGGTCCAGGCGACGAGCAGCAGCCCCAGGCCGGCCAGCGCGGTCCGCAGCGCGGCGGCCGACTGCCGCCGCTCCGTCTTTCCGGACAGGATGCCGAACAGGACGCCCGTGGAGAGGATCAGCGGCAGGATCATGTTCATCGCGAGCCACGGAGTCTTGTACGGGATGACCGAGTAGGCCGCGATCTGCCCCGCCCACCAGACCAGGCAGAACACGCCGAACGGGTTCCGCCGCCGGAGCGCCACCGCGCCCCCCAGCGCTCCGGCCGCGAGCACCACGGGCTCGAAGGTCCCGAGCAGCCGGAGGAAGTAGAACCACGGCTTCTCGTGGCCCGAGCCCTCGAACCCCTTCTCCGTCCAGGGGAGGAACGCCCGGAACGAGTCCACCAGCCCGACGGGATGGGTGAATAAGGAGGTGAAGAGGAGGATGTAGGGAACCGCCAGCGCGACGGCCACGAGCTTCCACGTCCGGGCCGGGGTCTCCTGAAGACGCTGGAGCCTCCGCCGCCAGTCCGCCTGCCCCGCCGCCCATCCGGCCGCCCCGGCGCCCACCACCAACGTGACGACCGTCAGGGCCACCGTCTCCTTCACCGTCGCCATCAGGCTCAGCGAAAGCGCTGCGAAGATGAGATCCCTGTCCCGTCCGCTCTCGAGCCACCGGGAGACCGCGGCCACCAGGGCCAGGGTCAGCGCCACCAGGTAGGTCTCGTGGATGAGGTCGCGGCCGTAGGAGACCAGCGACGGCGAGACCGCCATCAGCCACGCGGAGGCGGTCACGCCGCTCCTGCCGATCCGGGTCCGCAGCGGCAGCAGCAGGAGAACCATCGCCGAGGAAACCAGCGCCACCGGCAGCCGGAGCGTGGCCTCGCTCATCCCCAGCAGGAGCGCGAACGGCGCGCCGAAGAAGTACAGGAACGGGCCGTGGAAACGCTCCGGGTCATACTCGTAGCTGTAGCCGTCCAGCAGCCGGAAGAGGAACCAGCCGTTCACCCCCTCGTCGTGATGGAGCGGCCGGATCTCCGGCCAGAGCAGCCGGAACGCCAACGCCACGCCGAAGGCGATCCAGAAGGGCCACCAGGGAGGCGCGGAGAGACGTTCGTCCCGAGGCGAATCAAGCATGCGGAGAACAATATAGAAGGGGCAACGGAAGGGGAACATCGCAGAAAAGGCCGCCTCCCGGGGAGGCGGCCCGGCTGATTCCATGCTCCCCTCCCCGGCCCTCCCCTCGCGCGGCGAGGGGAGGGAGGATCCCATCCTCCTTGAGGCTACGGGCAGGTCGCGAAGGCGTTGACGTCGGTCACCGCCGGTGCGGGCGGACCGGGATAGTTGAAGTAGATCTTCTGCACACCGGCCCGGACATCCAGGACATCCATCCGGTAGAACACGTTGGTCGAGGCGGACGAGAAGATCCAGAAGCGGTTGTTGAGGCCGCAGCCGTTGAGCGCCTTCACCATGACCTCCCAGTTGTCCGAGCTGAAGAACCAGAAGAGGCCCGAGCCCTCGTTGGCGCAGCCGACCACCCGGGACTCGCCGTCCGTGAGCGTGCCGGGCGCCGGGTTCGTGCGCCAGCGGGAGGTGATGAGGAAGCGGTCCTGGAGGCAGAGGGAGGTGACGCTGCCCGCGCCGCAGGAGAACACCGCCGGGAAGGTCGTGAAGCCCACACCGCTGCCGACCAGCGAGCCGTCGAACGGTCCGACGACATCGTTGGCGTTGGCGTCGAGCGCCCACACACCGACGAGCCCGGGCTGAGCGGCGTTGAGGGCCCGGCTCATGGCGTCCCGGATCTGCGCCTGCGTCCGGGCGACGTTCCACAGCCGGACCTCGTCGGTGGCTCCCGTCGGGGAGTGCTCCCAGGAGACGTCGCTGCCGATGCGCATCTCGCTGCCGCTGACGCTGAGCGGGCCGGTCTCGTCGAACTGCGCGGCCAGCTCGCCGTTGATGTAGTGGATCCGCTTGCTGCCGTTGAAGACGACCGCGATGTGGGTCCAGCGGCCGGGCTCGATCTCGCCGCCGTTGCGCAGCGAGCCGCCGCCCTTGAGATAGCTCCGGAGCGTCGGCTTGCCGCTCACCGTGCAGAGGCCGATCCACCAGGCCTGCAGGTAGTTCTTGCCGGCGATCGTCCGGCAGTCCTCTCCCGATGAGGAGTTGGTCATCGACACCCACGCCTCGAAGGTGAAGGCGCCGGTGGGATTCAGGGCGGCGTTGGGAGCCACCCGGAGATAGCCGCTGGACGTGGGATAGCCCGGCGACGACGTCATCCAGGCGTTGAAGGGCTGCGCCTGGGCAGGCTGGGGCGCCACCACCGCCAGCGTGGCCAGCAGGGCAAGCGCCGACAGGATGCACACGGATCTCGCGTTCGAGCAATCTGGGATGCCGGTCATGCAGTCCTCCTCTCAGAAAACGTTGCGACTCCATCCTACCTCTCGACAGAGAGGATTCCGAAGTCGCGTGCCCCTTGAGGCGGAGTGGATACAAAAATGTTACGGAACGGGACCGTCCGGCCGGGCTCTACCAGCCGCGGCCGTTCTTCTGCGCCTCGCCCGTCATCGGGACGAAGCGCACGGGCAGGACGTTGCGCTTGCGGAAGCTGCCGTCCGCCTCCTTGGTGAAGACCGTGAGATCCTGCCAGGAGTCGCCCACCGGCACCACGAGGTTGCCGCCCGTCTTGAGCTGGTCGAGGAGCGGCTTCGGCACCTGCGGCGGCGCCGCCGTCACCACGATGCCGTCGAACGGCGCGGCCTCCTGCCAGCCCTGGTAGCCGTCGCCGATGCGGGTGCGGATGTTGCGGTAGCCCAGCTCCGAGAGAGTGCGGCCGGCCTGCTCTCCGAGCGGACGGACGATCTCGATCGTGTAGACCTCGGAGACGAGGCGCGACAGCACCGCGGCCTGGTAGCCCGAGCCGGTGCCGATCTCCAGGATCTTGTCCGTCGGCTTCAGGTCCAGCAGCTCGGTCATCAGGCCCACGATGTACGGCTGCGAGATGGTCTGCCCCAGTCCGATGGGCAGCGGGTGGTCCTCGTACGCCTGGCCGCGCATGGATTCCGGCACGAACCTGTGGCGCGGAACTTCCAGCATGGCCGCGAGCACGCGCCCGTTCTCCACGCCGCGGGCGCGGATCTGCTCCTCCACCATGCGCCGGCGAACCAGCCCGAGACCGTCCTCGCCTTCCTGTTTGAAGCCGACCTGCATCCTGTCTCCTGCCGCCAGCGCCGTCAGAGAGCCCGCTCCGGTCAGGAGCAGGATCGCCAGGGCCGCTCGACCTGGTCTCCTAATTGCCATCGCGCACCTGCCCCGTCATGGGCGACAGGCGAACCGGAATGATCGTCCGCTTTTCCAACCCGTCCGCCGTCTTCGTGATGACCAGGAGATCCTGGAACGAGCCGCCCACCGGCACCACCATCCGCCCGCCGACCCGCAGCTGGTCGAGCAGCGGCTTGGGGATGCGCGGCGGCGCAACCGCCAGCAGGATGGCGTCGAAGGGCGCCTTGTCGGGCCAGCCCTTGTAGCCGTCGCCGTGCCGCACCGCGATGTTGTAGTACCCGAGCGCCGCCAGCCGCTTGCCCGCCTGCGAGGCCACGGTCGAGTTGATCTCGATCGAATAGACCTGCTTGGCGACGCGCGACAGCACCGCGGCCTGGTAGCCCGAGCCCGTCCCCACCTCCAGCACCCGGTCGTTCCGGTCGAGGTTCAGGAGGGAGGTCATCAGCGCCACCACGTAGGGCTGGTAGATGGTCCGCCCCGGCCCGACCGGCAGCGCTTCGTCCTCGTAGGCCTTGGGACGGACCGACTCCGGCACGAACAGGTGGCGCGGCACCTGCTCCATGGCCTGGAGCACCTCGCGCCCGTGGATGTCCCGCTGGCGCAGCTGCTGGTCCACCATGGTGCGGCGCTGGAGCCCGAAGTCCTGCCCCAATACCGGCATGGCGGGCACGGCGGACACAGCGGGCACGGCGATCAGCAGGAGCGCCGCCAACTTCGACATCCGGCGGCGCGGGTAGATCTTCACCGGCTCTTCCCCCGTTCATAGACGATCGTGCCGTCCACCAGCGTGTAGTCGATCTCGGCCTTCGGAATCTCGGCCTCGGGCACGGTCATGGGATCTCGGCCGTAGACCACCAGGTCGGCGCGCTTGCCCACCTCCAGCGAGCCGATCTCCTCTTCCAGGAAGAGCGACCAGGCCGCGTCGAGCGTGAAGCCGCGCAGCGCCTCCGCGCGAGTCAGCCGCTCGCCCGGAAGCCAGCCGCCCGCGGGCTTGCCGGCCAGATCCTGGCGCGTCACCGCCGAGTACAGGCCGAGCCGCGGGTCCGCCGACTCCACCGGGAAGTCGCTTCCCAGGGCCAGGCGGCCGCCGGCGTCGAGCACCTTGCGCCAGGCGTAGGCTCCCGCCAGCCGGGCCTCGCCCAGGCGGTCGCCCGCCCAAGGCATGTCCGACGTGGCATGGGTCGGCTGCATCGAGGCGATGATGCCGAGCTTCGCCATGCGCTCGATGTCCTGGACGCGCAGCACCTGGCTGTGCTCCAGACGGAAGCGGGCCTCGGGCTTCGCGCCGCCGAGAGCCTTCTCCATCGCGTCGAGCGCCACCACGCCGCCGCGGTCGCCGATGGCGTGGATCGCCACCTGGAAACCGGCCCTGGCCGCGCGCCGCGACACGTCCTCGACGTGCGGGCCGGTCGAGACCAGCAGGCCCATGTTCTTGGCGTCGTCGCTGTAGGGCTCCAGCAGCGCGGCGCCGCGGCTCCCGAGGGCGCCGTCCATGTAGAGCTTGACGCCGCGGATGGTCAGGCGCGCCTCGGGGTCGATCTCCGGGCCGCGCTGGAACCACTGGGCGAGGAAGGGGGCGTCGTCCCCCAGGAACAGCGAGGCCCGGATCGGCAGCTCGCCCGCCTTCCGCAGCTCGGTGTAGGCGGCCACCTGCACGCCGCCGACGCCCATGTCCGTCACCGTGGTCAGGCCGCGCTCCGCGCAGTGCCGGGCCGCGGCTGCCAGCTCGCGCTTGACGCCCTGAAGGTCCGCCGCCGGCATCTTGTTGGCCACGTCCATGGCGTTGTCGATCATCACCCCCGTGGGATGGCCCTCCATGTCGCGCAGGAAGCGCCCGCCCGGAGGATCTTCGATGTCCGCGCCGATCCCCAGGATCTCCATGGCCCTGAGATTCACCAGGGCGGCGTGGCCGTCGACGCGGGTCAGCCAGACTGGATGGTCCGGTACCGCCGCGGTGAGCCCGTCGTGGTTGGGAAACTCCTTCTCGGGCCAGAGGTTCTGGTCCCAGCCCCGGCCGCCGATCCAGGTGCCGGCCGGCACCTTCGCTGCGGCCTCGCGCACCCGGCGGATGACCTCGTCGTAGGTGGGCGCGGCCGTGAGATCGACCTGCGACAGGGCCTGGCCCAGGCCGGCCAGGTGGGAGTGGGCGTCGATCAGGCCGGGCGTGACGGCGCGGCCCTTGAGATCGATCACCTTCGTCTTCGGACCACGGAACGCCGCGGCGCCCGCGTCCGGTCCGAGGTAGACGATCCGCCCGCCGCGGATGGCGAGGCTGCCTTCCACCTTCGCAGCCGGCTGGACCGGATAGAAGACCCCGTGTTGCAGGATGAGGTCGGCGGTGTCCTCTGCATAGGAGGGTCGGGTCGACAGAACGACCCCGGCGACCCCGGATACAACGATGGCCAGCATCACTAAAGCACGGATCATGAACGGTTTCCTCATCTCTGATTGCCTGGCCTCACTGGACCAGAGTGCAAAGTCCAAGCCACGGAAAATCGCGCTTCTGCTGCTATGCTTCCCCGCCTCATGCCCCCCCCGCCGCCACAGCCCCCAGTCGCTTCGGACGAGATGCTCTCACGCCTGGAGGGGACGCTGGCGTCCTCTCCAGCCGACGCCACGGAGATCGTCTGGATCGAGACCCGCCGGGGACAGGAGAGCAGCGGTAAGCGGCCGCGCAACCCGGCAGAGCCGACGGCCGAGCAGCACGAGACCACGGTGCTCGTGCGGGTCCGGGAATCCGGACGGTACGGTCTCCACCGCACCACCGCCGACGAGCCGGCCGACCTGACCAACGCCGTGCGGCAGGCCCTGGCCCAGGCCCGCCTGTCCCCGCCCCGGGCGGTGGCGCAGGCCCACGGCGGCAAACCCGCGGTCATGGAGGGTCTCCACGACCCCGAGATCGCCCGATTGACGCCCGCCAGAGCCCGCGAGCTGATGCAGCGGCTGGCGGACCGGGACGAGACGCTGCGCTTCGGCTGGAGCGAGGGGCGGATGGCCGTGGCGAACAGCCGCGGCTTGAGGAGGACCGCCGAGGCGACCGCCGCCTGGGTCGCCGTGGCCGCCGGCCGCGGTCCCGGAGCCGGGACGGCCTCCGCCGCCGCCCGCTCGCTCGCCGGCCTGAATCCCGCGGCCGTGGTCGCGAGGGCCCGCGGGCGCCAGGCGCCGGGCGCAGTCTCTGGCTCGGTCGGCTCGGTCGGCTCGGCCGGCCCGGAAGCCCCGCCGGCCGGCCCCACGTCCGTCGTCCTCTCCCAGGAGGCCGTCGCCGCGCTCCTCGATCTGCTCAACCACCGCGCTCTCACGTCGACCTCCTTCCGCCTCGGGACGTCCCCCCTGCGCAACGCGCTCGGCGCGCCGGTCTTCCACCCCGCGCTCAGCCTGCGGGACGATGCCCTGGACCCCCGCGGCCTCCCGTTTCCCTTCGACCTCCTGGGCTCGCCCCGGCGCCGGATCGAGCTGATCTCGGAGGGCATCTTCCTGACCCCCGCGGTCGACGAGCTTCTGGGTCTCGAAACCGACCGGCCGACGACCGCGCAGCTGGTTGCGATGGACGAGGCCATGGCGAGCCACCTGTTCCTGGTGCCGAGCGCAGCCGGCGCGGGAGGAGAGACCACCCCGGATGCGGAGCTGCTGGCACGCGCCGACGGCGGGCTCTGGATCTCGGCCCTCGATCCCCTGGAGGCCTACGACCCCGGAACCCTGCGCTTCCGCGCCGTGGCCCGGGGCGTGCGCCGGATCGAGGACGGCCGCCTCGGAGCGGCGCTGCCCGACCTGGTCTGGGAGGACGACCTCCGCAGCCTGCTGGGCCCTTCGGCCGGTCTCCTTGGCATGGGCAGCGAGCCGGTGACGGTCGGCGAGAGCCTGTTCGGAGGCATCACGGCTCCGATCCTCGGGATCGCCGGTGTGTCCGGCCTCGTCGGCTTCCGCGTCTGACCCCGCTTCCCGGCTACCAGATCGCGACCTCGAACCGGCCGCTCGAATCCGCGGCGCCGCGGTACATCCCCTCCGAGTTGAACACCAGGGCGATCGAGCCGTCGCGCCCGACGCCGATCACGCCGCCGTCGCCCTTCTCGAGCTTGCGGTGGATGACCTCGTCCGCGGCCTGCTGGAGGGTCATCCCCTTGTACTCCATGAGCGCCGAAATATCGTGCGCCACGGTGTGGCGGATGAAGCGCTCGCCCCAGCCCGTGGCCGAGATCGCGCACGTCCGGTTGTTGGCGTAGGTGCCGGCGCCGATCACCGGCACGTCGCCGAGCCGGCCGAAGCGCTTGTTCGTCATCCCGCCGGTCGAGGTCGCCGCGGCGAGGTTGCCGTGGACGTCCAGGGCCACGGCTCCGACCGTGTCCTTGTCCTTCTTCTCCTGTTCGGCCTTCTCCGGCGTCTCCGCCTTCAACGCCGCCTGCCACTGCTCGTAGCGGCGCGGGGTGTCGAAGTATTTCGGATCGACCCGCGGCACCCGCATCTCGTCCGCGAACCGCTCCGCGCCGGTGCCGACCATGAAGACGTGGGGGGACTTCTCCATCACGAGCCGGGCGAGCGAGATCGGGTTCCTGACCGTGGTCAGCGCCGCCACCGAGCCGCAGGAGAGATCGCGGCCGTCCATGATCGCGGCGTCCAGCTCGTGGGTGCCGTCGTGGGTGAACACCGCCCCCTTGCAGGCGTTGAAGAGCGGGTCGTCCTCCAGAGTCCGGACCACCGTCTCCACCGCGTCGAGGCTGGTCCCGCCGCCGGCCAGGATCGCCTTCCCCGCCTCCAGGGCGGCACGGAGAGAGACCAGGTACTGCTCCTTCTCCGCCTCGGGGATGTTCGTGGGGATCGTGCCGGCGCCGCCGTGAATGGCGAGGGACCAGCGGGCGGATGTCGCTGATACCGCCGGCGGGGCGGAGAGAGCCTGGGCGTTCAGCGCCAGGGAGATCGGGAACAGGAGGAGAAGCAAGAGGATCTGGGACCACGGATTCCGGTTCATGAGCCCGGATTGTAGACCATGCTCCCTCGGCTCACCCCATCACCCCATCACCCCAGCCCGAGGGCGAGCTCCACCCGCTCGCCCACGCGGCGGCCGTTCTCGTCCGCGGCCTTCTTCAGCGAAAGCAGCGCCGCCCACAGGGCCTCGACCGCGGCCTGCGGATCGCCCGTCGGCTCCGGGGGCCGGTCCGGAAGCTGGACCGCGCGCCACTCCAGGGGATTGCGGAAGTAGCGCTGGAACAGCTCCCGGCCCTCGACGGCGTCCGCCTTGCTCTCGGCGATCTTCACCGTGACGACCGCGCGCGGCACGAGCGGCGCCGACGAGGATGCCTCCGGCTCTGCCAGGGGAACCGTTGCGAACACCGCGGACACTGCGGGCGTTGCGGGCGTTGCGGGCTCGGCCGCAAGCGTGTATACCGGCATCGGCGCGTCCGCCGGACGGGCCGGCGCCCTCGTCACCAATCCTATCGACTCTCCCAGGGCGATCTCGTCCCCGGCCATCTCGACCCCATCGACCCCATCGACCGCCGTCACGGCCGACCGTCTCTACGGCCTGATCGAGCGCATGGGCTTCGTGCAGACCTGGGCCGTGCCCGACTGGGAGGAGCGCGCCGCGGCTCTCCCGTCGGCGCCGCCGCGCATCCGCCTGCTCAGCCCGTTCGATCCCATCCTGCGGGACCGCCGCCGCTGCCTCCGGCTGTTCGGTTTCGACTACCGGTTCGAGGCCTTCGTCCCGGGTCCGCAGCGGCGCTACGGCTACTACGTGCTGCCGATCCTGGAGGGCGAGCGCCTCGTCGGCCGGCTCGACCCGAAGCTCCACCGCGAGGAGAAGCGGCTGGAGATCCGGCAGGTCTGGTGGGAGCCCGGCGTGCGCGCGAGCAAGGCCCGCACCGCCCGTTTCGAAACCGCGCTCGACCGGCTGGCCCGCTTCGTGGGAGCGGAAACCTGGACCCTTGGTTGATCCCCTGGAACTGACCCCTGGAGAACCTCTGCGGCCAGAAACCCTAGACCGTAGCGCCGAACAGTCTGCCGACCCCGGCTGAGATCGCCATGGCAAGGGCGCCCCAGAAAGCCACGCGCACGGCCCCCTTGAGAATGGGGGCGCCGCCCGCATAGGCGGCGGTCCCGCCCAGGATGGCCAGGGTGACGAGCGCCGTCGCGGACGAAACCTCCGCCACCCAGGCGGCCGGCGCCAGCACGATGGTCGCGATCGGAACCGCCGCACCCACGGCGAACGCCACGGCGGACGCCAGAGCGGCCTGCACCGGCCGCGCCCGCAGGGTCTCGGTGATTCCCAGCTCGTCGCGGGCGTGCGCTTCGAGCGCGTTGCCGGCCATCAGCTTCTCCGCGACCTGCCGCGCCAGCGCCGCATCGAGCCCGCGGCCTTCATAGATCGAGGCGAGCTCCGCCAGCTCCTGCTCCGGCTGGGTCGCGAGCTCGCGCCGCTCCCGCTCGATGTCCGCGCCCTCGGTGTCCGCCTGCGACTGGACCGAGACGTACTCGCCGGCCGCCATGGACATGGCCCCGGCCACCAGACCCGCCACGCCGGTCAGCAGCACGCCGCTCTGCGGAGCGCCGGAAGCGGCCACGCCGACAACCAGGCTCGCCACCGAAATCGTGCCGTCGTTGGCTCCAAGCACGGCGGCCCGAAGCCAGCCGATCCGGTCCGACCGGTGGGTTTCCTTGTGGAGGTGAGCGATCATGAGAGTCTCCTCGGGAATTCCTCAGTCGCCGGCCACGAACGTGACCAGCTTCCAGCCTTCTTCGCGAAGAACGCGCGGGTCAGTACGAGCAGGACGATGGCTGAGGGGAGTAGAAGTCTAGGCATTGAGGATCTCCAGGCCGGTCCCAGTCAGCCCGAGCCTTATGCGGCCTGCAGCAGGAACTCGACCTTCACGGCTTCGAACGGAAACTCGATGCGGCCTCCGTCGGCCCGGCTGAGCACTCCCGCGTTCAGGAGAGCCGTGACGTCTCCGTGAACGGCTTTCACATCCCGTTCCACCCTGCGCGCAGCCTCACGGATCGACACCGGGCCGGCGCCGCAGAGCGCCTTCAGAATCTCCCAGCGCTTCGCGGTCAGCACCTTCCACAGAAGCTCCGGCGTGGCGAAGCTGATCCTCGCCGACTCCTCGCCTTCACCCTTCTTCCATGCCCGTGCGAAGTCCGCCATGGCCTCCGCCGGATCCCGCACCTCAAGAGTCACGGTTTTCATCGTTCCACCTCGCAATGTCCCGCTGGAAAGCGGCGATGAGATTCTCAGGCGTCGAGAAGACGTACGCTTCTTCCTTCGAGCCGTAGTGGCGGTGATCACCCTTGCCGGCTTCGTTGTCGTAGCGGAGGACGCATTCGCCTTCGACGACATAGGCGAGCCTGTATTTGTAACTGTGGACCGAAGCGGGCAACGGCTGGGGAACGGACCACAGAACCAACTCCGCGAAAGCGGTCTCGGAGTAGACGATTCGACGCCGAAGGAGCTCGACGGCCCTCATGTTGGAGAAGCTACCAACAAGAAAGCCCGTTGTCAATTGATCCAACGCTCGCTATCAGCGACGGGCGGCGGAGGGGTGGTTGATCCCTGCGTCCCTTCGGGACTTGGGGGTGGGGGGGTCATGGTTCCTGGCAATGAATTGCCAGGCTTTACCCCGGTGCCCCTTCGGGGCGCAACTCAGATCGTACGACTTCCAAGCTCTGCGGAACGACTTCTTCCGAGCTCTGCGGAACGACTTCCGAGCTCCGCGGAATGACTTCCGAGCTCCGCGGAACGACTTTCCGAGCTCCGCGCGACGGCCGGTAACCGGTAGACAGCCCGCCCCGCGACCGCCTCGGCGAGGACACCCGGCTGATCCGGGATCTCTGGCCGGGCCGACCGGCAGCAACCCCGAGATCCTGTCCGCCACGGACGCCGCGATCCTGTTCGCCGCCACGGAGCCCATCGCCGGCCGCGAGCTCTGGAGGCTCGACCTCTGAGAAGGGCTGCCCGGCGTATACTGCTGGGTGAATCCTGATCGACCTCCGGGTCCTGGTGTCATGAAGTCTATTGTTGGTTCCAGTCAAAAACTGCAAGCGAGGGCAAGTCTCGTGGACGCGGCCGGCTGGTCGACCTGGTCGATCGGACCGACCCAATCGCCGCGCGCCAGAAGGGGGTCCATTTGATGCTCGTTTCGAATCTCTTCCGTTCCTGTTGGAGGGGAGCTGCCCGGCCCCTCGCCGCCGGCTTGGCGCTCGCCGCCGGCCTGATGGTGCCGGCCGCTCCGGCCTTCGCCCAGTTCTCCGAGAGCACCGACGTCGTCGTCGTCGAGGTGCCGGTCCAGGTCTTCGACAAGGACGGCCAGCCCGTGCGCGGCCTCACCGCGGCCGACTTCGAGGTGACCGAGGGCCGCAAGAAGCTCCCCGTCACCGGCTTCGAGGTGCTCGACCTCAAGGAGAGCTCCGCCGCCGGCAACGCCAGCCAGATGCCCACCGCGGCCCGGCGGCACTTCATGTACCTGTTCGACCTGTCGTTCTCGGAGCCCAAGTCGATCCTCAAGGCGCGCCAGGCCGCCGAGGGAATGCTCGCTTCGCTGCACCCCACCGACCTGGTGGCCGTGGCAACGTACAGCTCCCAGTCCGGCCCGCAGCTCGTGCTCGGCTTCACCCCCGACCGGGTCCAGGTCAAGACCGCCATCCAGACCCTCGGCCTGCCCGAGCTCGTCGACCGGGCCCCCGATCCGCTGCGCATGATCGTCGCGGACCGCGCGCGCGAGGGGAGCGCCGCCGCCAGTGGGCGCCCGGAGAAGAGGAACGCGGCCGCGGTCGAGGAGGCGGTGACCGAGCAGCTCGAGACGATGTTCCGCGCCTCGGACAAGGCGAACCAGGTCGTCCTCCAGACCAAGGTGAAGGCGCTCACCCGCTCGTTCACCGACCTGTCGCGCGTCATGGCATCCGTCCAGGGCCGCAAGTACGTGGTCTACCTCTCCGAAGGCTTCGACAGCACCGTGGTCCAGGGCTCGGTCGACCAGGCGGAGCAGGACAAGATGACCGAGTCGGCCCTCTCGGGCAACATCTGGGAGGTCGATTCGGACAAGCGCTACGGCAGCACCTCGTCGTCCAACGACGTGGAGAAGATGCTGGAGGCGTTCCGGCGCGCGGACTGCACCATCCAGGCAGTCGACATCGGCGGCCTGCGCGACGCGGGCGCCACCCCGGGCAAGGGCAAGGACGCCCTTCTCCAGATGGCCAAGGGCACCGGCGGCGAGCTGTATGAGAACTTCAACGACCTGTCGGCGGCCATGGGCAAGATGCTGGAGCGCACCAGCGTCACCTATGTCCTGGCGGTCCAGCCGGAAGGCGTGAAGCTCGACGGCGCCTACCACAAGCTCAAGGTGGAGCTGAAGAGCGGCAAGAACGGCCGCGTCGTCCACCGCCCCGGCTTCTACGCCCCGACGCCGATGGCGCAGCGCAACCCGATGGAGCGGCTGCTGAGCGCCGCGAGCACGGTGATGAGCGGCGAGGAGTCGGGCTCGGTGAACGCCTCGGTGATCGCGGCGCCGTTCCAGGTCGCCGGCAGCGACTCGGCCTACGTGCCGGTGGTGATCGAGGTCGACGGGCCGACGCTGCTCGCCGGCAAGCAGGGCACCGCGCTGCCGACCGAGATCTTCGTCTACGCCATGGACCAGGACGGCAGCGTGCAGGACTTCCTGACCCAGACGCTCGGCCTCGACATGGCCAAGGTGGAGCCCACCCTGCGCCAGGGCGGCCTGAAGTTCTTCGGCCATCTCGATCTGCCGGCCGGCAAGTACACAGTGCGGACGCTGGTGCGCAACGGCACGACCGGCGCGTACGGGATGCGCATCGTGAACCTCGAGGTGCCGGCGTGGGCCTCGGCGGAACCGGTGCTGCTGCCGGCCTTCTTCCCGGACACCACGAACCGGTGGCTGATGATCCGCGAGCAGGGCCGCCCGACGCGGGAGAGCGTGCAGTATCCGTTCATGGCGAAGGAGAACCCCTTCGTGCCCACCTCGATGCCGGTGGTCGGCGGGGGCCAGGAGGCGCTGCTCTCGCTGGTGGGCTACAACCTGGCGGCGGGCGACCTTCAGGCGCGGGCGCAGATCCTCGACGCCGACGGCAAGGACGCCGGACCGGGTGAGGTGAAGGTGCTGGGACGCGAAGGCGCGGCCGGCGGACCGCAGCGGCTGCAGGCGACCTTCAAGGCGCCCGCGCTGAAGCCGGGCGAGTACACGCTGCGGGTGACGCTGTCGGCCGGAGGCCAGGCCGCCGGCACGAGCACCGCCCGCTTCGTGGTCAAGGGGTAGATCCCCGGGAGGCGCTTCATGCGAAAGGCGTTCGGCATCTCGATCCTGCTCCTCGCCGGGCTCGCGGGGGCGGCGGGCCCCGTGGCCGCCCAGCAGGCCAAGGGCGGCTTCGCCGAGACCACCGAGGTGGTGGCGGTGGAGGTTCCGGTCCAGGTCGTCGGCAAGGACGGCGAACCGGTCCGCGGCCTCACCGCCGCGGACTTCGAGGTCTCCGAGGGGCGGAAGAAGCTGCCGCTCACCGGCTTCGAGGTGGTGGATCTGGAAGCTCCGGCCACCGCGGCGCGGGCTTCGGCGGTGCCGGCCTCCGCGCGGCGGCACTTCCTCCTCCTCTTCGACCTCTCCTTCTCCGAGCCCAAGTCCGTGGTGAAGGCCCAGGCGGCGGCGCGCCAGCTCGTCCTGGGCCTGCACTCCTCCGACGTGATCGCCGTGGCCACCTATCACGCGTCCGTGGGTCCGACCCTGGTGCTCGGGTTCACGTCCGACCGGCGCCAGGTCGACTCCGCCCTCGACGCGATCGGGGTCGATCTCGGCAAGCCGAACGATCCTCTCCAGCTCGTCATGCGGCGCGGGATGGGCCGGCGCAGGCCGGTTCAGGCGGCGTCGCCCAACATGGCCTCCACCACCGCGGCCCAGGACTACGCGGCCGGCTCGGCGGACGTCATCGCGGCCGAGAGCAACCGGCTCAACGACACCCTGGGCAAGTCCGACCTGGAGGGCCAGAAGCGGGCGGTCACGGCGATGACCCGCTCGTTCGCCGACCTCGCCAAGGTGCTCGGCGGCATCCAGGGCCGCAAGTACGTGGTCTATCTCTCCGAGGGGTACGACAGCCGTCTCATCCAGGGCACCACCGACCAGGCGCGGGTCGACGAGATGGCCGCGGCGTCGGCGTCCGGCGAGATGTGGAAGGTCGACAACGAGGACCGCTACGGCAGCACCAAGACCGCCAACGACGTGGAGAAGATGCTCGAGGAGATGCGCCGCGCCGACTGCGTGGTCCAGGCCGTGGACATCGCCGGCCTGGAAGCCGGCGCCGAGCTCGGCAACCGCCGGACCGGCGGCAAGGACAGCCTCCTCCAGATGGCCAGGGGCACGGGCGGCGAGCTCTACGAGAACCTCAACGACCTGTCCTCGGCCATGGACAAGGTGCTCAAGAAGACCAGTGTCACCTACGTGCTGACCTTCCAGCCGGAGAAGCTCAAGACCGACGGCGCCTACCACAAGCTCAAGGTCGAGCTGAAGAACGGCAAGGGCGCCCGCATCGTCCACCGGCCGGGCTACTACGCGCCGAAGCCGTTCGCCGAGCGCAATCCGTTCGAGCGGCTGCTGGAGGCGGGCAGCCGCGTGCTGAGCGGCGAGGAGGCCGGCGACCTTGCCGTGTCGGTGCTGGCCGCGCCGTTCCGGATCTCCGCCGACGGCATGGCCTACGTGCCGGTGGTGATCGAGGTCGACGGCACGGGGCTGATGGACGGCGTCCAGACCGGCACGCTGCCGGCCGAGATCTACGTCTACGCCTTCGACGCTGCCGGGGCGATCCCCGACTTCGTCACCCAGACGCTCGGCCTCGACATGGCCAAGGTGCAGCCGGTGCTGCGCCAGAGCGGCCTCAAGTTCTTCGGCCACCTGGACCTGCCGCCCGGCGACTACTCACTGCGCGTGCTGGTGCGCAACGGCACGACCGGCGGCTACGGCCTGCGCGTGGCGGCGCTCTCGGTGCCCGACCCGGGCCAGGCGGGGACGGTGCTGATGCCGGCGTTCTTCCCCGAGGCGCCGGGAAAGTGGCTGACCGCGCGCGAGGTGATTCCGACGGGCGAGAAGGCGGCGCCCTACCCCTTCATGATGAAGGACCAGCCGTTCATCCCGGCGTCGAAGCCGGTGCTGGCCCCGGGGGAGACGGCCGCGGTTTCGCTCATGGGCTACAATCTCGGGTCCGGCGATCTCCAGGTCCGCTCGGAGGTGCTCTCCGTGGACGGCAAGGAGATCGGGACCGGCGATCTCCGCGTGCTGGACCGCGAGGCGGGGACCGTCGAGCGTCTCAAGGGGACGTTCCGGCCGCCGGAGCTGGAGCCCGGAGAGTACCTGCTGCGGATCACCCTGACCGGGGACGACGGCGGCACCGGCAGCAGCACGATCCCCTTCGTGATTGCTCGCAAAACCACTTGAGGTTTCTGTCATGCAGCACCAGACCCGTAGCATCCCCTCCCTGATCCTTCTCGCCGCCCTCGCGACCCTGGCCACCCTGGCCGGGACAGCGTTCGCCATGCCGGCCCGCGCGGCCGAGCGATCTTCCGGAGATCCTGCCGGAAACATCGTGGAGATGACCGAGGTGGTGGCGGTCGAGGTTCCCGTGCAGGTGGTCCGCGACGGCGAGCCCGTGCGCGGCCTCACCGCGGCCGACTTCGAGATCTGGGACGGCCGCCGCAAGGTGCCGGTCACCGGCTTCGAGGTTCTGGACCTGGACGTCGTCGACGCCCCGGGGACTTCGGAGGCGCGCAAGCCCACGCTCCCGATCTCGGCCCGGCGCCACTTCCTGCTGCTGTTCGACCTCTCCTTCGCGAGCCCCAAGTCTCTCGGGCACGCGCAGGCCGCAGCGGTCAACCTGCTCGGCAGCCTGCACCCGTCCGATCTCGTGGGCGTGGCAACGTACAGCACCACCCGCGGCCCGCAGCTCGCGCTCGGCTTCACGCCGGACCGCAAGCAGGTGCGCGAGGTGCTGGACAACCTGGCGCGGCCGGAGATGTTCGACCGCGCCGCCGATCCCCTGCGCCTGATGGTCGGCTCGTCGTTCGCGGATGCCTCCAGCGGCTCGGACGTCCGGTCGACGGGGACCAGCGTCCGCAAGGAGACCGACGCGGCGCTGCTCAACGAGACGCTCGCGAACCTCGCCCTCCAGCTGGAGCGCGGCCAGGCCGAGCAGAAGGGTGCGGACGTGCTCGCGCTCACCCGCTCCTTCACCGGCTTCGCCCACATGATGGCCGGCATCGAGGGGCGCAAGTACGTGGTCTACCTCTCCGAGGGCTTCGACAGCTCGCTCCTCTTCGGCAGCAATGCCGCGGAGGACGTCGACCGCATGTCCGAGGCTTCGGCGTCCGGGGAGATCTGGAAGATCGACTCCAGCCTGCGCTACGGCAACACCCGCGCGAGCAACGAGCTGGAGAAGATGCTGGAGGAGTTCCGCCGCGCCGACTGCGTGATCCAGGCGGTGGACGTCGGCGGTCTGCGCGACGGCGGCGAGTTGGGCAACCGGGCCGCCACCGGCCAGGACAGCCTCTTCCTGTTCGCCGACGGCACGGGCGGCGAGCTGTACCGGAACTTCAACGACCTCTCCGTGGCCATGAGCTCGGTGCTCAAGCGCACCAGCGTGACCTACGTGCTGGCCTTCCAGCCCGAGGAGCTGAAGCGCGACGGTTCCTACCACCGGCTGCGGGTCGAGCTCAAGAACGCGCCGCGCGGCACCAAGGTGGTCCACCGCACCGGCTTCTACGCGCCCAAGCCCTACACCGAGCAGAACCCCATGGAGAAGCTCCTCTCCGCCGGCCGCCAGGTCGTGGGCGGCGTGGAGTCCGGCTCGATCCGCACGTCGATCCTGGCGGCGCCGTTTCAGGTGAGAACCGCCGCCGATCCGACTTTGGGGATGGCGGCTTCAGCGGCTTACGTCCCGGTCCTGATCGAGGTGGACGGCGCCGACCTGATCGCCGGCACCCCGGCCGACGGCAAGCTGCCGGCCGAGATCTACGCCTACGCGCTGGAGCCGGGCGGCACGGTGACCGACTTCTTCTCCCAGACCGTGGGCCTCGACCTCGGCAAGGTCGGCCCGGCGCTGCGCCAGAGCGGTCTCAAGTTCTTCGGCCATCTGGATCTCCCGCCCGGCGACTACTCGCTGCGCGTGCTGGTGCGCAACGGCGCCACCGGCGCCTCGACGATGCGGGTCGTGCCGCTCCAGGTGCCGGCGATGAAGGAGGCGGACGGCCCGGTCCTGCTCCCTCCTTTCTTCCCCGAGCCTCAGGGCAAGTGGCTGATCGTGCGCGAGGCGCCGCGGGAGGGCGACCGCCAGGTTCCCTACCCGTTCATGCTGGGCGAGGAGCCGTACATCCCGGCGTCGCTGCCGGTGCTCGCCGCCGGCCAGGAGGCGCGGATGTCGCTCGTCGGCTACAACCTCGACCTCGACGGCGGCCCGGTGCGCGTGGAGTCCAAGATCCTGACGCAGGACGGCCGGGATCTCGGTCCGGCCGACCTGAAGGTGACGACCCTGCCCCAGCCGGCCGCGGCTCCGGAAACCCCCGGCACCCCCGGTACCCCTGGCCCCCCCGCGGACGGTGCGGAACGGCTGCAGGCCTCCTTCCGGCCCTCCAGCCTGCAACCCGGCGAATACCTCCTGCTCGTCACGCTCACCGACACCCGGGGACGCTCGGAGAGCAGCTCCACGCCATTCGTCGTCCGCAGCGGACGCGTCTGACGTCCTGGTCCTAACATCCCCCGCGTCTTCGGAGATGCCGATCATGAAGCGAATCCTCGTCCGTTCCGTCCGCAACCTCGTCCTGCTCGGCGCCATCTGCCTTCTGGGCCTGGCTCTTCCCGGAGGCGCGCTCGCCCAGTCTGAGATCAAGGACCAGGGCTTCTCGGACGTCACCGACGTCGTCGCCGTCGAGGTGCCGGTCCAGGTTCTGCGCGGCAACGAGCCGGTGCGCGGCCTGACCGCGGACGACTTCGAGATCTACGAAGGGCGCAGGAAGATGGCCGTCACCGGGTTCGAGGTGCTCGACCTCGCCGTCGTGGCCGCCGAGCCGGCCGCGGGCGCGCGAAAGACGGTCCTGGCGCCGGCGGCGCGGCGGCACTTCCTGCTGCTGTTCGACCTCTCCTTCTCCGAGCCCAAGGCGATCCTCGCGGCGCGCGGCGCGGCCGAGGATCTGCTCGACGGTCTGCATCCGTCCGACCTGGTCGGCGTAGCCACCTACGCCGCCTCCACCGGCGCCCGCCTGGTGCTCCGCTTCACCCCGGACCGGCGGCAGATCCGCGCCGCCATCGACTCCCTGGGAGCGCCGGAGCTGACGGGGCGCGCCAACGATCCGCTCTCGCTCGTCCTGGTCAACGACATCTTCGGCAGCGCGGACCCCCGCAACCTCCCCGCCGACCGGGCCGGACAGGCGCACGGCGAGGTGCAGTCCCAGAAGATCGACGCCGTCGCCAACTTCCTGCAGACGGTCCTGACCGAGTCGGACAAGGGGGAGCGCAGCGCCCGCCAGAAGCAGGTGACCGCCATGACGCGCTCGGTGGGCGAGCTGGCCCGCATGCTCTCCTCGATCGAGGGCCGCAAGCAGGTCGTCCTGTTCTCGGAGGGCTTCGACAGCTCCCTGGTGCAGGGCACCAGCAACCCGGAAGAGCAGGAGAGGATGAACGCCTCCTCCCAGTTCGGCCAGATCTGGGACGTCGACTCCGAGAAGCGCTACGGCAGCACCAAGACGGTGTCCGACGTGGAGAGGATGCTCGAGGAGCTGCGCCGCGCCGACTGTGTGATCCAGGCGGTCGACATCGGCGGGCTCAAGGCCGGCGGCAACCTCGGAGCGCAGCGCACGGGCGGCAAGGACAGCCTGTTCATGATGGCCCGCGGCACGGGCGGCGACTTCTACGAGAACTTCAACGACCTGTCCGCGGCCATGGACGAGATGCTGGACCGCACCAGCGTCACCTACGTCCTCACCGTCCAGCCCGAGGGGCTGGCCCGCGACGGGGCCTATCACAAGGTGCGCGTGGAGCTGAGCAAGGACGGCAAGGCGGGTGCGGCGGGAAAATCGGCCCGGATCGTCCATCGCCCCGGCTTCTACGCGCCGCGGCCGTGGTCCGAGCGCAGCGCCCACGAGCGGTTGCTCGATACCGCCGAGAAGGTGGTGAACGGCGTCGAGCGCGACGACCTCGCGGCCAGCGTGCTGGTGGCGCCGTTCCGGGTCGACGGCGCGTCGCCGGCCGACGCGGGCACGGCCTACGTGCCGGTGCTCATCGAGGTCGACGGCGCAAGGCTTCTGGGCAATGCCCAGGAGGGCGCCGTGCCCGCCGAGATCTACGTCTATGCGATGGATGCGGACGGCGCGGTCCGCGACCACGTCACGCAGACCATCGGGCTCGACGTCGCCAAGGTCGGCACGGCGCTGCGCCAGAGCGGCCTCAAGTTCTTCGGCCATCTGGATCTTCCGCCCGGCGACTACTCGCTGCGGGTGCTGGTGCGCAACGGCCGCACCGGCATCTCGGCGTTGAAGACGGTGGCCGTGCAGGTGCCGGTCTTCACCCAGGCGCCGCGGCTCCTCCTCCAGCCCTTCTTCCCCGAGCCGGCCGGCAAGTGGCTGATGGTGCGCGAGACCGTGGCGAAGGAGGACCGCCAGGTGGCCTATCCCTTCATGATCGGCGAAGAGCCGTTCATCCCGGCCGCGCTGCCCGTGCTGAGCCCGGGCCTCGAATCTCGCCTGGCGCTCGTCGGCTACAACCTGGGAGCGGGCGACCTGAAGGTCGAGTCGAAGATCCTCTCCCTGGAAGGCCGCGAGATCGGACCGGCCGAGGTGAAGCTGGTGAGCCGCGACTCCGGCGGCCCGGCCGGCCCGGCCGGCACGACTGGGCCCGACCGGCTGCTCGCCACCTTCCGCCCCTCCCAGCTCGCGCCGGGCGAGTACCTGCTGCTCGTCACCGTATTGGGGCCGGACGGCGCCGCCGAGACGAGCACCGCGCCGTTCGTGGTCGGCGCTGGCGTCGGCGCGAGCCGGGCGAGTCGGGCAGGCAAGTAGCCGATAGGGATAAGATCCCCCGCATGCAAGCCATCGTTCACCTGAAGCCGGGACGGGAGAAGTCCGTCCGCGAGGGACATCCCTGGATCTTTTCCGGCGGCATCGCCCGCCTGGAGGGTCCGGAAACGGCGCCCGTCGTGCGCGTCCTGGATGCCGCCGGACACCCCCTCGGGCTCGGGTTCCACAGCCCCCGCTCGCAGATCCGCGTCCGGATGCTGGGAGCGGGCGTGGAGCAGGCCGACCGCGCCTTCTTCGCCGAGCGCATCGCCGAGGCGATGACGCTGCGCGCCGCCATCCTGCCGCCCGAGACCACCGGCTACCGGGTTCTCAACGCGGAGGGCGACGGCGTCCCCGGCTGGACGGTCGACCGCTTCGGCGACGCGCTCGTGAGCCAGGTCACCGTGGCCGGCCTGGAAACGGTGCGGGACGAGGCCTACGCCGCCCTGCGCGACGCCTATCCCGGGCTGGCGATCCTCCAGTCCAACGACCTGCCCGCGCGGCGCGCCGAGGGGCTCACGCGCGACGACGACGAGATCATCGAAGGCGAGCCGCCCGCCGAGGCGCCGTTCCTGGAGTCGGGCTTCCGGCTGACGGCCGAGCTGACCGGCGGGCAGAAGACCGGTTTCTATTGCGACCAGAGGGAGAACCGGCGGCGCGTCGAGCGCCTGGCCGGAGGCCGGAGCGTGCTCGACCTGTTCGCCCACGCCGGCGCCTTCGGCCTCTACGCCCTGCGCGGCGGCGCCGAGCGGGTGGTGTTTCTGGAGTCCTCGACGCGGCTGATCGACAAAGGGCGGGAGCTGGTCGCGGCCAACGGTTTCGACGCCGGCAATACCGGAGATGGCGGGAAAACCGAGTGGGTGCGGGCCAACGTCTTCGAAGATCTGAGGGTCAGGACCGACTCGTACGGATTGGTCGTCTGCGATCCGCCGCCCCTGGTCCGCAAGCGCCAGGACGTGGACGCCGCGGCCCGGGCCTACAAGGATCTGAACCGGCTGGCCCTGCGCCGGGTCGCCCCCGGCGGCTTCCTCCTGACCTTCTCGTGCAGCGGCGCGGTCGACTCGAAGCTCTTCCGCCAGATCCTCTTCGCCGCCGCGGGCGAAGCCGGCGTGCGCGTCGCCCTCCTGGAGCCCCTCGCCGCCGCGCCCGATCACCCGGTGGCCATCACCCACCCCCAGGGCGAGTACCTCAAGGGGTGGCTGGCGATGGTCCGCGGGCCGGTGCTGTAGGAAACGCTAGGTAGTGCGTCAGATAAAGATGCCCTTTGTCCCTCAGGAGAGAGGGGGGTCTCGACGGTCCAGTTTCAATCCACAGTTCCTAAGTCACTCGTAGCCGTGGAGCCTTCTGATCCTCGGATCATCCTTAAGGCGGAGCGTCGACGGTACGTTCTGATACCTGCCAGCCCCCGGAGGGGGCGGTGGCCAATAGGCCGGGGTCAAAGCGCCGCAGGCGCGTGACCCCGGCACCAGCCCACCCCATGTTTTCAGCCCCTGGAAGGGGCTGAGCCACTCGCGGCCGGCGTGACGGCGGAGCGTTCGGCACGACGCCGGAAGCATCCGGCGTGACGCCGGAAGCGTCCGGCACGACGACGGAAGCGTCCGGCGCGATGGCGGAGCGTCCGGCATGACGACGGAAGCGTCCGGCATGACCACGGAAGCTTACGGCGTGACGCCGGAGCGTCCGGTACGACGACGGAAGCGTCCGGCACGATGACGGAAGCGTCCGGCATGACGGCGGAGCGTCCGGCACGACTCCGGAAGCATCCGGCATGACCGCGGAAGCTTACGGCGTGACGCCGGAGCGTCCGGTACGACGCCGGTCCCGGCGGGCAATGCCTCTACAACGTCGCGGTCGATGAGGAATTTACCCGGGGGCGACCTGGACGGCTTCCAGGGAATCGTTCGCGAGGACGGCGTGCGCGTAGGCGATACAAGCCCTGATGTCTTCCGCCGCAAGGTCGGGGTAGTCGTAGAGGATCTCGTCCAGCGCCACACCCTGCGCAAGCAGGCTCAGGATCAGCTCGACGGAGATCCTCATCCCCCGGATGATCGGCTTTCCGCTGAAAATCTCCGGGTCGGCAGTGATTCGGTCGAGCAAGGGCATTCTGTAGCTGCCTTTAACCCTCTTCTTCCTTCTTCCACGGCCGCGAGATCACGCACGCATTGATCCCGCCGACGCCCATCGACAGCTTGCCGGCGGGGGCGTCCGGGGCGGGCACGGCGCGGTCGCACACGAAGCTCTCGTGGAGGGCGGCGATCTGGCGGTTCAGCTCCGACTCGGCGAGCGGCGTGGGGAAGATCTCTCCCCTCTCGTAACCCAGATACTGCGCGGTCAGCTCCCAGCCTCCCGAGGCGGACATGCCGTGCCCGAAGGTTCCCTTGCGGGCGGTGACGAGCACCTTGTCCGGCAGGATCGAGCGCAGGTTCTGGACCTCCTGGTAGTCGCCGGGCGTGGCGGTGGCGTGGAGATCCCAGGTGCCGATCTCGTCCGGCCGGACCCCCGCTCCCTGGAACGCCTGCAACATGGCTTCCGTGGGACCCTCCACCGAGGGGGTGATGATGTGGTCGGCGTCCGAGCTGACGCCGACGGCCACGGGCTCCATCCCCAGCGGCTTGAAGCCCAGCGCCGTCATGTGCTCGAGGTCGCCCAGGATCCAGAGCGCCGCGCCGCCTGCCACGTGGGTGCCGCGCATGCCCGTGAGCGGCTTGGAGACCGTGCCGTCCGTGGCCACCACGCGGGCCGAGTAGAAGGCGCCCACCGACAGCGGATGCGGCGGCGGATCGGTGGCGCCGACGATCACGGCCTTGGCCTCGCCGCGGTTGATGGCGTCCATGGCGAGCTTGAGAGACACCCCGAACGTGGAGCAGGCCGCCACCGGCGAGAACGCGAGCCCGGTGATCTTGCCCAGCATGGTGATCTGGGCCGACGGGGTGTTGTGGAGGTTCCACACCACGTTCGCCGACACCGCGAGCCAGGGCGGCTGGGGGGCGCCCCAGCGCTTCTGGAGCTGCCCGAACTGGCGCTGCTTCTCCTTGAGGAGACTCATCTTGCCGGTCTCGACGTTCCCCTCGACGGTCATCGACTCGATCTCGGCCAGCTCCTGGAGATAGGTGCGAAGCTCCGGGCTGCCGCCGGCCCAGTGATGCCACCAGGCGCGGTCGCCGTCGGCGCGCTCCTCGAACGGCAGGGTGTCGGGCTCCGGAGGAACGCCCTGAATCGCCTGGCGCTCCTCGGGGCTGCGATCCTTCCAGGCCTGAAGCTCCGGGTTTCGCTCCGCCCAGAAGCGGTCCCAGGCGCGCTGGGCCCGGTCGTGGGCGAGGGCGACCTGCGAGATCGTCGTGACGTTGCCGAGCCCCGTCCCCACGTAGACGTGGGTCTGGGTGCCGAGCCGTTGCAGCTCCTGCTCCAGCCCGGGGTTCTGCCCCAGCGCCTGGATGAAGGCCCCGACCGCGAAGAGGGTGATCGGGTCCATCTTTTCCCTGAGCTGGCGGTACCGGCTGGGAGGAAAACGGGCGTCGATCCAGTCGTGGTAGACCTCGAAGGAGAACTCCGGGTTTCCCACGAGGAAGTTGTTGGGGCCGAAGCCCTCGAAGGGCGTCAGCCAGCTCTCCGACGACGCGAGGTTCTTCGCGAACGCGTCGACGTCGGGCGAGCGGGGCGCCACGATCCCCCATCCGAAGATTCCGACTCTGCGCAGGGTGTCCCCCCCTTTCGGTTGGAGATTCTGCCACAACGGGACAGACGAAGGAGGGGGTGGGAGGAAATGCGCCCCGAAGCCGGGGCGCACCCGGCCTACTTCGAGGAGATTCTGACGCTGCCGTTCGTGGTGCGGACCTTGAGGTCAGGCTCAGAACGAGCGGGCAGCTCTTCCTGACTGGAAAAAAGTCGGGGAGGTCTACGACGCCCCTGGAGGCACCCACGTCCCCGGAGCCTGCGCGCCGCCCATCGGCTGCGCACACCTCCGGCCTGTTCCGCCCCCTCCCCGGCAAGCGGACCTCCTGGGTCCGGAACGGCGGCGGCCTTGGACACGGCGGCCTCCGTCCCTCCAGATTGTCAATGAACCCCTCGGCGGCCATCCGCCGCCCTCTCCCCACCTCCGGCCCCCGGTCTCCTGCGAAATACCGTCTGAGCGGCTGGCGCAACCTCGTTTGCCGCTGCCGCAACCGCGAATTCCTGGCCGCAATCTGGATTGCCGCTGACGCACTCCTGTTTGCCGCTGCCGCAACCAGGGATTCCGCTGCGGCAACCTCGTGAGCGGCAGCGGCAAACAAGATTTCCCGTCCGCAACCACGGTCTCACCAGCGGCAAACGGGGTTGCCGCTGCCGCAACCCTGGTTGCCGCTGCGGCAAACAAGATCGCAGCAGCGGCAAACGAGGTTGCGGCGGAAGAAACCTCGGCTTGGACGGCGAACGCAGCCGTCAACCGCCGCTACGATACTCAGGAATTCGTGGGAGTCAAGAGCCAGAATGTAGATTCTCTACACATTTCAGAGGATGGTGGCGGAAGTCGTACAGAATCTGGACTTTTTGGGTCTTGACGGCGGCCCGGGGGCGATGCATGATGCGCATCCTTCGCGGCGAAACGGGCTGCGGAGCCGGCTCTTTGACAGACGATGCACCCCCTGCTGCCAGGCAGGGGGGAGGTCAGGCCCGGGAGGCTGACGGTCAGGTCGGCCCCCTGGGCTCCTGCCACTTTCTCAGAGGGCCGCCCGCCGCCAGGCCGGAGGATCGGCAATCGGCTGAGGGCGATGCTCGACCTCGGCTCCTGGGGCTGAAGGCGGAAGAAAATCCCACCCGCCAGGGACACACCTATCCAGGCCGGCTGCAGGCCCCGGAGCTGAGTTGCTTTTCGACAAGCTCGCCAGAGTGGACCGGAACGGCAACGCTCGCGCCGTCGAGCGACAGGGTGTAGGCGCCTGGAGGCAGGCCCTCCAAGCGGACCGGTCGCCCGGGAGCGAGGAAGAGCGGGGTACCAAGCAGTTGCAACATCCAGGAAAGATCCCAGCCTTCCGGCGACAGAATGCGAGGCGATCCCTGGCAAGCCTCGCTCTCGACAAGCATGCCTTCGTCGCGGCCGGCGAGCGACAGGGAGAGCCCCTCTCGGGCTTGATCCAGGGAGATCCAGCTTCCCAAGGCCCACGAGCTTCCCAGGATGGCCGCGGCACGGACCCGGGCCGGGAGTGGCGGCTCGAACGCGGCCGAGGCCGTCCCATCGGCGGAGGCGGTTAGAACGCGCAGCCCCCTGCCGTCCTCTTCGAGGAAAACGAAGGCTCCTCCCGCCGGAGAGCCCTCCGCGCTGACGACCCGCACGGCGATCTGCGCAGCCGAACGCCGTTCCAGCGTCAACAGGACAGGCTCCGCTGGCCGGTCAGGAGAAAGCTCGATGTCCACAATGGGGCTGCTCAGCTCGCCGAGGCTTGCCTGGAGGACGGCCTTCGGACCGTCGAGGCCGGCGAGCGTGAAGATCCCGTCCGGACCGGTGAGGGCAAGAGCGCCGGTAGTCAGCTCGCGAACCCGGGCTCCTTCGACCGGCCGCGCCTGTTCATCCATGACCTGCCCGGTCAGAGCCAACCCGGGAAAGGAGATGACCGTTGCGAAGCGGTCGATCTCAGGGATCTCGACTGCCTGCGCGGTCGAGGACATACCCGCTTCGGCGGTCCAGGAGACCTGCCACCGGCCGGGGGTGAGATCCGCTGTCTCGAAGCTTCCGTCCGGGCCGACCGGGACATCCACCTGCGGCCGGCCCTCGCCGACGATCGTCTGCCGCCGCAATCCTCCGGGAGAGACGACGTTGTCGATGCGACTGGAGGCCGTCACGGCGGGAGGTTGCCAGAGAAGAAGGCCTGAGCCCGAAGGTGTGCCTCCAATGCGGACGAGCCCGGTGACGGTCAGGGCGGCGCGCTGGCAGTCCGCTTCCGCTTCGAGGGCATCCGCCGGCACCTCCACCTGCCGTTCGCAGAGGAGCTTTCGGCCGGCCATCACCGACAGGAGGATCCGGCCCGGAGGAATGTTCCTCAGGATGGCTTCACCGTCACGCACCGGGGCTGTCACCATGTCGGGCTCGATCCAGCCGCCACGCAGGTCGGCGCGAGCCACAGCGCCCTCGGCGTCCCCAGCCCGGACGCGGAGGGTCGCTCCCTCCAAAAGCCGAATCTCGCCGACATCGGAAACCTCATCCTCGGCCGGTACGAAATCGAGATAGGAACGCGCGAAGCCTCCCGCATCGATCCTGAGCAGCGCCGGACCGGGACCCAGGCCGGCCAGCTGGAAACGGCCGTCCTCGCGCGTGGAGGTTTCCACCAGATCCCGGGCGGCCCATGCGAAAAGAGGGCCGTCCGGCCCCGGCCGTGGCAGCCAGACTCGGGCGCCCGCGACCGGTGCACCGTCGTCTCCACGCACGACACGGCCGGTCACGGTCAGGCTCGGCGGCGCCACGAGGTCGCCGAGGTCGCTGACGCTGCCGGCCGCCCCTTTCGGCAACATCAGCCGGAGCTCGCGGGTGCGCGGCGACCGCAGAACGACTGTGACCACTTCCCCCGGGGGGAGAGCGAGCTCGAAAGCGCCGTCTTCGGCGAGGCGCCCCTCCCTCTGGCAGGAGGCCTGTTCCGTCTTCACCAGGCCGTCGGCGGCCGGCACGCCGGGCGTTTCGAGGAAGCGGCCCAGGACGGTGTGAGCGCGTGACAGCTCGATCCGGACCTGACCGGGAAGGGGAGGGTTTACCTGGGTCTTGCCAGGGAGGTGTCGCTCGGCGTTCGCGATGAGCCTGAGCGGTGCGCCGGGCGCCACATCCACCAGTTTCGCGATGCCTCGGGCATCGGTGTCGGCCGCGCTGCCGGGACCGTACTCGATCCGGGCGTTCACCACGGGCTCCCCCTGCTCGTCGACGGCGAGAACCGACACCGGCAGACCGGGGGTGAGATGCAGCAGGCCGAGGTCTGTCTTGCCCGGAGCGGCGTCGATCTTCTCGCCAAAGGGGGCGAACCCGGCGGCCCGCGCCGACAGAAAGACGGAGCCGGGAAGCACCCCGGAGATCGTCCAACTGCCATCTTTTCCGCTGCGGCCACCGATCCGGAAGAGCTGAGCTACCTCGGGTGAAGCCCAGCTTTCGACCTCGAGAGCCACACCGGCGACAGGCTTGCCGGCGGCATCGACGGTCCGGCCGGAAAGGGTTGCACCCGGATCGAGCTGGAGGCTGCCCGGCAGCTCGCTCGGCCGTCCGCGCAGGGTCGCCGGAGCGTAACCGGGTTTCGTCACCGTGAGCGCGACATCTTCGAGATCGGGCAGGCCGGGCACATCGAGCCGCCCTGTCTCGGTGCGGAGGGTCGCCCATAGGCGGTTTTTGCCTTGGCGGGCCGTTCCTTCCAGAGCGGCTCCGTTCACCGCCGCGAGAGGTTTCCCGAGCACGTCGGTGATTTGAACATGGATGCCCGCGGCCTCGCCGGAGGCAAGCAGGACCGCGGACTGCCCTGGCGAGGCGTCTACCCACCAGGAACCCTCCACGGGTCCGGCCAGACGGAGCCGGATCCTCTGTCCAGGGTTGCAGGGGATCACGAGCCTGCCGCCTGCCGGGGCCGGCCAACTCGGGAGCGCCGACTCGGGCAGGTCGCGCCACATGTCGAGCGGCGCGGCGATCACCCGGGCATCAATGGGCAGGTGAGCGCCCCGGGGCCGAGCGATGCGGACTTCCAGCCGTCGGGCGTCGTCTGGAAAGTGGACTTTGCCGATATCCTTGGGCTCGACGCGGCGTGGCGCGCGCATCTCCGACCAGACCCAGGCATATTGCAGGTGCTCTCGCTTCTCGTCATCCAGGCGCGGCAGGCCCCAGGCCGACTCGACCGCGCCATCCACATGCACCAGCCGCCACTGATCCTGAGTCAGCGCGGACTGTATCCAAAGGAACAGGAAGAACGAGAGCACGGTCGAGCCTCCTTGGAGAAGGGCTCAATCTCAATATTGATAGTCGGTACAGTACGAAAGCCCGGCGCTGTCGCCGACACAAACGCTGTAACCGGTGCTCCATCCGAGTGAACACTCGACGCAGGTACCTCCGCTGCCGCCGCAGTAGCCGCCATAACCGGCTAAGAACCGTGCACTCGAGTTGCTATAGGTTCCGCACGTGGGACCGAACTGAGAGCTCGCACTCGGCACAAATAAGACCGAAGCAAGGGCCGCTAGAGTGAAGACGAGGGCGATTGTCCAGCGGTGCGCATTCTTCATGTTTTCTCTCCTTGCTATCGTGGGGTTTCCGCGATCACCAGCCGGGAGATCTCGGAGGTCATTGCGTCCTTCTTGAAGGCACTCATGACGAACACGATCTTGTCGCCTCGGACATCCCCTTTCAGCGTCGCCAACTCGTTCTGCGATTTCAGCGGGATGTTGTAGGTCGCGACGCCGCCTGCCTTGGTCAAGACCTTGAGATTCCAATGAACCTGGCCCTGCGAGACGCTGCGGATCACCAGGCCCGGACCCTGCTGCAACGGGAGGATGTCGTCCAGGATGCGGCGTTGATTGAGCCAGGCGGCACGCCCGAGCCAGTCGGTCGAGTAGCGGCTGACCTGCTCCTCGCTGAGGCTGCCGCAGTCGGAGTCGAGCCCGACGGTGGCCGAGTCCCAGGTCCGGAGGAGCTTTCCGTCGGGGCTGTAGAGATGGATTCCGGGCTGGACACCGGGAACCACCAGAAAGGAGCCGTCCTTCATGAAGCGCGCCCCCCCCATATGGAACGTCGAGCAGGCGCCCAGGTTCCTGCCTCCCGGCCCCGTCGCGTCGAACGCGACCGGTTTCAGGCCGGCGAGCCCCCGGCGAAGCGAGCCGATCCAGGCGATGGCCCCCTCGGGCGCGAACCGTCCCTTCTCGTCTCTTCGGGCAGCGACGATCAAGAGCTGGTCTTTCGAGACATCGAGATCCTGGATCGAATCGAAGGCATCTTCGGATCGAGACGGCGCTGCGATCATCCTCCAGGTTATCCAGAACGGTCCGCTGGTGACCAGGTAATCCGAGGAAGCTCCGAGGAAGTAGGAGAAGGCTCCCCCCGGCTCTCTCATGCCCGGGATCATCTTCACGATGCGGGGGTGCGTGAGATCGAGGGAGGCCTCGGCAGCGCCCTCACGGAGCAGGGACAGGTAGAGCGAGCTCTCGCCCGCCCAACGGACGTCCACCGCCGTTTGCAGGGCCGGAAGCATCGGCCGGTCCGACACGATCCGAAGGGACTGGATAGGAGCGGGCGCACCCGCACCAAGTCCCGCGAAAGCCACGACCAAGGCCGCCGCGGCAACCAGGGAGACAACCGGCCCATGCCCGGCGAGGGGAAGCCCAGAGCGCGAGGGATAACGCATAGTTCGGCGGAATACTGGCAGCGGCGGCTCGGCAAGTCAAGCGACCCGCCAACGGAGCGGAGCACGGCAAGCGTTGAGAAGCAAGCCCTGTCACCGGGTACCGGGATCACGACTCGAACCTCAGCTCCGGGCAGCCCTGAGCCCGCCGCAGGTACTCCGAGAGCTTCGTCACCAGCTCGGCCGTGGCCTTTTCCTGCTCGGCCGCCTGCTGGAAGAGGATCACCGCGGCGAGCGCCTCGCGGTGGACGTTCTGGGCTTTGAAGACCTCGACCATCTGCTCGGCGAGCCGCTTGACCTCGGCCGTCCGGCCTTGCCGAAGATAGAGGCCGGACAGGTCCAGGCAGGCGCGGGCGGTGTCGAAGGCGATGCCGAGCGCCGCGAGCTCTCCGGCGACGGACTCCAGGCCGGCCGCCGCCTCTTCCAGCCTGCCGAGCCCGGCCGAGATGAGCGCCTGGAGCCAGCGGCATCTCAAGGAATCCAGCCCGTTGCCGAGGCGGAGCGCCAGCCCTTTCACCTTGGGCAGCAGGGCCTCGGCCTCGCGGTAGCGGCCCGCGCCACAGAGGCTGGCCGAGAGATTGAATTCCAGGCCGAAGCGCGCTCTCAGATCGCCCTGCTTTTCCACGAGCGGGCGGGCCTGTGAGAGCGTTTCGATCGCCCCCTGCCAATCGCCCATTTCTTTAAGGGTGAATGCCTCGATGAGCAAAAGATGCGCGGTGGAAGAGTCCGTCCGGCTGGCACCCATGGCTTGTGAGCCGAGATCCAGCGCTTCCTCGAACCGCCCCTGGTGGCGCCGCAGGGACGCCTTGAGGTCGAGCAGACGCGTGCCGTCCAGGATCTGCCCGGGATCGGCAGAGGCGCCAGCCTTCCAGAGCCGGTCGGACTGCAGGAATGCCTGCTCCGCTGCGGGAAAGTCTCCTTTCACGCGGATGGCATTGGCGAGAAAACCCCAGCAGAGACCGCCTGCCCGGCCGCGCAAGTCCTCGTCGTCCGGCAACCGCTCGGCCATGCGCACGGCCAGCCGGGCGAGGTCCACCGCTTCGTCCGCATCGTGGGCGGCGAGCTTCTCGCTTGCGAAGGCCGCGCGCTCGGCGAGGGCCCAGGTGCGATAGGCCCCGTGCTCCTCCACGATCCGCCAGCGCTCCGCGGGTGAGCGCCGCAGCAGGTCGTTCAGGAGGGGCTCGGCCTGGCGGCGAGCCTCGTACGCTTCGGCTTGAGCCAGAGGATCCGGGAGGACCGGCCCCAACTCCAGCAGGCAAAGAGCTTCCGCGGCCCGGCCGGCGCCGGCGAGCCATTCATCGATCGACCGGGCGCCGCCGCGGGCCGCGCGGACCAGCTCGCGGAGGAAGGGGAGCGCAGCGAGAGCGTCTTCCAGAGGCACGCCCACGGCGGCGGCGAGCCGCTCCATCGTGCCGTGCCGGGGCATGGCGAGGCCCAGCCCGTAGGCGGAGATCTGGCTTCTCTGAACCCTGGAAGCGTTCGCCAGCTCTTCGATCGTCCAATGCCGGAGCGAGCGCAGGAGAGTGACCAGCAGGCCCGTCACGCCCGGCTCCGGCGGCTCCGGCGGCTCCGGAGGCTCGGGAACGGCGGCCGGCGGCTCGGGGCTGCCGAACGCTGGGAGGCGTGCGAGCAGGAAGGGCTGCACCCGATCGCGAAACGCGCCGGCCGACGCCCGGCCCACCCCGGCGGCTACCTTCCCGTGAAACGCCGGCCGGCGGCCTGCCGGCCTCGTGACGAGGCGATGCCACGCCCGGAGCGCCGGAAGCACCTTGCAGACCGCGGCCCAGGGGAGCCCGGCGGCCGCGACCAGCCGCCTCAGGGTGACCTCGGAAGGGAGGATGACGCCCAGCTCGTAGAGGGAGAGCTGGCTTTTCTGAATTCCGGAAGCTCTCGACATCTCCGCCTGCGACCAGTGCCTCAGGGAGCGCAGCAGAACCAGCAGAAGGCCCAGGACCGCCTTCTCCTCCTCACGCCGGCTCATCGGTCAATCCCCTCCCTGGCGGTGCATGCGGATGGCGGGTCGAGACGCGGGTTTTTCCGCACCATACTTCCATGGAGGCGAGCCCTCGCGGCCAATGCCGGCCGCGCCGGAGCCGGCCTCGCCCCAAGGAGCCTCCCATGTCCCGATTCCCCTGGTACCGGATTCCCATGACCGCCCTCGTCCTTCTGCTGCTGACGGTACCGTCCGTCCGTGCCCTGGAGCCAGGCTCTCTCCGGACCGTCAAGGCCACCGGCTTCCCGGTGCTCGACCTCTTCGGCCGCGCCTGGGACGGCCTCGTCAGCCTGTGGATGGAGAACGGCTGCATCATGGACCCGAGCGGCGGCTGCGCGACGGGACAGGCCGAAGCCCCGCGGACGGACAACGGCTGTGGTATCGACCCGAACGGCGGCTGTGCGACGGGCCAGGCTGAAGCCCCAAGGACGGACAACGGCTGTGGTATCGACCCGAGCGGCGGCTGTGCTGCCGGTTTGGCCACCCAGGCGGAGAACGGCTGCATTGCCGACCCGAACGGCCGTTGCCGGTCCGGGAGCTAGCCACAAGGTAGAGTCCTCGGGCCGGGGCTCCGTCCCGGCCCGCCCTTCCGCGCCGGGTTCCATCACAGCTCGAACCGCAGCGCCGGGCAGCGCTCAGCCCTTCGGAGGTAGTCGGCGAGCTTCCTGGCCAGCTCGGCCGTGGCCTTCTCCTGCTCGGCCGCCTGCTGGAAGAGGATCACCGCGGCCAGAGCCTCGCGATGGACCCTCTGCGCCTTGAAGACGGCGACCATCTGCCCGGCGATGCGCTTGACCTCGGCCGAGCGCTCCTGCCGCAGGTAAAGCTGGGCAAGGTCCAGGCACGCGCGGCCGGCGTCGAACGCGATGCCGCGCGCCACGAGCTGCCCCACGACATGGTCCAGCTCGGCCTCTGCCTCTTCCAGTCTCCCCAGCCCGGCTGAGAGCCGTGCGCGAAGCCAACGGCATCTCAGAAGGTCCAGCCGGTTGCCGAGATCGAGCGCCAGCTTCCTCACCCTGGGCAGCAGCGCCTCGGCCTCGCTGTAAAGTCCCGCATCGCAGAGGCTCGTGCAGAGGTTGAACTCCAAACCGAAAAGTCCTCGAAGATCGTGCTGGGCTTCCACCAGGGGGCGGGCCTGTTCGAGCGCGTCGATCGCGCCCTTCCAGTCACCCATCTGCTCGAGGGTGAATGCCTTGCTGAGCAGAAGGCGCGCCGTGGCCGCGTCCGACCGGCTCGTCGCCTGGGCCTGCTCGAGGAGGTCCAGCGATTCCTCGAACCGTCCCTGGTGGCGCCGCAGGGAGGCCTTGAGGTCGAGCAGGCGGGAGCCGTCGAGGATCAATCCGGGATCGGCCACGGCGCCGGCCTGCCAGAGGCGGTCGGAACGCAGGAAGGCTTCATCCGAGCCCGGGAAGTCGCCCTTCACCCGGTGGGCATTGGCGAGAAAGCCGCAGCAGAATCCGCCGATGCGGGCACGCCACTCCTCGCTGCCCGGCGTCAGCTCGGCCATGCGCACGGCCAGACGACCGAGGTCCAGCGCCACGTCCGCATCGTGGGCCGCGAGCTTCACGCTTTCGAAAGCCGTGCGCTCGCAGAGCGCCCACGTGCGGTAGGCCTCGTGCTCCTCGACCATCCGCCACCGCTTCGCGGGCGGGCGCTGCATCAGCTCCTTGAGCACCGGCACCGCCGCTTCGCGGTCGGCCCTGGCCCGCCGCTCCCGCAAGGCCTGGGCGAGCTGCTCGAAGGCCACTTGGAACACGGCCGTGGCCACCTGGGCCGCCGCGACCCGGAGCGTCCGGACCTCCTCCGGGGTCGGCTCCAGGGGAGAAACGATCTCCGGCAGCGCACCGGGATCGCGCAGCAGGTCGGCACAGAAAAGGGCGAGGTCGACCTCCTCGGGTCCGCGGCCCATGCAGGCGAACAGCTCCTCCACCTTCTCGCGGTCCGGCTCACGCCTCGTCTCCAGGATCGAGATGTCGGGCGTGCCGGAGATCTCCGACAGCTCCTTCTGGGTGAGGCACTCGGCCAGGCGGCCATAGCTCAGGGCTAGACTCATCCGGGGTCGTGCGGGTTTTTCGGTGCTCAACGGCGGTCCCTCCAAGAAAAGCCTTCTCTATAGCGTTGTGTCCGCCAGGCCCGAAGCGTGACAAGAAGGGGAGACTTTCGCCGCCCGGGCCATCCCCCACAGGAAAAAAGATCGGGCGGACCCGTCATTCGCCGGTTTCGCGAAGGCACGCCTTGGCGCTTGCGGCGTTGCCGGCTAGTTTTCTGGCCGGAGGAGACGATGACCGAAGCGACCATCCTTATCCCCGCGGCCCTGACGAGCCTGACGGCCGAGGTGACCCGGTTCTGGGAGACCCATGGCGAAGACCGCCCGGGAGAGTCGGCCGCCCGGAGGGAGCACTGGAACCGGATCCTGGAGATGGGCGCGGAGGTCCGGAAGGAGCTGCAGGGCAGAGTGGACCTCTCGCGGGTGGACAAGGAGACGGAAGAGCAACTCTACGCCTGCGTCGTCCTGGAGCACTTCACGCCCCGGCCCCTGGCCGAGCCTGGAGCCGTCCTTTCACCTCCGCTCTATTCGCCGCAGCAGGCCGGGCTCAGGGTCTTCTTCGAAAGCGGGAGCTGGCATGCGGCCTGGACCCGCCTGGAAGAGCCGCTTTTCCAGCCGGCAGAGCAACGCTGGACCTGGCTCAGGATCGAAGAGGCCGAGCCCGGCCTCCTGCGCTTTCGCGATGCGACCACCCCTCTTATCCTTCAAAGGGAGTCTGAATGATCGAGAGGCCTGTGTTTCATCTGGCGTACTTCAGCAGGAATACGCAGTGGTTCATGAGTGACCATTCGCCGAACCAGCCTCTCATGTATGCCCTGGTACCCATGGGAATCGAGGGCGCGGGTCCCTGGCGGCTCGAGACCGTGACCGCGACAGGAAGGCCGGCAAAGGAGCTGATCGCACTACCGCAATACCTACGCTCCGTCCGGCGGCCCGAGGTGGAAGGAATCGATCCCGTCGAGCGGCGTCTGACAGAGCAGCTCATGGACAGGGCCTTCAAGGCCAGTTACATCCTCCCAGGGCTGGCACTGACGGAGCGTATGCCTTCCTGGTCGAAGCTGGTGCTCCCGCGGGAGGTCGTGGTCCGGCTTCAGCAGATCGGCGGCGCCGGAGAGATGCCCGAGGCCCGGGGCTGACGGATCCATGAAAGCCAGGGTGATCTACCGTCATGTCCCCGAGTGGTACGGGGAGACACAGGACTTCGTCCGGGCTGACCTTCAACGATTTCTCGCCAGGGCGCACCAGGAGCGCTTCCGCGAGGAGCTCCGGACCGCCTCTCCGGATCGGCTCCTTGCGCTCTGGTACCGGCTGCCCTATGTGCGCGATGCCGAAGAGTTGTTCAGCTCGGACTTCAATCTCGGCGTCGAGCCTCTCTCCGTCCGGGACCTGCTGAGAGCGGGCTTCGGCCGGCCGCTTCGATGCGGGCTCTTTCTGGAGCTGACGCACAGCTCCGGACAGCCCAGGCCGGCGGCTCTTCGGGACGCGATCCCCTGGCTCAACCTCTTGGGAGATCCGGAGACCTTGATCACGCTTCTGCGCAGTCGCGGCTGGCTGCTGTTCCACTGTTCGAGCCCTGAGCGAGCGGGGCAGCTTCAGAGTCAGGTCAAGCGCCCCCTGGTGCGCTGTCAGCTTCTGGGTGCGATGGCCGGGAGCGCAACGCTGTGAGCAGGGGCACGCGGCTGCGAGCAGCCGAGCCCGGCACTGCCGTGGAAGAGCTGCTCAAGGACACCGACCGGGAGCTGCGAGAGGTAGAGCACGAGATCGCCCGGTGCCAGAGCCGAAGAAGGCTCCTCCTCGCGCTGCACCACTACCTGTCAGAGCTACCGGCGGGGTCACTCGTTCCGACGTCTCGCCTTTGAGCTCAGCATGCCGGAAGAGACGGAAAACGCGCCCCGAAACCGGGGCGCACCCGGCCTACTTCGAGGAGATTCTTACGCTGCCGTTCGTAGTGCGGACCTTGAGGAGGCCGCCGCCGCCGTTCGCTTCGCCGGACAGGCGCTTGCGCGTCGACTGTCCGCCCTGGACATCCAGGTCGGACTGGATGCTGCCGTTCGAGGTGGCCACGTCGAGGTTGGCGCGGAGCCCCTCGGGCACCGTGAGCTTCACCGAGCCGTTGGTGGTCTCCAGGGAGATGTCGCCGTCGACCTGCGAGAGCTGAGCGGTGATGCTGCCGTTCGTGGTCCCCCCCTCCAGGGATCCCTTGGCATTGACGACGGTGACGGAGCCGTTCGTGGTTTCGACCTCGATGGCCCCCTTCGTACGCTCGACGGTGATGCCGCCGTTCACGGTCTCCAGGTCGGCCCGGCCCTGGGTGCCGACCAGCCGGAGCCCGCCGTTCCTGTTGACCAGCTTCGCCACCACGTCGCGGGGCGCGTGGATCGTGTAGGTCACGCTGACGCTGGCTTCGTTGCCGGACAGCCAGCTCAGGAAGCCGTCCCCGGACTTGGGAAGCTTCGTCTCGATGCGAAGGGAGCCGGCCGCCTGCTGGACGTCGATGTGGATCTGCTTCGCCAGCTCCTCGGCCCTGGCCGAGGACTGGGCCTTGATCTGCTTGACCGCGTCCACCCGCACCTCGGGGCGGTCCCAGGCCTCGACGGTGATGCCGCCGTTGGTGTTGCTGACCTCCAGCGTGCCGCCGGACTTCAAGGGATAGCTCTGCTGGAAGGGCTTCTTGATCGTGACGGAGGCCTCCGCGCTCTCGGCGCCCACCGTGGCCTCGGTGACGGCAACGGTCATGCAGGTCGTCGCCAGGGCCATGGCGGCCAGGGACCGGAATATCTTCATGGTTCTCCTCCTTGCGTCATCGTGGGTGGATCATGGGTGATCCGTGGCTAGGATGCTCACCTCCTCCACCCTACGTACGGACGGGCTGCAGGGTTCCATCTAAAACGATGTCGCCTTTCGGTGAGATTTCTTCAAGGAGGAGCTCAGCTGATGGCAGGAGTTGAATCCGGCGATCTGGAGCTGCTGCTGGCGGTCATGCCGCCGCGCGTGGCCGAGGTGATCGCGGCCCATCCGGGCAAGGGCGACCTGATCGAGATCGTGCTCGACCTGGGTCGGCTGCCCGAGATCCGCTTCCCCCAGAGCGGCGAGGATCTCACCGCCACCCCGGTCGGCCGCGAGGATCTCGCCGGCGTGGTGGAGCGCATCGGCCGCTTCGGCAAGGACAACCGCGCCGGGATCGAGCGCACGCTCCACCGCATCTCGGCGATCCGCAACCGGGTCGGCGACGTCGTCGGCCTCACCTGCCGCGTGGGCCGGGCGGTCTACGGCACGGTCGACATCCTGCGCGACGTGATCGAAGCCGGCGAGTCGATCCTCCTGCTCGGGCGTCCGGGCGTGGGCAAGACGACGCTGCTGCGGGAAGCCGCCCGCGTCCTGGCCGACGATCTCGGCAAGCGCGTGGTCGTCGTCGACACCTCCAACGAGATCGCGGGCGACGGCGACATCCCCCATCCCGCGATCGGCCGCGCCAGGCGCATGCAGGTTCCCGCGCCCGAGGCCCAGCACGGGGTGATGATCGAGGCGGTCGAGAACCACATGCCGCAGGTGATCGTCATCGACGAGATCGGCACCACCGCGGAGACCCAGGCCGCCCGCACCATCGCCGAGCGCGGCGTCCAGCTCATCGCCACCGCCCACGGCAATACGCTCGAAAACCTGCTCCAGAACCCGACGCTCTCCGACCTGGTGGGAGGCATCCACGCCGTCACCCTCTCGGACGAGGAGGCGCGCCGCCGCGGCACCCAGAAGACGGTGCTGGAGCGCAAGGCTCCTCCCACGTTCGGAGTGCTGATCGAGATCCAGGAGAAGGACCGCCTGGCCGTCCATCACGACGTGGCCGAGGTCGTGGACAGGTTCCTGCGGGACATCCCGCCGCGGCCCGAAATCCGGATGCGGACCGAGGGCGGCGGGGTCGAGATCGTCGACCCCGTCCATGAGGACGACCGGGCCGCCCCCTCGCCGCCGCCCCTGGCGCGGCCGGGTGCGCGCAAGCGGCGGGAGGCCCGCAATCCCTGGAACACGCCGGACACGCGGGAGGCTCGCACCGCCCGGACCGCGCGAGACGCCGCCCGCGAGATCCGCGAGGACGCCATCCCGACTCCCAGCGCCCGGCCGCCCAAGGGCAAGGCGATCCGGGTGTTCCCCTACGCGGTCTCCAAGGGGAAGCTCGAACGGGCCATCCGCAAGTTCCGGCTGCCGCTGCTCATCCTCGACGACATGGACGAGGCCGACATGGTCATCACCCTCAAGGCGCAGGAGCGCCGCCAGCCCCGCCGCCTGCGCGACGCCGAGGCCCGCGGGGTACCGATCCATGTGATCAAGAGCAACACGATCGCCCAGATGGAAAACTTCCTGCGCGACCACTTCAACGCCTCCGAGCCCGGCTCGGAAGATGAGGCTGCGCTGCACGAGGTGGAGGACGCCGTCGACGAGGCGCTGGACGAGGGGAAGCCCGTGGAGCTGGCGCCGCAGGGAAGCTATCTGCGGCGGCTTCAGCACCAGCTCGTGGAACGCTACGGTCTGACGTCGGAGAGCAAGGGCGAGGAGCCCTACCGGCGGGTGGTCATTTTTCCGGGCTGACCGCAGGACTGGCCCCGGCCTTGCCCTTCTTCACCCGCGGCGCCTGGACGACAGCCACCAGGGTCTGGGTGCCGTCCAGATCGTCCTTGAACTCCTCGCTGTAGATATCGAGCAGGGTCATGAAAAGCGCCGCGATCATCGGGCCGACGATGAAGCCCATGGCCCCGAACAGCGCGATGCCGCCCAGCGTCGAGAAGAAGACCATCAGGTCGTGCATCCCCGCTTCCTGCCCGACGAGCCGGGGCCGCAGCAGGTTGTCCACGTTGACGATCACGACCACGGTGACGATCAGAATCCCGATCCCGTTCCCCATGTGGCCGGTGGCCATCTGGAGAAACGCCGCCGGATAGAGCACCAGCCAGGCGCCGACCAGCGGGATGATCGCGGACAGCGTCGCCACGACTCCCCAGAGGAACGGCGAGCCCACGCCGAAGATCCACAGCGTCAATCCCGCGAGCGTGCCCTGGACCAGCGCGATCAGCAGCGTTCCCTTGACCGTGGCCCGGGCCACGGAGGAGAACCGCGCCGCGATGGCGTTCTTGTACTCGCGGTCGAGCGGGATCAGGTAGCGCATCTTCCGCAGCAGCGACTTGCCGTCCCGGAAGAAGTAGAACATCGAGAACAGGGTGGTGAAGAGCAGGATGATGAGCTGCAGCGTACCGCTGGAGGTCTTGCTGATGACCACCGCCGCGACCGAGCCCAGCGTCTTCGCCGCGTCCTCCAGGCTGGCGCTCCAGTTGATCTTGTCGAGCCCCCACTGCCCGTACCAGCGGTAGCTGCGAAGCTGGCCGAGGAGACCGTCCTGGCCCTTCGACGCGATGTCCTTCACCTTGACCTGGACGGAGTGATAGACGTCGATCGCTTCCAGGGTCACCAGGTGGGCCACCCCCAGGATGGGCAGGATCACCGCCAGCAGCAGGAGCAAACAGCAGACGAAGGCCGCGAGCCCCCCCCGGCCGCGGAACTTCCGGGTGATCCACTCATACATAGGGTAGAAGATGGTCGTGAACACGGCGGCGAGAACCACCGGCACGAGGAACATCCTCACCATGTAGAAGAATGAAAAGGCGGCGCCGAGGAGGATGGCGATGAAGAAGTAGCGGCTGAGGGTTTTCTGGTTCATGGCGATCCACCCATTCTTACATGGATCGACCGGCACGGATGGCCCGAGCGTTGCATCGGGTGAGTTGCATGACGGCAGATCGTCTCTGACGGCATGAACCGGAAGAGACAAGAAAGGAAAACGAAAATGTTTCGAAGCGCTTCCATGCTTCTTGCCCTCTGTTGGATGGCCTCTCTAACCGGAGCCGTCTCCGCCCAGACCGCGCCGCCGGCTCAGCCGGTTCCGCAAACCCAGCCAACCCAGCAGGCTGGCCAGCCGGCCCAGCAGGCTCAGCCGGCGCAGAGCCCCTCCGGGTTGGACCTTCAGGTCCAGCTCGACCGCGCCGGCTTCTCGCCCGGTGTGATCGACGGCAAACCGGGTGCGATCACCGGCAAGGCGCTTTCGGCGTTCCAGGAAGCGCACGATCTGCCGGTCACGGGCAAGCTGAACGCCGAGACCTGGGAGAGCCTCGCCGCCGCCGGCACCGGAGCGGCGCTCGTGGAGCACGAGATCACGGCCGAGGAGGCGAACGGGCCGTTCGTCAAGGCGATTCCCGAGGACATGGAAGAGAAGGCCAAGTTACCCGCTCTGGGCTACACCTCGATCGTCGAGATGCTCTCCGAGGCCTTCCACACCACTCCGGAGCTCCTCAAGAAGCTCAACCCGAAGGCCCGCTTCGCCGCCGGGGAGAGCGTGCAGGTCCCGAACATCCGAAGCGCGCCGGTCGCCGCGGAACCGGGCGATGTCCGGGTCGTGGTCTCGAAGTCGAACAGCTCTCTGACGGTTGAGCGCGGCGGGGACGTGCTGTTCTTTGCGCCGGTGACCGCGGGCAGCGAGCACGATCCGCTGCCGATCGGCGAGTGGAAGGTCAACGGCGTCGCCAAGAACCCGACGTTCAACTACAATCCCGACCTGTTCTGGGACGCCGATCCCACCCACGGCAAGGCCAAGATCCCCGCCGGGCCCAACAATCCCGTGGGCGTGGTCTGGGTCGACATCAACAAGCCGCACTATGGAATCCATGGAACTCCCGAGCCGCGGATGATCGGCCGATCCTCCTCCCACGGCTGCGTGCGGCTCACCAATTGGGACGCCCTCACGCTCGCGGGCCTGGTGCGGCCGGGGACCCCTGTCCTGTTCGAGCCATGAAACTGAAGCACGAGAAGCACACCGAGAAAAAGACCAATTGGGCGGTGGTGTCGGCCGGGCTCGGAGGGTATCTCCTCGGAGCCCTGACCGTGCTGTTCGTGCTCTGGGCCTCCAGCGGTTTCCGGACGGAGGGCGGTCTGCCCGCCGCCGCCCCCCGGGCGACGGGAGGCAAGCCGGTGACGGTCCAGCCGGCGCCGGCTCTTCCTGCCGCGCCCGCGTCTCCGACATCTCCGGCCAATCCTTCGTCGCCTCTCCCCAATCCGCTCGCGAGCCCGGATCTCGGCCGGCGTTCGCTCGTGCTGCCGGTGCAGGGCATCCGCCCCCAGGATCTCCACGACACGTTCACCGAGTCCCGCAGCGGGGACCGGGTCCACGAGGCGCTGGACATCCTCGCACCGCGCAACACCCCGGTGCTGGCGGTGGAGGACGGCCGCATCGCCAAGCTGTTCACCAGCAAGCTCGGCGGGCTCACGATCTACCAGTTCGATCCGTCCGAGACCTATACCTACTACTACGCTCACCTGGAGAGTTACGCGGGCGGCCTGCAGGAGGGAGCTTTGCTGCGGCGCGGCCAGGTCATCGGCTTCGTGGGGACCTCCGGGAACGCCGCCCCCGACGCGCCGCATCTCCATTTCGCCATCTTCCGCCTGACGCCGGAGAAGCGCTGGTGGGAGGGCGAGCCGGTCAATCCCTTCCCGGTCCTGGGCGGAGTCCCGAGAACCCAACCGTCACGCTGAGGCTGCGTCCCTGCTAAACTGAGGGCACTGGCAAGTTGTCAGGTGCCCTCCATGGCAAAGATCCTCCTGGCCCTCGTGGCCGCCGCCGGTCTTCTTCGTCCCGACCTGCCGACTCGTCCGGTGAGGCCCGGGTTCGAGCCTCCACGGGAGACCGCGCCCGGCCGCATCCTCAATCGGCTCGACGGCCTCCTCCGGCTGCCGCCGCTCATCACTCCCGGCGAGGTCATCGAGATCGCGCCGCTCAACCCGGAGAAGACCCCGCCGGACGGCCGCTGGACCGTGGCCGGCGTGGAAGCGCAGCCGATCCAGGGGGGGGGCCTGCCGCGCCTGCGCGTCCGGATTCCCGCCGATCTCGATCCCATGGGACCCCTGCCGGTCGTCTATACGGACGCGAAAGGCAAGCGGATCGTCGAGGCCTCCGCGCTCGAGCAGGTGCGCGTCGTGCCTCCGCCGGTGGGCTCCCCGCAGTTACAACTTTCGGCCGTCCCGCCGCGGCTCTCCCGTTGCGGCTCGCAGTGGGTGCAGGACGGCGTCGCGTGCGCCTGCGGCTGGTTCCCCGACGAGGCGGCGCGGGCAGGCTTCCTGGTGGACGGCCGCGCGGCGGGTCCGTTGGTGGCGGTCTCCCAGCGCTCGATCTGCGCCCGGGTCGGTCTCGGATCGCACCGCATCTCGGGCTCGGTCGCCGCAGGCTTCGAGCCGGTCGGCGACGACAAGGTCGTGGCGGTGCAGATCCGCCGCTTCCCGCCCTTCCTCAACCTTCAGCCTCTGCAGTCGACGTTGATCACCTGGATGGTTCTCGGCACCAAGGACCCGGTCCGCCTGCGGCTGCGTAACACCGCGCCGGACCTGGCGACGCTGGAGGGCGGCACCCTGCAGAGCGCCTCGACCTCCGGCGGCCTGCGCAACGCGGCGAGCCGCAACGTCACCTGGCTCGCCGGCAGCGGTCCGTTCCGGATCGAAGCGGCGGTCGAGGACCGCACGGCCCCCTTCCTCGGCGAGGAATACCTGACCCTGCTCGGCGGGATCTTCCAGCGCGAGGTCCGGCAGATTTCGGCCAGCCTGGACGACCGGGTGCGCGCCCTGCCGGAAGGAAAGCCGGATGGACGACTTTCGCGGTCCGACGTGCTGACCCTGCTGGCAGCGACCCAGGCGGATCTCGCCCGCGCGCTTCCCTATCCGGAGCTGGCAGCCTTCCGCGACGCCACGGCCGATCTCATGGACGAGGTCTCCGCCCGCGTCCGGCTGTTGCCGGAGGAGGGCGAGGGCACCCTCGAAAGGGTCGAGATGAAGAAGGCTCTGCCCCTGATCAAGCGGGTGCAGGGGTTCCTCGCGTCCAGCGGCGAGTCGCCGCGGCGGAGCCTCTGCATCCTGAGCTCGCCGGAGGAAGGCGCGATCGTCCGCATCTACCCGCGCAGCCTCCCGTCCGACCCGGTCGACACCTCGACCGCGGACATCGTCTCGCATCTGTTCCCCGGGAAGTACCGCTATGAGATCTGGAAGGACAACTTCAAGGAGGTGGAGTCGGAGATCGACCTGACCGGCGACACCCGCCTGGTCCTCGACTGCCGGCTGATCCCCACGGGAGGCCGCGACCGCCCCGCCCCCTGCCGCCTGGCTTCGGCGTCGGAGCGCGACGCCCTTCGCTGCCGCTGGCCCGGTTGATCCCGCCCCTTCTGGGATGTTAAGCTCCTCCCAGACACGATTGGGGTGCCATGGACCAGGAACTGATTGCCTATCTCGACACACGCTTCTCGGCCATTGATCGACGCTTTGATGTGATTGATGAGCACTTCGAGGCGATCGATCGACGCTTCGAACAGATCGACAAGCGCTTCGACGCGAACGACCAGCGCTTCGACGCGATGGACGAGCGCTTCGACGCGATCGACAAGCGCTTCGACGCGAACGACCAGCGCTTCGAGCAGATCGAGCAGCACTCTTCAGGACTGACGCAGGAGCTTCGTCGCCTGAGTGACACGATCCGGCTGACCGACGTCAAGGTCGAAGGCTTGCGTGACGACATCCGCCAGGTGGCGGAGGGAGTGGCCAACGTCGATCAGAAGTTGGATTCCTTCCGGTCCGAGGTCACCAAAGAGCTCGAGGCTTCCCGAGCCCTTCACCAGGTGTCATTCAAGAATCTCAGCAGGCGCGTCGCCGCGCTCGAAGCCCGCCCTTAATTCGGCTGCCCTCTACGACAGGTCGTACACCCCGGCAGCCCGCAGGATGGCCGGGCTGCTCGGCGCGGCCGCTCCGCCGTCGGTCTCCAGCGTGATCATGACGTCGCGGGTGTTGGCGGGCATGGTCTCGGAGGAAAGCTCCAGCGTCTCCCCGGGCCGGGTGTCGAACGTCCCGCCGCTGACGGTGCCTTCATCGGCCACCCACCAGAGTTGATAGTCGCGGCCGGCGGCGGCCGGCGGAAGGCCGTGGAGCGCCATGTACCAGTGCTGATGGTCCGGGGCCACGAACAGGGTGCCGCGCGCAAGGCCCAGTCCTTCGACAGGGCGCAGCGGGCTGATCGTCACGGCGGGCGCGGTCACCAGCGCGAAGCTCGACCTCATCCGCTCGACCCCCTGGCGCGCCTCGACCGCTTCGGCCAGGGCCTTCTCCGCCTTCCGCCGCTCGCCTGCGAGCTCGGAACGCAGCGACTCGATCGTGACCTCCTGCTCGGCGCGCTGCTGCACGAGCCACCCCGACAGCCCGGCCAGGACGAGAGCCACCGAGGCCGCCAGAGCCAGGGGCCAGCTCCCCCGCCGAGAAGCAGCTGCCGAACGGCTGGGCGGAGCAGCAGGAACGGCAGGAGCGACGGCCACGCGAGGCAGCGGGGCCGGAACGGGGACCGGCCGCACCGCAGGCACGGGCCGGGGACCAGTCTCCCGAGGCTTAGCGGTCTGGGACTCAGACTCCTGCGAGGGCATGGGCCGGGAGGGGGCTCCCTCTCCCCCGGCACGGGGGAGAGGGCCGGGGAGAGGGGGGATGGGATCAACCACCGGCTGTGCATGGATCCCGGACTCACGAGCCACCGCGGCGAGCAACTGGGAGCGCGTCTCCGGCCGCGGCGCCGACGGCTCCAGATCGCAGGCGACCAGGCCCAGCACCTCCGTGTACAGGCGCGCCAGGGTCTCGGCCGTCTCCGAAGGCTCGTGCGGAGTCACCGGCTCGCCGGTGCCGCCTTCGAGGGCCTCCAGCGCGGCCAGGATGGTGTGGTCCTCCAGGGTGAGATCCTGTTTCACAGCAACTCCCGGATCTCGGAGCGCAGCGCGCTCCGCAACTTCTTCATCGCGAGCAGGGTCCGCGTCTTGACCGTTCCCAGGGGAAGGCCTACGAGGCCGGCGATCTCGGTCTGGGACAGGCCCTGGTAGAACGCCATCTCCAGCACCTGCTTCTGCTCCGCCGGCAGCAGATCCATCTCGGCCTTCACTCGCTGCCTTCGTTCCCGGATGAATACGGATTCCACGCCGTCGGGGGATGCATGCTCCGGCGCCGGGCTCTCCAGGTGCGCGGCCTCGTGGACCCGGTCGACGACCTTGCGGCTGCGCAACCGGTCGATGGAGCGGCTGCGCACGACCAGCACCAGCCATGTCGAGACCGACGAACGGGCCGGGTCGTACCTTCCGGCGTTGTTCCAGAGGTGGAGGAAGACCTCCTGCAGCACCTCCTCCGCGTCGGAGGTGCGGCCGAGGATGCGGCGGGCGAGCGCCAGGAGCGCCGGTGCGTGGCGGTCGTACAGCTCGGCGAGCGCTTCCGGGTTCCGTTCGAGAACCCGGCGCACCAGGACGGCGTCGGTCACGGGCCCGGGAGTGCCTGGCACGGCGGGCGATCTTGGCGGCAGTGGGAGAGAACCGGATTCCGGCATTGGTCGTGTCTGAACGCCTCGGGGAGGCGACGTTAGCAGCGGTAGCGTCGGTAAGATACCATGAGGCCCCGAAGGCTCACGCGAAAGGAACCGACCCCGACATGGATTCACAAGCCGAGAGCGGCCTGGATGCCCCCGCCGAGAGCGGACCGACCCAGCCCGCCATCCGCGTCATCATGATGCCGAAGGACACCAACGCCCTGGGCACGATCTTCGGCGGCATCATCCTCTCCCACATCGACCTCGCCGGCGCCGTCGAGGCCCACCGCCACGTCGCCGGCAGGCTGGTCACCGTCGCCATGCGCGAGGTGGTCTTCCACGCTCCGGTCTTCGTCGGCGATCTGGTCAGCTTCTACACCCAGACCGCCCGGCTCGGCCGCACCTCGATCACGGTCCGCGTCACCGTGGAAGCGGAGCGCCGCACCCGCGGCACCGGCAAGGTGAAGGTCACCGAAGCCGAGGTGGTCTACGTCCACGTCGACCAGGACAACCAGCCGGCTCCCCTCGCCGGCTAGCCCTGCTACTCCGGCTCGAACGCCTCGAAGCAGCTCCGGCAGCGCGCCTCGTACGACTCGGTGTCGCCCACCTGGAGCTGCTCGGAGCCGCCCGCGATGCGCTGGCTGTAGTGCGCGGGCTCGCCGCAGCGCATGCAGACGGCGTGCATCTTGTCCACGTATTCCGCGAGCGCCAGCAGCCGCGGCATCGGCCCGAACGGACGGCGCAGGAAGTCGAGATCCAGCCCGGCCACGATCACCCGCAGACCGCGGTCCGCCAGCTCCCCCACCAGCTCCACCAGCCCGGTGTCGAAGAACTGGGCTTCGTCGATGCCCACCACCTGCACCTCGGCGTCGAGGCAGCTGCGCAGCTGGAGGCTTGAGCTGACGCACATCGCCTCCAGCTCGCGGTTGTCCCGGGTCACCAGCCGGCCCGGATCGTGGCGGGTGTCGGCGCCGGGCTTGAAGACCTGAACCCGCTGGCGGGCGATGGTCGCCCGGCGCAACCGGCGCACCAGCTCCTCGCTCTTGCCGGAAAACATGCCTCCGGCGATGACCTCGACGTGACCCCGGATGCGCTCTGTAGGACTGTCCTTGATGTTCACCGGAGAGAATCTACAGCACCCCGGCGCCCCCGCCAAGCCTGGGCGCGGCTCTGATATCCTTGAGGTGCCATGACCCCGAATCGCCGCTCCAAAAGGATTTTCTCGTATGACGAAGCGCTGTCGACATTCCCCCTGGTGCGGGATCTGACAGCCGCCGCGGTCCGCCAGATCGAGGCGCTGACCGCCAGCGTCGGCAGCCGCGAAGAGCTCGACGACCGCCGCGATGAGCTCGAGGACGCGCGCGAGCGCATCGTCGGCGTCTGGGCCCAGGAGGTGATCTCGCTCGGCTGCGAGGTCAAGGGCCTCTGGCTGGTGGACTGGGACAGCGGCGACGGCTACTACTGCTGGCGCTTCCCTGAGCAGGCGATCGCGTTCTTCCACACCTACGACGAAGGCTTCTCCGGCCGGCTGCCGATCAACTGATCCGGCTCGGTCATCTCCTGCGCAACCTGCTCTTGCGCAACCTGCCGGCGCAGCTCGGCGATCCAGGCTTCCGCAGAACGGCGGCGCTCGGCTCCCAGCTCCGCACCCCGGGGCGTGCGGTAGCGCTCCACGGCCGGACCCGGATCGAGCTGGGCCAGCGCCCGCGCCACCGGCGTCCGCTTCTTGCCCGCCGCCATCAGCCGGCCGGCGGTGGCCGTCACTCCCGCCGACTCCAGGAGTAGGGCGTCGTGGATCAGCTCCTCCTCGGGTCCCTGCGGCTCGTCGGGAAGGCGCCCGAGCCCGCCGCGCACCCGCCGCAACAGCATCTCCGGCAGCCCGAGACTCTTGAGGAAGAGGTCGAGCCGCCCGCCCGGTCCGAGCGAGCCGAGCCGTTCCGTCACTCCCTGAAGAAGAATCAGAAGATCGAGCAAGCTCTCGTCGAAACGACTCTCGTCGACCGGGCTCCCGGCCCTCAGTCCCTCTCTCGGTCCTTCCCTCAATACTGCCGTCCGGACGGACAGCCGCTCCACCCGGTCGAAGGTCTGGACGCCGTCGAGCCCCGCGTACAGAGGGCGGACGAACTGCTCGATCTGGCGGCGGTGGGCGGGGTCGAGCCCGCTCACCGGCGGCTCGCCTCCGCCAGGAGCTGCTCCAGGCCGGCCACCGTCAGGCCGTCCAGCCGCTCGGCCACGACGTCGGCCATGCGCAGACGCTGCGCCGGATAGGTCTGGGCCACGGCCAGGGTCGTGAGCCCGGCATCGGCGGCCGCGGCCAGGCCGGCGGGGCTGTCCTCGATGGCCAGCACCTCGTGCGGATGGAAGAGCCGCTCGGGCAGCGGCGGCAGCGAGTTGAGCCCGTCGAGCGCGCGCCGGTAGCCCTCGGGATCGGGCTTGCCCTCGGTCACGTCCTCCGCCGTCACCAGCACCTTGAAGCGCTCGCGCAGGCCGGCCTGGCGCAGGGCGCTCTCGACCTCCTCGCTCAACGCACCGCTGACGATCCCGAGCATCCGGCCGGAGTCCGCCAGCTCCTCGACCAGGGCGACGGCGCCGGGGAAGAATGGATAGCCGCCCTGGCGGACCCGCTCCTGGTAGTAGCTGGACTTGCGCGCAATCAGGCGCATCAGCCGGGAGACGGTCGGCGCCGCGCCCGCCTTCTGGAGCACGGCCGCGAAGCAGCCGCGGTCGTCGAAGCCGAGATAGTCGCGGTAGTAGTCGTCGGCCGTGAGGGTGATCCCCTCCTCGGTCAGCACCTTCTGGAACATCTCCAGATGGATCGGCTCGTCGTCCACGAGGACACCGTTGAAGTCGAAAAGAATGGCTCTGATCACGGAGCCGATCATACCGCGTGACAGGGGCTGTTCGGGGTATCATGAAATTCCCCCGGCAAACCCTCTGTTTTTCCTGGGGAGGAGGACTCTCATGGACAACGTACAGCCGATTCAGCCGGAAACGGCTTCCCCGATCACCGCGTCGGCAGCGACATCGGAGACCCCGGTGATGCTGACGCCCAAGGCGATCGAGATGGTGAAGATGACCCGCGAGCAGGAGGGCATCGACGCCTCCCACGGCCTCCGCATCGCCGTGCGCGGCGGCGGATGCAGCGGGTTCGAATACGCCCTCGACTTCGAGAAGGAGCCGCGGGAGAACGACTGGGTCTACGAGCAGGGCGAGCTGTCCGTCTTTGTGGACGCGGTCAGCGCGCGCTACCTCGAAGGCACGACGATCGACTACGTCATGGGCATGGCCGGCGCCGGGTTCAAGTTCAACAACCCGAAGGCCGCCGGCACCTGCGGCTGCGGCTCGTCGTTCACGGTCTGAGCCTCACCCCAAGCCCGGCCCTAATCTAATTGCCAATCGAGGGCGGGAACCACGGTCACCTCCGCGGTTCCACCGCCCTCGACCTCCACGACCGTGCCGGGCTCAGCGGCCCGCTTGTGGAGGATCGCAAGCCCCACCGTCTTGCCCAGGACCGGCGATCGGACCACGCTCGTCGCCTTCCCCGCCTCCCTCCCCTCGTAGAGCAGCGATGCGCCCACGGCCGGCTCGCCGTCAAACTCCACTCCCCTGAGCAGGTTCTGCACTCCGCCCCGGTAGTGGATGCGGGCCACGATCTCCTGTCCCAGGTAGCAACCCTTCGTATAGCTCACCGCCTCCTCGATCCCGGTCTCCTGCGGAAAGTTCGCGGGGCCGTAGTCCTGTCCGAAGCGGGGAATCCCGGCCTCGACGCGCAGCACCTCCATCGCCTCTTCCCCGACCCGCCGCGCTCCGGCCGCCGCCAGCGTCTCGATCAGCCCGTCCGCCTCGGCTTCCGGAACCCAGAGCGTCCAGGCCGCGGCCCCGGCGAGCTCCCGCCGCTGAACCAGCACCTCGGTGCCGTGGATCGAGACCCGTGCATGGCTCCAGCGGGCCGCCAGCTCCGGAACCCCCAGGATCTCCGCCGCGCGGAAGCCGACGGCCGCCAGCAGCCGCACGCCTTCGAGAGGCCGGATCTCGACCCGGTCCGCGATGACGTACTTGCGCAGGTGGGTGGCGAGGGCCTCTTCCTGTCCAGCTCCGACTTCCAGCCACAGCCGGTCGTCCTGCGCCGCCAGGATCGCATCGGACAGAATCCGTCCCTGCGGCGTGGTGAAGAACCCATAGGCACCCGCGCCCGGAGCGAGCCCTTTCACGTCGCAGGTCACGTAGGCATGAAGGAAACGGAGTCGGTCGGCACCGGTCAGCTCCAGACCTCCGCGCCAGGAGAGGTCGGCGATGCCGCACCCCAAGGCCAAGTGGTCGTCTTCAAGAGGAGTCGTCATCCTGAGAGTCTATACGCCAGGATGCACGGCTTGTCCAGGCTGGCGACTCCACATAAACTATCCACATGAAAGCCATACAGGTCATGTTGGATGAGGATCTGGTAGCCCGGCTCGACGAGAGCGCGGAGGTACGAGCGGAAGGTCGCTCGGCGGTTCTCCGCCGTGCCGCCGTCGAGTACCTGGATCGCCGCCGCCGGGAGGCGATCGCGGACCAATACCGAAAAGCCTACTCCGACGCCTCCGGCCTCGGCGAGGAATTTGCCGGGTGGGAGGACCAGGGCTCGTGGAACGAAGAGTGAACCGCGGCGAGATCTGGCTGTTCACCTTCAAGCCTCCCGACAAGCGGCGCCCTGTCCTGGTCCTGACTCGCCAGGAGGTCATCGGCCTCCTCTCGACCGTCATGGTCGCCCCCATCACCTCGGCCATTCGCGGCGCGCCGAGTGAAGTGCTGGTTGGAGTTGACGAGGGCCTGAAGGCTCCATCCGCGGTCAATCTCGATCACGTGCAGACGGTCGAGCAGCGGCAACTCTCCCACTACGTGGGAAACCTGGATCGCCACAAGATGAGCGCCGTCTGCAAGGCGCTGGCGATCGCCACCGGTTGCGCCAGCTGAGCCTCACTCCGGGCCGAGCGTCTACAACCAATCCATGAGCACAACCGTTCCATTCGCTCTCGGAACCGCGTTCGGGTCGATCCTGCATGGCCTCGTGGACCTTCCCGAGGAGCCGGGCGAGCGGCCGGCCATCGTCCTCTGCCATGGGTTCAAGGGATTCATGGAATGGGGATTCTTCCCGCCGCTCGCGGAGCTGCTGGCGGGCCGCGGTTTCGTCGTGGTCCGTTTCAACGTGGCCGGCACGGGCATGGTTCCCGGCGAGGACATCGTGAGCGATCCCGAGGCGTTCAAGGCGAACACCCACGGCCGGGAGATGGCGGACCTGTTCGCGATCCTCGAAGCCACGGGCAAGTCGATTGCTCCCGGCCGGGTGGACCGCGGCCGGCTCGGGCTCCTCGGACACAGCCGCGGCGGCGGCAACGCCATCCTCGCCGCGGGCCGCGAGCCCTGGCGCGGCCGGGTGCGCGCCCTCGTCACCTGGTCGTCCGTCGCGACCTTCGACCGCTACTCCCCTGAGCAGAAAGCCGCCTGGCGCGATGCTGGCGGCACTGGCGAGCTGCCGGTCGTGAACGCCCGCACCGGACAGAAGCTCGCCCTGGGAGTCGACCTCCTGAACGAGATCGAAGCCCGCGAGGATCTGGACGTCCTCGCCGCCGCCCGGAACGTCCGCGCGCCCTGGCTGATCGTCCATGGCGAGGACGACGAGAGCGTCTCCATCGCGGACGCCGACCGATTGTCCGGGGCGTTTCGCGCATCTCCAGGCAGCCATGAGCTCGTCCGCATCCCCGGCGCCAACCACACGTTCGGCGCACGCCACCCCTTCGTCGGCCCGACGCCTCACCTCATCCAGGCGATGAACGCAACCCAGCGCTGGTTCCGCCGGCATCTGGCGGCCGGCTGAGGCGCTTGAGCAGCTCACTCTTCTCTCCAACTGAAAGACAACCCATGCCGCACCTCCGAATCGCCCTCGCAGTCTCACTCCTCGCCGCGCTGCTCGCCGCCCGCGGCGCCTTCGCCGCCACGCCGGTCCTGGTCAAGGACATCGATCCTCGGCTCGTCCCCGGGGATCTCCGCGGGTTCGCTCCGAACCAGTTCCATTCCCTGGGCGATCCCGCCGGCGCACCCGGTCTCGTCGTCTACGTGCTCCACAACCAGCTCGACGACGACCGCGCCGACGAGCTCTGGGCGAGCGACGGGACACCGGGCGGCACCCGGCGGGTGTTCACGGCGAACGGAGATGTCCACGCCATCACCGTGCTCGGCACGGCCGGCTCCAGGGCGATCTTCAGCGTGAGCCTGTACGTCCAGTCGTGGTCCGAAGCCCGGATGTTCAGCACCGACGGCACGCCGGAAGGGACGGTCGAGCTGACCGGTGTCGCGTTGAGCGGGTTCCTCAACGGAATCGCCCGCGCGGGACTGTTCTACTTCACGATCGCCGACCCGGCGACCGGCTCCGAGCTCTGGCGCACGGACGGCACCCAGGCGGGGACACTGCTGCTGCGCGACATCGCTCCCGGAACCTATAGCAGCAACCCGCGCGCCTTCGTCGCCACCGCCGACCGTCTCTGGTTCTTCGCCGACGCCCCCGAAGGCACCGGGCTGTGGTCGACGGACGGGTCCCGCGCGGGCACCCGCCGGGCGGTCCTCCTGCCCCCGTACGCCTCTCCACTGGAGATGAAGGCCGCGGGATCGCGGATCTTCTTCACCGAGGGCGCCGGCTACTACCACCACAACCTCTGGACGAGCGACGGCACCCAGGAGGGGACGTTCCCGATCCCGCCCTTCCACCGCCACCACAAGAAGGGTCCGGGTCTCACCAGCTTGCTGAGCCCCCTCGGAGACGAGATGGTCTTCATCGTGGACGACTCCCGCTCCGAGACGTCACAGCTCTGGATCAGCGACGGCAGCGTGGACGGCACCCGCCTGCTGGCCGATTTCGGCGTCTACCACTCGACGTCCTGGTCCGCCGTCCTGAAGAACGGCCGGCTCCTCTTCGCCGGACCCGACAGCCGCCCGTGGAGCACCCGCGGCACCCGCGCCAGCACCGGGCCGGTCGCCTCTTGCCGCACGGAGAGCTGCGTCCGGGTCTACCCGTACTCGCCGCCGGTCGCTCTCGGGGACCTTGCGGTCTTCGCCGACGGCCTGTATGAGCCCTGGGTCACCGACGGCACGGCCGAGGGAACCCGGATGCTGGCCGACGCCGCCCCGGGCTCCGACGGCTCGTATCCGGTAATCGTGCCCGGCCCTCCCGGCAAGGCCTTCTTCTTCACCCTGGCCAACGAGCTCTGGATCACGGACGGCACTCCCGAAGGAACCCACGTCTCCAGTGATCGGGTGCTGTACCCCGACTACCCTCCCGAGACGCCCGCCCTCGCCCTCGTCGGCGAACGCGCGGTGTTTGCGGCCACGACCCCGGAGGGCGTCCGCGAGGTGCGGAGCACCGACGGGGATCCTGGCAGCACGATCGTCCTGAGCTCGAGCTCGCATGGCGCCGACTCCCTGCCCCAGAGCCTGACGCCGTTCCAGGACGGCATCCTGTTCTACACCTGCATCGAAGGACTCGCACTCTGGAGGAGTGACGGCACGGCCGAGGGCACCACGCCGCTGGTCAGCTCGCATCGCGCCTCCTGCCCGGGCCAGGATGGGGCGGCCTCCCTGCTGACGGACGGAAGCGCCGCCTGGTTCCCCTTCCTCTCCCCGGACGAGTACTGGTACGAGCTCTGGCGGACCGACGGCACGCCGGAAGGCACGGAGCCGGCGGGCGAGGGTACCGAGTCGACATCGCTCGCGGATGCGGCCCTCGATCCGGCGCACGATCGGGTCGTGTTTGCGATGTGGAACTTCGTCGATTTCAACGCGGTCTCCCTCCAGGCGGTTCCGACCGCGGGCGGCTCCGCCCGTCCGCTGTTCGATCTGCAAGCCAGCCTCATCTCGGATCTGCAGGCATTCGAGGGACAGCTCTACTTCCAGGCGAACGATCCGGAGGTCTCTTCCTTCTACCTTACCCAGTCGGACGGCACCGCCGCCGGCACCCGGAAGCTGACCCCGACGTCCTCGAACTATCCGGGACCCATCGATTTCTTCCGGCAGGACGGCAAAGTGCTCTTCCTGAACGTCCAGGGGTACGAACCGGGCCTCTGGAGCACCGACGGCACCGCCGCAGGAACGCGGCGGGTCTTCCCGACCGCCGGAGAGACGACGCCGAGCGCGATGACGGGGCTCAGGCAGCTCGCCGGCTCGCTGTACTTCATGGCCAATCAGGGTCCCTGGTACCCGATCCGGCCCGCCCTGTACCGCTCCGACGGCACCGCCGCGGGAACCGCCGTTCTCCTCGATTTTGGATACATCAACAACGGCGTTGTTCCCGAGCCTGACTTCACGGCGGCCGGCGGCGTCCTCTTCTTCATCGCGACGGACGAGGACCATGGGCGCGAGCTGTGGCGGACGGACGGAACCAGACCTGGAACGTTCCGGGTGCGCGACATCCACCCCGGTCCCGATGGCGCCCGGATCCAGGATCTGACCGCGGCCGCCGGCCGGATCTGGTTCGCGGCCGACGACGGCGAGCACGGCGTCGAGCTGTGGAGCAGCGACGGGACGGAGGCCGGTACCCGTATGGAGGCCGACCTCGCCGAAGGCCAGACGTCTTCCTTCCCAGGGGGCATCACGGAGTCGGGCGGCCGCCTGTTCTTCAGCGCCGACGACGGCATCACCGGACGGGAGCTCTGGCTTCTGTCCCTCACCGGATCGGGGAACTGACCATGAGGAACCGTGCGCCCCTGCTTTGGGCTGCTCTCCTGCTTCTGACGGCTCTGTCTGTCAGTCCAGCCGTACCGGCCCACGCCGGCCAGGCAGCCTTGGTCGCGGATCTCGCTCCGGGGCCTTCCGGCGCCGAGAGCGACCCCTTCCTGGCTCCCCGGGAGCTCGTGACCTCCGCCGGCAGAACGTTCTTCTTCACCGGCGGCAGGATCACCGGCGAATTCGGCATCACTGAAACCGACCTTTGGGGAACCGACGGGACCGAGAGCGGCACGGAGCTGCTGGCCGTCCTGTGCACCCCACCTTCCGGCTGCAGCTTTCCTCCCTCCATCCTCGGCTCCCTCGACGATCGAGGCGTGGTCCTGTTTCAGGTCGATTCCGGCGACGGCACCGGCTCCGCCCCCCTCTGGCGGACCGACGGCACCCGCTCCGGAACGTACCCGCTCGCCGGCCCTTTTGCCTATCGCACCGACCGTGTGGTCCGCTTCGGCAGGCTGCACTACTTCCAGGCCTGCCTTCCGGCAGGACCCTGCTCTCTCTGGCACACGGACGGCACGGCCGCAGGAACGGGTCCGGGACCGGTTCTCAACAACAGTTCGATCGTGGTCTTCAAAGGCCGGCTGTTCTTCCTGACCAACGGCTCCAGGGCGGCTCTCTGGACCTCCGACGGCACTGCCGAAGGAACCCGGCTCGTCCGCCGTCTGCCGGATGGAGAGGGGAACCTGCTGACCGTGGCCGGCGGCCATCTCTATTTCGTGGGCGGGCTCAACGGCGAGGAGCTCTGGACGAGCGACGGCACGAGGGCGGGCACGCGCTTCGTCCGTATGTTCGGCGAGATGGACGACGACGGCTTCGGCCGCATCGAATCTTTCAAGCCCTGGGGAGAACGCGTCCTGTTCGTGGGAAGCCCCTCGGGCACCTTCAATCGGAACCTCTGGGTGAGCGACGGCACCCTCCAGGGAACCCGGAAGCTCACCCGATTCCCAAGCCAGGGCCTCATCGGCTATGTCTCCGAGAGCCAGAGCCCCATCTTCCGGAACCGGGTCTTCTTCGTCGTCTACACGAACGCCGGCCCTCAGCTCTGGTCCACCCGCGGCACCCGGGACACCACCGTTCCCCTCTCCGGCTGCCCGGGAGGCTGCCCCACACTCGACTTCGCCGCTCCCCTGGTTCGCTTCGGTCCGGGGCTGCTCATCCCGGGGATCGACGGGCTGCGCATCACGGACGGAACGGGGCCGGGCACACGCCGGCTGCACAACGGACCGGTCGACGACATCGTACCGGCCGGGGACCTGGTCTACTTCGCTTCGGGCTCCAGCCTCTGGCGCACCGACGGGACGCTGGACGGAACCGAGCGGCTCGCCGAGATCCCCACCCGGCCGGACCGCCGGCTCGACCTCGTCGCCCTGGGCAGCCGCGCGGTCTTCCCCGGCAGCGATCCGGAGCACGGCGCGCAGCCCTGGATCACCGACGGCACTCCGGAAGGAACCCACCTGCTCGCCAACCTGGGCGGCGGTGGCGGCGCGTCTTCCATGCCGGCCGACCTCACGGCCTTGGGCGCCCGGCTCCTCTTCACCGCCGAGAACGTCGAGAACGCTGACGAGCGGAGCGTCTGGTCGAGCGACGGCTCCGCCGCCGGCACGCTCGCCCTGGCAGACGCCGATCTCGACTCGCCTCCTCCGGCCGGACTGGTCCGGGCCGGCGGCCTCGGCTATTTCTCCTTCGACGCAGGCACCCATGCCGAGCTCTGGCGCACCGACGGTTCCCCCGCCGGGACGGTCGCGGTCGCCGAGTTTCCCGACCGAATCGTCGGCAAGCTCTCGGAGGTCGGCGGACGGCTCGTCGCCCTGGTCTCCTCGACCCTCGGCGAGAGACCGGTCCATTCTCTCTGGACCAGCGACGGCACTCCGGCCGGCACGCGCAAGATCCTGGACCTGGCCGACGACACGGTGGAGATCGGCTCCTGGATCCCCCTGGGCTCCGAGCTGTTCTTCACCGCCGCCCGCGAGACCCGGCAGGACATCTACCGCACCGACGGCACGGCCGCCGGAACCCGGGCGATCCTGGAGACCGGCTGCTTCAACTGCACGCTCGGCGAGGTTCCGATCGAGGCGGTGCGCAAGGCGGACGGCAAGGTGATCCTCTTCGCCCAGGGCGTGGAGGACGGCCGCCGCAACGTCTGGCAGACGGACGGCACGCCGGAGGGGACGGTCGCCCTCCTTCCGAGCCCTTCCACCGGCGCGAACCGGATCGAGTCCCCCACGGCTCCCGCGGCTTTCGGGAACGACATCGTGTTTTTCGCCAACAGTTACGAGCTCGAATTCCCCTACTGGGGCCTCTGGCGCCTGCACGGCTCCGACCTGACCCTGCTCAGCCCTGCAGGCAGCACCGGCTACGATTGGGTGAACCTGACGCCCCCTCTCGACGACGGGCACGGGCATCTGATCTTCAGCGCCCTGGACCGGGATCACGGCCGGGAGCTCTGGCGGACCGACGGCACGCCCGCCGGGACCGTGCTGCTCGCCGACATCCTGCCGGGACCGGTTTCCTCCGATCCGGAAGGATTGACGCGCGCGGGCGGCCACATCGTCTTCAGCGTCCAGGACGGCATTCACGGCCGGGAGCTCTGGACGACCGACGGCACCGCCTCCGGGACCCGGTTGCTCGAGGACATCGCGCCCGGCGGCGCCTCGTCGTCACCCCGGAGCTTCACCGCCGTGGGCGGCAAGCTCTTCTTCACCGCCGACGATGGAACCACAGGCCGGGAGCCGTGGGTCCGGCCACTGGATTTCTGAGGTACGATCCGCGCAGCTGATCCGACTCGGGAGACGACATGGACCCACATTTTGATGGCGTGATCTTCAAGACTCACTCCGGCGAGGTGCGCCGGCGGATGACCCGGCCCTTCCCGCCGTTCCGCATCCTCGACGTCCGCCCCCGCGGCGACTGGGAGCGCGGCCACATCCCGGGCTCCGTCTCCGTCGTCCCGGACGGCATCACCGGCTTCCCCGAGGGAGCCGACGCCCGCACCGAGTACCTCGTCGTCGGCGCCGAGCCGGAAGACCCGGCCATGCGCACCGCAAGCCTCGCCCTCAGGAAGCTCGGCGCCCACCGGGTCGTGGAGATGACCGGCGGAATGGCGGAATGGAAGATGGCCGGCGGGCCGGTAGGGACGTAGCTGGAAGAGCACTACCAGTCGCTGAATTCCGTCAGATCGCCGACCACCCGGTCGGCTCCTGCCGCACGCAGGGTCTCCACGGTGGTCCGTCCCGTGGCCACCGCCAGCACCGGAATGCCGTGGGCCTGGGCGCAGGTCACGTCGTGGATCGTATCGCCCACAATCAGCGTCTCTTCCGGACGGAAACGGCGGCCGAGATGGCGCTCGGCCCGGTCCAGCGCGAAGGGTGGGAGATCCGAGCGGTCCGTGGCGTCGCAGCCGAACGCGCCAAAGTCGAAGTAGCGGTTGAGGTCGAAGCGCGAGAGCTTCGTGCGGGCGCCCGGTTCCCAGTTCCCCGTGACCAGGCCGAGCGCGATGTCGTCGCGGCCCGCGAGATGCTCCAGCGCCTCGGCCACCCCGGGCAGCAGGCGCATCCCCTGACGATCGAGCTGCTCCTCCAATCGCGCCACGTAGCGAGTCCGGACCTCAGGCAGCCGTGCCCGCAGCTCCTCCTCAGCGATCCCGACCGGGCCAAGCAGGTCGAGGATGATCCGTGGATCGGTCCGGCCGGAGAAGTCGTACGTGTCGATGGCCCCGCCCGTGCCGAAGACCTCGGTCAGCGCCGAGCCCAGGATCGGCCGGACCTGCGGGCCGCAGTCCAGAAGAGTGCCGTCGATGTCAAAGAGGATGAGGCGCATCCGGTTCGGTCAGTCCCGCCACCGCGGCGGCTTCTTGGATTCCAGGAACGTGGCGATGCCGTGCTTGCAGTCCGCCGTGGAGCGCGACGCGGCGTTCACTCCGGCGGCGTGGAGCAGCGACTGGTCGAGAGGGCGGCCGATCACGTCCAGGATCAACTTCTTCGTGCGGGCGATCGACTCCGAGCTGGCGGTCTGCAGGATCTCCGCGGCCAGAGCCTCTCCCGCCTCGGCGAGATCCTCGGCCGGACAGAGCCGGTTGACGAGCCCGATCTCCTGGGCCTTCTGGGCCTCCACGAAGCGAGGGAAGAGCAGCATCTCCCGGATGTCCGAGCCCCGCAGGCGCAACGGCAGGTAGGTGGCGACCAGCGCCGCCACGAAGCCGATCCGCACCTCGCTGTAGAGAAATCGGGCGTCGTGGGCGGCCACCACGAAGTCGTGTGCCGTGGCGATGCCGCAGCCCCCCGCCACGCAGGCGCCATGGACCAGGGCAATCGTCAGGGCGTCCTGCCGCAGCACCGACTCGAACAGGTCGCGCAGCCGTAGCGAGTCGCGGAGATTCTCGTCTTCGCCCGCATCGCGCAGGGAGGCGAGATGCTCCAGGTCGGCGCCGGCCGAGAAGTTCTTGCCCGCGCCGGAGAGGATCACCGCCCGGATCCCCTCCTCGCGCAACGGCGAGCGGTAGAGCGCGGTCAGCTCCTCGATCATCGCCGGAGACAGGGCGTTGGCCCGCTCCGGATCGTTCAACGTCACCCAAAGAAGGTCGCGGTCGCGCCGGACGGTGAGCCGCTCGAAGGGCAGCCGATCGTTCGATCCGCCGGTCATCGCCGTTCCTCCTTCAAAGCGTTCAGCAGCGCGTCCGGAATCTCGACCTCCATCTGCAGGAGGCCCTGCGCGTGCGTCTTGCCCTGGGCGTCGTTCTTCAGGCTCTCGGTGCCGCCGCCGCCCAGGGAGTCCTTGAGGATGAAATTCATCGCCAGCAGGTTGGGAACCTCGTAGCGGTCCACGCCGCCGCGGGCGACCTGCCGGAAGTGCTCGCCGACCCGCTCGGCCGTGACCTGCTCGCGGATCACCTCGTAAAGCTCCGGCGTCCTGGCGATCAGGCCGACGTTGCTCGCATCGCCCTTGTCGCCCGAGCGGGCGTTCGCCACCTCGTACAGACGGACCTTCATCGGATCTCCTTCCTGCGCAGACTGAGAGCCACTCCCGTCAACCCGGCCGCCGCCAGCAGCGCGGCCAGCAGGCCGGCGGTCCGGGGCGCGGTGAGGGCGGGATGGTAGAGGCCCGGCAGCAAGGCGCGGAACCCCTGATCGAGCGATTCATGATGCCGGGCTTCGAGCCCGGCGAAGGCGGCGCCTCCCGCGGCGAGCAGCAGCAGGAGAGCTCCGATGAGACGCAGCCCCGGCAGCCCGGCTTCCAGGCCTTGGCGGAGCGTCAGCGTCCAGGCGATGCCGAGCGCCAGCGCCCAAAGCAGGAAGGCGGTCCGGTCGGCAACCGCGCTGGTGCCGAAACCGAGGAGGAGAATCGGCAGCAGGCCCCCAAGCAGGCCTCCGTACCAGGTCTTCATACCTCTTCGACCGTGACCTCGATCCGGCTCTCGACGACATCGCGGTCGAGCAGGGCCGGCCAGTAGGCCATGATCTCCTGCGCTCGCGGCCGGCCGCCGGCAAAGCCCGTGACTCCGGGCGGGCCGGCGGTGATGAGCGGCGCGATCTCCTTGCCGAAGCGCTCGACCTTCCCGGGATCGGCGTCGCGCACTCCCAGCCGCAGCACCACCTCGGGCGGCTCGGTATTGGAGCCGGTGGAGCCGGCGGAGTCGGAGGTCAAAATACCGGGCAGGCAGGCGCCCGTGCCGAGCAGCTCGACGCTCCGGTCCTCGTCCGCGAACGTGACCCCGGCGCGCTCCAGCCGCTTCCAGACCATCTCGGCCGCCAGCTTCGCCTTGTCCACGGCGCGAGGGCCGGACATCGTGATCTGGCCGCTCGACTTGTAGCCGGCCAGATAGGAGCCCGAGACCTTGAGGAACGGCGTCTTCGGCAAGCCTTTGATGCCCGAGACGCGGACCCGGTCCTTCCCCTCCTGCTCCAGACGGATGGAGGTGAAGTCGGCGATCACGTCCGGCGTGATGTAGCCCTCCGGATTGCCCATCTCATAGAGGAGCTGCTCGGAGACCGTGTCGACCGTCACCATGCCGCCGGTGTCCGGGTGCTTCGTCACCGTGAAGGTGCCGTCCTCGCTCGCTTCGACCAAGGGGTAGCCGACGTTCCAGAGGTCGGGAACCTCCCACCAGCGGCTGAAGTTGCCGCCGGTGCATTGGGCGCCGCACTCGATGATGTGACCGGCGATCGTGCCGGCGGCCAGGCGGTCCCAGTCGTCCTCGGGCCAGCCGAACTCGTGAATCATGGGCGCGAGCGCGAGCGCGGTGTCCGTGATGCGGCCACAGAGCACGATGTGGGCGTCCTGGCGCAGCGCCTCGACCACAGGCCGGGCGCCCAGGTAGGCGTTAGCGCTCATCACCCGGTCGATCGTGGGCCCCAGAGGCTCGCCGGTGTCCATGTTTTTCAAAGCGTGGCCGGCGGACGCCAGCTCGCGCAGCCGGGGGAACACGTCGTCTCCCTCCACCACGCCGACCCGGATGCCGGAGACGCCGAGCTCGCGGGCGATCTCGAAGATCTTCGCGCGACAGGCGCGGGGGTTGAGCCCGCCGGCATTGGCCAGGATGCGCACGTTGCGCTCCTTGACCTCGGGAAGAACCCGCCGGACGAACCCGAGAAAGTCCGTGGCATAGCCCAGACGCGGGTCCTTGAGCTTCTGCCTCATCATGATGGAAAGGGTGACCTCGGCAAGATAGTCCATGCCGATGTAGTCGATGGGCCCGCCGCGGAGAAGCTCCACGGGCGCATCGACGTTGTCTCCCCAGAATCCCTGGCCGTTACCGATTCGGATGGATCTCATAAGCCGCGCAAGCCTAACACGCCGCGTGCCGACGAGCAGGGTTAGAATCTTGCATGCGGTCATCCTCGAAAGGAGGAGTGCATGGGTTTGATCAAGAAGACCAAAGAGAAGCCGGCCAAGGCTGCCAAGTCCGAGGAAACCGGCTCCCCCGAAATTTCCCAGAAGCAGTTTCTCGAGAACCTGAACATCGACCTGGCCCACGAGTACGGAGCGGTCATCACCTACAGAACCTACGCCAGCCAGGTTCAGGGCCAGTGGCGGATGGAGCTCCGCAACTTCTTCGAGGCGGAGGTTCCCGACGAGCTCGGGCACGCCCAGATCCTGGCGGACAAGATCGTCGCGCTCGGCGGCACTCCCACCACGAACGCGTCGCCGGTCAAGGCGGGCCGCGATGCCAAGGAGATGCTCGCCAACGCCCTGGAGGACGAGATCGAGACGATCGGCCGCTACGTCACCCGCCGCAAGCAGGCCGAGGCCCTCGGTCACTACGGCCTGGCGGTCGACCTCGACGATCTGATCCGCGACGAGAGCAGCCACCGCGACCAGATCCAGCTGATCCTCCGGCGCTGGGACACCGGCTAGTCGGCCGCCCTTCCCCTCTCTCAGTTTCCTGGGAGAGGGGATTTCCCCATCCTCGACGTTTCTCCTCTTCGAGCGGCTCGATCGCTTCGATCGCCTTCGAACGCCGCCGTGCGTTCAGACATACAATCAAAGGAGCACACTCTTGAGAGAGGAGACTCCCCCATGGCATCACGACGGCTGGAGGATCTGGTCCCCGAGGTCCAGGAGATGGCGAAGAAGCACGTCCTGCTCTGTGCCGACGCCGGCTTCGAGCTGCTGATCTATTGCACGCTCCGCGACGGGCACGAGCAGGCCCGGCTCTACCGCCAGAGCCGTACCAAGGAGCAGGTCCAGAAGAAGATCGACCAGCTTAACGCCAAGGGCTTCCCAGCCCTGGCCAAGATCCTCAAGGATGTAGGATCGCAGAAGAGCGGCCCCAAGGTCACCAACGCGGGGCCGGGTGAATCGTTCCACCAGTACTCCCGGGCTTACGACTGCGTGCCTGTCGTCCAGGGCAAGCCGATCTGGAGCGCCGGCGGCGAAGGAGCGGCGCTCTGGCAGCAGGTCGGCAAGCTCGGCAAGAAGGCCGGTCTGGAGTGGGCCGGAGAGTGGACGACGTTCCGCGAGTTTCCCCACTTCCAGCTCACGGGCGGCAAGAGCGTCGCGGATCTCATGCAGGAGCGCTTCGGCGTCGCACCGGCCGGCGCGATGGGCATCGGCGCTCCCATGATGGCGGGCGGACCGGAGTCCGACGCCCTGCGCAACGCCCTCTCGGAGCCCAACACGGTCTATCTCGTCTTCGGCTCGCAGGCCGGCGTCACGGACAAGAATCTCCGCAAGGCGTTCGACCTCGCCACCCTGGTCGCCAAGGGTTTCTCTCCATCCGTGTGGCGAACCTTCCTCGTCTCGAATCCCGCGGGCCTCTCTCAGGATCTGCACGATCTTCTCTGGCCGGGAGGCGACACCTCGCCCGCCGTGCTCCTCGGGCTCGGGACCGGGCTCGGACATCCCCGCGTCCGCGGTCTCAGCCTTGCGGATCTTCCGGACGCCACCGCCACCGCCCAGGTCTTCGCTCAGGGCTGAGGACACGACATGAACCGGCGCATCCTTCTTCCCTTGCTCTTCCTGATCCTCCTGCCCGGGTCCGCCCGCGCCTCCGACGCCCCCTTGCAGAAGGGCGTCCTTGCCCGGGCCATCCGCCTGGTCGAGCAGCCCGAGGAGAAGAAGGGGCCCTTCCCCATGCCGTTCGGGACCACGCCCCAGGACGTGGACATCAACTCGATGATCCACGTGAGGATCTCCACCGAGGATCTGCTCGCCGGACTGGCGGACAGTCCGGCCCTCACTCCGGCGGCCCAGGAGACCGTGGCCCTCAGCAAGAGCGCCGAAGAGCTGAAGAAGGCCGACGCTCTTCTGCAGAGTGCCATCGCGAACGCCACGAAACTGGCGAAGCTCGCGGCGGACGGAAAGCAGGGCTCGCCGGAGTTTGGACAGATCGCCCGGGAAGACCAGACCGACGTTTCCAAGATGCTGACGATCGCGGTCGCCCACATGGACGCCCTGAAGGCTTCACCGCGGCCCGACTTCCGCGAGCACGCCGCTGGGGCGAGAGAGCGCTCCAACGCAACGATCCTCCAGGGTCGTCTCGCCTATGCGGCCTTCCTCGTCGAGGAGATCGACTGGACCCTGGAACAGCTCGAAGCCGCCCGCGCCCGTCTGGAGAGGGAGTCGCCCAGCCTGGCCCTGGTCCTCTCGGCTTCGCTCGTGCGCCCCGGCGGCACGACCGAGGTTGGCCTTCCCCACTACAACGACATTCCCATCGGCGTGCCCAAGAGCATCGACAAGCTGAGCCTGGCGCTGACGCCCGAGCAGATCGCCTTGCAGCAGGACGCGGCGGATCTCGCCAAGGTGCTCAACAACGCGATCCAGAGGAGCGCCGAGCTTCAGGAGGCCGTCCGCGCGCTCCTCGCCTCCAAGGGGGTCGACGTTACCGCCCTGGAGGATGCCCTCGACCGGGTGAAGGAAGACGCGGACGATCTTCGCGCAACCGACTGGCACCAAGTTGGAAACGATCTGGAAGACCGGCTTCGGCAGGCAGCTCTGGATGCCACGGCCGAGCAGCGCAGACTCCTCGAAGAGACCGTCATCCCCGAGGCTGAGGCGCTTCAGTCGCGGGGCCAGGATCTCCGGCCCACCCTGATCGGGCTTCTCTCCAGCGTGCAGACCCTGAAGGCCAGCCTCTCCGGCAGCTCCAATCAGGATCCCGCCGCGCGGATCGTTGCGCTTCTCACCCTGGCGCAGGCCGGAGCGGATCTGGCTTCGGGAGATCTCTTCCGGACCCTCCGCGCCGAGCTGGACCTGTGGTCCAAGGCCGTGACATCGCTCAAGTCCCAGGTGGAGGGGATCCGGGCTTCGGCTCAGGGCCTGCCCGAAACTCTCCAGGAACAGATCGAGGAAATCCTCAGTCGGGCCGCCGAGGATCAGCTCGGTGCTTTGAAAACCCACCTCGTCGAGCTGCGCGCCGCGGCGGTCAAGGTCGGGGATCAGCTCCGGGCCGCGGTCAAGGATCTCGAAGGCGTCTCGGCTCTGGCGGTGGCGCTCGATCAGCCTCCTCCGGATACCTCCTTCCGGGTGGCCTTCACGGACATCAAGGACACCTGGCTGGATATCCGGACCCTCAACCCGCGCGCCGAGGACGACGTGGTCGTGCTGCGCGCCTGGCTGTACCAGATGGCGCCGTCTCAGGAAGACCCGACCAGGCTGGTCGAAGGCGCGGAGTTGGACAGCGACCTCCAGCAGCTTCGCCTCCTGCGGTTCGGCTGGTACTCGAACCCCGGGGTCGGCGTGGTCTATATGAGCTCGGTGAACGATCTGGCCGAGGATGACGACGGCCAGGAGAAGCAGACCCGGGCTTTCGCGCCGCAGGTGTCCTGGATGCTCCGCCACCGTGCCTGGAGGACGCCGTCGACCGAAGCTGCGCCGCCGCCCTTCCGGTTCGAGCCGCGCTGGTGGCACTCCCTGTCCCTGGGACTGCACACGCTCTCGCTGGACCTGGACAACGACAACCAGCAGGAGTTGGGCCTGGGCGTCAGCGTGAGCCTCGTCAACGGCTTCCTCCAGATCGGCGGAGGCTGGGACGTGAGCCTGGACGACGAGCCCTACGTGTTCATCGGCACGAAGCTCCTCGACCTGGCAAGGAGCTTCGGGATCAGCCGCAAACCGGCGGCGCCGCCGGAATAGCCGGAGCAGGTCGTCTACGTCTGAAGCACGCCGGTCCTGAGCTCCGGCACATGGGGATTCATCGCGGCGCAGGCCAGGGAGCGGGCGATCACTTCCCGGGTCTGCGCCGGATCGATGATGGCGTCGACCCAGAGGCGCGCCGCGGCGTAACGCGGATTCATCGCCGCGTCGTAGCGCGCCTTGATCTCCGAGAGACGGGCCTGCTTCTCCTCCTCCGAGACTTCCGCGCCGCGGTTCTTGAGCTGGATCGAGAGCAGGGTCTTGCTGGCCTGGTCGCCGCCCATGACCGCGGTGGCCGCGGACGGCCAGGAGTAGAGGAACCGCGCGCCATAAGCCTTCCCGCACATGGCGTAATTGCCCGCGCCGTAGGAGTTCCCCACGAAGAGCGTGATCTTGGGGACGGTCGAGTTCGCCACGGCGTTGACCATCTTCGCGCCGTCCTTGATGATGCCGCCCCGCTCGGCACGGCTGCCCACCATGAAGCCGGTCACATCCTGGATGAACAGGAGCGGGATCTTCTTCTGGTTGCACAGCTCCACGAAGCGCGCGCCCTTGTCCGCGGCCTCGGAGTAGATGACGCCGCCGATCTGCAGCTCCTTGTCTGCCGGGCCGGTGCCGGTCTTCCGCGGCACGATCGAGCGCTGGTTGGCCACGATCCCCACCGCATGGCCGCCGATCCAACCCGTGCCGCAGACCAGCGTCTGGCCGTAGGTGGCCTTGTACTCGTCGAGCTCGCTGCCGTCGAGCAGCCGGGCCAGCAGCTCGTAGGTGTCGTACGGCCGCGACCGGTCGATGGGCATGATGCCGTAGAGATCCTCGGCCGCCTGGAGAGGCTCCACCGGCTCGCGGTAGGCGAACGGCGCGCGCTCGCCGGCCGCGAGCTGCTCGAACTGACTGCGGATCTTCTGGAGGCAGGTCAGGTCGTCGGGATGGCGGTGGTCCACGACACCCGAGATGTCGCACTGGACCAGCGCGCCGCCCAGCTCCTCGTTGTCGATGCGCTCGCCGATCGCGGCCTGCACGAGGTGAGAGCCGGCCAGGAAGATCGACCCGGTCCCCTCCACGATGTGGCACTCGTCGCTCATGATCGGGAGATAGGCGCCGCCGGCCACGCAGGAGCCCATGATGGCCGCCATCTGGAAGATCCCCTCGGCGGACAGACGGGCGTTGTTGTAGAACGCGCGGCCGAAGTGCTCCCGGTCCGGGAAGATCTCGTCCTGGAGCGGCAGGAAGACGCCCGCCGAGTCCACCAGGTAGACGATCGGCAGCCGGTTTTCCATGGCGATCTCCTGCGCCCGCAGCACCTTCTTGCAGGTCAGGGGAAACCAGGCCCCGGCCTTCACGGTCGCGTCGTTCGAGACCACCACGACCTCGCGGCCGTGGATCCTGCCGATCCCGGTCACCACTCCGGCTCCCGGAGCGCCGCCGTACTCCTGATAGAAGCCGTGAGCCACCCAGAGCCCCAGCTCGAGGAACGGCGCCCTCGGATCGCAGAGGGCCTCGACGCGCTCGCGGGCGGTCATCTTCCCCTGCGACCGCTGCTTGTCCAGGGCCTTGAGCCCGCCCCCCTGGCGGATGACCTCTTCTTCGTCCCGCAATCGCACCACTTCGCCGCGCCAGTGCTCGGACTGGCGTTCGAAGGCATCGTTTCGTTTGAGCTTGGACTCCAGAATTCCCACGTCGTGTCTCCTTGAGCTGGCCTTCAGCGCCGGGGATTATATGGGTGTTACGATCCCGGACCATGAAGGTCCACCTGCTCGCCTTCGCTTCCGCCGGTGACGCCCTCGGCGCGACCGAGATGGAACTCGAGCTTCCCGACGGGAGCCGGGTCGCCGACCTGCGCGCCCGGCTCGACCGGGACCATCCGAAGCTCGGCCCGCTCTGGCCCCGCCTCGCGGTGGCCGTGGACGGCCAGATCGCCGGCCCCGACGCCCTGCTGACCGAAGGCGTCGAGGTCGCGCTCCTCCCACCCGTGTCGGGCGGTAATCTCAGCCTCGGTCGGACCGCCCTCACGGACGACGCCATCGACGTGGACGCCGCGGTCCGCAGCGTGGAGGATCCCGGCTTCGGCGCGGTCGTGACCTTCCTGGGGACAGTCCGCAACCATCACGCCGGCCGGCCGGTCGAGAGGCTGACCTACAGCGCCTATGGCCGGATGGCCGCCGACGCGCTGGCGACCATCGCGAGAGAGTTGGAAGCCGCCGCGCCCGTGCGGGTGGCGATCGTTCACCGTCTGGGAGACGTGCCTGTCGGAGAGCCCAGCGTGGTCATCGCCGTGGGCTCGGCCCACCGCGCCGCAGCCTATGAAGCCAGCCGCACCGCCCTGGAGCGCCTCAAGGCCGAGACGCCCATCTGGAAGCGGGAGCACTATGCGGAAGGTGAGGCGGTGTGGCGGGAGGAGGAGCCGCTCATCCCGATCCCCTCGATCAGCCGAGAACCGGCAGCAGGGTCGACACCAGATCCCGGTTCGCCGGGGTCAGGGCGTGGCGGTACTGGCGGGCCAGAGCCGCCGTCTCCTCACGGGTGACGAGGCGCTCGTAGAGGTTGGTGCGCTGCTTCGGCGTGTAGCCGGCCGAGGAGATCAGGTGCTCCATCTCGTCCTGGCTCATCCGGTAGGCGGTGCCGGCCGAGGCCACCACGTTCTCCTCGATCATGATCGAGCCCATGTCGTCTGCACCGAAGGCGAGCGCGGCCTGGCCGATCTTCTTGCCCTGGGTCACCCAGCTCGTCTGGAAGTGGACGATGTTGTCGAAGAAGAGCCGCGAGACGGCCAGCGTCCGCAGGTACTCCTCGGCGAACGTTTCGGGGATGTCCTGCATGTCGGTGTGCTCGTGCTGGAACGTCCAGGAGATGAAGGCGGTGAAGCCGCCCGTCTCGTCCTGAAGATCGCGCACCCGCTGGAAGTGCTCCACCCGGTCCACGAGCGGCTCGCCCATGCCGTACATCATGGTCGCCGAGGTGCGCAGGCCGTTGCGGTGGGCCTGCCGCATGATGTCGATCCACTCGTCCGCCGAGGCCTTCGGGTAGGCCAGCACGTCCTTGCGGATTTCGTCCGACAGGATCTCGGCGCCGCCGCCCGGAATCGACATGAGGCCGGCCTCCTTGAGGCGGGCGATCACGTCGTAGAAGCTCATCCGCTCCTTGCGGGCGATGAACTTCACCTCCGGCGGCGAGAACGCGTGGACGTGGATCGACGGGTAGTTGGACCGCAGGTAGCGGAGCAGATCCTCGTAGTAGGACAGCGGCAGGTCCGGATGGACGCCGCCCTGCATCAGGATGCCGGTGCCGTTGAGCGCGATCGTCTCCTCGACCTTGCGGCCGATCTCCTCGTTCGGCAGGAGATACCCCTCGGGGTCTCCCGGCGCGCGGTAGAAGGCGCAGAAGCGGCACTTGTAGACGCAGACGTTCGTGTAGTTGACGTTCCGGTCGATGTTGTAGGTCGCGGCCGCCGGGTCGTTGAAGCGGTTCCGGACCTCGTGGGCCGCCATCCCCAGCTCAAGGAGATCCCCCTCCAGCAGCAGCGTGTGCGCGTCACCCGCCGAAATGCGGCGGCCGGCGACGGCGTCGTCGAGGATCTCAGAGACGGGGCGACCGGACGGTTCCAGCTTCATGACCTAACTCTACCTCAACTCGATTGATCCCTCTTCTCGTGAGGAAAGGGGGCATTCATTCCCAAAACTCAAGGGGTTTCGGCTCCAGGATCAAGCCGTGCGCGTGGGCTCGGCGATAGAACTCCTCCAGGCCCGCGATCTCCTCCTGACGAAGGAAGAAGTTCAGGTTCTCCGTCAGGTACGAGCGCACCTCGGAGCTGTCCAGGCCGAGCTCGCCGGCCGCCTCGCGCGACAGGATGTCCACCGAGGACAGGCCGTAGCGCAGGCTGCTCTTGAAGTAAAACGGCAGGTCGGGCAGATCCACGCCGGGGCGCACCGCCCAGACCGCGAACACGAACGGCAGACCCGTCATCGCGTTCCATTCGGCCGCAAGGTCCCAGACCTGGAACTTCTCGCGGTCCACCTTGAGCGCCGGATCTCCGATCACCAGCGCCGCGTCGGCCTCCGTGAGCATCCGCTCGGGATCCGGCCGCTCGTGAACGTACTCGGGATGCAGACCCCAGCGGGATTGGAGAAGGATGCGGACCAGCGCCACGGACGTCCGGCTGTTCTGATCCAGCGCGACCCGCCGGACCTCTTCCATGGGGCCGCGGGACACGAGGAGAACGCTCTTCACCTCGTGGCGCGAAGCCACGCAGAGATCCGGCAGAACCTTGAGGCCGGGGATGCGCTGCACCTCGATCGACGGGATCAGCCCGATGTCGATGGCGCCCTGCCCCAGCAGCCGGGCCACCATCGACGGCGGATGGTAGCTGGGCGCGAAGAGATCCGCATGGTGCCCCTTGAGGAAGCCCCACGCGAGCGGCCTGCTGTTCAGGAAGTTGACGATGCCGACGCGCAGCTTGGGCAAGGGCACCCCTTACTTGGACATCGCGTTCAGGAAGTCCTGGTTGGTCTTCGCCTTGGAGAGCTTGTCGAGCAGCAGCTCCATGCTCTCCACGGTCGACAAGGGATTGAGAACCTTCCGCAGCACCCAGACCCGATGCAGCTCGGTCTCGGGCATCAGGAGCTCTTCCTTGCGGGTTCCCGACTTGTTGATGTCGATGGCCGGGAAGACACGCTTTTCCACCAGCTTCCGGTCGAGGTGGATCTCGCAGTTGCCCGTGCCCTTGAACTCCTCGAAGATCACGTCGTCCATGCGGCTGCCGGTGTCGACGAGCGCGGTGGCGATAATGGTCAGCGAGCCGCCCTCTTCAATGTTGCGCGTGCGCCGAAGAAACGCTTCGGGCGATGGAGCGCGTTGGCGTCGATACCGCCGGAGAGCACCTTGCCCGACGGCGGCTGCACCGTGTTGTAGGCGCGCGCCAGGCGGGTGATGGAGTCGAGCAGGATGACCACGTCCTTCTTGTGCTCGACCAGGCGCTTGGCCTTCTCGATCACCATCTCGGCCACCTGCACGTGCCGGGTCGCCGGCTCGTCGAAGGTCGACGAAACGACCTCGCCCTGCACGGAGCGCTGCATGTCCGTCACCTCTTCCGGCCGCTCGTCGATGAGCAGCACGATGAGGATCGCCTCGGGGTGGTTCTTCTCCACCGAGTGCGCGATGGACTGGAGCAGCATGGTCTTGCCGGTGCGCGGCGGCGCCACGATCAGGGCGCGCTGGCCCTTGCCCATCGGCGTCGTCAGGTCCATCACGCGCGACGCCATGTCGGCCGGGACCTCCAGCTTGATCCGCTCCTGCGGATACAGCGGCGTCAGGTTGTCGAAGAAGATCTTGTTGCGGGCGACCTCGGGGTGCTCGAAGTTGACCGCTTCGACCTTGATGAGGGCGAAGTACCGCTCGCCCTCCTTGGGCTGACGGACCTGGCCGGAGATCGTGTCGCCGGTGCGCAGGTCGAAACGCCGGATCTGGCTCGGCGAGACATAGATGTCGTCCGGGCCGGGAAGGTAGTTGTACTCGGGAGCGCGCAGGAAGCCGAACCCGTCGGGGAGGCACTCGAGCACCCCCTCGGCGAAAATCAGGCCGCTCTTCTCCGTCTGCGCCTGGAGGATCTTGAAGATCAGCTCCTGCTTGCGCATGCCGGTGGCGCCCTCCACCCCGAGCTCCTTGCCGATCTGGGTGAGCTGGGCGATCTGCATCTCCTTGAGCGCCCGGATGTCGAGCGCTTCGACCGCGCTCGCCTTCTCTGCTTGATTATGCTGTGGCTTGGCCATGTTGTTCCTCTTCCGTTTGAGTCACTCTGCACTCGATTGGAGATGGCTCACGAGTGCGCTCCAGAGCTCTTTCATCCCCTCTCCCGAGTGCGCGGAAACGGGGATCAGAGGCACGGTCTCGTCCAGCTCCAGCGCCTCTCCGACATCCCTCTGCATCGCCGACCTCTTGCTGCGAGGGATGCGGTCCACCTTCGTGGAGACCACGACCACCGGCGCGTCCAGGCTGCGGAGGTACTCCCACGCCTGCACGTCCAGCGGTGTCGCCCCCACCTTGCCGTCCACCAGCATCACGACCAGGGGAGGCTGTGTGCCGGGTCTCCGAAAATAGGTGTCGGCCAGCGCCGCCCACTCCCGGCGCTCTTCCCTCCCGGCCTTGGCATAGCCGTAACCGGGCAGGTCGACGAACCAGTAGCGCCGGTTGACCAGGAAGTAGTTGACCGAGCGCGTGCGCCCCGGGGTGGAGCTGACCTTGGCCAGCCCCTTGCGCGTCAGCAGGCGGTTCATCAGGCTCGACTTGCCCACGTTGGACCGCCCGACAAAGGCGATCTCGGGACGTCCGTCGCGCACAAAATCGCCGCTGGCGTGAGCGGATTTGATGAATTCCGCGGTCTCGACCTTCACGCTCGCACCGGGTTCGCTTGCACGAGCCGGAGGCCTCGACGGCCCCCGGCCTGCGTCAGATTTTTCAATGGGTTCCTACGGTCTGCGGGACACCGGGCGTCAACCCGGAGCCCCTGCCGCCGGTTCGAGATCAATGGGCCAGGGAATCCGGCCCCACGGGAGGCTCGGGAGGCGCCTCCTCGAACTTACCCTGCTTCACCAGAGGAGAGATCGCGTCGTGCAGCGCGAGGCGCAGAACCTCGTCCATGGATTCCACCAGATGGTATTCCATGGCTTCGCGCACCTCGCCAGGGATCTCCTCCAGATCCTTCTCGTTCTCGCGCGGCAGGATCACCTCGGTGATGCCGCCGCGGTACGCCGCGAGAATCTTGTCCTTGATGCCGCCCACGGGCAGCACCTTGCCCCGCAGCGTGATCTCGCCGGTCATCGCCACGTCCTTGCGGACGGGGTTCTTGGTCAGCGCAGAGATCAGGGCCGTGGCCATGGTGATGCCGGCCGACGGACCGTCCTTCGGGATCGCTCCCTCGGGCACGTGCAGGTGGATGTCCAGGCTCTCGTTGAACTCGGCCTCGATACCCAGCAGCTCGGTGCGGCTGCGCAGGTAGGACACCGCGGCGCGGGCCGACTCCTGCATGACCTCGCCCAGCTTGCCGGTGAGCGTCAGCTTGCCCTTGCCCGGCATCAGGCCGACCTCGGTCTCGAGCAGCTCGCCGCCGACCTCGGTCCAGGCCAGGCCGGTCGCGACGCCGATCTCCGACTCCTCGCTCTTGCGGCGCGCCCGGAAGCGGGGCTTGCCGAGAAACTCGAAGATCAACTCCGGCGTCAGGGTCAGGACCACCTTCGACCCTTCCTTGACGACCCGGCGCGCGACCTTGCGGCAGATCGAGGCGACCTCGCGCTCCAGGCTGCGCACGCCGGCCTCGCGGGTGTAGCTCTCGATCAGCACCCGGATCGCCTCGCTCTCGAACTTGATCTTGTCCGCGGAGAGGCCATGATCCTTGAGCTGCCGCGGCACCAGGAACTGCTGGGCGATCGCCAGCTTCTCGTTGAGCGTGTAGCCCGAGAGGTGGATGATCTCCATGCGGTCCCGCAGGGGAGGCGGAATGGTGTGGACGACGTTCGCCGTGGCGATGAACATGACCTTCGACAGGTCGTAGTCCACGTCGAGGTAGTGGTCCAGGAACGAGTCGTTCTGCTGCGGGTCCAGCACCTCCAGCAGCGCCGCCGACGGATCGCCCCGGAAGTCCATGGACATCTTGTCGATCTCGTCGAGCAGGAAGATCGGGTTGATGGTCCCCGATTTGCGCATCATCTGGATGATCTGGCCCGGGAAGGCGCCGATGTACGTCCGCCGGTGGCCGCGGATCTCGGCCTCGTCGCGCACGCCGCCGAGCGACAGACGGACGAACTTGCGTCCGGTCGCCCGCGCGATCGACTTGGCGAGCGAGGACTTGCCCACGCCCGGAGGGCCGACGAAGCAGATGATCGAGCTCTTGGTCTGGCCGACGAGCTGGCGGACGGCGAGGAACTCGAGGATCCGGTCCTTGATCTTCTCCAGGCCGAAGTGGTCCTCGTTGAGCACCGTCTCGGCGTTGTCGAGATCCTTGCGCTCCTTGCTCTTCTTGCGCCAGGGGACCGACACCAGCCAGTCGATGTAGTTGCGCGACACCGTGGCTTCGGCGGAGACCGGCGGCATGGCTTCGAGGCGCTTCAGCTCCTGGTCGGCCTTTTCCTTGACCTCCTTGGGGAGGCCCGCCTTCTCGATCTTCTCCTTCAGCTCCAGCATCTCGTCGCCGCGGTCGTCCTTGCGCCCGAGCTCCTGATGGATGGCCTTGATCTTCTCGTTGAGGTAGTACTCCTTCTGGGCCTTCTCCATCTGCTTCTTGACCTTCACGTTGATCCGCTTGTCGATGTTGATCTTCTCGATCTCGACGTCGATCAGGTCGTGGAGGCGCTGCAGGCGCTCGTAGGGGTTGAGCAGCTCCAGCAGGGACTGCTTCTCGGTCGTCGCGACCATCAGGTGCGCGGAGAGGATGTCCGCCACGCGGTCGGCGTCGTCGAGCTTGAGGGTCGACATGAGACCCTCGAACGCCAGGTGATGCGACATCTTGGCGTACTGCTCGAAGGCGGTGAGCACCTTGCTCATGTAGAGCCGAAGCTCCTCGCTCATCGGGTAGTGGATCTCATAGCTCTCGCACTCGACGTTGAGCGCGCCGTCGGTATCGACCACGTCGATGATCTTGCCGCGCTGAGCCCCCTCGACCATCACCCGCACGTTGCCGTTCGGCAGCTTCAGGTTCTGGATGACGGAGGCGACGACGCCCACCTCGCAGATGTCGTCGCGCAGCGGATCGTCGATCCGCGGATCCTTCTGGGCGGACAGGAAGATCCGCTTGTGGTTCGACTGGAGCGCCTGCTCCAGCGCCCGGACCGAGCTTTCCCGGCCGACGATGAAGGGCGCCATCATGTGAGGGAAGACCACCATGTCCCGCAGGGGGACGAGGGGGAGGACTTCGCGCTTTTTCTGAATGAACGGTGAAGCCATGTCGCTCTCGGCTTTCTCCGGAATCAGCCGGCCTTCTTGTACAGCATGATCGGCTGCACGCGGCTCGCAACGACCTCATCGTTGATCACGATCTGCTTGACGTCGCGCTGCGAGGGGATGGTGTACATCAGGTCGAGCATCAGCTCCTCGAGGATGATCCGCAGGCCGCGGGCGCCGACGTTGCGCTTCAGCGCTTGGCGGGCGACGGCGGACAGGGACTCGTCGGTGAACTTCAGCTCGACGCCTTCAAACTCCAGCATGGTCTGGTACTGGCGAATCAGACTGTTCTTGGGCTCATGCAGAATCCGCACCAATGCCGCCTCGTCCAGCTCCTCGAGCGTCGCGACGACCGGCAGGCGGCCGACGAACTCGGGAATGAGGCCGTACTTGATGAGGTCTTCCGGCAGAACGTTCTCCAGCCCCTGGTTCGCCTTCCTCTCCCGCTTGCCCTTGACCTCGGCTCCGAAGCCGAGCGACTTCTGGTTCATCCGGCGCTCGATGACGTCGTCGAGACCGACAAAGGCGCCGCCGCAGATGAACAGGATGTTGGTGGTGTCGATCTGCAGGAACTCCTGGTGCGGATGCTTGCGGCCACCCTGCGGCGGCACGTTGCACTGGGTTCCCTCCAGGATCTTGAGCAGGGCCTGCTGAACTCCCTCTCCGGACACGTCGCGGGTGATCGACGGATTGTCACTCTTGCGACAAATCTTGTCGACCTCGTCGATGTAGACGATGCCGCGCTGGGTCTTCTCCTTGTCGTTTCCCGAGGCCTGGTAGAGCTTCAGGATGATGTTCTCGACATCCTCGCCCACGTAGCCCGCCTCGGTGAGGGTGGTGGCGTCGGCGATCGTGAACGGAACGGACAGGAGGCGCGCCAGCGTCTGGGCGAGGAGGGTCTTGCCGGTACCCGTCGGACCGATGAGCAGGATGTTGGACTTCTGAAGCTCCACGTCGCCATGGGACTTCTCCGCGAAGTCGATGCGCTTGTAGTGGTTGTAGACCGCCACCGCGAGCTTCTTCTTCGCCTGCTCCTGCCCGATCACGTACTCATCCAGGAGAGCCTTGATCTCCTTGGGCTTGGGCAGCGTGCTGTCCTGCTGCTGTTCGAGCATCCGATCCTCGGCGATGATGTCGAGGCAGATGTCCACGCACTCGTCGCAGATGAACACTGTCGGGCCGGCGATCAGCTTCTTCACCTCCCGCTGGCTCTTGTTGCAGAACGAGCACCTCAGGACTTCATCGCCGCTGTCTTTCTTCGGCATTTCTCCTCCGTTGTACGCGGAAGGTTGATCCGGGGTCATCCCGATGCTAGGAGCGAATCGAAACCCCTGTCAACCTTGACCTGTACTTGTCCTCTAGAACGGGGGGGTGCGCCAGGCGAATTCCCCGAATTCTCCCGGATACCGCCCCCGTTTTCCGCAGTGCCGTCAACCCGTCTCCCGGTCTCTCGATGCGTCCTCACTGAGTAAGGTGTCGCGAGGGACCCCGAAAGGGTCAGCCGGCTTTTTCGGACCGGCCGCGCGGCCATGCGCCGGCGTGCGGAGAGACTCCGCTCACCGCGGTCCGGTCTCCTTGCGCCGCGCCATGACGCGGTCGACGATCCCGTACTCGACGGCTTCGGTCGCGGACAGGATGCGGTCGCGCTCCGTGTCGTGATGGACCTCTTCCTTGGTCTTGCCGGTATGGAGAGCCAGGATCTCGTCCAGCCGATCGCGCATCATGAACATGTCGCGGGCGTGGATCTCGATGTCGCTCTGCTGACCCTGCAGACCCGAGAGCCAGGGCTGGTGGATGAGCACCCGGCTGTTGGGGAGCACGGTGCGCTTGCCCTTGGATCCCGACGCCAGCAGCACGGCGGCCATCGACGCGGCCTGGCCCACGCAGTAGGTGGACACGTCCGGCTTGATGTACTGCATGGTGTCGTAGATCGCCATGCCGGCCGAAACCGAGCCGCCGGGCGAGTTGATGTAGAGGGAGATGTCCTTCTCGGGGTTTTCGGCCTCCAGGAAGAGCATCTGCGCGATGATCAGGCTGGCGACGTCGTCGTCGACGGGCCGGCCGAGAAAGATGATGTTGTCCTTGAGCAGGCGCGAGTAGATGTCATACGCGCGCTCGCCGCGGTTCGACTGCTCGACCACCATGGGGATCAGCATGCGTCCTGGTTCTCCCTAGACATCGGCCGCCGAGGCGTCGAGGAGCTGCCCCGAGGGCGTCTCCTCCCCGAGCAGTCGGCGGATGGTCTTGTCGCGGCGCAGCTGCATCCGGAGGGTTGCGAGCTGGCCGTTCTCATCCATGTTCTTCCGCAACGCCACGGTCGTGGTGTTGCGCTGACGGGCGACGGCCGCCAGAGTCGCTTCGAACTCCTCCTCGCTCACCTGCAGCGATTCGGCGTCGGCAATGGCGTCGAGGAGCAGGCGGCCGTGGACGCGGCGCTCGGCGAGCGGCAGCATCTCGCTGGCCATCGCGTTCCAGTCGATGCCGGCCTTGTCCACGTCCATGCCGCGGCGCGCCAGGCTCTCGGCGTAGTCCTGCACGAGGCTCTCGACCTCGCGCCGGACGACGCCCTGCGGCAGCTCCAGCGGATGGCGCTCGCGGAGCTGGTCGAGAACGGCGCGCTGGCGCTGCTCGCGGCGCTCGTCGTTCTTCATCGCGCGCAGCCGCAGCGTGACCGCCTCGCGGAGCTGCTCCATCGTCTCGAAGTCGGCGCCGACGCGCTTCGCGAACTCGTCGTCGGCCTCGGGCAGGTCGCGCTCCTTGACGGCGATGACCTTGACGCGGAACTTGCGGTCGCGCGCCGGATGCTCGTGGTCGCCGTGCTGGATGGCCTCCTCGTGGCGGTCGAAGCCGGCTTCCTGGCCTTCGGTCAAGCCCTGGAGGGCGACGGAAAGCTCTTCCCAGACGCGCTCGTCGCCGATCTCGACCTGGGCGTTCTCGACCTCGTGGTCCTCGGCGGGCTCGCCGTGCAGGCCGGGCGTCAGCTCGGTGATCTCGGCGCTGACGAGGTCGCCGCGGGCCGCGGGCCGCTCGACGGGCACCCAGTCCGAAAGCTGCTTGCGCAGCTCGTCGATCTTGTCGTCGACTTCCATCGTGCTGGGCTCGGCGGCCGGATCGGGGAGGTCGAAGTCCTTCGTGTTGCGCAGCTCGATCTCGGGCCGCACCTCGACCACGGCGGTGAAGGTGAAGGGCTCGCCCGGCTTGAGGGTCGGCTCTTCGGCCAACTCCGGCTGCATCAGGGGATCGATGGACGCCTCGGCCTGGGCCTGGCGCCAGTAGCGCGGCAGCAGGCGCTCGATGACTTCCTGGTCGATGTCCTTGGCGAAGCGCTGGCGGACGACGTGAACGGGCACCTTGCCCTGACGGAAACCGGGGATCTTCGCGCGGCGGCTGTACTCCTGCACCACACGCTGCGTCTCCGCCTCGACGGCGGGCGCGGGAACCTCCACGGTGAGCTGCTTGCGGCAGGGGCCTACATCCTGCTGGGAGACGACGACGCTCATCCGATCCTCATTCCAAGTCGATGGTTGGGTTGATGGTGCGAAAGAGGGGACTCGAACCCCTAACCCGATTTCTCGGGACTAGATCCTAAGTCTAGCGCGTATACCAATTCCGCCACTTTCGCAGCGAGGCCTCCTGCATCCTGGTGGGAGGGAGGGGGTGGTTTCGCGGGGGAAGTAATGGTGAGCCGCCAGGGAATCGAACCCCGAACCCGCAGATTAAGAGTCTGCTGCTCTGCCAGTTGAGCTAGCGGCCCGTTCGACGCCGGATAATAGCCGAGGAATTTCCGGATGGCAATGTCCCCGTTTTTTATCCCGTGTCCCTTCAACCCCACCCGCCCCGTTCTCATTCCCACCCGCCCTGCCGGCCCCGTCGGGATTCAGCCGCCTTGCACGAAGTGAACCACTTCCAGGCGGTCATCCGGACCCAGACGGGCCGCGCCGTAATCGCCGCGCCGCACGATCTCGCCGTTGAGCTCGACGGCCACGGTCCTCGGGTCGCGCCCCAGCCCGGCGAGCAGATCGAGGACGGTTGCGCCGTCCACGACGCGATGCGGCTCGCCGTTCAGAAGAACATCCACAGCCGAAGCCTATATCAAGAGACCGGACAGGACTACAGGGCCTAGAGGAGATGCTTCAGCTCCGCGCGGCCGATCGAGCCGGCGGCGGAGATGATCAGCGCGGCGGTGCCGCGGCCGATGGTCGGGATGCCGAACGACAGCACAGCAAGGCCGTCGTCGTCGGTGCGCCCCAGGGCGAGGACGACCGGATCGGAGACGGTCGAGATCATCCGGACGGAGACCTGGGTGCCGACGATCGGCATGCCGCTCTTGCTGGAGCGGGTGCGCAGGGCGAGCTTCGCCTCCTGGCCCAGGGCCAGGTTCTCGTGCTCCTCCAGCAGCAGCACGAGCTGCTCCTGGTCCGCCTCGTTGGTCAGGTATTCGAGGATGACCTGGTCCAGGGTGCGCTCGCGCGACGAGGGCGACGGCGGCGGGAGCGGCGGAAGTACCGGCATTGGTGGCGGGAGCGGCCGGGTCGGCGGTGTCGGCATCCCCATCGGGCCCATCGATCCCATCGGCAGCATCGGCGGCAGCGCGCCGGGGGCGGGCAGCGCTCCCGGCGGGGTCACCGCGCCGACGGCGCCGACCGTGGAGCCGGAAGGAGACGCCAGAGGGAGCGGTCCGCGGGCGATGGTGCCGGTGTCCGTGTCGGGCGGCGCCGGAGGGGGCACCATCGGGCCGGTCTGCTTGCCCGCGAGCAGCGACTGGACCTTGGCGTCGAACTTCCCGTGCCGGATCGCGGCGATCATGGTCCGATGCTGGTGGTCCATGACCGCGATGATGTCCTTCTCGTCCTTGCCCTCGGCCAGCATCTCGGAGTACCCGGACCGCCTGCTGGCCAGCACCTGCCCGCCGACGTAGATCAGGCTCTCGATGAAGGGGTTGGCGAGTCCCTTGTCCTCGGTCTGGACGTGGAACACCACTTCATTGTGGCGGACATCGGTGTTGTAGCCGGTGATCATCGTGGAGGCGTGGGGGCTTGGGTGCGGACGGCGACGATTCTAATACAGGGGACGCGGGAAGCAAGCATGCCGCCTCAGGCTCCCCGCCGACAGGATCGTTACCGGCATCCTGACACAGCTTGACATAGAATGGAGCGGAGGCCCACCGAGCCAGCCTCGACCCTCCCCGGCGACGCGATCCGCGGGCCGGCGGGGCGGCTGGCCGACAGGGTGGTCCGGGAAACCGGGCCGCCTCCCATGCTTGGAAAGGTGGGGCCGGTCGCCACGCGTGCGGCCTGGGCCTCGTTTCCCGACGAGGTCATGAAATTGATCCCATCCCCCCTTGGGCTGATCCCATTCCCCCTCTCCCCGGCCCTCTCCCCCGTGCCGGGGGAAAGGGAGAAAAGCGCCGGGCTGATCCCATCCGGGACGAACAGCGGTGCGATCTCCACCTCCCGGCTCCCCGTCCTGGCCGCCAGGGCGACGACGGTCGCCCCTCCAGACACCACCCGGCTCGTGGACTCCTTCGGCCGCCGGCTCACCTATCTGCGCGTCTCCGTGACCGACCGCTGCAACCTGCGCTGCACCTACTGCCTGCCCGCGGACGCGGAGTTCCCGTTCGGCGACCGCGCGTTCCTCTCGCCCGTCGAGATGGAGACGCTCGTCGGCGCGCTGGTCCGCCTCGGCATCCGGCGCGTGCGCCTGACCGGCGGCGAGCCGCTGATCCGCAAGGACATCCTGGAGATCGTCGAGCGTTTGAAAGCCCTGCCCGGCCTGGAGAACCTCGCCCTGTCGACGAACGGCACGGAGCTGGCCCGCCTGGCGCCCGCGCTGAAAACAGCCGGGCTCGACCGGGTCAACATCAGCGTCGACAGCCTCGACCCCGAGCGCTTCGAGGCGCTCACCCGCCGCGGCCTGTTCCAGGACGTCTGGCGCGGCGTCGAGGCCGCCCTGGACGCCGGGCTTCATCCGGTGAAGCTGAACTCCGTGCTGCTCGCGGACGGAGCAGATGACTTCGAGAGGCTCGCCGCCCTGACGCTGGACCGGCCGCTCACGGTCCGCTTCATCGAGCTGATGGCCACCGCCTCGAACCAGCACCTCGAAGGGCAGTTCCTTTCGGCAGACGACGTCAAGCTTCGCCTGGAGGCGCGCTTCGGCCCTCTCGAAGAGCACGACGACGGCGAGCCCCGCACCGGTCCGGCCCGCTCGTACCGCTTCCGCGGCGCCGTGGGCTCGATCGGATTCATCACGCCGATGTCCCACACCTTCTGCGCGGACTGCAACCGCCTGCGCCTGACGTCGCGCGGCGACCTGCGGCTCTGCCTGTTCGCCGACAAATACCATCCGCTCCGGCCGCTCCTCGCCGAATCCGATCCGGCCCGCCGGGACGCCAATCTGGAGACGGAGATCCTGCGCGTGCTCCAGGACAAGCCCGAAGCCCACGGCCTCGCCCGCGGCGACTACGGGAATCTGGTCAGCTTCATGCAGTTCGGGGGGTAGGGGGCGACCTGCATCCGCGGGAGCGCGCCCGAAGGCGCGCCCCCACGGACACTCTGACTCTATTCAGCGTTGGCGGGAGCCGGCTCGGCCGCCTCGGACACCGCCGCGATCTCGGGAGCCGGAAGCGGCAACGGGGTCCGGCTGCGGAACGGCTGGATGCGGAACTCCGCCAGCTTCTCGCTCCGGTTGCCGTAGTGCTCCTTCAGGATGAACCGGATCACCGAGGCCGCCTTCCGGCCGGTCGTGACCACAAGGTCCAGCTGCTGACTCGTGGTCTGTTTCGCCGCCGCCTGGGCCGCCTGAAGCGGCATCAGGGAACGCGCCCGGCCCAGAAGGCTCAGGAGCTTGGTGCGGGCAATTTCCGTCTGGGGGACATCGGACGCGTTCTCCTCCAGCGCCGCGAGCAGCGTCTCCCAATCCTGCAGATAATCGGCAATTGACGTGCGCTTGTGCATGGTCCTGCACTCCTTTCCAAGAGCCCATCCCAGGGCTCAAAAACCGACGCCATCACGACGCCGGATATCCAGCGACACCATTCCGGCCAGCCGCCCCGTCGATCCCGCTTCAAGGCGACCTGCCGACTCGCGCTTGCTGCCGCGAATGGACATATCCTGCATGAGCTCCGTCAACATGTCAATATCCGCGGCCAAATTTTCTTCAACAGCTTTGCAGGGCGCAAAGACCTTGCAAGACGCAACAAAAAGCGCGGTAGGCGAACGACGCTCTCCATCAAGCAGCCGCTTCGCCATTCACAGCAAGCTCGGCGGCAGATCGCTCCGGAGACCGAGCCGCCGAGTGCGCAGCTCCAGGAGCAGCCCGGCTCTCGCCGAGCCTGCGAAGGCTCGGCGGGCCAGCTCGACCACGCCTACCGGAGACGCTTCCAGCCTCCATTCCGGATTGCTGAGCGCTTCAGCGTCCTCGACATACGGAAGGCGGCTCCAGACCTTGCCCAGCCGGCCGAGCGGCAGCTCATCGAGCCACGGGCGAACGGCGTCCGCCGCCTGCCGGCAACTTGTATAGAGACGTGAGACCGCAAACCAGGAGACGAACCCCGATGCCCCGCTACTTCCGATCCCTGCTCATTCAGATGCTGGCCGCCTGGAAGGGCCTCGCCCAGAAGGAGATCGCCGCCAGGGCCGGCATCGACGCCAAGCAGGTGTCGCGCCTTCTGACCCGCGAAACGCTGGAGGACGGCTGGTACCGGCGCCTGTTGAAGGGCGTCCGCGGCCGGCCTGCCGAGGTGGCCGTCGTGACCGGCTGCCTCGAAGCCCTCGACGCCCTTCGGCAGGACCGGGGACTGACCGAGGCGGAGCAGGACGAGATCGAGGCGGGCGTGCTGGAGGGCCAGCGGGTGCTCCGGGAGGCGCTGTCCGAGGCCGCGCGGCGTTCCAGGGCGGCACCGCGGCTCGACGGCTACCCCAGGCCCGACGAGGTGGAGCCCGCCCGCTGGCACGCCCGCCATCTCTGGCCGGGGCTCAAGGCGCTTCCCGAAGCCCAGCAGCTCGCCGTGGTCCGGGTGTCCCGCTCTTTCCAGAGCTGGGCGCTCATGGAGCTGGTCTGCGAGGAGTCGGTCACCGAGACCTCCCGCGATCTCGACTCCGCGGCCCGGCTGGCGCGGCTCGCGGTGGCGATCGCCGAGACGGTTCGAGGGCCGGAGGCGTGGTGCAACCGCGTGAAGGGCTATGCCCGGGCGCACCCGGCGAACATCGAAAGGGTCTTCGGCCGCCTGGAGGCCGCGGATGCGGGGCTCGAAGAGGCCAATCAGCTCTGGCTCGCCGGGGCGGACCCCGACAACGTTCTGGACCCGGGGAGGCTCTTCGATCTGGAAGCCTCGCTACGGCGCGATCAACGGCGATTTGCCGAATCTCTTGCTCGGCTCGCCGACGCCAAGGCGGTGGGTCGCCGGCCGGAGCGCTACCTTATTAACAAAGGCTTCACACTGGAGGTCATGGGGGACTATGAACAGGCGATCGCGGTCTTGCTGGAAGCCCGACGCCAGGTGGAGCGAGGGGGCGATCCGCGGCTCCTGTATATGCTGCTCTTCAATCTTTCCGTCAACTATACCCATACGGCCAGGTTCGCGGAAGCCGCCGCCCTTGCGCGGAGGGTTAGGGCGGCAGCCTCGGCCAGGGGAGACAAGAGCGAGACCAGCCGCGTGACGTGGCTGGAAGGCCGGATCGCCGCCGGGCTGGGCCGGCGCCTCGAGGCCCTCGCGCTGTTGGAAAAGGCTCGGGCGGAATTCGAAGAACGAGAGATGTGGTACGACGTGGCGCTGGCCCTGCTGGAGATGGCGGCCTTGTTGCTCGACGAGGGGAAGGTGAAGGAGGTGAAGGCTCTCACCTCCGGCCTCGTCCGCGCCTTCGAGTCCGACAAAGTCCACCCGGAGGCCCAGGCCGCGCTCCAGCTTTTCCAGCGGGCCGCGGCGCAGGAGGCAGTCACCGCCGCCGCCGCCCGACGCCTTCTGGGGTACCTTTTTCTGGCCCGCTACAACCAGGGCCTCCGGTACGAATCATGAACCCTCGGGGCAGCCGTTCGGGTCCATCCCGCAACCGGCGTCGATCTGCTGCGCCGGCCGGCAGCGGCTGTCGGGATCCATGATGCAGCCCTCGTCCGTCTGGAGCCGTGCCGGCGGGTGGCAGTTGCCAAAGGGATCCATGCCGCAGCCGGCATCGGTCCGAGGCTGGCAGGCACCATCAGGATCCATGCCGCAGCCGGCATCGATCGCCGACGGCCCCCAGGAGCCGAGAAGATCCCAGAGCTGGGCGAGGAGAGCGGGCTGGGTGGCCCACGAAACCGAGAGGAACCCGGAGAAGGCGAGGGCGAAGAGTGAGCGGCGCATCGATTGATCTCCCGTGCGGCATCGGAGCCGGGCCTTCGTGGCCTGCCCGCACCGCGCCCGGCAAGGATGCCGCAACGTCGGCGAAAAATCCTCAATCCAGGAAGCAGAGGTGCGCATGAGCCTCGGCAAGCAGTTGACCCGCCTCTTTCGGGCGATCTCGGGAAAGACGCAGCGGCAGTTTGCCGAGGGTGCGGGCATCCATCCCTCCCGGCTCGCCAAGTACGAGAGCGAGGACGCCGCCGAGCCGCCGGCCGAGGTGCTGCCGCCCATGGCCCGGCAGGCCGGTCTCTCGGTGGCGGACGGCGAGCAGATCGTGCGTTTCTGGGAGACTCTCCAGCAGCGCCGCGAGCGGGCGGGCCAGGGGGCCGAGGCTCTCCTGGCCGAGGCGGGCGCGCGGCTCGACACTCTGGCCGCCGACACCTACCACCGCCTGCTGCGGCTCCCGGCTCCGGGAGCCGAGCCCCGGCCCGAGGACCGCTGGCGGGATCTCCCGCTGTGGCTGGAGCTCAAGGAGCTCGACGAAGAGGACCAGCTCGCCGTGGTGAGCGTCTCGACCGAGCACCAGACCTGGGCCCTGGCGGAGATGGCCTGCGACGAATCGATCCTTGAAGCATCCCGAGACCTCGACCGTGCCGCGAGCCTCGCCCGCCTGGCGCTGGCGATCGCCGAGCGGGTCCGGGGGACCGAGCCCTGGCGCAATCGCCTCAAGGGCTTCGCCGCGGCCCACCTGGCCAACGTCGACAGGGTCGGCGGCAGGCTCAACGCCGCCGAGCCTGGTCTCGCCGAAGCCCAACGCTTGTGGGACGCAGGAGCCGACCCCGGCAACCTCCTGGACCCGGGGAGGTCCTGAACCTGGAGGCCTCCCTGCACCGGGATCGGCGCCGCTTCGGCGATGCCCTGGACCGCCTGGAGAAGGCCCTCGCGGTGGGACGCTGTCCCGAGCGCTACCTGGTCAAGAAGAGCTCCATCCTGGAGGCCATGGGACGGTACGAGGAGGCGATCGAGACCCTGCTGAAGGCGAAACCTCTCGTCGAGCAGAAAGGCGACGCCCGGCTGCTCTACATGCAGCGCTTCAATCTCGCGGTCGTCTACACCCACACCGGGCGCTTCGCCGAAGCCGCCGCCCTGGCCGAGCAGGTGCGCGCCGTGGCGGCCGAGCGCGGCGACCACCACGAGACCAGCCGGGTCGTCTGGCTCCGCGGGAGGATCGCGGCCGGGCAGGGCCAGATCGAGCTGGCCCTGAGCCTGCTGGATCAGGCGCGGCAGGAATTCGCCGCCCGGGGCATGGAATATGACGTGGCCCTCGCCCTGCTGGAGATCGCGGCCCTGCTCCTCCAGGAGGGGCGAACCGCGGAAGTGAAGACGCTGGCCGCGGGCCTCGCGAAAATCTTCGAAGCCGGCCAGATCCACCCCGAGGCCCGGGCCGCTCTGAAGCTCTTCCGGGAAGCCATCGAGCAGGAAGCCGCAACGGCCGACCTGGCCCGCCGCGTTCTCGGCTACCTCTTCCTGGCACGGCACAACGAAGCGCTGCGGTTCACGGGGTGAACGGGCGGGCGCCCCCGCCAGACTTACCTGAGGACATCATGGAGCTGATCCTTCGGCTGAAGCTTGCATGGAGGTCAGCTTTTGAACCAGGTCGGCATGGAACTTGAGAATCTCCATACGGTTCTTATCCATGATCCTGAGCCGCTCTCGGCACTCGCGGCAGTTCAGCCGGTTGCGATCGAATTCGATGACAGACGCGATAACCGTCTGGATCTCGGCCGCGATCTGTTGTTGGTGAGCCTGCTGTTGCTCGCGGAGCTGCCGGACCTCCTCATTTCTCTTCTGAGCCTCCTCATTTCCCTTCTGGACCGCCGCCATCCCGTCCTCCAAGTTGGACGTACTCTCGACAACCTTGTCCACCTTGCCGGAGGCTTTTGTGACCTCGCGCCGGGCCTGCTTCAGCTCCTGGAGGATTTCCTCGTTACGGTCCTGCACCTGCTTGAAGTTACGCGCGACCGCCATGAAGTAGCTGTCGAGCTGAAGCTGGGTCTCTACCCTCACCTCTTGTGGAAGGCCCTCCAGAACCTTTACCCGGGCGTCTTGGAGTGGAGTCGGCACCGCTTTGTCGAGCTCCTCCTGAATCGCCTCCCACCGCCGCTTCTGCCGTGCGCTCTCCTGCCGGCAGGAGTCGGCCTCCTGTACGACGGAAGCACGCCGCTCCTCGCAGGTTTTGAGCTCGCCCCGGGCCTTCTCGAGCTCCCCAGATGAACAGGAAAGCAACAGGCTCAGCGTCATCAATCCGATCAGGACGGAGGATTTCATGGGGCAGGCTCTCTCTCGTTCACTGAAAAGTTCCCTGCATGGGCAGGGTGACCGTGTACAGGTCACCGGTGCCGGACTGGCTCAGGATAGCCGGTCGGGTGACCTCCAAAAGTGAGGTGACGTGCTCCGGCAGCTTGCCGCCAGCCAGGCGGGCGTAACCTTCGATCGAACCCGTCAGCCGTAGGCCAGGGGCGGGCAGAACGGCGATCTCGCGCCGACGGTCCCCGCGAACACGCAGGGCGAACTGGAACAGAAGGGCAGCCGTAAAGGGACTCGGAGAGCAGGTGCAGATGACTTGCTGATTCCCGGTCGAACGGGGCTCATGGATCTGGAGAGAGCGCTCGCTCGCGGAGGTGTTTTCTGGGAGTTTGACGTGAACCAAGTCCACTTGCCAACCGCGGTCACCGCTCGCCTTGGAGAGGAGGCGCTTCGCTTCCTGAAGGTTCAAGACATAGGCCGCCGACGGGTCGGCGGCCAGGTAGCCATCCGGGATCCCACTGATCAGGGTTGTGGGCCACCAGCACTGCAGACTGCTCCAGAGTTCCTCGGGGGACTCCGGCAGGTCGAATGCAGTGACGGGCGGCGGGAGGGGCGGATATTCACCCTCGGAGATCGCGTCGTCCCCTTGCCCTTCCCGGTCGGTTCGGAGGTTGCCGACGGCAGGTCCAGGGAGGGCTGGCTCGGGGGCAGAAGAAACCGGTGCGGGAGGGAGCGGATGTGAAAGGCGGAGATCCTGCACGCCCGCCTCAATCCGCACGAGGCTCTCACGCAGAGTCTCAACGAGGCGAGCCAGGCCCTCGATCGTATTCAGTCTCTGGCCGAAAGCGCTAAGAGCCGCTGAGACGTTTGGATCCTGGCGTGGAGATTCGATGCCTTGCCGCGAGCCGTTTTCGACGAGGGTCCGAACCTGCTGAGAGAGATCCTGGATCTGCCCCGACAATCCTCCAGAGACGACTTCCCCCACCGCCCGTCGGACGACCTCGGCCAGCTCCCTTTCCGGCAGGATGGGCTGGACTGTCGGAGCCGGCTGTGGCGCACGGTACGGAGCCACACTCGGGGCGGGCACAGTCTCGGCCACTGACCGGCCTTCGAACTCAAGGAGTCCGCGCTCAACGAGTCGGTATCGCTCCGTGGAACCGAGTTCTTTCCTCAGGTGGCACGCCTTGATAACTCGGCGAAACCGAATATTGCTGAGACTCTCCCCCAGACCCTCGAAGAGGGCGCCTAGGAACTTGAGTGAATCGCCAGTTTGGAATAGTTTCGGATCGCCCGGCACCAGAAACAGTTCGCCCTGCTGTGTACTTCCAAGCCACTCGGCCAAGCCTTCCGATGGCTGAAAGAGGAAAGTTCGGTTCGCCGGGCTCCTCATACTGTCTTGGACGTTGGAAGAGCGGTACGGCTTGATCGAGGAATTCCGAAGTAGTAGGTCGTCAAGCCGATCGCGATTAGCTCCGTCCGCCCACCAGTGGCTAACTAAATTCGTGATCGTGCCTGTAGCCTGCAGGGGAATCAAGCCGGGCTGGGGTGAGGGGTCTCTCAGGTTGGCCGTCGTAGGCTGCTGCAACTGATGATCCTGGATTTCCCGAAGGATATCTCTCACCTCCAGCATTACTTTACTTAAAGGCGCCAAGTGAGACCGTATGATCTCCGCAATATTCGCACGCCAGGCTTCCGAGAACGAATCTTTAGCCGGTGCACTGCTCACGACCGGTAAGACTAGAGGAGGAGAAACAAGCTTAACTTCAGTCCTAGAAGCGGATCTCCTGCCCCGCCGAAGCCGCAGAAGGAAGATCGTGCAAACTATAATTATCGCAGAACTAAGCACACCTATCAGCAACCCCAGCAGTGGATGATCTCTAAAGAACTGGGCAATGACTTTGACCAACGCGTCCGATGGCGCGCAGAGAAGTGTTTTGCTCTCGCTCCTTAGCAGTACGCGTCCGCCGTCGTCATGTGCAATCAAGCTCAGTGCGGGCAGTTCAATCGTTTCGGGGGAGCAGTCCAACGAAATCTCAGCATGGTAAGAATCGCCTTGGAGTGCGAAGGAGACCGTCTCTCCTTTCTTAAGCTCTGGGATCCCGTCTGGCCCACCGAGGAAACTGGCCTTCAGAGTTTGGGCTGGATTGTCTCGGGAAGCCGGGGCCTTGAGAACGAGCAATTGCGCTGCACCCTTCTTATCCTGCGGAATGACCTTCAGACTCCGGAACTGCACGATTTCGATAGGACTAGATCGATAGACCCATTGGTCATCTCCTTCGCAGGCTTCCAGTACGACGTCAGCGCTCGATTCCTCACCGGATGGCCGGCCGATCTGAAAAACCAGATCGCGTCCGTCTTGCTTGACCTCTTGGGCTTTCCAGCCGATAGTACGGGAGGTCTCATGCTGAATGAAGTATAGGTCTATCTGGCAGGTCGACGTGCCCCCTCCTGAGGGAATCTCCATAGCGCTAGCCCGGAAGGCCAGGATGTCGCCCGTGGTCGACTGGAGATCTGGCTTGACCGTGAGAGATTTAGGCTGGATAGGGTCTACCATTACTGGACCGGAAATTTGCACAACAGGCCCAGGGGTATCAAAGGCGAGGGATTCATAAGTTAACAATTTCCAGTCGCGTTGTGCATTGAACGTTGCCGTGAGCTTTCCGTCCTTCATATTATAGGTTCCAGACAACTCGCTGGCATCCTCACCTGTCGAGATGAGTCTTAGGTTTCCCGCCTCGCCCAGGCTGTCGGGAGCACCCGTCACCGTCACGGTGAGGTGGACGTTCTTCATCCCCTCTGATCTGAACGTCGTTGTATTGGGAAGAGGTGCTCCGGCCGCTATCTGGACGGCACCCAGTCCCAGCCAGAAATACAGGGAGACAAGCCCGGAGCCGAGGTGTCTCGGCAGCACCGAAGATCCACCTCGTCCCCAGCCGCGTTTTTCACGCATGGGTGTTCCTGGCCTTCCGCAGGTAGTCCTCCATCAGCACTTTGAGCTCGACGGCGAAGATGGGCTGCAATACCTCCTGGTCTTCGGCCACACCCTGCCTGAGCTGGTTCTGAACCCTGGCGGAGTCCAGCCGGAGCGCTTTCAAACCCGCAACGTCGAGCCCCAGGTCGTTGGCGTGCTTCGGGACCACACGGCTCAGGAAGTGGGCCATATAACCGCTGTCATGATTCGGAGGCGGCTTGAGCCTCTCGATCTGGGCCGCTCCGATCTCCGCGTCCCAGGCCAGCGGCTCTCCGGCCTGATCCCTCCAGCCGATCTCCCCCACGAGCGTGGTCGTCGGGCGTTCCGGCTTTTCCCCGCTGAGGGGTGGAGCGAGCAACCCTTGGACGACCTCCCCCTTGAGAGGGCTCCGGGAGTCATACCAGTTTCCTGGAGCGGAGACATCCACAGCCACAGTGCGGAGCTCGTCCTTGTCCAGCGTGAGGCCGTCGAGGAAAGCCGACTTTAAGATCTCGCCTAAACTCTCGTCCCGGGCGAGCCAGGTCAGGAGCGATGCGCCACGGCCGCCGAAGCGGATGTTGGTGGCCTTGATTTCCATCTTTTCCATCCACTTCCGGGCATGAATGCCTAGGAAGAAGGTTGTGCCGACGGCGAACAGGTAGATCAGGCTGCGAGCCACGGACCAGGGCGGTGATCCGGCCTCGACAAGGGTTGCCAGGGACACTGGCATAGGATGCTGGCGGGGATCCCCGGAAAAGCGCTTTCCCCTTGAGTCCACGGCCTGGGCCAGCCACATGTTCAGCAGGACCGGGGGGTTCAGTGTGACTCGATCGAGAGGGACATTGTCTATCGGCGTGGTCGGATCGCAGATCGACACAAGGCCCGGCAGGAATCCGGGCAGATCGAGGAGCGGCACAAGAACGTCGTTGCCGGCCAGTTTGAGAGAGACCTGGCCGAGCAGGCGTCCTTCGGTCCAGAAGCCGATATCTGTCGAGCCTCCCCCGATGTCCACGGCGATCGAAAGGGACGCAGAGAGGACGGGCAACAGCTTGGCCAGATGACGGCAGACCGCCTCCGATTCCGAAACGCCGGGCTTCGCTTGAACCTGCATGATTTCCGGGATGGAGAACGAGCTCGCCGTGGTCTGCCAGAAACCGGTCATGGAAGTTCTGGTCCGGCTCGGCAAGGACAGTGGGAACGACCACTCAAAAGTGAGGACCGGCACTCCTGCTGCGCGCGCCTCGCAGGCCACCGCCCGCACCAGGGACGTCAAGTACTCGCGGAGTGGAATCTCGGAGTCCCCCTGCCCGGCCCACTTGAGATTGCGGACGGGTTGGAACACCCCGGAATAGAAGAAGTCCTCCGGGAACAGCACGAAACGAGGCGTATAGAGATCCTGCCGGACCGGGATCACTCCATCGTTCTCCACCAGCGTCCCATCGTTGCGGAAGAGCAGCGTCGGGAACGGCGGAGCCACCTCTTCGGAAGGGTAGACCTTGCGCGCGACCTCGGTTTCGAAACCGGAGACCGCTCGAGTCAATACAACCGTTCGGCGCGCCAGCACCAGAGGCCGGGGCCCCGAGCCCCCCTCTGCCACCAGCAGGTTGGTGCTTGACGTACCGAAGTCGACGGCGACCCTCCAGGAAGAGGCCGTCCTGGTCTGCGCCCTCCTCACAAACCGGCGGACGACGACTCCGGCGTCGTAAGCCTCCCCTGAGGCTTCCCGGTGATGGAGAGCAAACCCCAGCAAGGGCTTGGAGCTGCCCCAGATCCGGAAGGTCTCTTCCGTTCCGTTCGTGGCGCTCGACTTAAGTATCACTCCACCGGCAAGCATGGGTGCGACTGCCAGGTTGCTTTCCTTCACTCCTGAGAGGAAGGCGAAGTTGTGTTGCCAGTCGGCCTCATAAAAGTCCGGCCAGAACGCCAGGGCTGGCTCATCGGTCTTCACCACATCCGTCTTGCGACTGTATGATTTTTCGACGATGAGGTAGTCGCCCCCTACGAGCGGGAGCTTGAGGCGAGCCGTCACCCGGTTGTCGTCCGCGGCTACCTCCATTAACAGTCCTTTCTGCGTCAGGCTTTCGACGCTGAAGAACCGGAAGAAGAGCGGCGTCAGCGGAACGGCATACCCCTTGGCGCCGACCGAGAAGGCTTCCTCCGAAAGAGGGATCTCCGCGAGCTTGGGCGGAAAGAATGCCTCCTCGGCGATCAGGTACGGCAACGGAATGGATCGCCCCGCCGGCGTCCGCCACTCTCTCTCTCCCATCACGCCGGGCAAGGCCGCAAGGTCGATCTCGTTCGCCAGCACCGGCCCGTAGACCCGCTTCCGCGGATCGAGGCCGGCTTTCGAGAAGACGAGCATCGGTTCTCCCGAATCGGATTCAAGCAGGAGATCGCTCGGCGGAGCCACACCTTCGACATCGATGGGCTTCAGGAAATGGCGGTACGGATCCTCTCGTATGAGCATCGCCCCTTCCACCAGGGAGCGGCGCGCCAGCCGATCGTCCCGGTAGCGCAGAAGGTCGTCCCGCCACGTCCGCAGTGCTCCTACCATGGTTCTCTGTGCCGCGTTGAGGTGAGGCTGGTCCGCAATGCCCCAGCGGTCCTGCTCTCCTTTGAGAACCTGGTCGAGCCAAGCTCCCAGGAGCGCAAGCTCATGCGACTTTCCCTTCCGGGAGGGATCAAAATGGTCGATGGGATCGACCAATCGGCCATCCTTGTGCCATCGCACGATCGCCGGGGCACGATAGTCGGCTGGCGTGTACAGCAGACTCCAAGGCGACGTCGCGCCAATGAGTTGCCCTTCGCAGCGCAGGAGCCACCAGTGCTCCCACTCCTCCTCTGGCTTTGGGAGCTGGCTCTTGAGAATCGAAAGCAACGGAAGATCCGCTCCGCCACGGCTATCTCCCGAAGGAGAGCGGCCCTGCAGCGCATCGGTCAGGGAGAATTTCTGCACTTCGACTGTAGTGTTGAGCCACCTCTGGAGAGCCACGATGGCCAGCAGCCCTCTCCACTGCCCTACGACCGAATTGTGCGCCGGATGGCTTTCGTTCTCCATTGCCTGGTAGAACTGAATCGGTCGGGCGAAGACAGTAGGGACACTGTGGACCAGGAGGTTGTCATCGAAGCGTCCCTCGACCGGAATGTCAGCCGAGTACTTGGAAAGGAAGTCGCCTACGGAGTGCCAGCGCCCTGGCGGCGGGGTGGGCAGCGAGCGCTCCTTGCTCCTGAGCGGGCTAAGAAAGATCTTGCCGGGCATGGGTCACTCCTTCGAGCCGGTCTTCGTATAGCGGTTGTCAATGAAGCGGTCGGCGGCATGGGCGAGAAGAGCCAGATAGGCGGCAGCGCCTCCGGCCCCGCCCTGCTTTCTGGGCACATTCATCATTTCGGTGTAGAAGGCATCGATCGCATCCGGATCGGACTCGCCGGCCCTGTCAGGCCACAAGAGGTTGGCGAGGCGATCCAGCCGGATGTCCTTGCCGCCATTCAGAGCCGCCCTGTTGAAAAGACGCACCGCGTTGTGGCCGTGCAGATCGGACCACCAGGGGAAATGGTGATCCCGGAAGAACCGATCCAGGAAGTCTAAGCTGGCCTGGCTCTCCTCTGTGCTGAGCCGATCTCCCTTGGAAGCGAACCGCTCCCAATACCAGGGGACCCGATATGGAGACCGCTCGATATCGGGCAGCCGTACCAGCGGGCCGGTGAACCCCAGATGAACGGCTCCGGCGAGGAAAAATCGCAGGAGGCCTACACGAACCCCTTCGCGATCGGGGCGGACCAGAGGAAGATCCCGCCACTCCAACGACGCCTCGTCCTCTCCTGTTCCGTTCGAGCCGGAGTAGACTGAGCCCTGAACCGCGCCTGGAGTCTCGAAGAAGTCCAGAGCGGCGAGAGCGGTGAGGAGCTCGACGAAGTGAGACGGATTCTTCTGATCGGGTCCGCCGGGAGCGTAAGGCACGCTCAGCGGGGCATCGTCTCCCATCCAATAGAAGGCATTGAATGGCCAGCTGCCCTCCACGGCGTTGACGCGGAGGTGCTCATAGAAGTCCACGGCGCTACGCGTCGCGAGGGGAAAGCGCTCGGCCTTGGCCGCCTGCCGGGAGACCGCGGAGTCCACGCCGGCTGCGGCCGCCTCGAACCGGAAGTAGGGGGAGAGAGCGCCAGCCGCGATCTTGAGCCGGTCGGGGTTCACCTCGGGCACACTGCGGAGAAAACGGGCGATGGGATAGAAAGTGGCTGCCCCGGTGCCGCCGAAGACGGAGCCGGCCAGGAAGACTCGCGCTCCCTCGTCGCGGGCCAGGTCGCCCCGCACCTTCTCGATGAGTTGACGCCAGGGCTGATCCCCCGTCTTGAGGGTCACCAAAGACATGGCCGCCGCCCCTACCGATGGATGACCGCGAAACCCCTGCGTCAGGTCCATCTTGAGCTCTTCGGTAGTGAAAAAGAGCCGGATCAGATCCGGGGGGGTCGAGGTGGAATCGAGCAGATCCACGTTCAGCACCTCACGCAGCTTCTGCCCTTTTTCGACCGGGCTCCAAGTCTTGAGGCCCGCGGCCCGCCCGCCGACGTCGAGCAGATCGAGCTCCGTCCGGAAGAAATGGAGACCGTCTCCGAGGCGTCCGGCGAAGCGCCGGTGCCCTTCGAGATAGCTCTCGACAAGAGTGGTGACTCGGGCGCCGTTGCCGTTGGCGCTGTCGGGATCGATCACCAGCAGCCGCAACGACGCGGGCCCAAGCCCGGCGGCGCAAAGCTGGAGCACCGCTTCGAGCACCCGGACTCCCGAGCCACCGGCGCAGATCAGGGTATTCATGTCCTCCTCCTTGCAAAGAGACGCCAGGGCCACCGGGGGTGATAAAGGAACTTCCTCGGCGTCACGCCTGGTAGCCACATCGCGATCTGGGAGATAGCAAACGTGGTGAGCGCCGAGATCACGCCGGCACTGAGCGCGCCGCCCATGGACCCGATTGCCGCCGAGGGAAAGACCGTCGCATAGCGGATCGCATAGATCACTCCGGCCACGATGCCGGGCAGTGCCGAGAGCCACAGCCAGCGCATCGGCACGAACCGCGCGAACGGATCCCGCGGCGAGCGTACGGTGAGCTTACGGCTCTGCCACATGTACAGGCCGATGATCAGCGCGGCGCCGACCAGGACGCTGCCCACGAGCCAGCCGAAAACCTCGGTGCGGAAGCCGCGCCAGAGATCGAAGCTCATGGTCGGATCGGGTGGTCTGGAAACCCAAAAAGCTTGCAGTTCTTTCATCATTCACCTCGTCCCAGCAGGAGATAATGCTCCGAGAGCGGTACCTGCTCCTGAATAGAGCGAATCATTGCTTCTACGAAAAGGTCCAGTTTGAATGTCCGCTGTCCCAGACGAGGGGTCCCATCCTCTGAGGTGGTCCATTCGTCAACCCAGAGCGGAGCACGCAGGTTGGCCACCCCCGGCAGGATGCGGACGCGGTAGACATCCCAGGAGAACGCCTTTGGCCTGGCGAAGGCATAGTCGACGGTCAGGTGCTTCCGGTCTGGGCTGAAAAGGGCTTCCGCACGGGAGTCGGATGATGTCACGGCGGTCCACTTTCCTTCCTTGCGCGAACTGCGTTCGGTCTGGAAGAGAAGGCGCTGAGGCGTGCGCAGTGCGCCCGTGGCGCATTGACCCTCGCATTGGAGTTGCAGCCGAAGGCGAGTGGGCTCGGTCGCTGGCGGAGAGATTTCGAGGAAAGACAAAACCTCGACAGATGCACCGGATTTTAAAGGCAGCTTCTGCGCAGGCTTGAAGGCATTCCAAACGGGGGTTTCTTCAGAGTTGGGAGGCAGGAACTGGACGTTAGCCAGCGGCAGGGCCGGCTTGGAAGCCTCGAACTGCTCGGCCGCTCCGATGTCAGGAAGGAGGAGGTTGCGAGCCTCGTCCAGACCCGACGCGGACCCTGCAATCAGAAGCACATAGAACGGCCGCGCCCGATCCGGGGCACTTCCGTCAAGATTCAACTGAATTTTGGAACCGAGGATCTTACGCCCTTCCACGAAGTACGTACCCTGGAACGCGGACCGGAAGGCGAGCAGCAGGACAGAGGGTTTCTTCCTCGTCAGCTTCTGGAAGGCGCTGACCAGCGCCCGCTGGTCGCCCGTTCTGCCTGACTGGACGAGATCGCTGACCACAACCGCGATGTCCTCTTCCCGGGTCTCGCGCTCGATGTGCTCGAACAGGCGCGGGAAGGAGGTCTCTTTGCCAGAGTAGAACGACGGGGTAAGGATCGAGGCCGCGCTCGTGTTGCCGAGCTCGCCGACCTCCTCCGAAAAGCGATGTACGCTCAGGTCGTACCTCGCCGTCGAGATCCGGTCGAGCAGAAAGTTGAGCGCGTCCCAGTACGTGGATGGCGGCTGGGCGACAAATCCCTTCATCGAGGCCGAGCTGTCGACGTATAGGAGAATCCTACGCTGCGGCTCCGTGCCAGCGGCTTGAGCAGGTGCTGGCGCCGAGGCGGCGCCGAACCTTTGAACGACCTTTTCATTGCCTGGTGGCGAGGGCGGCATGGGGAAGCTGCCAAGCCCTCCACACCCTCCCAGCCAGAATGCGCCAATGATAGAGGCACACATGGCCGACGTCACCCCTCGCATCGCTACTCTCAAAGTCCAGCGCCGACCTGTATCAAGTTGGGATGACATGCTTGCGCTCCCTGCGCCTCGTCCACCATCTGTGAATAACTTCCGGAGATCCGCTCGCTGCGAAAGCGAACAGGGCTACCGCGACCGAGAGGAAACGAAGTGCAAGGTGCAGTGCCTTCGCAGCAACGTCTCCCACGGGCGGCGAGATCGTCAGTGGTACCGAGTGCACTGTGGCCAAAGCGGGCACTGCGATGAGTAGATCGCACTTAACGGAGCGCGACCCGTCAAGTTGGGTGTTAAGCTTGATTGGCAGTGGTACTCCTTGCCTTCGGTAGGCGCTGAAGGCAGATGCACGAACGCCACTCGAGTCTAAAACAAAGGGAACTGCATTGTCGGGAAAATCAATAACCATATTCGAGACCGTATCATCGCCGCCTGGTGATGACCGGAGGTCTACATAAACCATTTTATAGTCATAGTTATCGGGCATCTTAATCCAATTTTGAATTTCCTGCGTCGGCGCTCCCGGGTATTTCAAAACCAGTGGTTCCTGATGGCGGATCTCTCGATAAACGTTCAACAGCAACATCATCCAGCGACCATTTACCCCCTCCTTCAGATACTGATTCAGCGCAACTTCCCGCCAGAGTGGGGCCTCGGCGTCCTTGCCCCCTCCATATGTCCTGAAGTAGGGGATCAGGTCGTCTCCCTTTCTTTGCCTGCCGTCATCACTCATTGTGACACCTGTCACCGATCGTCCTAAATTCCCCCCGTGGGATCACCTAAAAATCCCCCCCTCCTCGTAACCGAGAGAGGAGTGGGCATGGACAGCAAGCCTGAAATCGAGATGCTGGCCGTGGCGCCTGTAGGCGCCACGGAGGAGC
>JANMTS010000079.1:0-10510 GCA_031390755.1 Holophagales bacterium
TCTTCGGGGTACGAAGAAGGACGACGTGGAGCGCGGTCAGGTTCTGGCGAAGCCGGGCTCGATCACTCCGCACACGAAGTTCAAGGGCGAGGTGTACATCCTGACGAAGGAAGAGGGCGGCCGTCACACGCCGTTCTTCAATGGATACCGTCCCCAGTTCTACTTCCGTACGACGGACGTGACGGGTGTCGCGACGCTGCCGGAAGGGACGGAGATGGTGATGCCGGGCGACAACATCAACCTCGAGGTCGAGCTGATCGCTCCGATCGCGATGGAGAAGGGCGTCCGCTTCGCGATTCGCGAGGGCGGCCGCACCGTCGGCGCCGGCACCGTCACCGAGATCGTCAAGTAAAGAGTTAGGAATACTGCAGGCCAGTAGCTCGAACTGGTAGAGCATCGGTCTCCAAAACCGAGGGTTGGGGGTTCGAATCCCTCCTGGCCTGCCAATTTCCTCCAGTCCGGCTTGTTGGGAACCGAAAGACCGAGAGAGGCGCTATGAACGACTCGATCACCTGGATCATTGTGCTCGCCGTGGTGGCTGGGCTTGCGGGCCTTGGCTACTGGCTGCATCGGGCAGGGCACTGGAAGAACGGCCTGACCTTCCTGGGCGAAGTTCGCACGGAGATGCGGAAGGTTTCCTTCCCCACCCGGGAAGAGGTCATCGCCACCACCATCGTGGTCGTCGTGACGAGCGCCGTGTTCGCGGTCTACCTGTGGATCGCCGACCTCCTCATTCAGAAGGGCTACGTCGGACTGGTGAAGGTGCTGGGCTCATGATGGATCCGGACGGCCCCGGCGGGCTGAACACGATTGGTGCTCTCGGCGGGGTGGATGGCGCCGAGGCTCCCAAGCGTGAGCTGAAGTGGTACATCGTCCACACCTACTCCGGATTCGAGGAGCGGGTGAAGGAGACGCTGCGCCAGCGCGCCGATGCGATGGGGATGGGCGACGCCTTCGGGGATGTCCGCATCCCCACCGAGACGGTCGTCGAGTACAAGGGCGGCAAGAAGCGGGAGACCCAGCGCAAGTTTTTCCCTGGCTACATCCTCGTCGAGATGGAGATGTCCGACGCGGCCTGGCACGTGGTGAAGAACACGCCGAAGGTCACCGGTTTCGTGGGCACGGGCAAGAAGCCGACGCCGCTCTCCTCGGAGGAGGTCAACCAGATCCTGGAGCAGGTGGTGACCGCCAAGGAGAAGCCGAAGCCCAAGTATGTGTTCGAGAAGGCGGAGCCGGTCCGGATCACGGACGGCCCCTTCAACAACTTCACGGGCGTGGTGGACGAGGTCAATCTCGACCGCAACACCCTCAAGGTGATGGTTACGATCTTCGGCCGGCAGACACCGGTCGAGCTGGATTTCTCTCAGGTCCAGAAGATTTGACGGAGCCCCCCCAATGGCGAAGAAGATTACAGGACAGATCAAGTTGCAGATTCCGGCGGGCGCGGCGACGCCGGCTCCCCCGGTCGGTCCGGCGTTGGGCCAGGCGGGCGTCAACATCATGGACTTCGTGAAGAATTTCAACGCCCGGACCGCCGCGCAGACCGGCCTGATCATCCCCGTGGTGATCACGGTCTACGCCGACCGGAGCTACACCTTCATCACGAAGACGCCGCCCGCTCCGATCCTGCTGCTCAAGGCGGCCGGAGTTCCGAAGGGCTCGGGCGAGCCGAACAAGAAGAAGGTCGGCTCGGTCACCCGGGCCCAGGTCGAGGAGATCGCCAAGACGAAGAGGCCCGACCTCAACGCTGCGAGCCTCGAGACGGCGATCAAGACCATCGAGGGCACCGCCCGGTCGATGGGTCTCGATATTCAGGATTAGTCAGAAGGAGACAAGTCGTGGCGAAGCACGGAAAGAAATACCGGCAGGCGGCGCAGAAGGTCGAGCAGCGGCCCTATCCTCTGCACGACGCCCTCCAACTCGCGAAGGACTCGGCCTTTGCCAAGTTCGACGAGACCATGGAGCTGGCCCTGCGCCTGGGCGTCGACCCGAAGCACGCCGACCAGATGGTCCGCGGCACGGTGGTGTTGCCGCACGGTCTCGGCAAGACGGCTCGCGTCCTGGTTTTCGCCAGCGGCGAGAAGCTTCGCGAGGCCGAGGCGGCGGGCGCCGATCACGTGGGCGGCGAAGAGCTGGCGAAGAAGATCGAGGGCGGCTGGCTCGACTTCGACGCGGTGGTGGCCACTCCGGACATGATGCGGGTCGTCGGACGCCTGGGCAAGGTGCTCGGTCCCCGCGGCCTGATGCCCAACCCCAAGGCGGGCACGGTTTCGCTGGACGTGACCAAGGCCGTCGAGGAGATCAAGGCCGGCAAGGTGGAGTTCCGGGTCGACAAGACCGGGATCATTCACGCTCCGGTGGGCAAGCTCTCCTTCGGAGTCGAAAAGTTGAAGGACAATGCGGACGCCCTCATCGGAGCCGTCATCAAGGCGAAGCCGAGCGCGGCGAAGGGCAAATATGTCAAGGCGCTCAGCCTCAGCTCCACCATGGGGCCGGGCATCAAGGTGGACGAGTCCCATCTTGGCACTGGCGCCGAGGCCTGAGGCTTAGGAGAGAACCATGCCGTTGACCCGTGATAACAAGGCCGAGCTCCTCGCGGAATATTCGCAGGGCCTGGCCGCCGCGCCTCACGCCTTCCTGCTCGGCTACCAGGGAATCAAGGTTCCCCAGGTGACCGCCCTGCGGGAGAAGGTGCGCCTGAGCGGCGGCGAGTACATCGTGGTGAAGAACACGGTGGCGCTACGCGCCATCGACGGCGCCGCGCTGGGCCAGCTCAAGGAGCACTTCGTCGGCCCGACCGCCGTGGCCTTCGGCAAAGATCCGGTGGCGCTGGCCAAGGCGCTGACCGACTTTGCCAAGGACGTCCCGGTCCTGCAGTTCAAGGCCGGGCTCGTGGAAGGCCGCGCCGTTCCCGCCGAGCAGATCAAGGACATCGCCGCTCTGCCCAGCCGGGATGAGCTCATCGCCAAGCTGCTCTTCCTGATGCAGTCGCCGGTCACCCGGTTCGTGCGGGTGCTCGCGGCCGTGCCGCAGTCGTTCGTGATGGTTCTGGATCAGGTCCGGAAAAAGAAGGAAGAAGGGGCAGACGCGGAAGCGTCCGCCTGACGATATCGCTTTGGAAATCAGATCCGGACTTCAGGGAGTCCGCACCGAAGGAGAGAACATGGCTATCGCGACCGAAGAATTCATCAGCCAGATCGACCAGCTGACCGTGCTTGAGCTGAACAACCTCGTCAAGGCGCTGGAGGACCACTACGGTGTGTCCGCCGCCGCCGCTGTGGCCGCCGCGCCGGCCGGTGGTGGCGCCGCCGCCGGCGTGGTCGAGGAGACGACCGAGTTCGACGTCGTCCTGAAGGCGGCCGGCGAGAAGAAGATCAACGTGATCAAGGCCGTCCGCGAAGTCACCAGCCTGGGTCTCAAGGAGGCCAAGGACCTGGTCGAGGCGGCTCCCGCCACGATCAAGGAAGCGGTCACCAAGGACGAGGCGGAGTCGATCAAGAAGAAGTTCGAAGAGGCTGGGGCCACGGTCGAGATCAAGTAAGAGTGGAACGGGGCGCAATACGTCGCTGCGGACCACGTCGACACCCATCCGGAACGAGGCCTTCCCGGTGGCTTCGGGTTCCCCTCTGGGGAGCCCGGGCATAATCCGGGCGGGCTTTTTGTTCTGGAACCTGTCCACCATACCCGACCCGCGGAACAGGCGGGGCCGGGTATGGTGTCTCCTGCTTTCGAAACAGGAGCCCCGGCTCTCCCGGTATTCCGATCCCACGGACTGCGCACGGCGGTCCGAGGGTGTGTCTCAAGGCTCCGAGCGCTCTGCGCTCCGGCCGCTTCGGCCGTCCCGATGTTCCGACGTCCCGACGTCCCGAATACCGTGTTGCCGCGTTGATGTCACTCAGGCACGAGGAGATAGCAAGGATCACCCCTATGGATAAATTTCCTACCCCGCAGAACCTGACGCGCAACGGCCACCGGAAGGATTTCTCCCGCATTGAGACGACGCTGCCGATCCCGAACCTGATCGACGTCCAGCGGAGATCCTACGAGCGTTTTCTGCAGATGAACCTGCTGCCCGAGGAGCGGGCCAACCAGGGTCTGCAATCGGTTTTCACCAGCATCTTCCCGTTCTCGGATTTCCGCGAGACGTGCTCTCTCGATTTCGTGAAGTATTCGATCGGCGACTGGCAGTGCAAGTGCGGCGAGCTCAAGGGGCTCGAATACCTCCGCATGACCTGCACCAACTGCAGCGCCAAGATCATGACCGATCATCCCCACGAGGAGACGGTCACCTGCACCGAGTGCGGTTTCGTCAATAAGAACCGCGTGACGAAGTGCGACATCTGCGGCAACCCGGTCGACCTGCAGCTCAAGTACTCGATCTCGGACTGCCAGGAGCGCGGCATGACGTTCGCCGTGCCGCTCAAGGTCACGTTCCGCCTGTTCGTCTACGATCGCGACCCCGAGACCGGCGCGCGCATGATGCGCGACGCGAAGGAGGAAGAGGTCTACTTCGGCGACATCCCGCTGATGACGGACAACGGCACCTTCGTGATCAACGGCACCGAGCGCGTCATCGTCTCGCAGCTCCACAGAAGCCCCGGCGTGTTCTTCACCAAGGAGGGACCGCGGTCCTACCTGTCGAAGATCATTCCGTACCGCGGCTCGTGGGTCGAGTTCGAGTACGACCAGAAAGACGTGCTGTCGGTGCGCATCGACCGCAAGCGCAAGTTCCACGGCACCGTCTTCCTGCGTGCCCTCGGTCTCGAATCCGACGAGGCGATCCTGCGCCAGGTCTACGTCGCGGTGGGGCTGGCCTCCAACGGCGGCGGCCAGTTCACGCTGCACGTGCCGCCGCGGGTGCTGGAGCCCGAGCGCCTCAAGGACCGCCAGAGCCGCGGCCGGCGCGAGGTGTATCCGATCTTCGCCGGCATCACGCTCGACAAGTCGCACATCGGCAAGCTCGACACGGGGCAGACCCTGGCGTTCGAGGTCGACGCGGGCGATCTGGAGCGCGCGTTCTTCATCGGCGACGTCGTCGACCTCGACACCGGCGAGGTGATCTTCGAGGCCAACGACCTGGTGCCCGAGGACATCGAGGAGCGGATGGACGGCCGCAACCACACTCCGGTCGAGGTCTTCTTCCCCGACTGGGAGCTGACCGGCGCCACCGTCTCCAACACGCTGGCCAAGGACACGACCAAGAACTCGAAGGAGGCGTTGATCGAGATCTATCGCCGCATGCGGCCGGGCGATCCCCCGACCCTGGAGAGCGCGCGTTCGCTCTTCTACGGCATGTTCTTCGACGCCAAGCGCTACGACTTCTCGCGGGTCGGCCGCTTCAAGTTCAACATCAAGCTGGACACCGAGGTGTCGGTCGACCAGAAGACCCTCTCGGCGGACGACTTCTTCCGCGTGATCGAGTACCTCCTGCGCCTGCAGAAGGACGCCGGCCGCGTGGACGACATCGACAACCTGGGCAACCGCCGCGTCCGCGCGGTCGGCGAGCTGCTGGAGAACCAGTTCCGCATCGGTCTGGTGCGCATGGAGCGGGCGATCAAGGAGAAGATGTCCGTCCACCAGGACATCGACTCGGCGATGCCGCACGACCTGATCAACTCCAAGCCGGTCATCGCGGCCATCAAGGAGTTCTTCGGCTCGTCGCAGCTGTCGCAGTTCATGGACCAGACCAACCCGCTGTCGGAGGTCACGCACAAGCGGCGTCTCTCCGCCCTCGGACCGGGCGGTCTGTCCCGGGAGCGCGCGGGCTTCGAGGTGCGCGACGTTCACTCCACGCACTACGGCCGCATCTGCCCGATCGAGACGCCGGAAGGCCCGAACATCGGCCTGATCTCGTCGCTCGCGACCTATGCCCGGATCAACGACTACGGGTTCATCGAGAGCCCGTACAAGAAGGTCGAGGCCGGTCGGGTGCTGGATCACTTCCGCATCATGAAGGTCGGTGACGGTGGGCTCCGCCTCGGGCAGATCGTCAGCGGCGACGAGCTCAAGGAAGAGAACGGCCGGCTCAAGAAGATCAACAAGCGTCTGGTCGACGCCGAGCCGTTCGCGTTCTACCTGTCGGCCTGGGAAGAGGAGAAGTACATCGTCGCCCAGGCCAACGCGCCGGTGGACGAGAAGGGCTTCTTCGTCAACGACCGGGTGATCTCGCGGGCGGGCGGCGACTTCGTGACGGTCGAGCGCGACCGGATCGACTACATGGACATCAGTCCCAAGCAGCTCGTGTCCGTGGCCGCGGCGCTCATCCCGTTCCTCGAGAACGACGACGCGAACCGCGCGCTCATGGGCTCGAACATGCAACGCCAGGCCGTGCCGCTGCTGCGCAGCGACTCGCCCATCGTGGGCACCGGCCTGGAGGGGATCGTGGCGCAGGACTCGGGCGCGGTCGTGCTCACCAAGCGGGGCGGCATCGTCGACTCCGTGGACGCGGAGCGCATCATCGTGCGCGTCGAGGGTGAGGACGCCGACACCGGAGAGACCAAGGACTTCGGCGCCGACATCTATCAGCTCATCAAGTTCCGCCGCTCCAACCAGAACACCTGCATCACGCAGAAGCCGATCGTCTACGAGGGGATGCGGGTCAAGAAGGGCGACGTGCTGGCCGACGGCCCCTGCACCGAGCTGGGCGAGCTCGCGCTCGGCCGCAACGTGCTGGTGGCCTTCATGCCATGGCGGGGTTACAACTTCGAGGACGCGATCCTGATCTCCGAGAAGCTGGTGCGGGAGGACTACTACACGTCCATCCACATCGAGGAGTTCGAGATCGAGGCCCGCGACACGAAGCTCGGACCCGAAGAGATCACGCGCGACATTCCGAACGTCTCGGAGTCCGCGCTCAAGGATCTCGACGAGAGCGGCATCGTCCGCATCGGCGCCACGGTCAAGGCGAGCGACATCCTGGTGGGCAAGGTCACGCCGAAGGGCGAAACCCAGCTCACGCCGGAAGAGAAGCTGCTGCGCGCCATCTTCGGCGAGAAGGCCGGCGACGTCCGCGACGCGAGCCTCAAGGTGCCCCCGGGCATCGAGGGCACGATCGTCGACGTCAAGATCTTCTCCCGCAAGGGCGTCGAGAAGGATCTGCGGGCCAAGGACATCGAGCAGGACGAGATCGCCCGCCTCGAAAAGAACATCAAGGACGAGGTGCGGATCCTCAACGAGGAGCGCAACAAGAAGGTGCGCGACCTGCTCCTCGGCAAGAAGGTGAGCGGGGTGGTGAAGTCCCGGACCGGCCAGGAGCTCCTCAAGACCGGCGATCCGATCGTCGAGGAGACCCTGGAGCGCCTCACGCGGCAGGAGATCCTGCGCCTGCCGTTCGACGAGCGTCGGCTGATCGACGCGGTGGAGATCGTCTACAAGAAGACGGACTCGCACATCGAGGTGCTGCACCGGGTGAACGAGGAGCGCATCGGCCTCCTCCAGAAGGGCGACGAGCTGCCGCCGGGCGTCATCAAGCTGGTCAAGGTCTACGTCGCCATGAAGCGCAAGCTCCAGGTCGGCGACAAGATGGCCGGCCGGCACGGCAACAAGGGCGTCATCTCGCGCATCCTGCCCGAGGAGGACATGCCCTACATGCCGGACGGCTCGCCGGTGGAGATCGTGCTCAACCCGCTCGGCGTTCCCAGCCGCATGAACGTGGGTCAGATCCTGGAGACCCACCTCGGATGGGCAGGCAAGGTGCTGGGGCTCAAGTTCGCGACGCCGGTCTTCGACGGCGCCCGCGAGTCCGACATCAAGGATCTCCTGGCGGAGGCGAACCTGCCCTCGTCGGGCAAGACGCCGCTCCACGACGGCATGACGGGCGAGGAGTTCGAGCAGAAGGTGACCGTCGGGTACATCTACATGCTCAAGCTCTCTCACCTGGTGGACGACAAGATCCACGCGCGCTCGATCGGACCGTACTCGCTGATCACCCAGCAGCCGCTGGGAGGCAAGGCGCAATTCGGCGGTCAGCGGTTCGGTGAGATGGAAGTGTGGGCTCTCGAAGCGTACGGCGCCGCCTACACGCTCCAGGAGCTGCTCACCGTCAAGAGCGACGATGTGGAAGGGAGAAGCAAGGTCTACGAGGCGATCGTCAAGGGCGAAGTGCCCGAGCCGCCCGGTCTTCCGGAGTCCTTCAATGTGCTCGTCCGCGAGCTCCAGAGCCTCTGTCTCGACGTCGAGCTCCTCAAGGTCTAAGGGAGGGAACCAAGTTGCAACCGTTCAGCAGTTTTGACAAGCCACAGTCGCTCAAGGATTTCAACGCGATCAAGATTTCGATCGCGTCTCCCGAGAAGATCCGGTCCTGGAGCTACGGCGAGGTCACGAAGCCGGAGACGATCAACTACCGCACCTTCAAACCGGAGCGGGACGGTCTCTTCTGCGCGAAGATCTTCGGCCCGATCACCGACTGGGAGTGCCTCTGCGGCAAGTACAAGCGTATGAAGCACCGCGGCGTGATCTGCGACAAGTGCGGCGTCGAGGTGACCCGTTCGCGGGTTCGCCGCGAGCGCATGGGGCACATCGAGCTCGCCTGCCCGGTCTCCCACGTCTGGTTCTTCAAGGGGTTGCCGAGCCGTATCGGCCACCTTCTGGACATCAGCCTCCGCGACCTGGAGCGGATCCTGTACTTCGAGAGCTACGTCGTCATCGATCCCGGTGACACGGAGCTCAAGGAGCAGGAGCTGCTCACCGAGGAGCGCTTCCGCGAGCTGCGCGACAAGTACGGCGGCGAGGACGCCTTTGCGGCCAAGATGGGCGCCGAGGCGATCAAGGAGCTGCTGTCGCGCATCGACGTCGACGAGCTCTCCGAGGAGCTGCGCATCGTCATGCGGACCGAGACGAGCCAGATCCGCCGCCTGAAAGCCGCCAAGCGCCTGAAGGTGGTCGACGCCTTCCGCAAGTCGGGCCACCGGCCGGAGTGGATGATCCTGGACGTGATCCCGGTCATCCCGCCGGAGCTGCGTCCGCTCGTCCCCCTGGACGGCGGCCGCTTCGCGACCAGCGACCTGAACGACCTGTACCGCCGCGTCATCAACCGGAACAATCGGTTGAAAAAGCTCCTGGAGCTTCGTGCGCCCGAGGTGATCGTGCGCAACGAGAAGCGCATGCTCCAGGAGGCGGTGGACGCCCTCTTCGACAACGGCCGCCGCGGCCGCGTGCTCAAGGGCTCCAACAACCGGCCGCTCAAGTCGCTGTCCGACACGCTCAAGGGCAAGCAGGGCCGGTTCCGTCAGAACCTGCTCGGCAAGCGCGTCGACTACTCGGGCCGTTCGGTCATCGTCGTCGGTCCGGAGCTGAAGCTCAGCCAGTGCGGTCTTCCCAAGAAGATGGCGCTGGAGCTGTTCAAGCCGTTCATCTACAACCGGCTCGAAGAGAAGGGGCTGGTCGGGACCATCAAGGCCGCCAAGGAGATGGTGGAGGCCGAGGTGGACGAGGTCTGGGACGCGCTGGAGGAGGTCATTCAGGATCATCCGGTGCTGCTCAACCGCGCGCCCACGCTGCACCGCCTGGGCATCCAGGCGTTCCAGCCGACGCTGATCGAGGGCAAGGCGATCAAGATCCACCCCCTCGTCTGCGCCGCCTTCAACGCCGACTTCGACGGCGACCAGATGGCCGTTCACGTGCCGCTGTCGCCGAAGGCCCAGATCGAGAGCCAGGTTCTGATGCTGGCCTCGAACAACATCCTCTCTCCCGCGCACGGACGGCCGCTGGCCGTGCCGACGCAGGACCTCGTCCTCGGCGGCTACTACCTGACGCTGCCGAAGGTGGGGGCCAAGGGTGAGGGCATGGTGTTCCCGGACATCGACACCGTGCTGCTCGCGCTCGAAGCCGGCGAGGTGGAGACGCTCAGCACGATCAAGATGCGCTACAGCGGTCCGTACATCAACCTCGACGTGCAGCTCGACAAGCAGGACATCGTGCACGCCGAGCTGGAGGAGCTGGACAGGCAGCTGATCGAGACCACGGTCGGCCGGGTGATCCTCAACATGCACCTTCCGAAGGAGATCCCGTTCATCAACGGCCTCCTCAAGAAGCGCGGCCTCCAGGATCTGGTCGGCTACTGCTTCATCAAGCTGGGCAACGAGGGCACGGTCAAGATGCTGGACGAGATCAAGGAGGTCACCTTCCTGTACGCCACCCGCGCGGGGATCTCGTTCGGCGTGGACGACATGGTGGTGCCGAGCCGCAAGCCGGAGATCCTCGACCAGGCGCGCCGCGAGGTGATCGAGATCGAGAATCAACGGTCGGCCGGCGTGATCACGCAGGGTGAGCGCCACAACAAGATCATCGACATCTGGCACCGCGTGACGGAGAAGGTGTCCGAGGAGATGTTCCGCGAGATGCGGGAGATCGAGAAGGAGACGGGAGTCTTCAACCCGATCAACCTGATGGCCGACTCCGGCGCCCGCGGTTCCCGCGAGCAGGTGCGGCAGCTCGCCGGCATGCGCGGTCTCATGTCCAAGCCCTCGGGCGAGGTCATCGAGACGCCCATCACGGCGAACTTCCGCGAAGG
>JANMTS010000082.1:0-34555 GCA_031390755.1 Holophagales bacterium
TCTTCGGGGTACGAAGAAGGACGACGTGGAGCGCGGTCAGGTTCTGGCGAAGCCGGGCTCGATCACTCCGCACACGAAGTTCAAGGGCGAGGTGTACATCCTGACGAAGGAAGAGGGCGGCCGTCACACGCCGTTCTTCAACGGATACCGTCCCCAGTTCTACTTCCGTACGACGGACGTGACGGGTGTCGCGACGCTGCCGGAAGGAACGGAGATGGTGATGCCGGGCGACAACATCAACCTCGAGGTCGAGCTGATCGCTCCGATCGCGATGGAGAAGGGCGTCCGCTTCGCGATTCGCGAGGGCGGCCGTACCGTCGGCGCCGGCACCGTCACCGAGATCGTCAAGTGAGGCGTCGGACCAGGGGAGCGTTTCCGCTGCCTGTCGTAAATCCGGGGAGCTGCTGAGGATAGTCATGGTCAACGAGAAGATTCGCATCCGCCTGAAGGCGTTCGACTACCGCATCCTGGACACGTCGACGCACGAGATCGTCGACACCGCCCGCCGCACGGGTGCGAGAGTGGTGGGACCGATCCCGCTGCCGACGCACATCGCCCGGTACACGGTGAACCGTTCTCCGCACGTCGACAAGAAGTCGCGGGAGCAGTTCGAGATCCGGACGCACAAGCGGCTTCTCGACATCTTCGAGCCCACCAGTCAGACGGTGGACGCGTTGATGAAGCTTGAGCTGCCGGCCGGCGTCGACGTCGAGATCAAGGCATTCGGTAAGTAGTCCGCGAGGAGCGCTAGGAGATAGCCGCGATGGAAGGCATTCTGGGAAAAAAACTGGGCATGACCCAGATCTACGCTGGCGACGGGACCGTGATCCCGGTGACGGTGATCCAGGCGGGTCCCTGTCTGGTCGTGCAGCGCAAGACGGTCGATCAGGACGGCTACGACGCGGTCCAGATCGGTTTCGTCGAGGAAACCCCTGCGAAGAAGGTAGGCCGTCCTCTGGAGGGCCACTTCAAGAAGGCTGGCGTTGCTCCGGCGCGCCTCGTGGTCGAGTTCTCGCTGGACACCGGCGAGGACGTGAAGGCGGGCGACTCGTTCAACGTTTCGATCTTCGCCGAGAAGGACTACGTCGACGTGGTCGGAACCAGCAAGGGCAAGGGCTTCCAGGGCGTGATGAAGCGCCACGGCTTTCGCGGCGGCCGGGCTTCGCACGGCTCCATGTTCCACCGCGCGCCGGGTTCAATCGGTTCGTCGGCGTTCCCCTCCCGGGTGTTCAAGGGCATGCGTGCCGCGGGCCGCATGGGCGGCGAGCGGGTGACGACCAAGAACCTTCAGGTCGTCAAGGTGGATGCCGAGCAGAACCTGCTCTACATCCGGGGTGCCGTGCCGGGTCCGAGAAGCGGCTACCTGCAGATCCGCCGGGCGAAGCGCGGTTGAGATCGATAGAGGTTTGACACCATGAAGATCGCGGTCAAGAATTTCGACAACAAGCAGGTGCGAGAGATCGAGGTACCGGACACCGTGTTCGGGTACCCCTACAAGGAGCACCTGATCCACGAGGCGGTCACGGCCTATCTGGCTGGACGGCGCGCCGGTACGCACAAGGTCAAGACCCGCGCCCAGGTTTCGGGCAGCGGCAAGAAGCTCTGGCGGCAGAAGGGTACCGGTCGCGCCCGCGTGGGCGACATCCGGAACCCCAAGTGGCGTCACGGCGGCATCGTGCACGGCCCGGTCCCCCACGGCTACGAGAAGGGCCTCTCCGTGCGCGAGAAGAAGAACGCGCTCAAGTCGGCCCTGTCGCGCAAGGCCTCCGAGAACCAGATTCTGGTCCTGGAGAACCTCGATCTGACCAACCACCGGACGCGCGAGCTGGTCAAGCGCCTCGGCGGTCTGGGGATCGACGGCAAGACCTTGCTGGTGGACAGCCTCGACAACCACAACCTGTCGCTGGCGTCGCGCAACGTCCCCGGTCTGAAGACGGTCGACGCCCTGGCCGTCAACGTCTACGACGTGGTTGACCGTCCGTTCCTCGTGCTGAGCGAGGGTGCGCTCAACCGTCTGGTGGAGGTGCTGGCGAAATGAGAGTTCAGGAAGTGATTCGTCGGCCCCTGATCACGGAAAAGTCGACGGCCCAGCGCGAGGACGACAACATCGTCGCCTTCGAGGTGCACCGCGACGCCAACAAGATCGACGTCAAGCGTGCCGTCGAGGACCGTTTCAAGGTCAAGGTGAGCGAGGTGCGGATCGCCCGGATGCACGGCAAGGTGCGGCGTCAAGGCCGCTTTGCGGGGCGCCGTCCGGACTGGAAGAAGGCTTACGTGCGGCTTGCCGCTGGCGAGAAGCAGATCGAGTTCTTCGAGGGGATGTAAGACGATGCCGATCAAGGAAAGAAAGCCGATCAACGCCTCGAGCCGGTTTCAGACCTATCTGACCTTCGACGAGATCACGAAAGACCGGCCGTTCAAGGCCCTCACCGAGGGCAAGTCGAAGACGGGCGGCCGCAACAACAAGGGCCAGCTCACCTCCTGGTGGAGGGGCGGCGGCCACAAGCGCAAGTACCGCATGATCGACTTCAAGCGGGACAAGCGCGGTGTTCCGGCCAAGGTTGCGAGCGTCGAGTACGACCCCAACCGGTCGGCCCGCATCGCGCTGCTGAACTACGCGGACGGCGAGAAGCGCTACATCCTGTGGCCGAACGGTCTGACTGTCGGCACCACGGTGATGTCGGGCGAGACCGCCGAGGTCAACCTGGGCAATGCGCTGCCGCTGCGCCGCATCCCGCTGGGCACGATCGTTCACAACATCGAGCTCAAGATCGGGAAGGGCGGACAGATGGTACGCTCCGCCGGCGCCGGCGCCCAGCTGATGGCGCGCGAAGGCGAGTGGGCCCAGGTCAAGCTCCCTTCGGGCGAGGTGCGGCGAGTGCATGTCGAGTGCTACGCGACCATCGGCCAGGTGGGCAACCTGGAGCACGAGAACGTGTCCATCGGCAAGGCGGGCCGGAATCGTTGGCTCGGCTACAAGCCGCACAACCGCGGCGTGACGATGAACCCGGTGGACCATCCGATGGGCGGTGGCGAGGGCCGGACCTCCGGCGGCCGTCATCCCACGACCCCGTGGGGAGTGCCGACCAAAGGCTACAAGACCCGGAACAACAAGCGCACGGACGGAATGATCGTCCGCCGCCGCAATAAGAAGTAAGGAGCGCAGACCAATGGCGCGTTCACTTAAGAAGGGCTTCTTCATCGACGATCATCTCCGCGACAAGGTCGAGGCGATGAACAATCGCGGCGACAAAAGGGTCATCAAGACCTGGTCGCGCCGGTCGACGGTGATTCCAGACATGGTGGGTCACACGATTGCGGTGCACAACGGGCAGAAGTTCATTCCCGTCTACGTCAGTGAGAACATGGTTGGGCACAAGCTCGGCGAATTTGCAATGACCCGGACCTTTCGGGGCCACGTCGGCAAAAAGGCTGAGAAGGGCGCCCGGCCCCGGTGATGCCGGGACTAGCCGCAGAGAGGGGAACGACGATGGAAGTCACAGCACGGCTTCGCTACCTCCGGGGCTCGGCGCAGAAGATGCGCCTGGTGGCCGACCTGATCCGGGGCAAGGGGGTCCAGGAAGCGGTTCACCTCCTCGAGGTGACGAACAAGACGGCGGCCCGGCACGTGCAGAAGTGCCTGAAGTCGGCGATCGCCAACGCGGAGAACCGGGACGACCACATGGATGTGGACCGGCTCTACGTGAAGGAGATCTTTGTCGACGGAGGTCCGTCCTTCAAGAGGATCCGGCCGGCGCCGATGGGGCGGGCGTTCCGCGTCCTCAAGCGGCAGAGCCACATCACGATCAAGCTGGACACCCGCAAGGGTGACGGCAAGGCGTAAGAGAGGATCGAACGGTGGGTCAGAAAACGCACCCCTACGGGTTTCGGCTCGTCTACAACAAGACCTGGCACTCGCGCTGGTACGGCGATCAGAAGTACGCCGACATGCTGCACGAGGACCTGAAGCTCCGCAAGCTGTTGAAGACCCGGCTGTCGCACGCCGGCGTCTCCGAGGTGGACATCGAGCGCGCGGCCGACAAGCTGCGGGTCACGATCTACACGTCGCGGCCGGGTATCATCATCGGCCGCCGGGGCGCGGAAGTGGACAAGCTGCGCGACGAGCTCCAGAAGCAGATGGGGCGCGAGGTCCACATCAACATCCAGGAGATCCAGCGGCCGGAGCTCGACGCCCAGCTGGTGGGGCAGTCGATCGCCGGACAGCTCGAGCGACGCGTCTCCTTCCGCCGCGCCATGAAGAAGGCCATGGAATCGGCCTTCCGGTTTGGAGCCAAGGGCGTGAAGATCATGGTCTCCGGCCGCCTGGGCGGCGCCGAGATCGCGCGCTCCGAGTGGTACCAGGAAGGTCGTCTGCCGCTGCACACGCTGAAGGCCGACATCGACTACGGCCTCACGGAGGCGCGGACCACCTACGGCGTCATCGGCGTCAAGGTCTGGGTCTACAAGGGCGATCTCCTCAAGGAAAAGAGCCGGCGGACCTCGGCGTAAGCCGGGGACAGCCGAAGAGAGGGTATCTGAACCATGTTGATGCCGAAGAAGGTCAAATACAGAAAGCAGCAGCGCGGCCGTCGCCGTGGCATGTCCAAGGGGGGCAACTACATTGCCTTCGGGGACTTTGCCCTTCAGGCGCTGGAGCCGGGCTGGGTCACGGCGCGGCAGATCGAAGCCGCCCGTATCGCGATCTCGCGCCACGTCAAGCGCGGCGGCAAGGTCTGGATCCGGGTCTTCCCGGACAAGCCGATCACCAAGAAGCCGCTCGAGACCCGCATGGGTAAGGGCAAAGGTCCTCCGGAGGAGTGGGTTGCCGTGGTCCGGCCGGCGCGCATCCTCTATGAGTTGGAGGGCGTTCCCGCCGACATCGCAGCGGAGGCCATGCGCCTCGCGGCCCACAAGCTGCCGATCAAGACGCGCTTGGTGACCCGTCACGACGAGTTGAGGTGAAGCGATGAAGGCTCAGGAAATGCGCGATCAGACAGTCGAGGAGCTGCACGACAAGGAGCGGGATCTGGCCGATCAGCTCTTCGCGCTGCGGTTGCAGAAGGTCACGGGACAACTGGAGAAGTCGTCCCGGGTACGCGAGGTGCGCCGCGATCTGGCGCGCGTCATGACGATTCTGCGCGAGAAGCGCGGCTAAACGGTTCGGCTCGAGGTCAGTCAGGAGCAAGCACATGGCGGAGATGGCGGAGAACAGCGATCAGCAGCCCCAGGGAGCCGAACGTGGGCATCGGCAGGTCAAGGTGGGCCGCGTGGTGAGCGACAAGATGGACAAGACCGTGATCGTGGTGGTCGAGAGGACCGTCACGCACCGGCTCTACCATCGGTCGATGAAGAGGACCACCCGGTTCCACGCGCACGATGAAGACAACCAGTGCCATGTCGGCGACGTGGTCGAGATCGTGTCGAGCCGGCCCCTTTCCAAGACGAAGCGCTGGCGCGTCCGCCAGATCGTCGAGCGGGCCCGTTAGGGCTCAGTGAGGGGATACCGATGATCCAGATGGGAACAGTACTCGACGTGGCCGACAACACCGGGGCGAAGAAGATCGCCTGCATCCACCTGCGCGGAGGCTCGTCGGGCCAGTACGGCCGGCTGGGCGACGTGATCACGGCCTCGGTGAAGGAAGCTTCTCCCGACGGCACGGTCAAGAAGGGCCAGGTCGTCAAGGCGGTGATCGTCCGTACCGTCAAGGAGCAGCGGCGCAAGGATGGGAGCTACATCCGTTTCGACACAAACTCTGCGGTCCTGGTCAACGACGCCGGCGAGCCTGTTGGCACCCGCGTCTTCGGCCCGGTCGCCCGCGAGCTGCGCGAGCGGAGGTTCATGAAGATCATCTCCCTGGCGCCGGAGGTCATCTGACATGCCAAAGTTGAATGTGAAGAAGAACGACCAGGTGCTGGTGACCTCGGGCAAGAACCGGGGCGCCCGCGGACGGGTGCTGCGCGTGATCGCCAACGAGGGCAAGGCGCTCGTCGAGCGCGTGAACATGATCAAGCGCCACACGCGTCCGAACCCGAACAAGGGCATCCAGGGCGGTATCCTGGAGCGCGAGGCACCGATCCAGGTTTCGAATTTGAAGGTCATCTGCCCCGAGTGCGGCAAGCCGTCCCGGATGGGACGCAAGCGCCTCGAGGACGGGCGCGGCGTCCGCGTCTGCAAGCAGTGCGGCGCGAACTTCTAGGCGGTTGAGGTCGACCAATGGCAAAGAACAGCGAAGTCAAGAAAGAAGGCAAGAAGCGCGCGAAGGCGGCGGTTGCGACCGGCCCGTCCGCGCCCCTGCCTGAAGGATACGTCCCGCGGCTCAAGCAGCGCTACAAGGACGAGGTCGTGGCCAAGCTCCAGAAGGAGTTCGGCATCGACAACATCATGGCGGTGCCGAAGCTCGAGAAGATCTCGCTCAACATGGGTGTGGGCGAGGCCATCCAGAACATCAAGATTCTGGACGACGCTGTCGAAGAGCTGGCGTCTATCGCAGGGCAGCACCCGGTGATCACGCGCGCCCAGAAGTCGATCGCGGCCTTCAAGCTGCGGCAGGGCATGCCGATCGGCGCTAGGGTTACGCTGCGCGGGACGCGCATGTGGGAGTTTCTCGACCGCCTCCTGACCATCGCGCTCCCCCGGGTGCGCGACTTCCGCGGAGTGTCGACGAAGAGCTTCGACGGCCGCGGCAACTACACCCTGGGTGTCCGCGACCAGTTGATCTTCCCCGAGATCGACTACAACAAGGTCGAGAAGACGAAGGGGATGAACATCACGATCGTGACGACGGCCGGCAACGACGAGCGCGCACTGTTCCTGCTGCGCGAGCTCGGTATGCCGTTCCAGCGCTAGGAGATTAGACTGTGGCGACGACGGCAAAGATCGCAAAGGAGACGAAGAAGCTGAAGTACGAGGTGCGGCATCGCAACCGGTGCCGGATCTGTGGCCGCCCGCGCGGTGTCTACCGCAAGTTCGGGCTGTGTCGCGTCCACCTGCGGGATCTGGCGCTGCAGGGCTATCTGCCCGGCGTGATCAAGGCGAGCTGGTGAAGGCTCCGGCCCTAGGTTCGAGGAGAGAGATGCAATGAGCATGACTGATCCCATCTCGGATCTGCTGACCCGGATCCGCAACGCCCATCTGGCCAAGCACGACCGTCTGGACGTGCCGGTCTCCCGGCTGAAGCTAGAGGTTTGCCGGATCCTCAAGGATGAAGGCTTCATCAAGAACTACCGGGAGGTCGAAGCCGCCGGGCCGAGCAACTCGGTGCGGATCTTCCTGCGCTACAGCGCGCAGGGGGAGCCGGCGATCAACCACGTAGCACGGATCAGCAAGCCCGGGCGCCGGGTCTACCGCCGGTCTGGAGAGATCCAGCCGGTGCGCAACGGTCTCGGTCTCGGGATCGTCTCGACGTCGCAGGGTCTGTTGACCGACGCTCAGGCGCGCGAGCGCCGGGTCGGCGGCGAGATCCTCTGCGAGCTCTGGTAGGGAGAAACAACGATGTCGCGCATTGGAAGAATGCCGATCACGGTCCCCAGCGGGACGAAGATTGAACTTCAGGATGGAACGTTCGTCGCCGAGGGCCCGAAGGGCAAGGTGGCGCAGGTTCTGTTCCCTAATTTCCCGGTCAAGGTCGACGGCGGCGTCGTCACCATCGAGCGGCCGGGCGACTCCGGTCCGGACCGGGCCAAGCACGGCCTGCTGCGGGCGCTCCTGGCCAATGCGGTCCAGGGTGTCTCCGCCGGCTTCACGAAGACGCTCGACATCGTCGGCGTGGGTTACCGCGCCGAGGTGAAGGGACCGCAGGTGCAGTTCGCCCTCGGCTATTCCCATCCGGTGATGTATGACATTCCGGCAGGGATCTCGATCACGATCGACGCCAAGGCGAACCGGGTGACGGTGACGGGCGCCGACCGCCAGCAGGTGGGGCAGGTCGCTGCCGAGATCCGCGGTCTCCGCCGGCCGGACCCCTACAAGGGCAAGGGCATCAAGTACACGAACGAGGTCCTGCGCCGCAAGGTTGGCAAGGCCGGAGGCAAGTGAGGAGCCGGGCGATGACCGAGCACGTGACCAAACTGGTAAAGAAGAAGCGGGAGCGCCGCGAGCGCGCTCACCTGCGGGTGCGGACACGGGTCCGCGGCACGGCCGAACGGCCGCGCCTGTCGATCTACAAGAGCCTGAAGTTCTTCTACGCTCAGGTGATCGACGACGACCGCGGCGTGACGCTGGCGCAGGCGAGCTCGAGCGATCCGGAGATCCGGCAGCGGATCACGGGATCGGCGAGCAACAAGGACGCGGCGAAGGTCGTCGGCGAGATCGTGGCCGAGCGCGCCCGTGCGAAGGGGATCGAGAGGGTCGTCTTCGACCGCGGTGGCTACATCTACCACGGCAATGTGAAGGCCCTTGCCGACGCCGCCCGCGAAAAGGGTCTGCAATTCTAGGATTCCGTAAGGGCGCAGGCTGTGCTGCCTGCGGCCGGTGAAGGAGAAGAGCTTGGCCAGGGACTTCGAGCGCGAAAGCGAATTTTTCGAACAGGTCGTCCACATCAACCGCGTGACCAAGGTAGTCAAGGGCGGCAAGAACTTCTCGTTCTCTGCCCTGGTGGTGATCGGGGACGGGAACGGCCGCGTCGGCTATGGTGCCGGCAAGGCGAAGGAAGTGCCCTCGGCCATCCGCAAGGGCATCGAGATCGCCAAGCGGAACATGATCCAGGTGCCGCTCAAGGGGAGCTCCATTCCTCATGAAGCCCTGGGCATTTTCGGCGCCGGCCGCGTGTTGATCAAGCCGGCGTCCGCGGGCACCGGTGTGATCGCGGGCGGACCGGTTCGGGCCGTGATCGAGACGGCGGGCATCCAGGACATCCTGACGAAGTCCCTGGGCTCGACCAACCCCCACAATGTGGTCAAGGCCACCTTCGACGCGTTGCTGCGGCTCCGCCATGCGGAGGAGGCTCTGCGCCTGCGCGGGCTGGAGGGCCGGGTTCAGGCCACTCCGCCGCCAGCGGCGTCCCCCGCACCTGTGGCTGCTCCCGAGAGCGCCGCCGGCGCCGGGGCCTGAAGGCAATCGAGAGAGATGGAGTTGGGACATGGCTGACAAGCAGGAAGGCAAGAAGATCCGCATCCGCCAGGTGCGCAGCGGCATCGGCACCAAGAGCGGTCATCGCGAGGTGCTCCGGGGGCTGGGTCTGCGCCGGATCCGTCACGAGGTCGTGAGGGAGGACACTCCCTCGGTGCGCGGCATGGTGAACAAGATCTCGTACCTGTTGGAAGTTCACGAGGAGCAATCATGAGACTGCACGAGCTCTCTCCCGCAAAGGGGAGCAAGCATGCGCGCAAGCGGGTCGGCCGGGGTCCCGGCTCGGGTACTGGCAAGACCGCCGGCCGCGGCGAGAAGGGCCAGAAGTCCCGTTCGGGCTACAGCCGCCGGGATGGCTTCGAAGGCGGCCAGATGCCGCTCGTCCGCCGGGTGCCGAAGCGCGGATTCACCAACATCTTCAAGACCGAGTATGCGGTCGTGAATCTGTCCCAGCTTGCGGAGCTGCCCGGCGAGCTGACCGATGTGACGCCCGAGATTCTCGCGGGCCGGGGCCTGGTCCGGTCCGGCAAGCTGGTCAAGGTTCTCGGTGACGGCGAGATCGGCAAGGCGCTCAAGGTGACGGCCAACAAGTTCAGCAAGTCCGCGCGCGCCAAGATCGAGGCGGCGGGCGGAAGCTGCGAGGAGCTGCGGGCGTGATCGAGAGTTTTCGCAACATCTTTGCCATCCCGGACCTGCGCAAGCGCGTCCTGTTCACCTTCGGGCTGCTGGCGGTCTATCGCATCGGGTGTCAGATCCCGACGCCGGGCGTCGACCCGCAGGCGCTGCTGGAGTTCATGCGGATGGCGCAGGGGACGTTCCTCGGGTTCGTGAACACGTTCACCGGGGGCAGCCTGGAGAAGATCGCGGTGTTCGCGCTGGGCATCATGCCCTACATCACCGCGTCGATCATCCTTCAGCTCCTCACGGTCGTCTGGCCCTACCTGGAGAAGCTCTCCAAGGAAGGCGAGATGGGGCGGCGCAAGATCACGCAGTACACCCGCTACGGCACGGTGCTGATCTCGATCATCCAGGGCACGGGCATCGCCCTGTTCCTGGAGTCGCAGCGCACGCCGGGCGGCTCGGCGCTGGTGCCGGAGCCCGGCTGGGGCTTCCGCGCCCTGACCGTGATCACGCTCACCACCGGCACGGCCTTCGTGATGTGGCTGGGCGAGCAGATCAGCGAACGAGGGATCGGCAACGGCATCTCGCTCATCATCTTCGCCGGCATCGTGGTGAGCCTGATCCCGGCCATCGGCACGACGATCGACGGGGTGCGGCAGGGCAACCTGCAGTTCCTCACGATCCTGATCCTGCTGGTCTTCATGGTCGCGGTGATCGCCTTCATCGTCTACATGGAACGGGCGCAGCGCAGGATCCCGGTGCAGTACGCCAAGCGCGTCGTCGGCCGCAAGGTCTACGGCGGCCAGAGCACCTATCTGCCGCTCCGGGTCAACACCGGCGGCGTGATTCCGGTGATCTTCGCCAGCTCGGTCGTGACCGTGCCTTCGGTGATCGCGGGCATGTTCCAGAACGAGTGGGTGCAGAGGGTCGCGCAGACGATTGGATGGGGACAGCCGATCTACTACCTCCTGCAGGTGGTGACGATCATCTTCTTCTCCTACTTCTACGTGTCGATCATCTTCAACCCGGCGGACCTTGCCGAGAACATGCGGAAGTACGGCGGGTTCATCCCCGGCATTCGACCGGGCAAGCGGACGGCCGACTACATCGACCGGATCCTGACCCGGATCACGCTGGTGGGCGCTCTCTACCTGGCTGGAGTGACCATCCTGCCGGAGTTCCTGCTGACCGGCTTCAACGTCGCCGGCCTGCCCTTCATCGGCGCGGCGATGGATCCGTACTTCCCGGACTGGTTCAAGGAAGGCCTGGGGATCAACTTCTACTTCGGCGGCACCTCGCTCCTGATCGTGGTGGGCGTCGCGATGGACACGATCCAGCAGGTCGAGAGCCAGCTCGTGATGCGCAACTACGAAGGTTTCATGAAGAAGGGGCGGATTCGTGGGCGACGCGGCTAAAGCCGGATCTGGCATGGCCCGCGGCGGCCGGCCCAGGATCGTCCTTCTCGGCCCTCCGGGCGCGGGCAAGGGCACCCAGGCCACCGTCCTCGCGGGCCAGCTCGGTGTTCCTGCGATCTCGACCGGGGACATGCTGCGCCAGGCCGTGGCCTCCGGGTCGGAGCTGGGCGGCAAGGTTCAGGGCATCATGGCGTCGGGCGGCCTCGTGGACGACGCCACCATGGCGGATGTCGTGAAAGTCCGCCTCGGCATGGCGGACGCCCAGCCCGGCTTTCTGCTCGACGGCTATCCGCGGACCCTGCCGCAGGCCGAGACGCTCGAAGGCATCCTGAGCCAGGTGGGGCAGGAGCTCGACGCGGTTCTCCTGGTGGAGGTGCCTGCGGAGGAGCTCGTGCGCCGGGCCGTGCTGCGGGGCCGGGGTGAAGATGACAAGGAAGAGGTCGTTCGGGAACGACTTCGGGTCTATCGGGATAAAACCGAGCCTCTTATCGGTTACTATAGGGAGCGCGGTCTGCTCTACCCGATCGACGGCAATCTCCCGATCGACAAGGTGACGTCCCAGATGCTGATCGCGCTCGGGGTGAATGGCTGATGGTCCTGAAGACCCCGGGCGAGATCGACCTCATGGATCAGGCGAACAGGATCGTCCTGCGCGTCCTGGACGAGGTCGGTGCTACGATCGCTCCCGGGGTTACGCCGCGGGCGCTGGATCGTCTGGCTGAGCGGGTCATCCGGACCGCGGGTGGTGTTCCGGCGTTCCTGCACTACCGGGGCTTTCCGGCTACGCTCTGCATCTCCGTCAACGACGTCATCGTTCACGGCATCCCGAACGAGGTTCCCTTCAAGGAAGGGCAGATCGTCGGGATCGACTGCGGTGTCCTCTACAAGGGGTACTACGGCGACGCGGCGCGCACCTTCGCGGTAGGCGAGGTGGGGGTGGATGCGAAGCGTCTGCTCGCGGTGACCGAGGAAGCTCTCCGGTTGGCGGTCGCGCAGGTTCGTCCCGGTGCCCGTCTTTCGGACATCGGGTTTGCGGTCCAGCAGCACGCCGAGAGGCATGGCTTCTCGGTGGTGCGCGAGTTCTCGGGCCACGGCATCGGAACCTCGCTCCACGAGGAGCCGCAAGTGCCGAATTATGGAACGCCGGGCAAGGGGCCGAAGCTCCGCCCGGGTCTCGTGCTGGCCATCGAGCCGATGGTCAATGCGGGCAAAGCCGGTGTCCGCATGGACGCCGACGGTTGGACGGCCCGGACTGAGGATGGGTCACTTTCGGCGCATTTCGAGTTCTCGGTGGCGGTGACCCCGTCCGGCGCTCGGGTGTTGGGCCTGAGCTGAACAGGAGAGAACAGCGTTTGTCCAAAAAAGAAGAGGCGATCGAGGTCGAGGCCACGGTGATCGAGCCGCTCCCCAACGCGATGTTTCGCGTGGAGCTGGACAACAAACACCAGGTTCTGACACACATCTCCGGCAAGATGAGGAAGCACTTCATTCGCATTCTGCCTGGAGACCGGGTCCTGGTGGAGCTGTCACCCTACGACCTCACGCGGGGCCGGATCGTCTACCGTCTGAAGTAGACGGGTGAAAGGAAGTCGGCATGAAAGTACGTTCGTCGGTGAAGCGGATCTGCCCGAAGTGCAAAGTCGTCCGCCGGAAGGGCGTAGTGCGGGTGATTTGCGAGAACCCGAAACACAAACAGCGTCAGGGATAGGGTAGACAATGGCACGTATCTCAGGGGTTGACCTGCCCCAAAACAAACAGGTTTGGATCGGGCTCACGTACATCTATGGCATCGGCCGCTCGCGCTCGCTCGACATTCTGGCCAAGGCCGACGTTCCGAACGTCACCAAGGTCAAGGATCTCACCGAGGATGAGGCGCGGCGGATCCGCAAGGTCATCCAGGACGAAGGACGGGTGGAAGGCGACCTGCGCAAGGAGGTCAGCCAGAACATCAAGCGGTTGATGGAGATCGGCTCCTATCGGGGCGTCCGTCACCGCCGCGGGCTGCCGGTCCGGGGTCAGCGGACCCAGACAAACTCCCGTACCCGCAAGGGTCCGCGGCGTGGCGCGGTCGCGGGTAAGAAGAAGGCTACGAAGAAGTAAGGCAGCCCAGGAGACCTACGATGGCCAAGGCAGAAAAGAAGGACCGGAAGAGTGGCAAGAAGAAGGAGAAGCGCAATGTCCCGCATGGGGTTGCGCACATCCAGGCCACCTTCAACAACACGATCGTCTCGATCTCCGATCCGGAGGGAAACCTCCTGTCCTGGTCTTCGGCCGGACGGATCGGGTTCAAGGGTTCGCGCAAGGGTACGCCCTTCGCCGCCCAGGTGGCTGCCCAGAATGCGGGCGGCAACGTGAAGGATGTGGGGATGCGCTCCGTGGATGTCCTGGTCAAGGGACCGGGCGCCGGGCGCGAGTCGGCGATCCGCGCGCTTCAGGCTTCGGGCCTGGACGTCAAGTCGATCAAGGACGTCACTCCCATCCCTCACAACGGCTGCCGGCCGCGCAAGCGCCGCCGGGTGTAGCACCTCGCACAGGAATCGCCGCAGAGCCTTCCCGGGTGTGCCGGGAGGGCTCGTCGGGCGTCTTCCCAGGTTGAAGTCCCCGTAGCCTCGGGGAGAGGACGTCAAGGAGAGATCAAGTGGCTAGATATACAGGGCCTGTCTGCCGGCTGTGCCGCCGGGAGCGGATGAAGCTGTTTCTGAAGGGTGACCGCTGCTTCAAGGAGAAGTGCGCGGTCGAACGGCGGAACTTTCCCCCGGGTCAGCACGGCACCCGGCGCGGCCGCCGGACGTTGGGTTACGGCCTGCAGCTTCGCGAGAAGCAGAAGGTGAAGCGCATCTACGGAGTGCTCGAGAGCCAGTTCCGCACCTATTTCGAGGAGGCGGATCGGCGCAAGGGCATCACCGGCGAGAACCTTCTCATCATGCTGGAGCGCCGGCTGGACAACGTCGTCTACAGTCTCGGTTATGCGGCCTCCCGGGCCCAGGCGCGCCAGCTGGTGCGCCACGGCCACGTGCTGATCGACGGCCGCAAGATCTCGATCCCGTCGTACCAGGTCAAGGCTGGGCAGGCTGTCATCGTCAAGGAAGCCAGCCGCAAGAACCCCCTGATTCGGTCCAGTGTCGAGACCGCCCGGGGCCGCGGAGTTCCGGAATGGCTGGAACTCGACGCGGAGAACGTGAGCGGCAAGGTGCTGCGCCTTCCGGCCCGCGAAGACATCAAGCTCCCCATCCAGGAGCAGCTGATCGTCGAGCTCTACAGCCGCTGATCGGTAGATATCCAGGGACAAGCGCACGGAAGGAGTCTCAAGAATGCTTTGGAAAGGTTTCCAGCGCCCGAAGCGCCTCGAGGTCGATCAGGAGAGCCTGACGTCCACTTATGGGCGGTTCACCGCCCAGCCGTTCGAGCGTGGTTTTGCCACGACGATCGGCAACGCCCTGCGGCGCTGTCTGCTGTCCTCCATCGAGGGGGCGGCGATCACGGCGGTCAACATCGAGGGTGTTCTGCACGAATTTTCCTCGATTCCGGGCGTGCAGGAAGATGTCACCGACATCATCCTCAACCTGAAGCAGATCCCCATCCGCCTGCACACCGACGAAGCCAAGGTGCTTTCGATCGACGTGCAGGGGCCGGGCCGGGTCGCCGCGGGTCAGATGAGCGAAGATCCCCAGGTCGAGATCATCGATCAGTCCATTCATATCGCCACGACCAACGAGGAGGGGCGGCTCAAGCTCCAGGCTCAGGTCAAGCGTGGCCGCGGTTACGTCTCGGCCGACCGCAACTTCGACGAGTCGATGGGCATCGGCTGGATTCCGCTGGACTCGGCCCACAGCCCTGTCCGCCGCGTGAACTACAAGGTCGAAGCGGCCCGCCTGGGCCAGACCACCGACTACGAGCGCCTCATCCTCGAGGTCTGGACCAACGGTACGGTCAGCCCCGAAGAGGCGGTTTCGCTCGCGTCGATGCTGCTCAGGGATCACCTCGGGATCTTCATCCAGAGCGAGGAGAGCCTGCGGCACGACGGCGGTGAGCTGGGTCGGGAAGAGCTGGCGGGGCTTGACGCCCTGCTGGCCAAGAACATCGACGAGCTCGATCTGTCGGTGCGCTCGGCGAACTCGCTCAAGAATGCCAACATCCACACCCTCCGCGATCTCGTCAAGCGTACCGAGAAGGACATGCTCGAGACGAAGAACTTCGGCAAGAAGTCGCTGGAGGAGGTGCAGGAAGTCCTGGACAAGCTGGGCCTGTCGCTCGGCATGGACGTGCCGGACCGCACCGGCGGAGCCGGGATCTCGGCCTAGGCCGAACCCGAGGAGGGGACAGCAATGCGTCACGCAATGAGAGGCAGAAAGCTGGGACGGACTTCGTCCCACAGGGAAGCCCTCTTCCGGAACCAGCTCCAGTCGCTCGTGGTGAGCGAGCGGATCGTCACGACTTTGCCGAAGGCGAAGGAGCTGCGTCCGATCGCCGAGAAGGTCATCACGCGCGGCAAGCACGGTACGGTCCACGACCGCCGGTGGGCACTCCGTTGGCTGCTCGATCGCGATCTGGTGAAGAAGCTGTTCGACGAGATCGCTCCGCGATTCGCCGAGCGGCCGGGCGGCTATCTCCGGATCGTCAAGCTGGGACCACGCCAGGGTGACGGAGCCGAGATGGCGGTCATCGAGCTGGTCGAACGGGAGGCCGTAGGGGCAGCGGCTGAGCCTTCGAAGGAGGCTAAGGCGAAGAAGGAGCCGAAGCCAAAGAAGGACGCCAAGGAAAAGGAAGCCAAGCCCAAGAAGGAGGCGGCGCCCAAGAAGCCCGCCAAGAAGGAGGGTGGAGCGGAGAAGACCCGGAAAGGCCCCGTTCAGCAGAAGGGCGCCACTCGCCAGAAGGTCTGATTCTCTTTCCTGTCTGAAGTCTGGAACGGCCGGCGCGTGCGCCGGCCGTTCGCATTTCATCCCGCATTTCATCCTAAGATCCAGCGATGCGACTCGGCCGCAATGTTCTTGCGCTCTCCGTGGTGAGCTTCCTCACCGACGTGGCGACGGAGATGACCTACCCCTTGATTCCCGTGTTCCTGTCCTCGGTGCTGGGAGTGCGGGCGACCGCAATCGGCGCCATCGAAGGGGCGGCGGAGTCGACCGCCGCGCTTCTCAAGCTTGCCAGCGGCTGGCTCTCCGACCGCGTGCCGCGCCGGAAGCCGCTTGTGCTGCTCGGCTACGGCATCGCTTCGGCCCTTCGACCCCTGATCGGGCTCGCGCAGTCGACATCACAGGTTCTGGGAATCCGGTTGGCGGATCGGATCGGCAAAGGGATACGAAGCTCGCCGCGCGACGCCCTCATCGCCGACTCGGTCGATCCCTCCATCCGCGGACGCGCCTTCGGGTTCCATCGGGCGTCTGACCACGCGGGTGCGGTGGTCGGTCCGCTGCTGGCTTTCGCCTTTCTGCAATGGGGTGGCATGGACCTGCGGCACCTTTTCCTCTGGACCATCGTTCCCGGCGTACTTGCGGTGGCCGCGCTGATCTTCGGCGTGCGGGAAGTCCCGCGGGTCGTGCCCAAGCCTGCGGCGGCAGCCTTTGACCCGAAGCTCGCGATGGGGAGGCGCTTCTGGGCATTCCTGGCGGTGATGTTCGTGTTCACGCTGGGGAACTCGACGGATGCCTTCCTCCTGCTGCGGGCAATGGACCTGGGGGTCGACGCGGCGCTGATTCCAATCCTCTGGGCGATGCTTCACCTGGTGAAGTCCCTCTCCAGCACTCCGGGTGGAGCCTTGTCCGACCGACTGGGACGCAAGCCTCTGTTGGTCGCAGGTTGGCTTGTCTACGCGGCGGTCTATTTCCTGCTCGGCCGCGCCGGAGCTGAGTGGCAGGCCTGGGCTCTCTTTGGAGTCTATGGACTCTACTTCGGCCTCACGGAAGGAGTGGAGAAGGCGCTGGTGGCGGACCTGGTTCCGTTGGATCGTCGAGGCTCGGCGTTCGGCTGGTACAACCTGGCGCTCGGCTTCGGGGCGCTTCCGGCCTCGTTGATCTTCGGTGCGCTTTGGGACCGGTGGGGGGCGACGACGGCGTTCACGTTCGGCGCAGCCCTGGCTCTTCTTGCAGCTGTGGGAATCGCGGTCGTGGCTCCGCCCCGTCAGCCGCCAGGCCGCGAGGTATTGCCGATGTTGCCGGCAATCCCAAGATAGCCTTTCATCTTCGCCTCCTTCTGGACTGCCGAGCGCCGGACCAGCGCTTCGGCGGCGCGGCCTCGGGCGTCCTCCAGATCGGCGAGCGCGAGCCCCGCCTCCAGCCTGATCTCGGTAAGGCCTGATCGGGTCGCCCGGTCGAGCACTTCGGCAAGTCCCGCCTCGGCGTCAGCCGGTGCGCGCAGGCGCGCGGTCCGGAGTTGGACGGTCAGTCGCGTTCGGAGATCCTGGTTGTCTTCGAGCAGGGCTGCGGCGCGGTGGAGATTCGCGAGGTTTCGGGTGGTCTTGGCCAGGACGGTGAGCGCTAGTGCCTGGCCGTCGGTCGCTCCCTGTCGTGCGAGCTCCTCGGCGGCCTGGGAGGCGAGGCTTCCGGCCTGGACAGGATCCCCTCCCGAGTCGGCGAGAAGCATGGCGATCGCGAGGCGGCTTTCCGCGGCGGTACCCTTTTCGCCAAGCCGCTCACGGAGAGCGAGGGCCTCTTCGTGCGCCTTTCTCGCTTCCACGGGCTTGCCCTCCTTGGCGAGCACCTCTCCCAGGCCGAATAGCGCGTAGGCCATGGAGCTCTGGCTTCCGGTCTGGCGGCAGATCGCCTGCGAGGTCGTAAAGTTCTTCCGGGCCTCCGGAAGATCGCCGCGGTCCAGCGCCAGGGTTCCGAGGTTGTTGAGGGAGGAGACCTCGCCGATCTTCTGGCCGATCTCCCGCCGCATGCGGAGAGCGATCTCATGCCGCCGCCGCGCCCCTTCCAGGTCGCCCTTGCGGCGAAAGACGACGCCCAGGTTGTCCAGTGCATAGGCCTGCCCGCTCTTGTCTCCCTGCTCCTTGCGCAGGGTCAACGACCGTTCGAACAGCTTGCCGGCTTCATCCAGGCGCCCGCGGCGCAGGAGGACTCCGGCCAGATTGTTCAGGGCGTACGCCTCGCCGGCCTTGCTGCCGATCTCCTGGGAAATGTTGAGCACTTGCTGGTAGAGCTGACTGGCTCGATCCAGGTCTCCCTGGCTGCGAAGCACGACGGCAATGTTGTTGACCGCTCCGGCCTCGGCACCCCGGTTGCCGATCGCCTGATAGGTGGAGAGGGCTTCCTCGTAGAGACCGGTGGCGGTGGCGAGATCCCCCTGGTCGAAGCGCACGTTCGCGGCGTGGGTGAGGGCCTCTGCGACACCGGCCCGGTCGCCTTTGGCGGCATAGAGACGCTGACCCCTGGCGCAGGCTTCCAGAGCCGCCGGCGCCTTGCCGAGATTGCGGAGGGCGCGGCATTCCATCAGATAGGCCTGGGCCGCCATCAAGCTCGATTTTTGAGAGGAGCTCTTGGCAGCGGCCCGTTCGGCGGCTGCCCTCTGGCGGTTGAAATCGGCTCGGGCTCCGGCGGCCATGGCCTCGGAGAGGTCGATCCTCGGGTCCGCATTCGAGGGTGGAGGGAGCGAGCGCAGGGCGCTTGTGGTGGCGAGGGCGTCCTCCGTGCGGCCCGCGGCAGTCTGGGCCGCGGCGAGCCGGAGGCCGTGCTCCAGACTGTCCGGGAAGAGCCGCCACAGAGTCCAATAGATCTCCATGGCCTTGCCCCAATCCTGGAGCGCCTCCCGGTAGCGCCCCTCAATGAGCAGTCGATCTTCCTGGGCCATGTTCGCCGACAGATCGAAGGCGCGCTTCGCTTCCTCCCGCGCCCGAATTTCATAGCCGAGCGTGGAGAGGGCGGTGGCGAGGGCGGAGTGGGCCAGCGCGTTGCGGGGATCCTCGGCCACGGCGCGTTCGAGAAGCTCGCGTGCGGCAGCGGGCTCGAAGGACCGCAGGCGGCTCATCCCTTCCGAGTAGAGACGCGCGGCCTCGGGGCTTGATGCCAACGAGGCCCGAGCTTCGCGAGGCCCGGCAGCCTCGTCTACGGCGCCCAGCTCCTGCCGGAGCTTTACACCGGCCCGGGCAACCAGATTGAACAGGTCGGCTTCCGGACCGGTCTCGGTGATGGACCTGGTTTCCCCCGAGACCGCGTCCTGCAGCTTGACATCCAGGCGGATGCGGCGTCCCGAGGGACTTTCCAGGACGGCAAAGGAGCCGAGCACGACATCGTCCGAACCGAGCTGGTTGCGGACCCGCGCCAGGGTGTCGCCCGCGAGGCTGCGGGTCTCACCGATGCCCAACTCGAGGCGGGCTCGGGCGACGTTCTCACCCGGAACGACCCGCAGGCCGCCGCCCGTGCCGAGCTCGGAGGAGAGCATCTCCGCGAGACCGGCCGAGAGCCATTCCGTGCCAGGCGTCTTGGAGAGGTCTTCGAATCCAAGGACCGCGACCGAGCGGCGCGGTGTGATCTCGGCAGTGAGCTGGGCCAAGCGCTCCGAGGCGGTCAGATTTTCCGCACGCCAACTCCGATAGCGAAACCAGCCGGTCCCGACCGCGACGACGAGCAGGGCCGCGAGAGCGGCGATCTGGATCTTCCTCCGGCCCGGGGACGATGGAATTGGAGGGGGGGGCGCCTCCACCGTGGGCTCGGAGACGACAGGTGGAGTGGAGACAGGCTCGGCCTTGGCGGCAAGCGCCTGAACGGCCTCGGGGGCGGTCGCGAATCGGCTGGCCGGATCGCGCTCCAGGCAGCGGAGGATCGTCGACTCCCATCGCGGGTCCAGGTCCTGAACGTGGATGCGAGGCGACGACGGAGCTTCGCGGAGCCTCCGAACTGCGATCGCGATGGCGGATGTGCCCGTGAACGGCAGCGTGCCGGTGACCATCTCGTACAGCACGATCCCCAGGGCGTAGACGTCGACCGCGGCGGTGATCTCCTTGCCCTCGACCTGCTCGGGGGCGAGGTAGGCCGGGGTGCCGACCACGCCTGCCTGCACGGTCAGCTCCGAGCCTTGAACGTCTTCGCCGGCTTCCAGGCGCGCGAGGCCGAAATCGGTGACGACCGCCCGGCCGCCTCCCCGTCCCTCGGTGAGCACGACGTTGCCGGGCTTGAGGTCGCGATGCACGATGCCGGCCTGATGCGCGGCATGGAGGGCCTCGGCCATCTGCCGGGCGATCGGCAGGGCTTCCTCGGTGGACATCCTGCCGGCCCGGCGAAGGCGCTGTCCGAGGGTCTCTCCTTCGAGCAGCTCCATGGTCAGAAAGATGAGGCCGTCGTGGAAAGCGACGTCGAAGATGCGGCAGACGTTCGGGTGGGTGACCTTGCGGGCGAGCTGGATCTCGCGGCGGAAACGTTCGATGGTGTTCCCGTCGCCCGCGACTTCCGCGCGGACGGTCTTGAGAGCCACGCGCTCGCGCAGCTCCAGATCCTCGACCTCGTAGACCTCTCCCATGCCGCCGCGGGCGACGAAGCGGACCACCCGGTACCGGGAGGCGATCAGCACTCCCGGAGAGAACGCCGGCTCCTCCTCGGGGCGCGCCGGGCTGGCGGAGGAGGGCCCGGTTGCAGCGATGGGCGAAGTCGTGGGAGAAGTGATGGGAGAAGTGATGGGGATACCGTCGAGAGTGGGCGGGGCAATGCCGGAGAGGGTCGACCCTCCTCCGGCCTCCGAGCCGGGCCGGCGGACCGCGAAGGTGGTACCGCAGGACGTGCAATGGATCCGCAGCCGTGGCGGCGTCTCCTGGCCCAGGGCGAAGCGCAGCTTCTGCCCGCATCCCGGACAGACGACGTTGAACGACAGGGTAGCCGATGGCTGGCTCATGCGACAGCGACTCCTGCGACGGGGCGCCCCGCGGGCTGCGCGGGCGTCCGCTCCAAGTTTGCGGCAGAGATCTTTGCGGCATTGTACCCCAAGGCCCACATCCTGCCTTCGTGCTTGCCGGTGCGGCGGTGCTTCCTCTAGGATGACGTGACCCTCCGAGGAGATCCGACCGATGATCCGACCCTGCCGCCTGGTGCCTGCTCTGCTCGCTGTCTGCTGCCTGGTCTGTCTTGCCCCTTCGGCGAGAGCCGACGAGGCCGAGGACGAGGCGGGTGTTCCGGTCGCACCGCCGCGGGCGGAGGGCGAGGGTCCTTTCAACCGCCTGATTCTCCGCGGCCTCACCGTCATCGATGGCACCGGAGCTCCACCAGTGGGGCCGGTCGACCTCGTCATCGAGAAGAACCGCATCGTCGAGGTGGCGACCGTCGGCAGCCCCGGAATGGCGATCGCCCCGGAGTTTCGCCCCAAGGCGAACCCTGGGGATCGGGAGATGGATCTCTCCGGAATGTATGCCCTGCCCGGTTTCGTCGACATGCATGGCCACATCGGCGGCCGGGAGCAGGGCACCACCGCTGAATACGTCTTCAAGCTCTGGATGGGGCACGGGATCACGACGGTCCGCGATCCGGGGTCGGGCAACGGGCTCGACTGGACGCTGGATCACAAGGCGAAGAGCGCCCGCAACGAGATCACGGCTCCCCGCATCGAGGCCTACGTCTTCTTCGGGATGGGCCGCGAAAAGCCGTTCCTCACGCCGGACGAGGCCCGCAAGTGGGTCGCCGAGGTGGCCGCCAAGGGTGCCGACGGACTCAAGTTCTTCGGGTATCGGCCGGACATCATGCAGGCCGCCATCGAAGAGGCCAAGAAGCGGGGCCTGCGCAGCGCCTGCCACCATGCGCAGCTCAGCGTATCGCGGGTCAACGTGCTCACCTCGGCGCGGTGGGGGCTGACCAGCATGGAGCATTGGTACGGCCTGCCGGAAGCTCTCTTCGAGGGCCGCACGGTCCAGGACTATCCGGTCGACTACAACTACAGCGACGAGTCGCACCGCTTCGGCGAGGCCGGACGCCTGTGGAAGCAGGCCGCGCCGCCGGGCTCTGAGCGCTGGAACCAGGTGATGAACGAGCTGCTCTCCCTGGATTTCACGCTCGATCCCACGCTGACCATCTACGAGGCGAACCGCGACCTCATGCGCGCCCGCCGCGCGGAGTGGCACGAGGAGCACACCCTGCCGTCGCTCTGGGATTTCTACGCCCCGAGCCGCCAGTCGCACGGCTCCTACTGGCTGCACTGGACGTCCGAGAACGAGGTGGACTGGCGGGAGAACTACCGCCTCTGGATGACCTTCATCAACGAGTACAAGAACCGCGGCGGCCGGGTGACCACCGGCTCCGACAGCGGCTACATCTACAAGCTCTACGGTTTCGACTACATCCGCGAATTCGAGCTGCTGCGCGAGGCGGGCTTCCACCCTCTCGAAGTCATCAAGGCCGCCACGCTCAACGGCGCGCAGGCGCTCGGGCTGGACAAGGAGATCGGCTCGATCGAGCCCGGCAAGCTGGCGGACCTCGTGATCGTCGAGGAGAACCCGATCGCCGACCTGAAGGTGCTCTACGGCACCGGCGCCATCCGCGTGACCCCGGACAACAAGGTGATCCGGGCCGGCGGCGTCCGCTACACGGTCAAGGACGGCATCGTCTACGACGCCAAGGCACTGCTCGCGGACGTCCGGCGGATGGTGAAGGAAGCCAAGGAAAAGTCGGGCAAGGAGATCGTGCAGCCGGGTCTCACCCCGAACCTTGTGCCGGGACATTGATTTCTCATGCCGGAAGGGACGGAGCGCAGGCTGAGTGGGCCCGTGGGCTGGCTGTTGGACCGCCAGCTCATGACCAACCTGCGCGAGATTCTGCTATACAGCGCGTTCGGCACGCGCATCGACCCGCGCAACTGGATGATGGGACGCGAGGTCGACCTCACCGACGGATTCAAGGGCTCGGAGCTCTGGTTCGATTATCTGTCCGACACGGGCGACGGCATGCGCGCGACCTACAGCATGGCCTATCTCGCCTACTCGGATGTCTGGGCCTCGTCGCCGGATGCGCCCGGCGACGCCGCGCTGGAGCCGGATGCTGAGAGGGCCGTAAAGCTGCCTCGAGGAGCGTTCCTGGTGGTCGGGGGCGACACGGCCTACCACGTGGCGGATTACGAGACCCTGGTCGACCGCTTCCAGTTCCCCTTCAACCGGGCGTTCGGGCACCTCGCCGCGCTCGGCAAGGTGAACGACAACCAGGACGCCCGCCGGCCGATCTTCGGTATTCCGGGCAACCACGACTACTACGACTTTCTCGACGGCTTCAACCGGCAGTTCCGGCGTCCGTTCAACCCGGAAGACCGGTACAACCGCGACGCGAAGACCGACCAGCCGCAACTGGTGATCGAAGGGTTCCGCCGCCTCCAGTGGGCCAGCTACTTCTCGCTGAAGCTGCCGTTCGCGTGGCGGATGTGGGGGATGGACGCGCAGGGCGGAGCGATGGACCGGCGGCAGAAGGACTTCTTCCGCCGCATCCGGTGCGACCCGGACAAGCCGACCGAGCGCCTGATCGTCGCGACGCCCGAGCCGATCACCGCCTTCGGCCGGCGGGGCGGCGCGGAGACCGAGATCGCGCGGACGCTGACGGATATCGGTCTGCCTTTGCCCTACCTTCTCGACGACCCTGCCGAGGCCTTGCCTCCGGGCTCGTGCCGGCTCGACATCGCGGGCGACGTTCATCAGTACGCGCGCTACTGGGGCTCGGAGCCGGGAGCGGAGAAGCCGGCCCGCTACGCGTCGGTGGTTTCCGGGCTCGGCGGTGCTTTCCTGCATTCGACGTCGACCGATGTCGGCGAGGTGCCCTCGGCGAAGTGCTATCCCGAGCCCGGGCCGGCCCTGGCCGAGACCCTCCGCCGCCTGCTGCGGCCCTGGTCGATCTTCCTGGGAGGCCGCGTCTGGCAGATCGGCCTGCTCGTGGCGGGGTTGATGTATATCGGTGCCTCCGTCGCGCCGAGCCTCCGGAGCGCGCTCGCGCCGGTGCTCGGCCTGGCCGGCCTCGAGCTGCCCATACGCGTGGATTCCGGCGATCTCGTGATCCGCGCTCTCTCGGCGCTCTATACCTCGCTCAAGATCGACGAGTCGGCCTTGAAGGCCGGCCGCGGACTGTTTCATCCAGAGCTCGTCTATCTCCCGGTCCTGCTCGGCCTGGTCCTGTTCGGCACCTGGCGCAACGGCAAGCTGGCCACGAAGGCTCGGCACGGCGAGCCGGTCCCGGATTCGGCCTACAGCGGACCGGTGCGCCTGCTCGCCGCCGCGGCCGTCGGATCCGGGCTCTGGATCTACGGCTGGCCCGGCTACCCCTACGGCATCTTTCATCCGCTGGCCGCGGACTTCGTCGTTCTGACCATGCTCGTGGTGAGCTTTCTGGGGCTCTGGTGGTGTCGTCAGTACGACGACGCCATGAACGGCAAGGTGCGCCGGACCGGAAGCCTGAGCCTTGCGGACCAGGCGCAGGGCTGGGTGCTGTGGGTCTTCACGCTGCTTGCCGGGCTGTTCGGCGTGACGCGCTACGGATTCTTCTCGCTGGGCGTGGCAGCCATCGACATCGCATTCCTGATCGTCGTCCTGGGAGTCCTGATCGGTCTGCCGGTCTACGCCTGGAAGGTGGGGGCCGAGATCCACCGACTCCGGGGCAAGGCCGGGTTTCTGCTGCTGGGCCTCTTCCATGCGGCGCTGCAACTCGCGACGCCTCTCGTCCTGGTGACGTCTCAACCGCCGCTGATCGGTTGGATGGCGGCGGCTTCGACGATCCTCGTCACGTGGGGAGTCGGGCGGCTCGTGCCTCTTCTGCTGAGCCGGGCCCATGCGCGTGGCCGTCACGGACTGGGCGTTGTGCTGCTCGGCCTCTGGGTGGCTCTGGTCGCGGCGCTCCTGGCTCTCGCGTTGGCGCGGCCGGTGCGGCAGGAGGTCAACCTGGCCTCCTTCACGCTTGCCCTGGGGCTGGGTCTGGTCTTCTCCTGCGTCTGGTTCGGCTGGTATCTGGCGGTGTCGCTGTGCTTCGACGGCCACAACAACGAAGCCGGCGGCGGCGCGCGGATCGAGCAGTTCAAGCAGCTCATCCGTTTCCGGATCACGGAGGAGAGGCTGACCGGCTACGTCATCGCCGTCGACGAGCCGAGCGCCGAGGGCTGGACCCTCAAGCCGCGCGTGGTCGACGTCTTCGAGGTGCGGCCGGGTCAGGGATAGAGAAGACTGAACGCGACGGTCTCGAGAGGCCGGAGGATGTAGGGGAACACTCTCCAGGCCACCAGCAGGCCGAGCAGCGAGATCATGGGCTGGTGGAGGAAGGCGTTGTAGCGTGCCGCGGTCTCCGGGCTCATCAAGGCGGGCAGAATGGCGCTGCCGTCGAGCGGAGGGAGGGGCAGCAGGTTGAAGGCGAACAGGATCAGGTTCAGGATGAACAGGATCGAGAGCGGCGCCGCCGCCGCTTGCGCCAACCCGCCGGGTGTGGTGGCCTCGACGAGCAGGTAGCGGTCCACGATCGGCTGATAGATTCCCGCGTTCATCCCGAGCCGCAGGATCGTCCCCGACACGAGCATCAGGATCAGGTTGCCGGCCGGTCCGGCCATGGCCATGAGCGCGGCCCGGCGGGGATGGCGCTGCGCCCAGAGCGGATCGTAGGGAGCGCTCGCCCAGCCCATCATCCATCCGCCGCTGCTGGCGGCAAAGGTGATGATCGGCACCAGGATCATTCCCACCGGCTCGCGCTGAAGGTGGGGGAGGGGGTTCAGGCTGACCTGACCCCCTTCATAGGCGGTGGAATCGCCGAGCTTGAGAGCCGCCCAGGCGTGACCGGCTTCGTGGAGCGTGGTCGAGAACAGGAAGACCACGAACCAGGTGACGCCGAGGACCAGCAGATCGGCGCTCACGCCCGGCTGAGGTACTTGGTCTCGCGCGTGTCGATGATGATCTTGGTGCCCACCTCGAGGAACGGGGGCACCATGACCACGAGGCCGGTCTCCATCTTGGCCGGCTTGTACGAAGCGCTCGCCGTCGCGCCCTTCATGCTGGGCTCGGTGTCGACGATCTCCAGGGTGACGGTGTTCGGCAGCGTGATGCCCACCGGATTCGTCTCGTGGAAGTCGACCGAGATCACCATGTTCGGGAGCAGGTAGAGCAGCGTCTCGCCGAGCGTATCGTTCTCCAGGGTGATCTGGTCGTAGGTCTCCTGGTTCATGAAATGGTGGCCCGTGGGATCGGAGTACAGGTACTCCATCGGGTGGGTGTCGAGGAGGGCGCGGTCGACCTTCTCGGTCGAGCCGAAGCGGTGCTCGAAGCTGTTTCCGGACCGCAGATTGCGCATGCGCGCCTGCACGAAACCCCGCAGGTTGCCGGGCGTGACGTGCTTCACGTCCATGAGGCGGCAGACATCCCCTTCGAAGAGGATGCACATGCCGACTTTCATGTGGCTGGCTTGGATCAAGGTACCATCTCCTGAGTATCGAATTGAGAGCAGCCCGAGATCACTCGTGAGATCACTCGTGCTCCTCTTCGTGGTGCTTCCTGGCCCCGGCCACGATCTTTTCCTGTACCGGCCGCGGCACTTCCTCGTAGTGGGAAAACTCCATGTGGAACGTCGACCGCCCCTGCGTCATGGCGCGCAGCACGCGGGCGTATTCCAGCATCTCGGACATCGGGACCGTGGCCTTGATGATCTGGTTGCCGTTGACGGCGTCCATGCCCTGGGGCCGGCCGCGCCGGTGCGAGAGATCGCCCATGATGTCGCCGGTGAACTCCTCGGTGGTGCTCACCTCGACCTTCATGATCGGCTCGAGAATGGTCGGCGACGCCTTCGCCATCGCGTCCTTGAAGGCGAGCGAGCCGGCGATCTTGAACGCCATTTCCGACGAGTCGACGTCGTGGTACTGGCCGTCCAGCAGGCGGACCTTGAAGTCCACCACGGGGTATCCGGCGAGGTAGCCGCGGCGGCGCGCGTCCTGGATGCCCTTCTCCACGGCCGGGCGGTAGTTGTGCGGGATCGCCCCGCCGAAGATCTCGTCGGCGAAGTGGAAGTCCTCGCCCCGGCCCAGCGGCTCGATCTTGATCTTGCAGTCGGCGAACTGGCCGCGGCCGCCGGTCTGCTTCTTGTGCCGGCCGTGGCCTTCCGCGGGTTTCAGGATGGTCTCGCGGTAGGGCACCTTGGGCGGGTGGAGGATCACCTCCACGTGGAAGCGGCGCTTGAGCTTGGCGACCGCGATCTCGATGTGGTCCTGGCCGCTGCCTGACACCAGGTGCTCGTGGGTCTCGGCGTCGCGGCCGGCATGGAGGTCGAGATCCTCGTCCATGAGCCGCGCGAGCGCCTCGCCGATCTTCTCCTCGTCGCCCTTCGACTTGGGCTCGATGGCGAAGGCCATGGCGGGCTCGGGCAGCTGGATCCAGTCGATCCGGAGCGGCCGATCCTTGGCGCAGAGGGTGTCGCCGGTGACCGTGCCCTTGAGCTTGGCCACGCCGCCGATGTCGCCCGCGATCAGCTTCGACACGTGGGCGGTCTGCTTGCCCTGCAGCTCCATGAGATGGCCCATCTTCTCCATCTCCTCGGTGCGGCTGTTGTACTCGGCGGTATCGGTGGGCAGCGTGCCGGAGATCACGCGCAGCAGGGAGATCTTGCCGGTGAACGGATCGGAGAAGGTCTTGAAGACCAGGACCGCGAGCGGCGCGCTCGGATCGCCGTGGAGCTCGACCGCCTCGCCGCTCAGCGTGTGCGCCGGGAAGCTGCGCTCGGCGGGGGAGGGGAGCAGGTCGATCATGGAGTCCAGCAGCGCCGACGTACCGATACCGTGGCTGCCGCAGGACACGGTCAACGGGAAGATCTCGCGGCTGGCCACGGCGCGGCGCAGGCCGGCCTCGAAGTCGCCCTGATCCAGGGTGCCGCTCTCGAAAAAGCCTTCCATGAGCTTGTCGTCGGTCTCGGCCACGGCTTCCAGGAGCTGGCCGCGGAAGCTCTCGACATCGGCCGCCATGCTCTCCGGAATGGCCACGGACTCGCCCTTGCCGTTGCCGTCGCGGGTGAAGCGCCAGGCCTTCTGGTGGACCAGATCGACCACCCCCTCGAAGCCCAGCTCGCTGCCGATCGGCAGCTGGACCGGCAGGACATGGCGGCTCAGGCTCTTCTGGACCGCGTCGAGGGCGCGCTGGAAGTCGGCGCGCTCGCGGTCCATCTTGGACAGGTGGACCATCAGGGGGAGACCGATCTCGTCCGCGTACTTCCAGACGCGCTCGGTGTTGACCTGGACCCCCGAGACCGAGTTGATGCAGAGCAGCGCCGAGTCGGCGGCCCGCATGCCCTGTCTGGCTTCGGTGAAGAAGATGCCGTAGCCCGGACAGTCGATCAGGTTGATCTTGTGCTGGCGCCAGGGCACGAAGACCGGCGCGAGACCGATGGAGATGCCGCGGTCGCCTTCCTCGGGATCGAAATCGGTGAAGGTGTTCTTGTCCTCCACCCGGTGCATGCGGGTCGTCACGCCGCCCGCGTACAGCAGGGCGCTGACAAGCGTGGTCTTCCCGGTATCGTTGTGTCCCGCCACGGCCACATTGCGAAGTTTGTCCGGACCATCCACCTGCATTGCCTGCATCGATCGAACCTCCTTCGGACGGAAAGAGCTTCAGGAATGCAGGAATATACCATAGGGCCGGCGGCCGGCGCCCGCGCTAAACTCCGCAAAGAGGAAGATTTAATCCGTCTTGGGTTTGACCTCCGGGTTTGACCTCCAGGGGTACGGCAGCCTAGAATCCGTCGACTGCCGATACTCGATGCCCGATGCCCCGATGCGATACTGCGCGCCATGCAACCTCTGACACCCCCCAAACTAGGCCGCTACGAGATCGTCGACGAGATCGGCAAGGGAGCCATGGGCGTGGTCTACCTCGCCCGCGATCCGCTGATCGGCCGCCTGGTGGCGCTCAAGACCTTCCGCATCGGGTATTCGGTCAAAGACAACGAGATGGAGCAGTTCCGGATCCGCTTCATGCGCGAGGCGCAGAGCGCGGGGATCCTGAGCCACGCCAACATCGTCACCATCCACGACGTGGTGGAGCAGACCAGCGAGGGCATGGCGTTCATCGCCATGGAGTACGTGCGCGGCACGACCCTCAAGGCCGTGCTGCAGAGCGAGCAGACGCTCGGGCTCGGCTACGTGGTCGACATCATCTCGCAGATCGCCGAGGCGCTCGACTACGCCCACGCCCACCGCGTCATCCACCGCGACGTGAAGCCGGCGAACATCCTGATCACCGCCGACAACCGGGTCAAGATCACCGACTTCGGCATCGCGCGGCTCGACACCTCGAACCTGACGCAGGAAGGCCAGCTCCTCGGCACGCCCAACTACATGGCGCCCGAGCAGATCCAGGGCAAGGAGGTTGACCACCGCGCCGACCTGTTCGCCCTCGGCGTCGTGCTCTACGAGATGCTGACCCGGCACAAGCCGTTCCAGGGCGAGAACCTGACGGTCGTCAGCCACCGCATCGTCTACGATCACTTCACGCCGCCGCGCGAGTACGCCGGCGACATGCCGCCGGGATTGGAGCCGATCCTCGACCGCTCCCTGGACAAGGATCCGGCCCGACGCTACCAGCGGGCCAAGGACATGGTGGAGGATCTCCGCCGCGTCCTGGCGACGGGCTCCCGCGACGACCTGAACGAGACGCTGAGCATCTCGGCCTGGGCCCCGGGCATGGCGCCCGCCGCTCCGCCGCCGGGCGGTTTTGTCGGAGGAGCGGTCGGAGGTGCGGCCGGAGCGACGGTGGCCGGGACCGGCACGGCGGGCGCGACCATGGCCTCGCCGCACCCTCCGAGCCCCCCGCTCCCGGCAACACCGGCCCTTCCGGCCTCGGCCCCTCCGGCTCCGAAAACCGCCGCCAAGCCGGTCCAGCCAACGCCGGCAACCCCCCCGAAATCGCCGAAACCCCCGAAACCGCCGAAACCGCGCGGACCGAAACCACCCCTGTCGCTCAAGAGGATCTCCGTCCTCCTGGGTCTCGGCGCGCTTCTCGCCATCCTGGCCGTCGCCGGCCTGCGGCTCGGCGCCTCGCGCTCCGGCGGACCCCCGGTCCAGGTGGATTCACGGGCGGAGGCCGCGCGCAGCCGCTATCTCGGGCTGCTCCAGGACGGCGCGACGCGCATGAGCCAGGGCGACTACGCCGGCGCCGCGGCCACCTTCGCGCAGGCCGAGCAGCTCGCTCCCGACGCCAAGGAGAAGGATCGCTCTCGCAAGCTCTTCGAGAACGCCCAGCACAAGTCCATGGAGTACGTCCAGACGCTGAGCCGGGGCGAGCAGATCTCGACCTACCTGATGGCGGCCCAGACTTCCCTGATGGGACGGCGCTACGCCGACGCCACGGCCGCCGCCGATTCGGTCCTGGCCATCGACGCCGGCAACGCCGAGGCGAAGCGGATCAAGACCGAGAGCCAGGCCGCGCTGACCCGCCAGCGCCAGCGCCCGCGCAACACGCCGGTCCCGGCCCCGAGCCAGCCGATCGTCGCGGCGACCCCGCTCCCCGAGGTGGCTCCGGCGCCGGTCCAGCCGGCTCCCGTGGAGAATCAGTTCTCCCGGCTCAAGATCTCCGTCCGCTCCGCGCTTCCCGAGGCGACCGTCCGGCTCTCGATGGGCGGCAAGACGATCTTCAACCGGACCTTCCGGGGCGAGCGCTCCGGCATCCTGCGCAAGGGGAAGCCGTTCAACGCGAGCGACTCCGTCCAGATCAAGGCCGGCATCCACGAGCTCGGCATCCTCGTGGCGCCCGGCGGCAAGGCCGGAAGGAACGATGTTCTGAACGGCAATTTCCCTGCGGACGGCACGCGCACCCTGGAGATCCAGGTCAATGAGCTTGGCACGGTCTTCTTCAATCTGGACTGATCCATCCCGACAGGGCCTGACGGCGCTTGTGTAGGGGCGGCCCTTGTGGCCGCCCTGGGTGGGCGGCATTTCGACCGGAGACCAGCGCCCCGCCCAGGGCAGCCACAAGGGCTGCCCCTACATCCAGCCGAAGTTATTTGGTTTCGGCGGGGCGGCGGTGGACCGTCAGCGGTCCGATCCCTTCCAGCTGCGGCACCAGGTCGTCGGCCGGCCCTACGGCCACGATGGCGATCCGCTCGGGATCGATGTGCTTGCGGGCCACGTCCAGGAGCTGCTCGCGGGTGGTGGCGGCCAGGCGCTGGGTGTACTGGTCGTAGTGATTGTCGGGCAGGCCGTAGACGGCCAGGATCTCCAGCCGCTTCGCCACCTCGCCGATCGTCTGCAGGGTGTACGGATAGACCCCGATCATGTAGCTCAGCGTCTCCTCGATCTCGAGGATCTCCACGAGATCCTCGCGGATGCGCCGCAGCTCGCCCAGCACCTCGCGTGCCGCCGCCCCGGTCGACGAGGTCGAGACGGCGGCGTCCACCAGGAACGGTCCCGGTCCCTGGCGCCCCGAAAAGCGGCTGGAGGCACCGTAGGTGTAGCCGTGCCGCTCCCGCAGGTTCAGGTTGATCCGGCTGGTGAACTTCCCGCCCAGCAGCATGTTCAAGACGTTCAGGGGCAGAAAGTCGGGATTGGAGCGCTTCACGCCCGCGTGGCCGAGGCGCAGCTCGGTCTGGGCGGCGCCGGGGCGGTCCACGACGTGGATCACGATGCCGTCGAGCGGCGCGGGCCGGATCTCCGGCGGCCCCGGCGACGGCTCCTGGCCGGACGGCGGAATCAGCGTCTCCTCGATCCGCCGGATCATCGCCTCCGGATCGATATCCCCCACCACGACCACAGTCGAGCCCGCGAGGGCGCAGTGCCGTTGGTAGAAGGACACCACGTCGTCGCGCCCCAGCGTCCCCAGGCTGCCCGCGCGGCCGAGGAGCGGCGCGCCATAGGGCGTGCCCGCGTAGATCGCCTCGATCAGGCGGTCGTCCGCCAGGGACGCCGGGTCCCACGCGCGGCGCAGCAGCTCGGCGGACCGCTGGCTGCGGATGCGTTCGATCTCCCGGTCCGGGAAGGTCGGGGTGAGCGCGATCTCGGCCAGCAGATCGAGGCCGGAGTCGAGATGCTCCGCGAGCAGGGCGCCGACCACGTAGCCGGAATCCCAGTCCGCGGCGGAGTAAAGGTACCCGCCCAGGCGCTCGACGTGGGCGGCGATCTCCAGGGAATTCTGCCGGGCCGTCCCCTCGTCGAGCAGCGAGCCGGTGAAGGTGGCCAGCCCCTCCTGGCCCGCGGGGTCGTGCTGGGCGCCGGCGCGGGTGATCAGCTCCAGGCTCACCAGCGGCACGCCGGCCAGCCGGGCCGCGTACACCGTGATCCCGCCCGCCAGCGTCCGTTTCAGGAACGGGGGAAAGCGGAAGGAGCGCAGCTCGCCGGGCGGCGGCGGCGCCGTGCGGTCGACCGGAGGAGCCTGCATCAGGAGGTCTGCATCAGAGTCTGCATCAGGAAGCCCGGGGCACCACGGTGAGCGTGACGCGCTGATCTTCCGCCCAGCAGGCCGCCGCGAGATCGGACAGCTCGGCGGGCTCGACCTCCATGTAGCGCTCGGCCTCGCGGGCCACGCCGCCGGGATCGTCGAAGAAGGTGGTGAACTGGGAAAAGAGGTCGGCCCGGTTGTCGAGCTTCTGGAGCCCGCTGTAGAGCTCGGTGAGCATGCGGTTGCGGGAGCGCTCGAAGTCCGCGGCGGCGGGCGGCTCGGCCGCAGCCCGGTCGAGGTGCTCGACGAGCGCCTGCTCCAGCGTCGCCCCGTCCACGCCCGGCCGCGCGGTGGAGACGATCATGAAGGTCGCGATCTCTTCATAGGGGCTGATCCAGACGCCCACATCCTGCGCGATCTGCCGCTCGTAGACCAGATCCCGATACAGGACGCTCGTCTTGCCGCCGGACAGGACGCCGGAGAGCAGGTCGCCGGCATACCAGCCGCGCTTGCCGTAGGCGGGGGCACGGGAAGCCAGATACACCCGGGGGAGGCGCACATCGTCCTCGATCACGTCGCGGCGCTCGCCGGGGGCGCCCAGCGGCGGCGGCGAGGCGGCCAGCGGCGAGATCGGCGGGATGGGCGGCCCCGGCGGGATGTCGCCGAACCACGACTCGACGCGGCGCAGGGCGTCGTCCGGGTCGAAGTCGCCGGCCAGCGTGAGCACCGCGTTGTTCGGCGCGTAGTAGGTCCGGAAGAACTGCCGGACGTCCTCCAGCGTGGCCGCGGCGATGTCCTCCATGTAGCCGATCACCGGCCAGTGGTAGGGGTGCTCGCCGGGGTAGAGCATCTCGTGGAGGCGCTCGGACGAGCGGCCGTACGGCTGGTTGTCGACCTTCTGCCGCCGCTCGTTCATGACCACCTCGCGCTGCGTGTCCAGGGTCTCCTGGGTGAGCGCGGGGAGCAGGAAGCCCATGCGGTCCGACTCCAGCCAGAGGCCGAGGTCGAGGTGATGGGAAGGCAGGGTCTCGTAGTAGTTCGTGCGGTCGTACCAGGTCGAGCCGTTGGCCACGCCGCCGACCTGCTGCAGGTGGCGGAAGTGATCGTTGGTGGCCACGTGCTGGCTGCCCTGGAAGAGCATGTGCTCGAACAGGTGGGCGAAGCCGGTGCGGCCCGGGCGCTCGTTCTTCGAGCCGACGTGGTACCAGAGATTGACCGCGACGAGCGGCAGGCTGGGATCCGGATGCAGGATCACCCGCAGGCCGTTGGGCAGCACGGCCCGCTCGAAGGGGAGGTTCTGCAGCAGGCCCGGGGCCGGCTCGGAAGCGGTGAGGGTCACGCGGGCAGTGTATGGAGGACGTCGGGGAGGGTCAAGGGGAGGGAGTGAGGTCGAGCGTCATGGGCATCGCCCCTTCCAGCTCCAGCAACGTCCGTTTCATGTCGAGCCCCCCGGCGTAGCCGGTCAGGGAGCCGTCGGCGCCCAGGACCCGATGACAGGGGATGATGACGCCGATGGGGTTGTCGTGATTGGCCCGGCCGACCGCGCGCACGGCCGTGGGCCGGCCGATGCGCCGGGCCTGTTCGCCGTAGGAGCGGGTCTCACCGTAGGGAATCGCGATGAGGGCGTCCCAGCAGAGACGCTGGAACTCGGTGCCCTGGGGGTCGAGAGGGAGATCGAAGGCCCGCCGCCGGCCGGCGAGATACTCGGCGAGCTGCCGGCGGACCTCGGGGAGAGGCTCGGCCTCCGGAACGTGGAGGGCGTCCGGCCACCAGCGTGCCCGGGAGGCTTCGGCCTTCTCCTCGTCCGGCCGATGGCCGAGCCAGACCAGCCCGCCATCCCGCGCCACGGCCAGAGCCCAGCCGAGCGCATCCTGATGCAAGCTGTAGAAAGCGCTCATCGAGTCGGTTTCTCCTCTCTGGAAAGAGGCTGTTTCGGGGAGGACGACGCTTGGAATCCTCACCCCCCGTCCCCCTCTCCCATCTCCCAGCCCCCCATCCCCGGGAGAGGGGGCGCCACCACCCAAAGCCCAGAAGCAAGACGGGCGGGGGTTCCCCCTCTCCCCCCGGGAGAGATTGGATGAGAAGGCCAGTCCCCCCTGCGCAGTCCTATGATGGCTGCAAAGGGATAACGGGCTCGAGGCCCAGAGAGGAGACTGGCCATGGAAAATCTTAGCAGTGTCG
>JANMTS010000026.1:0-38736 GCA_031390755.1 Holophagales bacterium
CTTCCTTGGACGGCGCCAACAGCGGCGCCGCCCACAGGTCCCACAGGCCCGGCGACGAGGGCGAGACAGGACTAAGACAACCGGAGGAGAGGGGGAATTTTAGGTGATCGGCACGGGGGAAATTTGGGTGATCGTTGACAGCTTGCGAAGGCCCGCCGATCATCTCCGGCTCGGGAAGGGGAAACAGAGTCTCTTGCATACAGCAAGTATCCCACAATCAGCCATCGCCTACACCCCAGTAGGCACGATTTCTTCACAGCCTCTCAGGGCCGCACCAGCCGGATCTCTCCGACGTCCGGATCTTCCTGGAAGCGCCTCACGGCGTCCTGGGGGTTCTCCAGATCTCCGGCCACCACGCCGGCCCAGCGGTTGCGGCCTTCTCCCTTGGCCACATAGAGAGCCCGGTCTGCGAGCGCCACGGTCTCCTGCCAGGAGACGGCACGGGGCTGCCCGGGGAGGAGGGGGAAGGCGGCGACGCCGACGGAGCAGGTGCGCTGAATCAGCTTGCCGTCCGGCAGCTCGAAGGAGTGACCGGCGATGGCGGCGCGGATCTTCTCGGCCAGCTCGGGCGCCTCGCGGCGGTCCGTGAAGCGGACGACGGCGAGGAACTCCTCGCCTCCCCAGCGCACCAGATGGTCCGAGGCCCGCAGCACACCGCGCAGCACGGCCGCGGTCTGGACCAGGACGGCGTCGCCGGCCGCGTGACCCCAGGTGTCGTTGACGCTCTTGAAGTGGTCGAGGTCCAGGAGCAGGAACAGGAGGTCCGCCTGCTCGGGCCGCCCATCCTCGTGCTTGCGGATGGAGAGCTCCACGTCGCTGCTGATCGACTGGTCGACGAAGCGGCGGTTGCGCAGGCCGGTCAGGGGATCGGTGAGGCTCGCCTCCTCGATCCGGAGGTAGGCGGCCTGAAGCTCCTGCCCGCGCTCCTCCAGCGTGACGGTGCGCTCTCCCACCACCCGTTCCAGCTCCAGGCCCCGCCGCTCCAGCTGGCGGATGCGCAGGCGGAAGAGGCCGTAGAGAAGGCCCAGCAGGAGCGCCACGGCCAGGGTGCGGAACCAGACCGTCTCGTAGTACGCGGGCAGGACCGACACCGCCAGCACCAGCTCGCGGTCGCTCCACAGGCCGGCCCGGTTGGTTCCCTGGACGCGCAACGAGTAGCTCCCGGGCGAGAGGTTGGTGTAGGTCAGCGATGCCTGGTTGGCGTCCGTGGCGATCCAGTCCTTGTCGTACCCGTCGAGCTGGTAGCGGTACTGGATCTTCTCCGGCGCCGTGAAGTCGAGCGCCGCGAAGTCGAGCCGGAAGCCGCGCTCCCGCGGCGACAGGGACAGCCGCTCCAGCCTCGACGCGCCCGGCCGCTCGAGACCGTCGACGCGCAGCGCGGTCGCCACGACCGGCGGCGGCCACGTCCACGGCACGATCCCCTCCGGATGCACGACGTGGAGGCCCTCGGGGGAGCCGAAGAGGAGCATGCCTCCGACCGTCCGAGTGCGGCTCGCAATGAAGAAGCTCCGCAGCTCGACGCCGTCGGCCGGCCCCAGCTCCTGCCAGCGCCAGGTGTGCGGGTCCAGGCGCAGCCGGGGACCCAGCCAGATCTTGCCGCGGAACTCCTGGATCAGCGCCTCGACCGGCACGGGATGCAGGCTGGTGCGGTCCGCGACGCGCTCGAAGCGGGCGGTCTTGCCGTCCCAGGAGGTCAGAAGGCAGGCGCCTCCCTGTGTGGCGACCCAGAGCTTGCCGTCCGCGGCGATCATGAGGTCCGGAACCCAGTTGTTCGGCAGGCTGCTCGGATCGTCCGGCCGGGACAGGATGCGCACCGCCTTGCCGGTCTTCGGGTCGAACGCGTTGAGGCCGCTGTCGGTGCCGACCCAGAGCGTGCCGTCGCGGCCGAAGGCGATGGCTTCGACGGCGGCTCCGGAGAGGCTGGCCGGATCGTCGGGCCGGTGGCGGAAGACCGCGAGCTCGCCGCTCAGCGGGTCGAGCCGCGCGAGGCCTTCGGCGGCGCCGATCCACAACTCGCCCCTCGGTCCGACCGTCAGGGCGCGGATCGCGCCGCCCGGCAGCCCCTGCGCCGGCGTGAGGCGCTCGAACCGCGTCGATTGGCGGCGCAGGCGGTGCAGATTGCCGTCGAGCGTGGCGACCCAGACCGAGCCGTCGCGGCCTTCGGCCAGGCAGGTGATCTCGCCGTTCGACAGGGCGCCCGGATCGAGCGGGTTGGGCCGGTGGCCGCCGGTGCGGTGCAGGTTGCGGTCGAAGAGATCGATGCCGTTGCCGTTCGTGCCGACCCAGATCGTGTTGTCCCGGGTCTCCAGGGTGCGCACCACCTGCGGATGGCTCAGGCCGTCCGGCAGATTGGGGCTGTAGCGGATCGTGCGGAAGGCGCGGGTTGCGGGATCGTGGCGGGAGATCCCCTGTCCCCAGGTGCCGACCCACACCACGCCGGACCGGTCGCGCAGGATCGCGCCGATGCGGTCGCCGCCCGGGGTGCTCTCCAGGTTCGGATCGTGCTGCAGGCGGTCGACCACCCGCAGGGACTCGGGATCGACCACGTCGACGCCGCCGCCGAACGTCGCGATCCAGATCTCGTCCGGCCGGACCTGGGCGAAGCCGTAGACCCAGAAATGACTTAGGCCGTCCGGGTCCCTGGGGCGCGGGAGGAGGCGGACGAGGCGTCCCGAGCTCGGATCGAAGACGCCAGCGCCGTTCTCCGCGGTGCCGATCCAGATCCGGCCGCGGTCGTCCTCGAACAGCTTGACCACGAGCTGGCCGGAGAAGTCGCCGATCCGCTCGAAGCCCGTCTTTTCGCCGCTCCAGACCTGGAGCCCGTCGCGGCTGCCCACCCAGACCCGGCCCTGGCGGTCGACGAGCAGCGCGCGCGTGCGGTCGTCCGCGAGGCTTTTTGGATTGGCGGGGTCGTGGCGGAAGTGAACGATCGAGCCGGTACCTTCCGATGTGGGATCGATCCGGTCGACTCCCTCGTTGGTCGCGGCCCAGATGTTTCCCGCGCGGTCCTCGGCCAGCCCTTCCACGCGGTCGTGGGCGAGGCTCGCCGGGTCGGCCGGATCGTGGCGGTAGCGCACGAAGCTCTCGCGGACCGGGTCGAAGACGGAAAGCCCGCCGCTGAACGTCCCCGCCCAGACGTGGCCGTCCTTCGCCGCGAGCAGCGTGCGGACGTACGAGCCGCCGAGCGTCGAGGAATCGTCCGGATTGGAGCGGAAGACCTTGAACCGGGAGCCGTCGAAGCGGACCAGCCCGGCCTGGGTGCCGATCCACAGGAAGCCCTGCCGGTCCTGGGCGAGCGCCGTGGTGAGATGCGCGGGGACTTCGTCCGGGATGGCGATGCGGCTGAAGGAGACGGCTCCGGAACCAGACGCAGCCGTGGCCGCGAGCCCGAGGGCCACGGCCACGGCGATGAGTCTTCGATGCATTCAGCTTTCGAGGTTAGCACACGCGTGGAACCCCCCCCTCACAGAGGCTTCTGCACGTTCACTCCGCAGGGTGGCTCTAGGGCGTGGCCGCCCGCTTCTGTGACAGCTCGAAGATCTCCGCCCCCGCGTCCTCGTAGACCTTCACGAACCAGCGATCCCACTCCGCCGTTCGCGGCGGCTTCGTGCCTCCCTTGGCGATCAGGAGGTGGGTCGCTTTGAAGATCCGCAGCTCCCGGTGAAGGAGCCTCGGGGTTTCGAGAAGCGGCAGGAACTTGCGGAAGCGCGACGGGCCGATCCAGTCTCCGTAGAGCTCTCCCCGGTAGTAGTACTTCATCCTTTCGGCGTTGAAGGCGTAGGCGACGGTGGAGATCCGGTCGAGATGCCGGATGGCCGGATAGAGCGGTAGCGTCCGAGTTAGATAGAGCTCGCGCGCCTCGGCCGTGGCCGGCGGCGGGCCCAGCTTCACGAAGCGATACCCGGCGTAGAGCCAGCCCGGCAGGAACGCCAGCGCGCAGACCGCCGCCAGCCAGGTCTTCCTCTCGAATCGCGTTCCGATCCGCGTCAGCCCGGCGATCGTTCCGGCCAGCGCCAGGCTCAGCGGCGGCAGGATCGGGACCAGATAGCGGGAGTCCCTGGGCAGGAGCAGGAAGACGACCGCCCAGACACAGGGGATGACGAGAAGCCGCCGAATCTGAGAATCGCGGACGGCTCCGGCGAGCAGCAGCGGCAGGCCCAGGAGGTAGAACGGCGAGAACGGGGGCTGGCGCCCCACGGCCGAGCGGTTGAAGACCACGTCCCAGGGCAGCCGGACGAACCGGACCACGGTGTCGAGGGAGACGTGATCGCCCATCGGCTTGAGGGCGATCGGGTCCCAGGAGGTCGAACCGAAGAGGCTGGGCAGGTAGGGGAAGAGCGGGTTGCCGGTGTGGGACGCGATCCGGGCGTTCGTGGGCGCGAGCGCCATGAAGGCGATGAGCGCGAAGAGGATCGGGGCGGACCGGTACAGCGGGGTTGCTTTCCGGCCGTGGAACAGCAGGTCGACGAAGACGGCCGCGGCGAAGAAGAGGCCGAGGTATTTCACTCCCGCCGCCGTGCCCGCGAACGCGGCGGCGGTCAACAGCCAGGCCCTCTCCGCGGAATGCCGGAACCTCCAGGCGGAGTACAGCGAACCGGTCACGAAGAGCGCGAGGAACGGCTCGACGTAGGCCGTGCCGGTGAAATAGACCACGATCGGGTTGCCGAGGTAGAGCGCCGCCGCGATCCAGCCCGCTTTCGGAGAGAACATCCGCCGGCCCCAGGCCAGCAGGAGACCGGCGGTCGCGAGGATGGCCACCAGCGCGGCGAAATGCGGGACCACGTCGTCCGCCAGCAGCAGGATCTCCGCGAAGATCAGCTCCGCGAGCGCCGGGAACACCGGGAAGCGGAGAGCCGGCATCAGGGGGAGCCCGCCCGTCTGCGCGAAGGCGCGGGCGAAGGGCAGGTGATAGAGGATCTCGTCGAAGGCGGTCGGCGGGTAAGCCCCGAGCACGAAGAGCGGCCCGATCGCGAGCAGACCGGCGGCGATCCAGCCGAAGGGCACCCTCCCGCCGGCCGCGGTGCGCCGGCTGTACGCAATCCGGAGATCGCGGACGACCCCCCGCCAGGCCGGGATGGCGGCGGCGTGGATCGCCGCGATCGCCGTGATCAGGATGCCGGGCCGCAGCAGGCCGAGCGTCGCGAGCACGAATCCCAGGTGGGCGAGGATGGCGAGCCCGAGCGCGGTCGGCACGGCGAGCCGCTCCGCCCAGTCGTCCCGGCCCACCCAGGACAAGACCCGCGGCGCCATGAAGCCGGCGAGGGAGCCGGCCGCCCACGCGGTGGCGGCCAGGACGCAAAGGGCCAGCAGGTGCGCGGCGGGAAACGAGGTCAACGAGGTCAAGGCCACGCGCTCAGCGACCTAGTAGTTCAGCCGCCTGGCGATCCAGTCGCGGAACGGGTTCGGCTTCTTGCCGGGCTGATCGTAGGTGTAGGCGATCAGGATGCGCTCTCCCTGGTCCGACAGGGTGATCCCGCGATGGAGCGCGCGCGCGCCTCGCATCACCAGCAGGTCGCCGGGGCTGGCAGTCACGGCGCTGCGCGGAAAGATCGAGAAGACCTGGGGAAACGCGTAGAGAGGGTAGAGAAGGAAGCGCAGCAGCCACTGGGTGAGCACCGGCGAGATGAACTGCGTCTGCCCCTGATTGGTGTTCTTGAGCGTCACCAGGGCCACGTAGGCGTGGCCGTCCAGATGCCAGCGGAAGCCGTCCTCCTTGCGCGTGTAGGTCTGGACGCGCATCGACCGCTTCGAGCTGCCGAGCGGCTTCAGCGGCTCGCCCGCGAACTCCTCGGCGAGTGGGCGCACCCGCCGGTCGCCGAGCGCCTCGACCTCGGCCAGCTTCGCGTGGATCTGGTCGCCGTCGATCACCCGGTAGCGCGGCCCCAGGCCGCCACGGCCCAGCACGGGGGTGTAGAGATCCTCCCGGCTCTCGATCAGGCGGGTGAGCCGGCCCACCTCCTCGGCGGAGAGAAAGCCCGGCACGTGTCGGTAGGATTCCATGGCGGTCCTCCTCCTACGTTCTCTTACGTCGCGGGCTTGTCGGCCACGGCCGTCAGGAGATAGCCGAACCGGCCCGGCCAGCGCCAGCGCGTCTCGGCATACTCGAAGGGCGCGAGAAAGAGCGGGCTCAGGCGGTAGAGCGGGATGTCCCGCGTGTAGAAGAAGAGGTCGGCCATGCGCAGCAGCCCCGGCAGGGTGAGGATGCCCGTGCGCTCGACCACCTTGAGGCCGGTGCGCTCGACGTCCCGGCGCAGCTCCGAAAAGCTGAACGACCTCTCCGGCGCATACAGATACTGGCCGAACGCGTCGAGCACCCAGACCATGAGCGGGCGCAGGAAGAGATCCCACTTGTGCGGCACGCCGATCAGAGCCCGGCCGCCCGGCTTGAGCACGCGGTGGACCTCGCTGATCGCCTCGCGGTACTCGTCGATGTGCTCGATGGTGCCCATGGTGTAGACCGCGTCGAAGGAGCCGGCCGGGAACGGCAGCTCGCGGATGTCGGCGCGCAGCAGCGGCATCGGAGCGCCCTTGTCCAGGGCGTTGCGGCGGGCGCGGAAGGCCACGACGCTTGAGATGTCCAGCCCCACGACCTCCGCCCCCTGCTCGCGCATCCAGTCGAGGATGCGGGTGTTGAACGCCTCGTTCCAGAGGTCGAGCTTGAGGATGCGCTTGCCCCGCAGGTTGCCGAGCGCATGCTCCAGCAGGGCGATCTCGCAGCGGCGGTAGTAGAGGGTGCTCGGCGCGGCGCTGAAGTCGCGGACGGAGCCCGCGATCCTGTCCCAGTCCCGGCGCTGGCGTTCGCGCAGCTCGCGGGTTCCTTCCTCCCAGCTCGGCGCCTTCATCAATTCCAGCAAGCCCATCAGTCCAATGCCCTCACCCAGTCGATCGTACGAGCCAGACCCTCGCCCAGCGGGAGAGGACGATACCCGAGATCCCGCCTCGCCTTGTCGGAGCTGAAGCGCCACTCGCGCAGCAGAACCTGGACGGCGGAAGCATATCCGGTTCCCGGGTCCGACCGGCTCAGGAGATCGGCCATCCACGCCGCCGCGAGCGCCGGTCCGGCGGGCAGCGAGAGCGTCGCGGCGGGCTTGAGCCCGGCGAGCGAGAGCACGAGCCGCCCGAAGTCCCGCGGCGCGATCTCCTCGCCGCCCAGTACGTATTCCCGACCCGCGGCGCCGCACCGCTCCGCAGCCAGGAGGCCGCGCACCACGTCGTCCACGTACACCAGGTTGCGCACCTGACGGCCTCCGGCCAATACCGGCACGGTCCGCACGATGCGCTGGCGCAGGAGGCGGCGGATCTCGGAGGTGACCCGGTTCGGGCGGGACGGATGATCCGGCCCATAGACGATCGCCGGGCTGACGACGACCGCGGGCAGGCGCTCGGCGGCGAGCCGTCGGATCTCCGCGACCGCCCGCGCCTTGGACTCCGCATAGGTGCCGAACGGAATGCCTCCGCCCCCGACGGGACCGTGAATCAAGGCCGTGGACACGTGGACGAAGCGGCCGACTCCGGCCTCCAGCGAGCGCCGGGCGAGCTCGACCGTGGCACGGACGTTGACCTCTTCCATCTCCGCGGCCCGGACCCGGGACTGATTGCGGACGCCGGCCAGGTGAAAGACCGTCGTTCCGGCCGTGAGCCAGGAAGCATAGGAAGACGGATCGCGAAGGTCGCCGGGGGCGGGCCTCAGAGAAGGAGAGCGCAGATCGGCGAGAGGGGAAGGATCGCGGGAGAGCGCCACGACCTCGCGTCCCTCGTCCAGCAGAGCGCGGACGAGGTGCCGCCCGAGAAATCCGGAAGCGCCCGTGACGAGGACCGTCACTCGTCGTCCCGCCGCGCCGGCCGGACCGTTCCGTCCGCTTCGAGCACATAGACCGCCGCCGGCAGGCCCGCGTAGGAGCTGGCGCGGGAGATCGAGTAGGCGCCCGCGTCGCAGAAGGCGAGCCCGTCGCCGGGCTCGAGATCGGGCAGCCGGCGGTGCTGATCGAGCACGTCGAGCGTGTTCAGCGTGCAGCCCGACAGATTCCAGAAACGCTCGACGCCCCCTGGGTTCGAGGAGAGGGGGAGGATGCGCCGCGCGAACATCATCGGCGACTCGGGCAGGTGGATGCGGCTCGCGTCCAGGAAGAGCCAGCGCCCCCGGACCGCGCGGACGCGGGTGACGAGCACCACGGCGTCGCCGACGATCGACCGTCCCGGTTCGGCCGAGAGGATCGGCGGCTCCGCGAGGCCGGATGCCGCGGCCAACTCCCGGAACCGCGCTCCCAGCCCGGCGGCGAACGACTCCAGATTCTTCGCGGGGGAGGGCTCGCCGAGCCGGTCCCGCAGGCGCCCGATCACGTGGCGGGGTCCGACGCGCCGCAGGGCGGGGGAGGGGATGCCGCCGCCGAGGTTCACCTCGCGGATCGCGACACCGGTCTCCGACGCCAGGCGCTTCAGGAAGCCCAGCACTCCCCGGAACGCCCGGGTGAATCCGTCGAGCGACGACTGCTGTGTGCCGAGATAGAAATTCAGCGCGGCCGGCTCCAGCCAGGGAGAGGCCGCTGCGTACCGCACCGCCGCGACGATCTCGTCCGCGTCGAGCCCCAGCCGCCGGTTGAGCCGGCCGAGAGGCGAGAGACCCGCCGCACCGCGCTGCCGGAACGAGAGCCGGACAGGCCGATCCGCCCCCGCCAATACCGCCGCGGCTTCGAGCTTACCCAGGTCGTCGGGATGGTGGACATGAAAGAAGGAGACCCCGAGCCGCATCGCCGCGTCCAGCTCTTCCGGCGTGAGCACCGGACGCGCGTAGGCGATCCGCTCCGGCGCGAAGCCGCAACGGACCGCGAGCGCGGCCTCGGCGGCGTGGCTCGCCAGCAGGTTGCTGCCGGCGGCCGCCATCGCCCGGAGCACGTCGGGCTCGGCGTTCGTCTTGGCGCAGTAGCGCAGGATCGTCCCGGTGCCCGCGAGGCCCCGTTCCAGGGCCTCGTGATTGGACCGCAGGCGCGACTCGCTGATCAGGAAGAACGGCGTGCCGAGCCGCTGCGCCAGCTCCGCGAGCGGCACGCCCTCCATCCGCAACGCACCGGCTCCGTCACGAACAAAGAGTGGCTCGCCCATGTCCGCGGGAGCCTATCGCGGATGGGCCGCGCTACGGCCAGCCGAGTGAAGCCCTCAGGCCGCGCGGTGGTCCGAGCGCACGCCCTGGCCCCCACACTCCGGGCAGGAGATGGCCTTCTGTCCGTAGCACTCGCTGCACACGTCAAAGTCATCCTCGTCACCGCCGGACAGCTGGTGAAGGCCTTCGCCGTGGCAGGAGTCGCAGGGAATCTGACCGGTTCCGTGGCAGCAGACGCATCTGTCGTCGAATGGGCTCATGCTGTTCTCCTCGTCGTCTCGTCCTGACCGGATGAGAGCACGCCGATCGGGCTCCTTCAACCCGCTTGCGGGTGGGCCTGGAACCCGCCCCGGGGAGCAGGTACCCTCTGCTAAGCTCATCCCTCATGACGACAACCCGAACCCCCGCATCCGGCTCCGCCCTGGCGGAGCTGCTTCGCAAAGGACACTCCTCCGATCCCTGGCATGGACCTTCGACCGTGGATCTGCTCGCCGAGGTCACCCCCGGCATGGCGTTGGAGCGGCCGATCGCGGACGGCCACAGCATCTGGGAGATCGTGCTCCACATGACCGGCTGGCAGCGCGAGGTGGCGCGGCGGCTGGCGGGCGCCGAGCCCGGGATGCCGGAGGGGGGCGACTGGCCGAATCCGCCCGGGCCGGGCCCGGCCGCGTGGACGAAGGCGCAGACCGACCTGCGCGACAGCCTCGAAGAGCTTGCCGGCGCCGTGGCCGTGCTCTCCGACGAGGCTCTCGCCGAGCGCATCGGCACCTCCGACCGACCCCTCGGGACCGGCGTCACCAAGGCCGAGATGGTGATCGGCATGCTCCAGCACAACGCCTATCACTCCGGGCAGATCGCGCTCCTGCTGAAGGGGCTGGAGTGAAAATCCTTCTGTTCGGCGCCACCGGCTCGGCCGGGGGCAGCGTGCTGCAGGTCTGCCCCTGCCGTTCCGCGACACCCTGCTGAGAGGATGAAAATCATGGACCGACATTCCCTTCCGACGTGCGCCGTGACAGTCCTTCTCCTGCTGATCCTTCCCGGATCGGCCCGCGCCGCTCTCGCGCCGGAGGAGGGGTATGCCCTCATCCGCAGTCTCATGAGCGAGACCGTCGAGCCCGGCGAGCGGAAGGCCGCTGCGGAGCAACTGACGGCGTCGAAGGATCTCACGCTTGTGCCGCCCCTGGTCGACGCCCTGTTCTTCACACCCAAGTCCCAGCGCAGTCTCCTCTTGAGCGTGCTTCGGAATCTCACCGGAGAGAACCCCGGCGATCGCTACTACGACTGGGTCGAGCTGGTGGGCCGGCGCTCCGATCTGCGCGCCAGTCCGCGGGATGCCCCGGGCTACATGGCGTGGAAGCTGTCCCTCCTGGTGAAGATCGATCCGGGTTACAAGCGGATCTTCTACCCGGGCGCCCCGTCCCGCATCGCCCTCGAGGAGATCGTCTGGGGAGGCGTCTCCATCGACGGCATCCCGCCGCTCGAAGACCCGCCGCGCGTCCCGGCCGCCGAGGGCGGCTTCCTCTCGGACAAGGAGACCGTCTTCGGCGTGAGCGCCGGGGGCAGCCATCACGCCTACCCGGCGCGCTACCTGAGCTGGCACGAGATGGTCAACGACACGGTCGGCGGCGAGCCCCTCTCCCTTGGCTTCTGCACCCTGTGCAACACCGCCGTCGCCTACGCCGCCCGCACCCCGAACGGCGGCCGGCGCACCTTCGGCACCTCCGGCCTGCTTTACCGCAGCAACAAGCTCATGGTCGACCGCCAGAGCTGGACCCTCTGGAACCAGCTCACCGGAGAGCCCGCCGCCGGGCGCCTCGCCAACAGCCCGGTCCGCCTGGAGCCGCTGCCGCTGACCGTCACCACCTGGGGAGACTGGAAGGCCGCGCATCCGGACACCACCGTGACCCGGCTCGACCCCGCCTTCGGAGCCCGCTGGGGCTACGACTACCGGCCCGGCGCCGCCGACCGCCAACGGCAGGGAGTCTCCTTTCCGGTCTGGCAGAAGAGCAAGGCCCTGCCGCCGAAGGAAGAGATCTACGGCCTCCGGATCGGAGCCGCCGCCAAAGCCTGGCCGATCGACCAGCTGGCCCGCGAGCGCATCGTCCACGACCGGCTCGGCGACTCCGATCTTGTCCTGTTGATGGAGGGAGACGCCGTCCGTGTCTACCGGCGGGACGGCAGAACCTTCCGCGCCGGGGTCCAGCCCAGGGAATTGCTCGACGAGGCCGGCCGCGTCTGGGCAATCACCGAAGAGGCGCTCGTGCCGCGTGGAGCCGAAGAGGGGAGCCCATCGCCGCTACCCCGGGTTCCGGGCGCCGTGGCCTTCTGGTTCGGCTGGTTTGGATTTCACCCGGGCACGGAGGTCTGGGTGAAGGAGGAGGAGAAGCGATGAAGCGAGCCTCCGGAGGAGGCGACAGCATCTAGCCCGGGCCGTGAGCCCCGGGCAGAGGATCGTGCGGCTCGCGAGGGGAGAGCTCCAGATCCACCCCCCGGCCCGGACCGAAGACTCTCAGGAACAGATCCCCCAATCGCTCGGGAGGAGGGCGATCCCCTGCTTGGGCAATGGCTCCCCCTCTTGGAGCTACAATCCCTCTTTATGCATCCTGCCGACCAAGAAATCCTCAAGCACTTCCGCCAGATCCGCCGACGGACCATCGATCTTCTGGACCGCATTCCCGAGGAGATGCTGATCCGTCAGGCGGAGGGCGAGGCTGTTCCGCTGGGCCGCCTCTTCAAGCACATCGCCACGACCATCGACGGGTGGCTCGGCTTCGACCTCGAGGACGGCAAGGGGAAGCCCAGCTATCAGAACGACAAGGCCGCGCTCCTGGGCGCGCTGGAGTCCACCACCGAGCGGCTCCTGTCCTTCTTCGAGGAGAACGACGGTGCGCGCATGGGCGCGGAATATCCAATGACCCTGGACAATGGCGCTCCCGTAGTCTGGACGGGCCGCGACCGCGTTCTCTACCTGACCGACCACGAGGTCCACCACCGCGGCAAGATCGTCCTGGCTCTGCGGCAGTGGGGATTCGGGGACATCCCGCCGATGCCGTTGGATTGGTAGGTGGGTGGGGCTGGGGTTTCGGAACGTCCGTGGTGACGGGGAGGGAGACGCCTCGAAGTTTCGGGACCCGGTGAGGGTTTCGAGGACGGACTGAGGCGTCTCTACGGGGCCGGCTGGATGCAGGTGCTCTCTACAAGAGACGGATCGGGAAGCATGGGAGGTCGCTGAACGGCATCGCGCTCCCCTCTCCCGGGGGTGAGGGCCTTCCCCGGACAGCCGTCCGGTGTCCGGGCGGACACCTGTCAACCGGACGTTTCTCCGGACGCTTGTCCGCGGCGGTAAATTCAGACAAGACAGTGGTTTGTGATGAATCGCGGCCGTGGCACATCGGTTGCTCTTGGGGATTCCGCCATGATCCAAGAAACCGATTCCATGGACCAGATCCTCGACAAGCCGGCGGGTTTGTCCCGCCGGAGCAAGATCCTTCTCGGGACGGCGCTGGTGCTGATCCTGTCGTTCATCCCGCTCTGGCCGGTGCTTCAGCGCTGGTCGAGCGCAGACCAGTCGGTCGACCTCTCCCGCCTCCGCACGGCCACGGTCGTGCGCGGCGATCTTCTTCGCGACGTGGCCGCCGACGGCCGGATCGTCGCGGCCAACCACCCCCGGCTCTACAGCCCGGCCCAGGGCACGGTCTCGCTGGCCGTGCGGCCTGGACAGGCGGTGCGCAAGGGGCAGACGCTCGCCACGCTCAAAAGCCCCGACCTTCAGTCCCAGCTCGCCCAGGAGCGCTCCCGGCTCCAGGGGATGGAGTCCGAGCTCGGCCGGTCGCGCCTCTCCGCCCGCCAGCAGAATGCCGGCAACCGCCAGACCACCGAGCTGCGCCGGGTCCGCCTCGAAGCCGCCCGCCGCGAGCTGGTGCGCAACGAGAAGCTCCGCGCCGAGGGCCTCCTCAACGAGGTGGAGCACGAGCGTAGCAAGGACGCCGTCCGCCTGGCGGAGGTGGAGCTGGAGCAGGCCCGCGAAGGCGCCGGGCTCCAGGGCGAGGCGCTCGACTTCGAGGTCGCGGACCGCGAGCGTCAGGCCGAGCGCCAGGGCCTCGTGGTCGCGGATCTCGAACGCCGCGTCCGCGAGCTGGCCGTGACCTCGCCGTTCGACGGCGTCGTGGCCACCATCGACGTGGACGACCGCCAGGCCGTCGCCGCGAACACGGCGCTGCTCACGGTCGTCGATCTTTCGACCTACGAGGTCGAGGTCCACATCGCCGAGGCCTACGCCGACGAGCTGATCCCCGGCACGCCCGCGGAGATCGACTACGGCGGCCGCAAGCACGCGGGCACGCTCACCTCCGTCTCGCCCGAGGTGCGCGAGGGGGTGGTCGAGGGCACCGTGGCCTTCTCGGGCCAGGCGCCCGAGGGCTTGCGGCAGAGCCAGCGCGTGGCCGTGCGCCTCGTGCTCGACCGCCGCTCCGGCGTTCTCAAAGTTCCGCGCGGACCGTTCTTCGAGAGCGGCGGCGGCGCCAAGGTCTACGTGCTCGCCGACGGCCTCGCCACCCTGCGCCCGATCCGCACCGGCGCGGTCAGCGTGGGCGAGGTCGAGATCCTCGACGGGCTCGCCGAAGGCGATCAGATTCTTCTCACCGATCTTCAACAGTTCCGGGGCGCGCAGACCGTCCTGGTCCGCAAATAGACCCGTCCGGAAAGGACGGCAGGAAAACAAGGGGAGAGCGACATGCTCAAGATGGAAGGCCTCACCAAGATCTACCGTACCGGCCTCGTCGAGACCCGCGCGCTGCGCGACTTCACCATGGAGGTGGAGCAGGGCGAGTTCGTCACCATCACCGGCCCTTCGGGCTCGGGCAAGACGACTTTTCTCAACGTGGCCGGGCTTCTGGACGCGTTCGAGCAGGGGCGCTACTTCCTCGACGGCCTGGACGTGAGCCGGCTCACGGACTCGCAGATGTCGCGCATCCGCAACGAGAAGATCGGCTTCATCTTCCAGAGCTTCAACCTGATTCCGGACCTCGACGTGTTCGACAACATCGACGTGCCGCTGCGCTACAGAAAGGTTTCCGCCGCCGAGCGCAAGGAGCGGATCGAGCGCGCCGCCGCGCAGGTGGGGCTCTCGTCGCGCCTGCGCCATCTGCCGTCGCAGCTCTCGGGCGGCCAGCAGCAGCGCGTGTCCATCGCGCGCGTCCTGGCCGGCGATCCCAAGCTCATTCTGGCCGACGAGCCGACCGGCAACCTCGACTCGACCATGGCGCGCGAGATCATGGACATCCTGGAAGACATCAACGCCCGCGGCACGACGCTCATCATGGTCACCCACAACCCCGAGCACGCCGCCCGCGCCCACCGGCAGCTCCACATCGCCGACGGCCGGATGGTCGATCTCGAGCGGATCTCGCCGTTCCCGCTGAACCGCGCCGCGCAGGCCATGTCGGTCGCGAACTGAGAGCGAGGGGGAGACCACGACCATGTTCGCCTACAACCTCCGGCTGGCCTGGAAGAGCCTGCTCCGCAACCCGGTGCTGTCGACGCTGATCGTCGGCGGCATTGCGCTGGGCGTGGCGATCTCCACGGCGTTCATCACGGTCTACCACGTGTTCTCGCGCGATCCGATCCCGGGCAAGAGCGATGTCCTGTTCTACGTGCAGATGGACAACTGGGACCCGACCGCGCCGCCGCATCCGCACGAGAGCGGCATCCCGCCCCAGATCTCCTACCGCGACATGCGGGAGCTGATGCGCAGCAAGATCCCGGTGCGGCAGAGCCCGAACTTCCTCGCGAGCCTCTACGTGTTTCCGAGGGACGCGAAGGCCCGGCCGTCGCAGGAGCCGATCCGCATGGTGTTCTCGGACTTCTTCCCCATGTTCGACGTGCCCTTCCGGTACGGCGCCGGCTGGGGCCGCGCCGCGGACGCCGGGCCCGAGCCGGTGGTGGTGATCAGCTCGGAGCTCAACGAGCGGCTGTTCGGCGGCCGCGACAGCGTCGGGGAGACGATCCGCATCGACCGGCGGGAGTTCCGGGTGACGGGCGTGATGGCGCCCTGGCGGCCGAGCATCCGCATCTACGACATGAACGGCGACGTCTTCGGCGAGCCCGAGTCGGTCTTCATGCCGTTCAACTGGATCGAGCCGATGGAGATCCGCACCGCGGGCAACCGCGACAACTGGCAGAGCTTCGACGGCGATCCCACCTACCTGGAGATCCTGCGGAGGAGCGAGGGCTGCTTCCTCCAGATGTGGGTGGAGCTGCCGGACGAGGCGAGCCGCCAGGCCTACGCGCGGTTCCTCGACGCCTACACCACGGAGCAGCGCAAGGAGGGCCGCTTCCAGCGGCCGCTCGACAATCGGATCACCTCGGTCCGCAATCTGATCCAGGACTGGGAGGTCGTGCCGCCGCAGTCCAAGGCGATCGCGGCGATCTCGATCCTGTTCCTGATCGTGGCGGCGCTCAACCTGGTCGGCCTGTTCCTCGGCAAGTTCCTGGCGCGGGCGCCGCAGGTGGGCGTGCGGCGGGCGCTCGGCGCGACGCGGGGGTCGATCTTCCTCCAGCACCTGATCGAGTGCGAGCTGGTGGGGCTGATCGGCGGCGCGATCGGGCTGCTGCTGTCGTTCGGGGTGCTGGCGTTCTTCAACACCGTGTTCCGGCGGATGTCGCAGTCCGAGGACTTCTTCCATCTCGATCTCACGATGGTCCTCGCGGCGGTGTTCCTGTCGCTCGTCGCCGGTGCGATCGCCGGCATCTATCCCGCCTGGCGGATCTGCTCGGTGCCTCCGGCCCGGTATCTCCGGAACCAATAGAAAGGAAGGAGAGATCTCATGCCTTTCGGACCGATTTTCCGCGCGATGACCCGCAACCGGTCGCGCTTCCTTCTGATCGTCGCGGAGGTGGCCTTGACCCTGGCCATCGTCGCCAACTGCGTCAGCCTCATCCGGGAATCCCAGGCCAGCCTGAAGGTGGAGTCCGGGTTCGACGACGAAAACCTGCTCTGGGTGGGCAGCCGGCCGTTCGCCGAGGCGTTCCGGGAGGACGCGTACCTCCACCACGCCATCGATTCCGACCTCGTCACGCTGCGCACCCTGCCCGGCGTGCGCGCCGCGAGCAACACCTCGTTCATCCCCTGGATCGGCGGCGGCAGCTCGACCGAGGTGCGCCTCGGCGGGAACCGCTACCGGACCCAGATCTACGGCGTCGATCCCGCGGTCTTCGACACGCTCGGCGTAACCGTGATCCAGGGCCGCAACTTCACGCCCGCCGAGTTGGAGGCGGGCACGGGAAGCGATCCCGACAAAGTCATCAGTCCGGTGGTGATCAGCGAGGCGCTGGCGAAGCTTCTCTATCCGAACGGGGGCGCGCTGGGGAAGATCATCCAGGATCCGTCGGGCACGGACTCGTTCGACGTGATCGGCGTGTTCGACCGGTTCTACAACCCCTACGGCTGGCCGATCGGGGAGTACGCGGTTTTCTTGCCGCGGCGCAGCGGAGGCTTCAGCAACTTCGGCTTCCTGGTCCGCACCCAGCCAGGACAGAAAGACGCTCTCATGCCGGAGATCGAGAAGGCGCTGCTCGCGTCCAACGACGGCCGCAACGTGCGGGTCCGGGCGATCCAGGACATCCGGCGGGAGTACGACTCGCGCGACCGCGCCGTGGTGATGGCGCTCAACGCGGTGATGATCCTCCTGGTGTTCGTGACGGCGCTGGGGATCGTGGGCATCACCTCGTTCTCCGTGGCGGAGCGGCAGAAGCAGATCGGCACGCGGCGCGCCCTGGGCGCGACGCAGGGGGACATCCTCCGGCACTTCCTCCTGGAGAACTGGATGGTCACCTCAATTGGAGCCGTGCTCGGAACCGGCCTCGCCTACGCGATCAACGTCGGGCTGGTGACTCTGGTGCAGCAGGCGAAGCTCGAAGCCTGGGTGCTGGCCGCGGGCGTGGGGCTGCTGTGGGTGGTGGGGCTGGGGGCGGCGCTGGGGCCGGCGCTCAGAGCGGCGAGGGTGGCTCCTGCGATTGCCACCAGGAGTGTGTAGTTGATCCCATTCCCCCGCTCCCCAGCCCTCATAATGGAGCGGTGCCGATGATCCTGATCGTCGAAGACCAGCCCTCGGTCGCGACAGCGCTCAAGATGCTGTTCGAGATCCGGGGGCTGGACTGCCTCGTGGCCCGCGGGCCGGCGGACGCGCTGCGGGCGCTCGACGAAGGCTCGGCCGACATCGGCGTCGTGGTGCAGGACATGAACTTCTCGCCGGAAGCGACCTCCGGCGACGAAGGCGTGGCCCTGTTCCGGGAGATCCGCAGGCGGGACCCGGGGCTGCCGATCCTCCTGATGACGGCCTGGACCTCCCTGGAGACCGCGGTGCAGCTCGTCAAGGAGGGCGCGAGCGACTATCTCGCCAAGCCGTGGGACGACGACAAGCTGCTCGTCACCGTCCGCAACCTGCTCAGGATGCGGGAGCTCCAGCTCGAGAACGCGCGCCTGCGCGGCCGGTCCCGCCGGAGCTGGGAAGAGCTGGCCGAGCGCCACGACCTCTGCGGCGCGGTCTGGGCGAGCGAGCGGATGCAGGCCGTGGCCACGCTCGCCTTGCAGGTGGCGCGGGCGGACGTGCCGGTGCTGATCACCGGTCCGAGCGGCGCCGGCAAGGAGAAGCTCGCCGAGATCGTCCAGGCGAGCTCGCGCCGGAAGGACAAGCCGTTCGTGAGGGTCAACGCCGGGGCGATCCCGGACGAGCTGCTCGAAAGCGAGCTGTTCGGAGCGGAGCCGGGCGCCTACACCGGCGCCACCCGCCGCCGCGTGGGCCGCTTCGAGGCCGCGGACGGCGGCACGCTGTTCCTCGACGAGATCGGCAACCTCTCCCTGTCGGGTCAGCGCAAGCTCCTGCGCGTTCTTCAAAGCGGCCAGTTCGAGCGCCTCGGGAGCAGCGAGACCCGGCGCGTGGACGTGCGCCTCGTCTGCGCCACCAATTCCGACCTCCGCAAGGACATCGCGGCCGGCCGCTTCCGCGAGGATCTCTTCTACCGGCTGAACGTCATCGAGCTGGCCGTACCGCCGCTCGCGGAGAGACCGGAGGACGTGCTGCCGCTGGCGGAGAAGTTCCTCCGCGACCTCTCGCCTTCGCCGTCCGGAGCCGTCTGGCGCCTCGCGCCGGAGGGACGGGAAAGTCTCCTGAGGCACCCCTGGCCCGGCAACGTCCGGGAGCTGGAGAACGCCCTGCGCCGGGCGGTCCTGGTCGCGCCGGGCGACACCATCCGCAACGAGGATCTGGGGCTCGGAACCTACACCGTTGCTCCGGCTGCGCCAGTCTCGCCGGACCATCCTGACGGTCCACTGGATGAGGTTGCTCTGGCTGAGCGCGTGAAGCTGGAGCGGGCGCTCGCCGAAGCCGGAGGCGTCGTGGCCAGGGCGGCCGAGATCCTGGGCTTAAGCCGGCAGGCGCTCTACCGGAAGATGGAGCGGCATGGGCTGGCGATGGAGCGGCGGGTGAAAAGTTGAGCCCTCACCCCCCGGCCCCCTCTCCCACCTCCCCTCCCCCCTCCCTGGGAGAGGGGGAGAACTGCGGAGACCTGGCTTGAGGCGGATCTTTGATCCCCGGCGTCGGGCTCGCGAGTTGCGGAAGGGGCAGACCCCTTCGGAGACGGCACTCTGGGAGCTGTTGCGGGACCGCAAGATCCTGGGTCTGAAGTTCCGGCGGCAGGAGCCCGTCGGGAACCGATACATCGCGGACTTTTGCTGCCCTGACCTCCGGCTCATCGTGGAGCTCGATGGAGCGGTCCACGATGAGGACTCCCAGGCCGCTCACGATGAGAATCGCGACGGCTACCTCTTCAGCCTGGGCTACGAGATCCTCCGCTACCCGAACGACTCGATCCTGACGGAGCCGGGCGTGATTCTCGGGGAGATCCGCAAGGCAGCCCTTGCCCTCCGTCCCAGCCTGGGCCACAAGGAAGGGCTTTTCTCCCCCTCTCCCAGGGAGGGGGGAGGGGAGGTGGGAGAGGGGGCCGGGGGGTGAGGGTCCTCCGCTTCGCCACGCGCGTCCGCCTCGCCTTCCTCGCGGCCCTCCTCCCCGTCGCCGTCACGGCCGCAGTCATCGTCGGCGTAGCCTCCTGGTCGCCATCCCCCTGGATCGTCGCCGCTGCAACTCTGGGAGTCGGCGTCACCCTCGGGCTCTGGCTTCTCGAACGCGTCATCGGCCCGGCCACCCGCACCCTCGACGCGTTGCGCGACGGCGTCCGCGGCTACAAGGACCACGACTTCAGCTTGAGCCTCGCGGTCGACCGGCGGGACGAGATCGGCGAGCTGGTCGAGCTGTACAACGCCATGGGCGACGTCCTCCGCGACGAGCGCGGGAACCTCCTCCAGAAGGAGCTGCTGCTGGAGACCGTGCTGGAGTCCACGCCGATGGCGATCCTCCTCACCCAGCGCGACCGCATCTTCTTCGTCAACCGCGCGGCCCGCGAGCTCTTCGTCACCGGCCGCCGGCTCGAAGGCCAGCCGTTCAGCCGCATCCTCCAGGACTGCCCGCCGCAGATGCGGGACGCCCTGGAGAGCGGTCGCGACGCCCTGTTTTCGGTGGAGCAGGAGGGCACGGACGAGGTCTACCACGTGGCGCGCCGGGCCTTCGAGCTGAACGGCCAGCGCCACGAGCTGACCATGCTCAAACACCTGACGCCCGAGCTGCGGCGCCAGGAGGTGGGCGTCTGGAAGCGGGCGATCCGCACCATGAGCCACGAGATCAACAACTCCCTGGCGCCGATCGCCTCGCTGGCCCGTTCGGCGAGACTCATCCTCGACAACCCGGAACACCGCAGCCGCCTGGAGCAGGCCCTGGACGTCATCGACGAGCGCTCGACCCACCTCCGCGACTTCCTGGAGAGCTACGCCCGCTTCGCCCGCCTCCCGGCGCCCGTCAAGCAGGACGTGGAGTGGGCTCCCTTCCTGGAAGATCTCCGCGGTCTCTTCCCCTTCATCCAGGAAGGAGAAACGCCGCAGCGCCCCGCCCGCTTCGACCGCACCCAGATCCAGCAGGCCCTCATCAACCTCCTCAAGAACGCCCAGGAAGCGGGAAGCCCGGCCGAGGAGATCCGCCTCCGGGTAGAGCCCCTGGCCGATGGAGGCGTCCGCGTCCACGTGAAGGACCGCGGGACCGGGATGAGCGACGACGTCATGAAGAAAGCCCTCCTCCCGTTCTACACCTCGAAACCCACCGGCACCGGCCTGGGCCTCCCCCTCTGCCGAGAGATCGTCGAAGCCCACGGCGGCCACCTCCGCCTGGAGCGCCGCGAAGGGCGGGGGATGGCGGTGGTGTTCTGGCTGCCGGGGGAGTGAGGTCGGCTGTCCCATTGCCGATCCTCCCGTCTATAATTCCCCCGCCCGGAGTCCATAGAGGAAGAGATCGTCCTCTCCAACCGTTGGCATGCCTTGATCCCAATTCTTGAAGGAGCTTTCCCGTGTCTTTGATGAGCTGGCTACGCAGTAAGTTGATCCCCTTGACCCCCGCCGAACAGCCGAAGGCGGCCCCCCGGGGCCGGAATGACGTCTGCTGGTGCGGCAGCGGCAAGAAGTACAAGAAGTGTCATCTCCCCACCGACGAAGCCAAGCAGCGCGAGGAGGGCTTCGCGGCCCAGGCCGCCGCGCGCAGCCGCGCGGCCAGCGGCATCGTCCCCGGCGAAGCCAAGAAAGCTCCGCGCCCGCAAGAGAACAAGCCGTTCACCGGCGGCCGGTAGCGCGTCGGACACGGCGGCGGCGTAGCGCTGGCTGCTCGACAACACCAACTACGACGTGAGCAGCTTGGCCTGAGGTGGGCGTTCTAAGCGTTCCAATCTGACCTGAGGAGGGGAAGCCGTCGAGGTCTCCCCTCCGTTTCATTCCGGTTGAGGGTGTTTTTTCTATGAATCCGAGAAACGATCGTGTCGTCATCGTCACCGGCGCCGCCGCGGGAATCGGCCGCGCCACCGCCCGCCGCTTCGCCTGGGACGGCGCCCGCATCGCAGCCTGGGACGTCGTCGACGCCCCGGCGCTGGCGGACGAGCTGACCGCGGAAGGCGCGTCCGACTGTCTCGTTCAGAACGTCAACGTCACCTCCGCCGATTCGGTCGAGGCCGCGGTCGCCGGCGTGATGGGCCGCTGGAGCCGGATCGACGTGCTGGTCAACAACGCCGGCATCGTCCGCGACGGCCAGCTCATCAAGTGGAAGGACGGAAAGAAGGTCTCGGAGATGAGCGAGGCCGAGTTCGATTCCGTCGTGTCGGTCAACTTGAAGGGCGTGTTCCTCTGCACGCGCGCGGTGGCGCCGCACATGATCGCCTCGGGGCGCGGCGGCGCGATCCTGAACGCTTCGTCCGTGGTCGGCCTGTACGGCAACTTCGGCCAGACCAACTATGCCGCGACCAAGGCCGCGGTGGTGAACCTGACCCGCACCTGGGCCCGCGAGCTGGGGCGGTACGGCATCCGCGTCAACGGCGTGGCCCCGGGGTTCATCGCCACCGAGATGGTCAAGGCCATGCCGGAGAAGGTCTTGACCGGGATGGTCGAGCACACTCCCATCGGCCGCATGGGCCAGCCCGAGGACATCGCCGAGGCGTATCACTGGCTCGCCTCGGACGCGGCGTCGTTCGTCCATGGCACCGTGCTGTCCGTCGACGGCGGCCTGGTGATCGGAACCTAGGCCAGGGCTTTCAGCATGCTGCTGCACGGCGACCTGCTGGGCGAGCGCTTCACCCCGATGGACGGTGGAGGCCCACGTCCGCGACGTGATCGAGCTGCTCGACAGCCTGGGCCTGGACCAAGGCACCTGCACGGGCACCGGCTGCTGCTCGGGGTACGCCTACTCCTGTGTCAACTGAACCCTGTGGTACGATCCGGGCGTTCTTCCCTTTTGTGACTGCTGAGAGCCTGGGATGCCCGGACCTTCCACGACTGCGTCTTTGCGCAGAAATACGAGCGAGGTGCTCGACGCGATCTCCCGCGTCCTGGAGCCGTACATCGGCCGGCTCATGGCGAAGACCGCGCCCCGCGCCCACTGCGGCGACCTCGGCATCCACTCGATGCTGATCGAGGGCGCCCAGATCGACGCCCTGCTCGACAAGCTGGGGCTCGCGCTGGTCATCTTCCTGGGCAAGGAGAAATCGGAGATCGTGGTGCAGGACATGCGCAAAGCCATTCTCGGGTTGGGAGACGTCAAGTGACCGTGAGGACCCTGCGCCGGAGCCTTGGCGCGCTCCTGGGCGTCCTGGCGCTGATCCTCCTCGGCCGCGCGTTGGCTCCCGCGGCGGTGATCTACCAGGACACCCTCGGCCCTCGCACCATCCTGGCGATCGGAACCTTCGGCAAGCTGCTCTTCCTGGTGGTCGCCACGGTGGCGACGGGTCTCAACCGGGGGAGCTTCGAGCCCGGCACCCCGACGCGGACCGCGTGGCAGTGGCTCTTTCCAGGATTCGGCGCCCTGATGGCGGGGCAGGCGATCATCGCCTTCTATCAGTTCGGGCTGGGGCTGGACGAGGCGCCGTTTCCGTCCATCGCGGATGTGTTCTTCGTCCTTTCCTATCCGCTGATGATCGCGGCGCTCGTGCTGTTCCTGCGCGCCTACCTGCAAAGCGGCTTCCCGGTGGGCTCCCGGTCGGAGCGGATCGGGATGGCCGCCGGAATCCTGCTGCTCTGCGCGGCGATCGGCTATCCCATCCTCAAGCCGCTGGTGAGCAGCGAGGCCGTGTTCCTGGAGAGGCTGCTCAATCTTCTCTATCCGGTGATGGACGGTCTGCTGCTGATCCCCACCGCGCTGCTCATCCGCATCAGCGTGCGCTTCCGGGGCGGGGCGGTCTGGAAGATCTGGGCGACGCTGCTCGCCGGCTGCGTCTTCCTGTGCATCGCGGACGCCCTGTTCGCCTGGTTCTCCCAGCTCGGCCGCACCGACCTCGTCGACCTGGTCGACCTCACCTACCTGCTGAGCTACGGCCTGTTCGCCCAGGGCGTCCTCTACCAGCGCCAGCTGCTGGTCGAGTAGAGAACGCCCCGGGCTGGTCCCGGCTCAAATCGCGGGTCAGGCCGCGGGCTGCGGCTCTTCCGGTTGCGGCCGACGGGGCCGGATCCGCCGCGCCAGCGCCCCCACCCTCTCGGTGAGCCGCATGTCGTCGAAGATCGAGTAGAACACCGGCGTCGCCAGCAGCGTCAGCAGCAGCGACATCGTCTGTCCGCCGATGACCACCACCGCGATGGCCCGCCGCTCCTCGGAGCCCGGGCCGGTGCCCAGGGCGAGCGGCAGCATGCCGGCCACCAGGGCGAGCGTGGTCATCAGGATCGGCCGCAGGCGGTCCCGGTTGCCCTGGATGATCGCCGCCATCCGGTCCATCCCGGACGCGCGCAGGTTGTTCATGTGGTCGATCTGCAGGATGGCGTTCTTCTTCACCACTCCGAACAGCACCAGGATTCCCAGGGCCGAATAGAGGTTCAGCGTGTTCCCCGTCGCCCACAGCGAGATCAGCGCGAAGGGCACCGACAGGGGGAGCGACAGCAGGATGGTCAGCGGGTGGACCGTGCTCTCGAACTGCGACGCCAGGATCATGTACATGAAGACGATCGACAGCATCAGGGCCCAGACGAACTCCTTGTACGTCCGCTCGAGCTCGCGGCCCCGGCCGCCGATGGCCGTGGTGTAGGTGGACGGCAGGTTCATCTCGTCGACCGCTCCGCGCAGCGCGTCCAGCCGGTCGGCCAGGGCATAGCCTGGAGCCACGCCGGCGCGCAGGCTGACCTGCCGCTGGCGGTCGGTGCGGTCGATGCGGGAGGCCGTCGTGGCCTCCTTCACCGTCACCAGGCTGTCGAGCCGGACGAGCCGGCCGCTGGCGCTCGGCACGTACAGCCGGCCGATCGCCTCGGGATCGTTGCGCGTCCCCTCGGCCAGGCGGAGCTGGACGTCGTAGTTGTCGTTGACCGCCGGGTCCACGAACCGGGAGACCTCGGCGTCGCCGCCCACCATGAGCCGCAGGGCGCTCGTCACGTCGCTCATCTGGACGCCCAGGTCGGCGGCGCGGGCGCGGTCGACGTCCACCTGAAGCTCCGGCTTCTCGAGCTTGAGCGTCACGTCCGCGTCCACGATGCCGCCCAGCTCCTTGGACCTGTCCCGCAGCTGGTTCGCATAGGCGGCGAGGGCGTGGAGGTCCGGCCCGCGCAGCGAGAAGTCGATGTCGTTGTTGCCGCCGCCGATGTTGAAGGACTGGATGTTGCGGACCGAGCTGCGCAGGTCCGTGAACTTGCCCAGCCGTTTGCGGACCTCGGTCATGACGTCGCGCTGCGTGTAGTTGCCGCGGAACGCCTCCAGCGGATCGAGCTTCACCAGGCCTTTGAAAAAGCGGGTGATCGAGGGGCGCCGCTCCGCGTGGGGTGCGATCTGCACGAACACGTTGCCCTGGTTGACGCTGCCGATGAACCCGCTGCCGGAGGAGGAGAGCATGGTGCGGATCCCCGGGATCTGCCGCAGCTCGGCCTCCACGGCCCGCATCGCCTCGTCCATGGCCGCCAGGTTCGTCCCCTCCGGAGCGTTGACGCCGACGTCGAACTCCGACTCGTCCACGTTGCTCGGCACGTACTCCATCTTCACGACCTTGAACAGGAGGAGGGAGGAGAGCATGACCAGGACGCAGAGCACGGCCGCCGAGCGCCGGTGCCTCATCGTCAGGACGAGCATGCGCTCGTAGGCCTGGTCGATGCGCGCGTAGAAGCCGGAGCGGGAAGAAGCGTCGCCCGCGTGGCCCGCGTGTCCGCCATGGCCTGCCGCATCCTCGGCCCGCAGCATGCGGGCACTCATCATCGGCGTCAGGGTGAAGGAGACGAGCAGGGAGACCAGCACCGCGGCCGCGGCCGTGATGCCGAACTGGAACAGGAACCGGCCCGAGATGCTCGACATGAACGAGACCGGCACGAAAATCACCACCAGCGACAGCGTGGTGGCGAGCACGGGCAGCGCGATCTCCGCGGTCGCCCGCCTGGCGGCTTCGAACGGCGGCACCTTCTTCTCTTCCACCCAGCGGAAGATGTTCTCCAGCACCACGATGGCGTCGTCGATCACCACGCCCACCATGAGCACGAGCGCGAGCATGGTCACGCTGTTGAGCGTGAAATCGAGCGCCGCCATCATGCCGAACGTCGAGATCACCGAGGCCGGGATCGCGACCGCCGCGATCACCGTCGAGCGCCAGCTGCGCATGAACGCGAGCACCACCAGCGACGCCAGGATGCTGCCCAGGACCAGGTGGATGTTGATCTCGTGGAGCGCGGCGTAGATGTAGCGCGACTGATCCTTGATGACCCGCATCTCGAGGTCGGGCGGGAGCTGCGGCCCGACCCGGGCCATGGCAGCCTTCACGCCCTCGATCACCTCGACCGTGTTGGCGCCGGACTGGCGCTGCACCTCGAGCGTCACCGTGGGCACGCCGTTGAGGCGCGCGATCGTCCGCTGCTCCTTGGTTCCGTCCTCGGCCCGGCCCAGGTCGCGGATGCGCACCGGCTGGCCGTCCACGGTCTTCACCACCAGCTCGTCGAACTCGCTCGCCTGGGTGAGCCGTCCCATGGTGCGCAGGGTCAGCTCGCGCGACGAGCCGGTGACGTTGCCGCCCGGCGCGTCCGTGTTCTGCCGCACCAGGGCGTCGCGCACGTCGGTGATCGGGATCTGGTAGGCGGCCAGGCGGTCGGGGTCGACCCAGACGTTGATGGCGCGCTTCAGGCCGCCGATCACCTGCACCTGGCCGACGCCGGGCGCGCGCTCGATCTGGACCTTGACGACCTTGTCCGCGAGCTCGGTCAGCTCCTTGAGCGGGCGGTTGCCCGAGAGCGAGATGACCATCACCGCCGCGGTGTCGTTGTTGAACTTCGAGATGGTCGGCGTCAGCGTGTCGTCCGGGAGCTGCCGGGCCACCGCCGACACGCGGTCGCGCACGTCCTGGGCCGCGGTGTCGATGTCGCGGTCGAGGTCGAAGGTGAGGATCACGAAGGAGCTGCCGGCCGACGACACCGAACGCATCTCCTGGATGCCCTCGATCGTGTTGACCGACTCCTCGATGCGCTGCGAGACCTCGGTCTCGATCTCCTCGGTGGAGGCGCCGGGCAGGGCGGTGCGGACGGCGACGGTCGGCAGGTCGACGGCCGGGAAGCGGTCGACGCCGAGGCTGCCGTAGCTGGCGGCGCCCACGACGACGAGCGCCAGGATGATCATGGCCGCGAAGACGGGCCGGCGGATGCAGATCTCGGCGAGCTTTTGCATGTTGCGTGTTCCTTCAGCTCGGGGGCGGACTCAGGGGGCGATCGCCGTGGAAGGCGCCGTTGCGGAATTGCCGGAGGAATTGACCGTCACGGGCTGTCCGCCCACGAGGTTGCCGGGCTGGATCACGACCGTGTCGCCGGCGGCGGCCCCGTCGAGGATCTCGACCCGGCCGTCCGAACGGCGGCCGATGCGGACCTGCTTCTCGACGGCCTTGCCGTCCTCGACGCCCAGCACCTTGTCGATGCCGGCGAAGCTGATCACGGCGGACACCGGCACGAGCAGCGTCGGCTCGCCCGTCTGCGTCACGATCTCGGCCTTGGCGAAGGAGCCCGGGCGCAGCAGGCCCGCGGGGTTCGGCACCTCGGCCTCCACGAGCAGCGTGCGGCTGTCCTCGCGCAGCGCCGGGCTGATCCGCGCCACGCGGCCGGGATAGGGCTTCTCCTCGCCCTCGACCGTGAGCTGCACGGCCTGGCCGGTGCGGATGCCGGCGGCCTCGCGCTCCGGGACTTCCAGGCGCAGCCGCAGGGGATGCACGCGCACGAGCACCAGCACCGGCTGGCCCACGGCCACGTAGTCGCCGACCGAGGCGCTGCGCTCGCGGATGCGGCCGTCGAACGGCGCCGTGATGATCGAATCGGAGAGCTGCTGCCGGGCGATCGCCAGCTCGGAGAGCCGCTGGCCGAGGAGCGCCTGGCGGCTGCGGGCGGTTTCGATGCCCTCCTGGTAGCGCGCCTCGGCGACCTGATAGCCCGCTTCGGCCGCGTCGAGATCCTGGCGCGGGATGAGCTGCTCGTCGAACAGCCGGGCCATGCGGTCGCGGGTCAGGCGGGCCTGGTTCAGGTTGGCGGCGGCCTGCTTCACGACCGCGGTGTCCTGGGGATCGACGACCTGGAGCGGTCCGTCCGCGGGCAGTCCGAGCTGGGCGCGGGCCTGGTCGATCGCGTTCTGCGCCTGGCGGATGCGCAGCTCGAAGTCGGTGGGTGCAAGGCGCGCCAGAGTCTGGCCCTTGCGGACGGTGTCGCCCAGATCCACGGACAGGGACGCGAGCCGGCCGGCGACCTTGGGGCCGAGCTCGGCCTCCTCGTCGGCGGCGAGGGTGCCCGACACCGCGACGGTGCGGGCGAGAGAGGCGGTTTCGACCCGGGCGACCTTCACCTCCCGGGCGGGCAGGGATTCCGGTCCTCCGCCCTTGCCTTCCGGGCCGCCCTTGCCCGAGGACATGGCGGTGCGGTCGTCTCCACAGGCGGACAGGGCTAATCCAGAAACGAGGCCCGAAACGAGCAGAACTGCAGCCAAAGATTTCAAAACCATCATCCTCTCCGGTTAAGGTCGAGACCAAGGCAGGAGTTACAAAGACGGAATCCTGCGCCGAAGGTTGCAGGGAGGTGCTGCCAGCCCGGGTGGCGCTGCGGGGGAACGGCCTGAAGCGCATCCTCCTCTCCGACAACCTCTTTTGGGGTAACCCGCCTCAGGCCGCAGCCATTCCTTGCCGGATGTGTCCGTGCGGTTACGGCTTCCGGGCAGCCTGCTTCGCCACGGCCTCGGCGGCCTTGCGCGCGGCCTCCGGGTCGCCCAGGTAGTAGCTCCGGATCGGCGTCAGGTCGTCGTTCAGCTCATAGACCAGCGGGATGCCGGTGGGGATGTTGAGACCCACGATCTCGTCGTCCGAAACCCCGTCCAGGTGCTTGACCAGGGCGCGCAGGCTGTTGCCGTGCGCGGCGATCACCACCCGCTTGCCGGCCCGCAGGTCCGGGACGATCGACTCGTGCCAGTAGGGGAGGAAGCGGGCCACGGTGTCGGCCAGCGACTCGGCCAGGGGCAGCTCCGCGGCGTCGAGGCCGGCGTAGCGCCGGTCGCGTCCGGGATGCCGCGGATCGTCGGCGGTCAGCGGCGGCGGCGGCGTGGCATAGCTGCGGCGCCAGACGAGCACCTGCTCGTCGCCGTACTGCTGGGCGGTCTCGGCCTTGTCGAGACCCTGGAGCGCTCCGTAGTGGCGCTCGTTCAGCCGCCAGCTCCGGACGACCGGGATCCACATCAGGTCCATCTCGTCGAGCGCGATCCAGAGCGTCCGGATCGCCCGCTTGAGCAGCGACGTGTAGGCCACGTCGAACGTGTAGCCGCCCTCGCGCAGCATCCGTCCGGCCGCATGGGCCTCTTCGAGCCCCTTGGGCGTCAGGTCCACGTCCGTCCAGCCCGTGAAACGGTTCTCCAGGTTCCAGGTGCTCTCTCCATGCCGGAGCAGGACCAGCTTCATCATGCGTCGTCTCCCCCTTTCGGAGCGGAAGCTTATCGCGTCGATGGGCTTGGTGAGCCGAGAGGCATTGCCGGCCTCTGCGAAAGATCTGACTGCCATCCCCGTGAAGAAATGACACTGCTAGAATGATCCCATGCTAGCCGCAGCCCAAACTCTCCGAGACGCCGTCCTTCGCCTTCCAGATGAAGATCGCGCCTGGCTCGTCACCGAAATCCTCTCGAGCCTGGATGGACCACCTGATTCAGGGGTCGAAGCCGCATGGGCGGATGAGATCGATCGGCGGGTCGCCGACATCGAATCCGGCGCCGTAAAGCTCCTCGACTGGCAGGACGTCAAGGCCCGGCTGGCCGAGAAGCTCCGCAGAGCTTGAGCCGCCCCCTGCGAACTCACCCCGAAGCCGCAGAGGAGCTCTTTGCTGCAGCCGAGTGGTACGAGGCGCAGCGCCCAGGCTTGACCGGATAATCCCCAGCCATGAAAGCCCTGGTCTTCGAAGACATCCGCCGCGTCACCTGCGCCGCGGTCCCCGATCCCTCCATCGAGCAGGCCGGCGACGTCGTCGTTCGGGTCCGGGCGGCCGCGGTGTGCGGCTCGGACCTCCACGTCTACCGAGGACTGGAGACCGGTCTCGACGCCGGCACCGTGATGGGCCACGAGTTGGCCGGCGAGGTGGTCGCGGCCGGCTCGGCGGTGACACGGTTCCGGCCCGGGGATCTCGTGGTCAGCCCGTTCACGACGAGCTGCGGCGCGTGTTTCTACTGCCGCCTGGGATTGACCGCCCGCTGCGAGCGTGGCCAGCTCTTCGGCTGGGTGGAGAAGGGGAGGGGACTGCACGGCGTGCAGGCCGAGTACGTCCGCGTGCCGCTCGCGGACTCGACGCTGGTTGCGATTCCGGACAGCACGCCGTTCGAAGAGGCGCTCCTCGCCGGAGACATCCTGGCCACGGGCTGGTTCGGAGCGGAGAGCGCGGGCGCCGCGCCCGGCCGGACGGTGGCGGTCGTGGGCTGCGGCCCGGTGGGCCTCATGGCCGTGATCGCCGCCCGCGAGCTCGGAGCCGAGCGGGTCTTCGGAGTCGACGCCCTGCCGGAGCGCCTCGCCCTGGCCGAGCGATGGGGAGCGGAGCCGGTGGATTTTTCAACGATGGACGCCGCCGGTTTCATCCGGGACGCGACGGAAGGCCGGGGCGTTGACGCCGTGGTCGAAGCCGTGGGCTCGCCGCAGGCCTCGCGCCTGGCCTACGACCTCGTCCGCCCCGGCGGCACGATCGCGGCGGTCGGAGTCCACGTCGAGCCCCATCTCGCCTTCTCCCCCGGCCAGATCTACGACAAGAACCTCACCTACCGCGCCGGCCGCTGCCCCGCCCGCGCCTACATGGATCGGCTCCTGCCGCTGATCCAGTCCAGGAAGTACGACCTGGGAGCGCTGATCTCCCACCGGCTGACCCTGGAGGACGGCCCCCGCGGCTACGACCTCTTCGACCGCCGGGTGGAGGGCTGTACGAAGGTGGTTCTCACTCCTTGACGGGCGCAGCGACCGAGCCCTGCCGGTACAGGAACCGCAACGCCTTCGGCATCCGCCGCCGCCAGCTCGTCTCGTTGTGGCTGCCCCGGGAGTCCGTCCGCAGCATGAGCTGATCGGCGTCGTAGCCCCGGGCCGTGAGGTGGTCGGCCATGGAGGTCACCGCCGGAATCAGCCGTCCCTTGTCTTCCCTCGCGCCGCCGTCGAGGTAGATCCTCGTCACCTCGGGCGTGGGCTGCTCCGCGATGTCTTCGAAGATCTCCTCGTCCGCGATCCAGAAGGACGGCGACATCACCAGCGCTCCGCCGAAGGTGAGGGGGTAGTGGAAGTGCGACCAGAGCGCGCAGAGCCCGCCCATGGACGAGCCGCCGATGAGGGCGCCCAGGGGGCCGGGATGGAGGTTGAGCTCGGCGTTCAGCGTCGGCATGAGCGAGCCGGTGATCCAGTCGAGCAGAAGCGGAGCCCGGCCGGGCTTGCCGTCCATCTCGAAGGGCGACAGCTCATGATTGCGGCTGGAGTTGCCGTGGTCGACGGCGACGATCACCGGCACCGGACGGCCGATGCGGGCGAGGCGCTCGACGGCCTCGTCGAGATGCCAGCCGCCGGAGAACGACGGCGCGTCGTCGAACACGTTCTGGCCGTCGAACATGACGAGCGCGAACGAGGGACGGTCGGGCGAGTAGCCCAGCGGCAGATAGACCCGCACGAGCCGCGGCATGAGGCCGGGCACGTCGAAGGGCCCAAGCAGGTTGACCTCGCCGACCTCCATCCGCGCGAGCGATCCGGGGAGGCTCGCCTCCACGGTCCTCTGCAGGGTTTCGGTCAGCGAGCGGGTGACGAACGCATTGGGATCGGGCAACCTCGCCAGCTGAGCGAGGACGGATTCGGGAAGATCGAAGGTGAGCGGCGCCATGGTCGCGGGAGACTATCAGGCGACCGGGTCGGATCGCTCCACCAGCCATCCAAGAAAAAGCGCCACCTCGCCGGGGTTTTTCAGCGAATAGGCAGCACGGGTCGGACGAGCTTCTTCGCCGACGGGCTCGCCCACCAGGATGCCGATGCCGTGGCTCTCGACCTCGCGGAAGGCGTCCTCGTCGGTCACGTCGTCGCCGAGGAAGAGGGGGAGGGTCCGCGCGGGATCGAGCTTCAGCGCGCCGAGCAGCCAGAGGAGCGCCTTGCCCTTGTCCCAGTCGAGCGCCGGCCGCAGCTCGAAGAGCATCTTGCCGCTCCCCTTGCGCAAGCCGGGGTGCCGGGACGCCGCGAGATCCACGGCCTCCTCGACGCGGGGGATGTCCTCCGCGCGGACCAGCCGGTAGTGGATGGAGATCGCAAAGCGCTTCGGCTCCACGAGAATGCCCTCGATGCCCGCGAGACTCCGCGCCAACTCGTCAGCGGCACCGGCGATCCGCTCCTTGAGATCCTCGCCGACTTCGTGATGGAAGCCCGGACCGGCGATGTCGAAACCGTGGCTCCCGGCGTACGAGAGGCCGTCGAGCCCGACGTGCCCGGCGACATCCTGCCGGTCGCGGCCGGAGAGGACGGCTACGGGGTACTTGGTGGCCAGGCGGCGCACCAGCTCGCGGGTCTCCTCGGAGAGGGCCGCGAGATCCGGCCGCGGAGCCAGAGGCGCGAGGGTCCCGTCGTAGTCCAGGAAGATCGCGGGTTGGAGGCCGGACAGACGGCTGTCGATCTCGCCCCGGCGCTCCAGGGCGGAGGGAAGAAGATCCGGTTTCAGCGGTTTTTCTCCCTCTCCCCCCGCCAGGGGGAGAGGGCCGGGGAGAGGGGGGATGGGGTCAAAGCCAGCTTTCCTCGAAGCTGAAGGGCGGGAAGTACTCTTTCGGCGGGCGGACATTGTCGGGCACCTCTCCAAGGGCGGCGCCGAGATAGTAGTCCACCCACCAGAAGATGTCCTGCTCCTTGAGGATCGCCTGCATGCTGTCCATCCGGCGGGTCCGTTCTTCCTCGTCCATCTCGAAGGCGCGCTTCAGGGCGTCGGCCATCCCTTCGATGTCGTGCGGGTTGACCAGCAGCGCCCCCTCCTGGAGCTGGGACACCGCGCCCGCGAACTCGGACAGCACGAGCACGCCCGAGCCCTCGACCTGGCAGGCCACGAACTCCTTGGCCACCAGGTTCATGCCGTCCTTGATCGACGTCACGAAGCAGACCCGGGCCATGCGGTAGTAGGCGATCAGGTCGCGCCGCGGCAGGCTGCGGTAGTGATAGTGGATGGGGATCCAGCCGGCGGTGGAGAACTCGCCGTTGATCTCGCTCACCAGCTGTTCCAGCCGCCCCTTGAGGGCCTGATAGGCCGGAACCCCTTCGCGGCTGGGAACCACCACCTGGACGAGCTCGACCTTCTCGCGCAGATCCGGGAAGCGCTGCAGCGCATTGCGGAAGGATTCCATGCGCTCGAGAAGGCCCTTGGTGTAGTCGAGCCGGTCGATGCCGAGGACGACCTGGGGGCGGCCGATCTGCTGTCGCAGCTCCGCGAGGTGCGTTCCGACCTCCTCGGAACGCGCGCTCGCCTCGTACGAGGCATAGTCGATGCCGATGGGGAAGTCGCCGACCTGGATCGTGCGCGAGCCGAGACGCACCTGGGCGACGCGGCCGTCGTTGGTGATCTCCGCGTCCGGCAGCAGATGCTGGAGGCAGGTCAGGAAGTTGCGCGTGTCCCGCGGCGACTGGAGGCCGATCAGGTCGTAGGACAGAAAAGCGCCCAGGATCTGCGCGCGCCACGGCAGCTTGAGGAAGATGTCGAGCGGCGGGAACGGGATGTGGAGGAAGAAGCCGATGCGGCGCTCCGCCCGCTCCCGGACGAACTGGGCCACGTGGATGAGCTGATAGTCGTGGACCCAGATGAAGTCGTCATTCCGGCTGTTCTCCACCACCCGCTCCGCGAACTTCTGGTTGGCCGTCAGGTAGGCATACCAGAAGGAAGGCTCGAACTGGCAGCCGCCCAGAAGGTCATGGAAGAGCGGCCAGAGCACGGCGTTCGAGAAGCCCTCATAGAAGCCCTTGACCTCCTCCTCGGAGAGCGGCACGGGCACCAGGTCGTACCCTTCGTCGTAGCCTTCGGCGAGCGCCGCATCCCAGTCGTCCTCGTCGCCGATCGGAATCCCCGGCCAGCCGATCCACACGCCACCGCGCTCGGCGAGGATAGGCGCCAGCGCGCTCACCAGCCCGCCGGCCCCGGGCTTGACGCTCCACTGGCCCTCCTCCGTCTTTTCGAGGACGATCGGAAGGCGGTTCGAAACGACGAGGAGGCGGCGCGTAAGAGGACTCAAAGCGAGTGGGGAAGTTTGCAAGCTCCACGCCAGGACCGGGGCTTCGGTTTGAGGGCGGCTCTTCTACATTCGGAGGCGTGAGTCGCGTGGTAGGATACGGCAGTTGCGTCAAGCAGATCCGAGAGGAGCGCGATGCCCAATCCAATCTTTGATTTCCGTCATCTGACCGCGGAGGAGCGGGTTCAGCTGGCAGAGGATCTCTGGGACAGCCTGGACGAGCTTCGAGAGCCGCTTCCCCTCACTGCAGCTCAGGCCGAAGAGCTCGACCACCGGGTCGAGGAGTATCGTCGGGACGGCAATCCCGGCAAACCCTGGGCCGAAGCACTCGCAGTGATCGAACAGTCCCGCAGTTGAGCCCGCCGCTGATTCAGCCATAGCCGAGCACGAGACTTCCTGAGGCAACCGCACGCCGGCAAAACCCGGAGCGCGGGAATGCTAGGATGCCGCACTCTATAGAGAGACCGTGTTCCGGCTCCGTCGAGCCCAAGAGGTATGCATGCGCAGCGCCGTGTCCCGAACCCTGTTCCATGCCCTGGCGTTTCTCGTGTTCCCGGTTCTGCCGGCCCTGCCGCTCGCGGCGCAGGAGGGGCAGGGGAGCGAGGCTCAGCCGGACATCCGCATCGTCCGGTCGTCCGGTCCCATTGAGGTTGACGGCTCTCTGAACGATCCAGGCTGGCAGGGCGCCGCCCAGGTCGACACATTCTTCGAGACGGCTCCCGGCGACAACGTCGAGCCCAAGGCGAAGACCCTGGCGCACCTGGCCTATGACGACCGGTACCTCTATGTAGGGTTCGAGTTCTCCGATCCCGACCCGACGCGGATCAAGACCCGGCTCGGCGACCGCGACAACATCTCGGCGGCGTTCGACTACGGCGGCGTGATCCTCGACACGCGCAACGACGGCAAGACCGCGGTGGAGTTCCTGGTCACCGCCGGCAACATCCAATACGACGCGGTGCAGATCGACGGCGGCGGCGAAGACCCCTCGCTCGACCTCTACTGGGATTCCGCCACGCGCATCACCGCCACGGGCTGGAACCTGGAGATCCGCATCCCGTTCTCGTCCCTGCGCTACAGCGGCAGCGGCCCGCAGTCCTGGGGCATCCTCCTGTACCGCGCCTACCCCCGGGACTTCCGGTACAACATCCTCAGCTCGCCCCAGCAGAAGAACTCGAAGTGCTTCCTCTGCAACGCGCGCCGGCTGGTCGGCCTGGAGGGGCTGCCCACGGGCAAGCACCTCGTCCTGGCGCCGTTCGCGACCGCCGGCCGGGTCTCCAGCCCGTCGGGGCCGCTGGGCACGTCGCTCGACGAAAGCGAGGACGACTGGGACGCCGGGATCGACGCGAAGTGGACCCCGAACGCCGACACGGCGATCGACATCACGATCAACCCGGACTTCTCGCAGGTCGAGTCGGACGTGGCCCAGATCTCCGCCAACGAGCGCTTCGCCCTGTTCTTCCCGGAGAAGCGGCCGTTCTTCCTCGAAGGCCTGGAGCTGTTCTCGACCCCCCTGACCGCGGTCTACACGCGCACGATCACCTCGCCGCGCTGGGGCGCCCGCGCCACGGGCGAGATCGGCGACAACGTCTACACCCTGCTGGTGGCGGACGACCGGGGCGGCGGCAGCGTCATCATCCCGGGCACCGAGCTCTCGGGGCTCGCGCCGCAGGACTTCGGGGCGACCTCCATCATCGGCCGCGTGCGCCACGACCTCGGCCGTTCGTTCGTGAGCATGCTGGTCACGGACCGCGAGAACGACGGCGGCAGCCACAACCGGGTCCTCGGGCCGGACCTGCTGTGGCGCCCGAACGACTACGACCGCATCACGGCGCAGTTCCTGTTGAGCGACTCGGAGAACCCGAACCGGCCCGATCTCTACGGCGGCTGGAACGGCGAGAGCCTGCGGTCGCACGCCCTGCATCTGGAGTGGTACCACGGCTCCCGCAACTGGGACTGGGATCTCCTTTACAAGGACATCGGCGACGAGTTCCGCGCCGACCTCGGCTTTCTGCCTCAGGTCGGGGTGCGCGAAGCCCACGTCGGGCTCGGCCATCCGTTCTGGTCGGACGGCAAGATCACCAAGACCCGGCCGTACTTCTCGCTGCGGCAGGTGCGCGACCGCGACGACGAGCTGGTCTACCAGTGGTTCTTCGTCGGCATCGAGTGGGCCGGACCGTGGAACCTGTTCTTCGAGATCCATCCGCTCCTCGAGAAGACCCGGGTGGCCGGCGAGATCCTCTCCTCGGAGAAGATGACCGCCCACCTGGAGGTCAACCCGCCGGGCCTGTTCGAGCAGGTGGGCTTCGACATCCGCCTCGGCGACGAGATCGACATCAACGGAGTGCGGCCGGGCAAGGGCGGGTATGTCGACCTGCACGGCACGATGCGCGCCGGCGACCATCTGGAGATGGTGTTCAACTTCACGCGCCGGTGGTCCGCTCTGGACCGCGGCCCGCGCGAGGGCGACCGGCTGTTCAAGGCCGAGGTGGCCCGCGTCAAGGCGACGTGGACGTTCACATCCCGGGCTTTCCTGCGTCTGATCGGGCAGAACGAGTCGTTCGAGAGCGATCCGAGCCTCTACTCGTTCCCGATCCCGGAGCGCGACGAGGCGTTCAGCGGCTCGGCGCTCTTCGCCTACAAGCTGAACTGGCAGACGGTCCTCTTCGTGGGCTACGGCGACGACCGGACGTTCTTCGCGCCGACGGACCGGCTGGAGAAGTCGGGCCGGCAGCTCTTCCTGAAGGTCTCCTATGCGTTCCAGAAGTAGGACCGGCATAGGATAGGCCGGAGGGGGAATCGACCGATGAGCGTAAAGGATCAGCTTCAACCCGGAGAGGAGATCGTCTACCGGGCGCACGTCTCGCGCATTTCGCTGGCACCGTGGATGGCGGCGTTCGTCTTGGCGCTGATCGGCGGGATCGTGGCCTGGCAGATGACCGGCGAGCCCATGGTCGGCATCGGTTCGGCCGCGGTCGTGGTGGTCCTGGGCTTGGTGTTGCTGTTCAAGCTCGTGGTGCTGCGGTCGTACGAGCACGTGCTGACGAACCGGCGGATGATCCAGCAGGTGGGCATCCTGGCCAAGCGTTCGATGGACGCGCCGCTCGACAAGGTGAACAACGTCGAGCACTGGCAGACGGTGTGGGGCCGTATGCTGGGCTACGGCGACGTGGAGATCGACACGGCGAGCGAGCACGGCTCCACGCGGTTCCGCTCGATCAGCAAGCCGCTGGTGCTCAAGAACGCGATCGTCGCCGCGGCCGAGGCCTACCGGTCTCATCGGTTCGCGCCGGCTGCCGCGGCTCCGACGGGAGCCGAGCGCATGCGCCAGCTCAAGGCGCTGCTGGACGATGGGCTGATCAGCGGCGACGAGTACGAGGCGAAGCGGCGGAAGCTGCTGGAAGAGGTCTGACGCCCTACCTGGGGGCCCATGAGCGAGCCGAAGCGCGCCGGTGCTCTCCCTCCAGCAGGCTGCCGGGAGTCCGGATGCGGGTCGAGCCCCCTTGCCAAGGGTTCCCGTCCCGGGTTATAAATCGTCTCCCCCTTGCATCGCCCGGGCCTCTCGGCCGGGAGGACTTTCGCATGCCCGCCATCTCCGCTCTCTTCCCGAGAGGAGCGGACCATGGTCCACGAAGCGAGTCCCCCACGTACCCGATACCAGACAATTGATTGGAAAAAAAGCCGGGAAACCGGATGGGAGGCGTACGTCGTCCCTTTCGACGCCTGGCTGTGCCGGCGCGTCGGCCGCATCCTGAAGCAGGCCCGGCTGCGGCCCGAGCACGAGCAGATCCGGGAGATCGTCCAGGACGTCTACTGCCGGCTGCTGGAGGGCGGGCCGCCGCGGCTCGAACGGCTGGGGCAGCTCAGCCTCAGCGGAGTCCTCAGCTATCTGTCCCGGGTGGCCGAGAGCACGGTGTTCGACCAGGTGCGGGCCGCGCGGACGGCCAAGCGCGGCGGGACTGGCGGTATTGGCGGCATTGGCGGCCAGGCGCGGCGGCTGCGGATGAGCCGGCAGACCCGCGTCCGGGTCGAGCGCCTCGCCGATCCCACGCCGAGCCCGGACTTGCGGCTGCTCCAGTCCGAGCGCCGGATCCTCGCCGTGCGGCGCCTGCGCTCGCTGACCGGCTCCACGGACCGCGACCTGCGCATCCTCTGGCTCGCGCTCGTGGAGGGCTGGCCGAGCCACGAGCTCGGCCGCGCCTTCGCGCTCAAGCCGCGCAGCGTGGACAACGTCGTGCTGCGCCTGCGGCGGCAGATCGCCGGCAGGACACTGGAGCTTCGGCGGAGGAGGGGGGTATGATCCGGCGCGATGCGCGTCTTCACCGATCCCCGTTGTCTCGGCCACCAGGCCCCCCGCGGCTATCCGGAGCGTCCGGAGCGGCTGTCCGGAATCGTCGGCCACTTGCGCGGGCGCGGCTGGGACGTCGCCGAAGCCGACTCCTGGGAGGGGGGGCGCGAACGGGCCCTCGGCGCAGTCGTCGCCGTCCATGAGGAGCGCTACGTGGAGCGCTTCGGCCGCGCCGTGGAGCGCGGCGACTCCCTGATCGACTCCGCCGACAACCCGCTGTCGGACGGAACCTGGGAGGCCTCCTGGGCCGCGATCGAGACGATCCTGGCCGCGGCGGACCATGCCGCGGCCGGGAACCGCGCCTTCGCCGCGGCCCGCCCGCCGGGCCACCACGCCGAGCGCGCCATCGCCATGGGCTTCTGCTTCTTCAACGGCGTGGCGGTGGCCGCCGAGCACCTGCGCCGCCACCACGGCGCCGAGCGGGTGGCGATCTTCGACTTCGACGTTCACCACGGCAACGGCACGCAGCACCTGTTCGAGCGCCGGGCCGACGTGCTCTACGCGAGCACCCACCAGTATCCGTTCTACCCGGGCACCGGAGCGAAGTCCGAGACCGGGATCGGCGACGGGGAAGGGGCGACCGTGAACGTGCCGCTCCCCGCCGGCACCGGCGACGACGGCTATGCGGAGGCGATCCGGGGAGTCATCCTCCCGGCGCTCCGCGCCTTCCGTCCGGAGATCCTCCTGGTCTCGGCCGGTTTCGACGCCTGGAAGCAGGATCCTCTCGGCGGAATGGGGGTCACCGAGGACGGATTCCGGAGCTGGGGCCTGTGGCTCCGCGAGCTCGCCGACGAAATCTGCGGCGGCCGGCTGCTCGCGGTGCTCGAAGGGGGGTATGATCTCAACAGCCTGCCACTGCTCGTCGAGGCGAGCCTGGAAGGCATGAGGTAGGCCCTCACCCCCCGACCCCCACTCCCGGTCCGCCCGCGCCCCCCCCCCCCCGGGGGGGGGGGGTAGGGGGACCAGCTGGGGGGGGGGCGACACCCGGG
>JANMTS010000113.1:0-42702 GCA_031390755.1 Holophagales bacterium
CTTCCTTGGACGGCGCCAACAGCGGCGCCGCCCACAGGTCCCACAGGCCCGGCGACGAGGGCGAGACAGGACTAAGACAACCGGAGGAGAGGGGGAATTTTAGGTGATCGGCACGGGGGAAATTTGGGTGATCGTTGACACGAGGAGCAGGGTCCGGGGCAAAGGTCGAACAGGGGGCGTGTGCCGCTATCCGTGCCGTCCGTGACCCAGAGCTCATAGCCGCTGCTCGACTCCTCGATTGGCAGCAAAGCCGACGAGCCCAGAGGAAGGGCTTTCCCTGCCATTGCCGTCTCACGCCCGAATGGCTCCCGGGTCTCGATATCCAGCACGAGAGAGGCCGTGCCGCCCTGGGCCGCTGAGGCCAGCTGAGGCAAGGAGAAGGCGAGCAGGACCCAAGACAGGATGAGAGCACGATCAATTCTGGGCATCAAAGATAGACCTCCACCATTGAGTGCTCCTGAAGCTCGGAGCATTTCAACGACGACGGCGGAGATCTTCTCTGAACCTGAGGACGAGTGGATTGACTACTGGCCGAACGTGTTGCAGTTGTCCACGTTCCCGGTCTCGTACCCGGTGTGGAACCACTTCGAGCGCTGCTGCGCGGAGCCGTGGGTCCAGGTCTCGGGGTTGACCCGGCCTCCGCCCTGGCTCTGGATGCGGTCGTCGCCCACGGCGGACGCGGCGGTCAGAGCCTCTTCGATATCCCCGGCTTGCAGGGCAGGCTCGTCGGCGCCGCGCAGGTTCGGGTTCATCCCGTGAGCCCAGATCCCGGCGAAGCAGTCGGCCTGAAGCTCGAGCTGGATGGAGAGCTCGTTGGCCTGGCGGGGGTTCTGCTGCTGCGCGCGCTGGACCTGCTCGTTGACGCCGAGCAGATTCTGCACGTGGTGGCCGAGCTCGTGCGCGACCACGTAGGCCTGGGCGAAGTCGCCATCGGCACCGAAACGGCTCTTCAGGTCGTTGTAGAAGCCGAGGTCGATGTAGACCTTCTCGTCGGCGGGGCAGTAGAACGGCCCCATGGCGGACTCGGCGACGCCGCAGCCGGAGCGCACCGCATCGGTGAACAGGACCAGCTTGGCCCGGCGGTACGGCTGGTTCGATTCGGCGAAGATCTTTTCCCAGGTCTGCTGGGAATCGTCCAGGACCGTGCCGACGAACTGGATCTGGTTCTCTTCCTCGGCCGAGGTCGGCGGGGGAGCCGCCTGGGAGACGGGAGCCGGGCTGCCGCCTCCGCCCACCAGGGTGAAGAGATTGGTCTTGAAGATGAGACTGAGGACGGCCAGAATCAGAAAGCCGCCGATCCCCAGCTTCGGCAGGGCGCCTCCGCGACCCCCCCCGGCCCCTCTACGGTCTTCCAAGTCGGCACTGCGGCCTCGCGGTGTCCATTTCATGTTTGCCTTCCTCCTGGGGCGCGATCCTAGCAAGATCCTGGCCAATCACCGCGCTGAGATCCTTGAGCTCAAAACGGGGTGGGAACGTTTCTGGTGACGATAGCCTTCAATGTGCCGCGGAACAACGCGGTATATCCTCCGCCGATGCGCCCCGGCGACCCCAATCTCGATCCCATCGTGTCTGCGGGGCCCGCGTGGGTTACCGCCCCGGTCCCCGAGGTCTGCGACGCTCCGTCGGCGCCGCCGCTGCCGGAGGGGGCCGAGGCCCGGAGCGGCTTCCTCTATGGCTTGGCGGCCTACCTCTTCTGGGGGCTGTCGATCTTCTACTTCAAGTCGCTCGGCCGCGTGGCACCGCTGGAGATCCTCTCCCACCGCATCCTCTGGTCGGTTCCGCTGCTGCTCGGCTGGCTCGCCGCCCGCGGCCGGCTGGGCGAGCTGCGCGCCGTGGTGCGGACGCCGCGCACGGTCGCGATCCTTGCGGCCTCGACCCTGTTCATCGGCGTCAACTGGCTGGTGTTCATCACGGCGGTCGAGAACGGCCAGGTCGTCGAGGCGAGCCTCGGGTACTACATCAACCCGCTGCTCAACGTCTTGCTCGGCATGGTCTTCCTGAAAGAGCGGCTGCGCCGGCTCCAGTGGGTGAGCGTGGCGCTGGCGGCCGCCGGCGTGGCCTACATGGCCGTCGCGCTCGGCAGCATCCCGTTCATCTCGCTGATCCTGGCGGTGTCGTTCAGTCTCTACGGCCTGCTGCGCAAGACCGTGAAGGCGGACGGCCCGGTGGGGCTCGCGGTCGAGACCTCGCTGCTGCTGCCGTTGGTGCTGGTCTTCCTGATCGTCCGGGCCAGCCGCGGCGAGATGGCCTTTCTTCACATCAGCCGGAGCCTCGACGGCCTCCTGCTCCTGGCGGGCCTGATCACGACGATGCCGCTCCTGTGGTTCACCAACGCCGTGCGGCGGCTGCGGCTGGCGACCATCGGATTCCTGCAGTACCTGTCGCCGTCGATCCAGCTGCTGACCGCGGTCCTCATCTACGGCGAGCCCTTCACGCACACCCACGTGGTGACGTTCTCGTTCATCTGGGCGGCTCTGGCGCTCTACAGCGTGGACGCCCTGCGGCGGAAGTGATGCCTCCTGTTCGCCGGAGCCGACCTGGAGTAGGATTCGACGGAGCTCAAAGTGCAGGGAGCCCGGGCTCCCGAGGTTCTGAAATGCGGGTGTCGATCAAAGCGGCTTGTGGAGCGCTCTGCCTGATGCTGGCGGCCCTGGCGGCAGTGGCGGCAGTTGGACAGGACGTTCCTTCCGACTGGACCGTCGACAACACGCGGTGGACCGGCGTCCTTGCGCCGTCGGAGTCGGTCGAGGTGCGCAACCCGTTCGGCGACGTCCGCCTGCGCGCCGCGGATGCCGGCGAGGTCGAGGTCTCGGCGATGATCCAGCGCCGGATCGACGATCCCGTCCGTCCCGAGGTGAGGATCGACCGCCGCGGCGGCAGCCTCACCGTCGAGGTGGTCTATCCGGCCGCCCCGAAAGGGGACCTGAAACGGGTCGACGTCGCGGTCTTCGTCCCGGCCGGAGCGCCGATCACGGTGCGCACGAAGGACGGGATGATCCAGGCGCGGGGGCTCGCGAACGACGTCGACTTCGAAGCCACGGCGGGGGACGTCTTCCTGGCGACCTCGGGCAAGGCCCGGGTGTCCGTCGGGAAGGGGAACATCATTGCCGATCTTCGCCCTTCGGGCTGGGCCGATCTTCGCCCGTCGGGCTGGGGCGACTCGCCGCGCCTCTCGACGCGCGACGGCGACATCACTCTCACCCTGCCGGTGGACGCCGACGCCGAGCTGGAGGTCGAGGCTCCCGGCGAGATCGCCGCGCCTCCGAAAGCCACGCTCGAGCGGCGGACGCCGGGCAAGGCGACCGTGAGGCTCGGCCAGGGCACTCACCGCCTGACCCTCCAGACCCGCCGGGGGAACGTCAACATTCTCGGCCCTCCAGCCCACTGATTTTTGCTCTTTTGCAGAGGAGATCCTCAATGGCACCGACACGCTCGTCCCTCCGGTTTCCCGCCAGGATTCGCGCCCTGTCCTGGATCCTGGTTCCCGCTCTCCTCGCCGGTCTCAGCGGCTCTGCGTCGGCCGATCCCGCTCCCGAGACGATCGTGCTGCGGGGAGCCGAGACGATCGGGGAGTCGAGGGCGTTCGTCTTCAACGGCGACCTGCGCGACCTGCCCCGCGTGACCCAGTGGAAGCCCGGCGATCCGATCAAGGAGATTCCGCGGCGCACCCACCGGCCGCCGCGGTACCTGGCGCCCGAGCCCGAGCCGCAGATCGATCCGCTGCTGGAGGTGCAGTCGCGAGCCCCTCTCGACAAGGTGCTGATGCCGCCGATCCTCAACTTCGCCGGCCAGGGTTTCACCGGCGTCAACCCTCCGGACACGGTGGGCGACGTCGGCCTCAATCACTACATCCAGTCGATCAACAGCTCGGGCGGCGCGGTGTTCACGGTCTACAACAAGGCCGACGGCAGCGTGGCCGCGGGCCCGATCAACATGGACTCGCTCGGCACCGGCTCCTGCGCGAACGGCCTCGGCGACCCCGTGGTGCTCTACGACCAGCTCGCCGACCGCTGGTTCCTGAGCGAGTTCAGCAACGCCGCGAACGCCCTCTGCATCTACATCTCGCAGACCAGCAATCCGATCAGCGGCGGCTGGTTCGCGTACCAGTTCAACACTCCGACCTTCCCGGACTATCCCAAGTACGGCGTCTGGCCGGACGCCTACTACGCCTCGACCAACGAGAGCAGCCCGTCGGTCTACGCGTACAACCGGGCCCAGATGCTGGTGGGCGGAGTCGCCACGGCGCAGCGGTTCACCGCCCCCGACCTCGCGGGCTTCGGCTTCCAGGCCTTGATCCCCGGCGATGCGGACGGCGACACCCCCCCGCCCGGCGGCGCCCCGAACCCGTTCATGCGCCACCGCGACGACGAGGTCCACAACGCGGGCTCGAACAACCCGGCCGCGGACTTCCTGGAGATCTGGGAGCTCCACGTCGACTTCGTCACCCCCGCAAACTCGACGTTCACGGGCCCGATCAACATCTCGATCGCCGAGATCGACTCCGACCTCTGCGGCCTGACGTCCTTCAACTGCTTCCCGCAGCCGAGCGGCCCCACGCTCGATCCGCTGCGAGAGGTCGTGATGAACCGTCTCCAGTACCGCAACTTCGGCACGCACCAGACCCTGGTGGGCAACCTGGTGACCGACGTCGACGGCACGAACCACGGCGGCATCCGCTGGTTCGAGCTGCGCAAGACCGGCGGCGGCTGGGGCGTCCACCAGCAGGGCACGTACGCTCCCGACATCCATCATCGGTGGATGGGCAGCGCGGCCATGGACGGCTCGGGCAACCTGGCGATCGGCTACAGCGTGTCGAGCACGACGCTGTTCCCCAGCCTGCGCTACACCGCCCGGCTGGTCGGCGATCCGCTCGGCACCGTGCAGAACGAGGTCTCGATCGTCGCCGGCACGACCGCGAACTCGAGCAACCGGTGGGGCGACTATGCGGCCCTGAGCGTCGACCCGGTCGACGACCGCACCTTCTGGTTCACCAGCATGTGGTCGCCCGCGAGCTCGTGGGCGACGCGCATCGCCACCTTCCAGCTCTGCACGCCTCCGGGCGTGCCGGCGATCACCAGCGCGACCCCGGTGGCGGCGAACCGCATCGACGTCGACTGGGCGAACGGATCGCCCTCCTCGACGACCTTCAACGTCTACCGGGCGGAGGGCACCTGCGCGGCGCCCGGTGCGTTCGCCAAGATCGGCAGCTCGGTGCCCGGCTTCACCTATCAGGACATGACCGTGTCCGGCGGCTCCACCTATGCCTACCGGGTGACCGGGCTCTCCGCGGACCAGTGCGAGAGCGGCCCCTCCGGGTGCGTCGAAGCCACGGCGACCGGAACCTGCACCCTGCCGCCGCTGTTCGCGGGTCTCGCCTCGGCGACCAACGGACGGGAGTCGACCTGCACGCTCGACCTCGCATGGGCGGCGGCGACCTCGCGCTGCGGCGCGGGCGTCACCTACAACGTCTATCGCAGCACCACCTCGGGCTTCGTGCCGTCCGGAGCGAACCAGATCGCCACCGGCGTCACCGGGACCACCTACGCGGACTCGGCTCCCGCCCTGGTCAACGGCCAGACCTACTACTACGTGGTGCGCGCCGTCGACACCCTGAATGCGATGGAGGAGGGCAACACGGTCCAGCGGAGCAACGTGCCGACCGGTCCGTTCCTGCCCTCGTCGCTGACCGACACCTTCGAAGGCAGCGCCTCGGGCGGCGGCTTCGACCTTCCCGGCTGGACCCACAGCGCCCTGAGCGGCGGCGTCGACTGGGCCTGGTCCACGGCGCAGTCGCAGACTCCGACCCACTCGTGGTTCTCCGACTCGCTGACCACGGCCTCGGCGCGCGGTCTCGTGTCGCCGGAGTTTGGCGTCACGGCCGGAACCACGCTGCGCTTCTGGCACACCTTCGACTTCGAGGGCACGGTGGCCCAGTGCTTCGACGGAGGCACACTGGAGATCACGGTCGACGGCGGCGTCAACTGGACGGTCGTACCGGACGCGGCCTTCACCTCGGGCGGCTTCACCGGCACGGCCAACTCCTGCTGCGACAACCCCATCGCCGGCAGGCGGGCGTGGTGCGACGGAACCATCGGAGCGATGACCCAGGTCGTCGTGAACCTCTCCAGCTTCGCCGGACAGCTGGCGCGCCTGCGCTGGCGTGAAGGCGACGACTTCACCGTCGCCGCGGTCGGCTGGTTCGTCGACTCGGTGAGCGTCACCCCGGCCGAAACGCCGTCGGTCTGCACCTCGGGCGTCGAGGTCTCGGCGCCGCTCGACTACTTCACCCTCACTCCCTGCCGTCTGGTCGACACCCGTCTCGCGGACGGGCCGCTGGGCGGGCCCGCCCTGCAGTCGACCGCGGCGCGCACGTTCGTCCTGACCGGCTCCTGCGGCGTGCCGAGCACGGCGAAGGCCCTGTCGCTCAACGTGACCGTCGCGCTGCCGGATGCCCTCGGAAACCTCGCCCTGTATCCGGCGGACCGGCCCCTGCCCGCGACGTCCACGATCAACTTCGTGCCGGGCCTGGTCCGGGCGAACAACGCCATCATCGCCCTGGCCATGGACGGCAGCGGCGGCATCAAGGTGTACAACGCGTCGTCGGGTCTGACCCACGTCATCCTGGACGTGACCGGTTATTTCGACGAGTAGCATCTCGGGCTCTCCCCGCCCCGCCGCGTGCGAAATGCGCGGCGGGGCGGGGCCGGGTCGAGCGGGGTCCAGGCGGTGATGGGCGGGGGGATGGGCGGCGATGGGGCGCAAGTCGGCCTGGCGTTTCGAAGACGACGATCGAGTGTCTCGCGGAAGCTCTTCCGCGGCACCTTGGAGATAGAGCGGATTCGACGACGCACTGTCACGCTATCGGATCGCCGTTGGCAGGAAGGGTTCCACTTTTGTTTTGTCCAAGCTGTCTGTCGGAGTTCGAGGAAGACTCGGTCTGGTGTGAAGCCTGCGATGCGGAGCTGGTGGAGGGGGGAGAGGACGAGATCGAATATCTCCCTCTCCTGGAGGTGACGGAAGTCGAGTTGTTCGCCGAGCTGACGGGCCTGCTGGAAGACGCAGGGATCGCCTGGTTCGTGCAGAGCGAGGAGTCCCTGGGGCTCCTTCCCCGGGACGGCCGCAACGAGCCCGGCAGGCCGGGCGATTCGGTCGCCACGGTCTACGTCGACAAGGCCCGGCTCGACCGGGCCGGTGAGCTCGTCAGGGCCGCCGAAGCCGTCTACTCGAAATAGCCCGCGACATCGACGATCAGGTGGACGGTCCCGGCGTCGACCAGGAAGCTCTGCGCCGCGAGACCCCCGCTGGAGGCCGGTCTGTTTAGCTGCGCCGGCCGATGGCCAGCACCAGATACGGATTGAGCGCGCTGCCGGCGAGGCCGCGGAGGAGGGGGAGCCGGGTGCTCCAGAGGAAGGCCGCCGCGGGCAGGTAGAAGAGCTGACCGTACCAGTGCCGGCGCACCTGCCGGCAGGCGAGGCGGCCGTGCGGGCTCAGCGGGCGGACGCGCCAGCCGGGGCCAGCCGCTCCGACCTGGGCCAGGTAGCCGCGGACCTCGCGGACCGTGGGGAGGAAGCCCTCGTCGAGAGGGTGGACCCGGGCGCCGCCGGCCCGCGGTCCGTGCCAGAAGTCGATGGGAAAGGCGCCGTTCGGGAAGTCGAGCCAGAGCTCGCCGCGCGGCGCCACCACGCGCAGCAGCTCGCCCAGGAATCGAACGCGCTGCTCGTCGCGGTCCGGCAGCGGCTTCACCGTGTAGGTCTCGCCGCCGGTCTCCTCCACGCCGATGTGCTCGATCACGCCGGAGGAGAGGACGGCATGGAAGTAACCGTCCGGGAACGGCATCTTCCGGGCGTCGGCCACGGAGAGGAACTCCCGGGCCTCGCGCTCCAGCCACTGCCACTTGCGCAGCGCCGAGAGGTCGTTGCCCCAGGCCGCGAAGCCCGCCCGGCGGAGGAGGTCCACCGAGAGGCCGTTGCCGCAGCCGCAGTCGAGCACGCGCACCTCGCCGGGCGGCAGGCCGAGCTTCCGGGCCAGGCGGTGGAGCAGGGGCAGGTAATAGCCCTCGATCCGCGACCGGGTTCCGCCGACCTCGTTCTCCAGCCCCTCCAGATGACAGGTCGGCAGCTCCTGCCCGGCCGCGAAGCTGTCGTAGTAGGCGCCCTGCGCGAAGTCCGTGATGCCGTTGGCCACGGGAAACTCCAGGCGGCAGGCCGGACAGGTGAGACCCGCGGTGATCGCGGCGGTACTGGACAGCGGCCCGCGGCACTCCGGACAGACGTAAGGGGTGCTCAAGCCGGGGTCTCCTCGGGGCGTGCCCGGCGCAGCTCGATCCTGGCCATCTTGTCCGCGTTCTTCTTGAGATCCTTGACCAGCCGCAGGCCGAGCTGCTTCTGCAGCCGGACGCGGTCGGCGGGGGCGACCTTGGCGGCGTCGATCCAGCCTCCGCCCATCATGCCGTGGCCGCCGCCCTTGCCCCGGCGGCCGATCAGGCGGCGCATGACCGAGCCGGCGTCGGCGCGCGGGTTCGTGGTGCGGATGGAGAGATAGAGCCGGTTGGCGAAGAAGCCGGTGCAGAGCGACCAGGTCTTGCCTTCGAAACGGAGCAGCAGGTCGGCGATCTCCGGCACGATGTCCGGCTGCTCCACGTCCCCCAGGTGGCTCAGGATGAGCGAGTCCACGCCCACCAGGTTCTCCAGGGCCTCATGAAGATTGCTGAAGTAGGTGAGCGGCAGGCGCGGGTTCTGGATGCGCGCCAGGATCCGGTGGTTGGCCTGCGGGAAGAACCGGTCGTAGACCGCCTTGTCCGGCTCCGTGTACTCGCGGGAGAAGTCCTGCGTCTCCGAGCGGATCGCGTAGATCAGGGCCGTGGCCACCGCCTGGGTGGAGCGGATGCCGCTCGTGAGCAGATACTCGGCGAGGATCGTGGCCGTGGCGCCGTAGCGCGGCCGGATGTCGGAGAACGGTCCCACCGACGAGCGCCGCCGGATCGGATGATGGTCGAGCACGAGGTCCGGAACGATGCCCGCCGGGAGCTGGTTGTTGCCGGTCCGCGGCTGGGTGTCCACGAGGGCGAAGTGCTGGTACTTCTTCCAGCTCAGGTTGCGCACGTGGCAGAGGCGCAGGTGGAGGCTCTTGACCATCTCGCGGTTCTCGGCCCGGCCGACGATGCCGCCGTAGGCGATCGTGACCCGCTGCTTGAAGGCGAGGCGGAGAACCTGGCTGAGGATCATCGCCGAGGCGAGGGCGTCCGGATCGGGGTTGTCGTGGGTGAGCACCAGCCAGCGCCCCCCCGTGGCGTCGCGCGCGATCAGCTCGGACAGGGCCTTGAAGCCGTCCCGGGTTGCATCCGTGGCCCGCGGAGGGTTGGCGGCATCGGAGTCCGCGGCGGGATCGGCGGGAACGGCGGTCATGGGGACGCCGATTGTACTTCAAGAGGCCGGCCCGGCCCGGGGCACCGGAATTCCGGTGCGGGGCCTGCCGTTCTCCCTCTGAACAGGCGGGAAGACAGGCGAGAATTAGACGCTTTCGAGGCCTGGGCCGTACAATCAACAACGATGCAGCTTCGTAACTCCCCCCTGACCCTGATCCTGCTGGCGCTCGCGCTGGCCGGCGCGGCCCCCGTGCGCGCGGAGCTCGTCATCCTTTCGGATGGCCGCTTCTTCAAGGTCAAGGCCTACGAGGTGGGGGAGGAGAGGGCGCAGCTCGACCTGTTCGCCGGCGGGCGGATCACCGTGCCGGTCGACCGTCTGGAGCGCATCGTGGACGACGAGGTGCTCCCCGAGCCCGTGCCGGTCGCCGTCGAGGCGGTCGTCGCCACCATGGATCCGCCGCCGATCGCGCTCCGCTTCCAGGAGACCCAGCCGATCCCGCAGGTTCCGTACGGCGAGCTCATCTACGAGGTCGCCCGCAAGCATCAGGTCAACCCGCAGCTCGTGGCCGCCCTGATCCGCCAGGAGTCGGCCGGCAACAAGCGCGCCGTCTCCCACAAGGGCGCCCGCGGCCTGATGCAGCTCATGCCCGCCACAGCCCAGCGGTTCGGCGTGCGCAAGGAGCAGCTCTTCGACCCCAAGCACAACCTGGAAGCCGGCATCGGTTACCTGAGCTGGCTCGTGGACCAGTTCCCGAACGACCTCGCCAAGATCCTCGCCGCCTACAACGCGGGCGAGGGCGCCGTGACCCGCTACGGCGGCATCCCGCCCTACCGCGAGACCCGCAACTACGTCCGCCGTATCTTCACCAATCTCGGCCTTACCTACGCCGAGCTGTAGGCCTTCCCAGGTTGTGGGCCGTTCCTCCCGCGGGAGGGATCGTCCAAACGCCGCGACGGCGGCAGCTAGATCCATCAAGCGGAGAGCTGCCCTCGGCGGCAGCCGCGAGCCCGCATTTTGATGTGACTCTCGGGATTTCTGCTGCGACTCACGAGTTTGTCGCAGCAGAAATCTTGTTTGTCGCAGCAGAATTCATCCGAGTCGCATCCGAATCCTTGTTTGTCGCATCCGCAGCCTTGAATTCTGATGCGACAAACCTGGTTTCTGCTGCGACAATGATGTGAGTTGACGCGAGCTTCGAGGTTGCGGATGCGACTCAGGGGTGTTCTGATGTGAGTTGGGGGAGTTTGCTGTAAGAAAACCCGGTTGCCGATGCGAGTTGCGGGATGGTTGCAACAGAATTCAGGCCCTCACCCCCGGCCCCAGGAGCAGAGGGAGAGGGGGTGCCGCTCAACGCTGGCGCCATTAGGTGCCGCCTCGATGCCGGCTGGAAGCCGGCGCTCCCAGCGAAGGAGCGGGGAAGGACGGGAGGGTTGCCGAACGGCCTCTCGCTCCCCTCTCCCGGGGGTCCGGGTGTGCGGCTGGGAGAGGGGCTGGGGGTGAGGGCCGAAGCAGGCAACGGCCTCGGAACTAAACCCGTTCGGCCGGAACGGCGCCGGCCCGGGCCTCTTCGATCGCCCTGGCCACGGCGGCGAGGTCGGCCTTGCGCATCTCGCCGGTCAGGCCGGCGCTGAAGCGGTAGCGCATCACCACCAGGGTGCGGTCGTCGTCCGGCGAGCGGCCGTTCACGTGCTCGCCGATGGCGTGCAGGAGGCGGTCACGGACTTCCGTGGCTTCCTGGCCCGGCCGGCCGCCGCCCAGCGCGTCCAGCACGCCTTCGTAGCCGAACGGCTCGCCCTCGTCGTCGGTCGCCTCGATCAGGCCGTCGGACAGCCAGACCACCAGATCCCCCGGTTCGAGCGGCACGGTCGCGTGGCCGTAGGTCTGGCCCAGGCCGCCCAGCGGCGAGCCGGGGAGGAGGATCTCCTGCACCTGGCTGCCCCGCACCAGATAGGTGGGCGGATGCCCGGCGTTGGTCAGCCGCAGGGTGCCCTTCGCCAGGTCCACGATGGCGAGCGTGGCGGTCACGAAGGTGCGGTCCTTGCTGTTGCGCACCACCGAATCCAGCCGGCGGAGGATCTCGTCCGGCTCGCGCGTCTCCTCGATCAGGATCAGCAGCGCGGCCTTGATCATCGCCATGCGCAGGCCGGTGGAGAGGCCGTGGCCGGAGACGTCCGCGATCACGACCGCGATCTGCGTCTCCGTCAGGCGGAGCACGTCGAAATAGTCGCCGCCGATGGCCGCGCTGGGCTCGAACAGCGTGGCGAACTCGATTCCGTCGCCGGTCGGCAGGTTCGACGGGATCAGGCTCGTCTGCACGTTGCGGGCGATCTGCAGCTCCTTTTCGAGGACTTCCTTCTGGGCCGCGGCGGCCACGGACGACTCCAGGTGCGAGGCCATGGTGTTGAAGGATCGGTGGAGATCGCCGATCTGGTCGCGGCGCCGGACCGGGATGCGGGCGCTGAAGTCGCCGCTGCCCACCGCCGTGGTGGCGCGGCTCAGCAGGTTCACCGCCCGCGACAGGCCGACGATCATCACCACCGCCATCAGCGCCGCGATGATGTAGACATCGAACAGCAGCACCGCGAAGACCAGCAGCGACACCCAGACCCCGGAGTCCACCTCGCCCGAGTTGGCGAAGAGCCGGCGCTGGACCGTCCGGGGCGTGGCGTTGAGCGTCACGGTCAGATGGTCGAGCGTCATCCGCCCCGTGGCCGGATCGAACAGGGGGCCGGAGGTCTCGGCCCACCAGAGCAGCGGCCGGTCCTTCCAGCCTTCGCCGCGCGCCTGGCGCTTGAAGAATTTCTCCGACTCCCCGGCCTGGCGCTCCTTGCGGATGCGGCGCAGGGGGACGTCGCGGCCGAAGAAGCCCACCTGGACGAGGTTCGGGTCGTCCGGGCGGTCGATCTCGACCCAGAGATCGCTGCGCCGGCTGATCTCCAGGTCGAGGCTGTCGACCCAGAGGGCGACCACGCCGGTGCCGTTGCGCCCTTCGGCCGCGGCGAGGGTGACCGCGGCGGGACCCTGCTGGAAAAAGCGACTGGCTCCGATGCCTCCGGCACCGTCCGGGGCCTGGGCCGGGGCCGGGGGCGGGGGCGTCTGCATCCAGGCCGGCCAGACCGCGGGCGTCCGCACATCGCCGGAGACCCGCCTGCCGTTCCGGTAGTAGCCGAACACGACGCCCGGAACGCTCGAAGGAAGAGCGGGCCCGGCGGCCGGGCCGGCGGTCCGGGCGTGCACGGCGGCGCGCTCCCGGGCCAGCAGCCGGAGCTCGGTCTGGAGATCGTCCAGCGATCCGCGGTAGAGCTGGCCGAGGAAGAAGCCCGCCAGGATGTAGGCCACCACCGCCAGCAGAAGCGTGACCATCGGGATCGGCAGCACGCCGAGAAGGAAATAGGAGAAGGCGAGGCGGCGGCCCACCTTGTAGAGGAAGACCGTGTAGGCGCGCCAGACGAGCCACAGGAAGACCAGCAGCCCGAAGCCCGCGAGCAGCAGCTGGCTGGCGGCGCTGACGTAGGGGACGCCGAGCGCGGCCACCGCGGCGAGGGGGATCACCACGGCGAAGAGGGCCGTCAGGATCAGGGCGCGGCGTTTGGGAAGTTTGTTCACGGGCGGCGGACAAACGCTCCGGTGGAGCGCCTTCGAAAGGCATTACGCCGGAGCGCCTGTAAAAGTTTCCCCGCGAGGCACCGCGGGGGCCAGGGTTGGAGCGCCGGCCCGACTTGCATAGAATGGCCCCGTTGGCGGCGGGCAGCCGCCGTCATCTTAGCTGAACCGAGAGGAGAGGACATCGTGTCGAGGATCCCGCGTTTCCAGGAGCATCTGAAGACAGGCTTCACCGCCGAGGCGGCGAGCGCCGCCCGCAGCCGGGCCTACGCCGCCCGCGCCGAGAGCGACGGCCTGCCCAATCTGGCCCGCCACTGGCGGGCGCTGGCCGAGGAGAAGGACCGCCTGGCGATCGGGATGCTCGAGGCGTCCGAGCAGGTGCGGGGACGGGAGACCGACCTGGGCAACGCCATCGCGGAGGAGCGCTACGAGAACGACGCGCTCTACCCGAAGATGATCCGCGACCTGCACGACACGCCGGCCGTCGCGGAGCTGCTGGTCAAGGTGGTGGCCGCCCAGAAGGAGCACCTGGGCCGCCTCGAAGGCTGGCGTGAGTCGCTCACGTCCTCCCAGGGCGACGTGAAGAGCTGATCCCCGGAAGGGGGGGGGGGGTGCGCACCCCCCAGCCCCCGACAGGTTCCTACCTTACGGCCGGTTACGGCCGATCCAGAGTGATCACCGGCGATGTCCAGGACTCCCAGTGCGCCGGGTTGTTCGGATCGCCCAGCGCCTTGAGCACCTTCAGCACCAGCACATACTGACCGTCCGGCACGACCTTGGTGTTGTTGTTGTTGCCGTTGCCGTGAATCCGGGTGCCGTCCCACGCGAAGGCGAAGAAGCCGGCCGCCGTGGCGTTGCGCGGCATCAGCTCTTCCTTGATCGCGTAGTGGTGGACCGGGTGGACCGGAGAGTTGGTCGCCGCGTAGCGGACCTCGACGTTGAACTGCGACGACTGATGGTCGAGGTGGACCAGGAGGAACGGCACGTCGCTGCCGACCAGGGTGTAGGTCGCGCCGGCCGGCTGGTTGGTGTAGGTCGTGCCGGCGAGCGACGCGAGCCAGGGGAAGTTGTTGACCGTGGGCACCAGCACCTGGATCGACTGGTAGTCGCCCTTGAAGCCGGCGAACGGCACGCTCAGCGACTGGCCGTCGACGTTCGAGGTCACGAGGATGTAGCCGCCGTAGATGCTCCTGTCGGCGAGAACCCCGTTGGCGTCGATGGTGACGTTGACGGTGCCCTTCTTGCCGGCCTTCACGAAGACCGAGGGCGAGCTGAAGGCGACCGTGGCCGGGGCGCTGAAGAAGGTCGGCGCGAAGGTGCCGGGTCCGGTCGCGAGCGCCGGCACGTGCGAGAAGGTGTAGGTGGCGTCGGCGATGCCGTCGTTGAAGATCTTGAGCTGCTGCGTCACCGGTCCGCCGGCGCTCTCGCCGAGGGACAGCTTGACGGGGGTGACCCGGGTGGTGGCGAGGGCCGCGTCGGCGACCTGGATCATGCCGGCGCCCTGGCGATGCACGTTGTCCAGGAAGCCCAGGCCGGGGTTCCCGCCCCAGACCTTGGGAATGGCGGTGTTCGACAGGCGCTCGCGGACCTCGTCGAGGCTGAAGCGCGGGTGGTGGGATTCGAGCAGGAGGGCGGCGGCGCCCGCGACGTGCGGCGAAGCCATGGACGTGCCGCTCAGCAGGCCGTGGCCGCCGCGCTCGAGCGGGATCGTCGAGTAGATGAGACCGCCCGGAGCGCCGAGGTCGGGCTTCACCACGAGGTCCGGCGACAGGCCGTAGGAGCTGAAGGCGGAGATCAGGTTGCCGGTGACGTTGGCCTCCTGCACGATGATGTTCTGCCAGGTGAGGTCCACCGGCCCGGAGGCCAGGCGGCCGTCGATCAGGGCGCCGGAAGCGCCCGAGACCGAGACCACCGGGACGACGACCGCGGGGACGCCGGCGACGGTGATGTTCTGGAGACCGGGGATGTTGTTGTAGATGATCACGCCCACGGCGCCGGCCGCTTCGGCGTTCTTCACCTTGACGTAGAAGCCGCAGGTGCCGCGGCGGATGAGGGCGACCTTGCCGGTCAGGCTGCCGGCCGGCAGGGCGGCGCAGGCGTCGGCGGCGGAGGCGACGGTTCCGGTGCGGGCGAGCGGGTAGGTGCCCGAGGTGGGCGCGATCGGGGCGGCCGTGGCCTGGAAGTAGCCGATCTCCTTGTTGTCGGGCGAGATCGTGAAGCCCCGCGCACGCAGGTAGGCGTTGTCGTAGGAGGCGACGCCGACGACGTCCTCGCCGACGCCCGGGGCGCTGGTGGCGAAGAGGCCGTTGGCGCCGTTGTTGCCGGCCGAGGCGACGACCAGGATGCCCTTCTTCTTGACCAGGCGGCTGGCCGCCTTCGCCGTCGGGTAGCCGGGCCACTGGAAGGCCGAGCCGATGCTGATGTTGAGCACGTCGGCGCCGTCCTGCGCGATGCGCTCCATGGCGGCGAGCATGATGTCGACGCTGGTCGAGCCCGCGCAGCCGAACACGCGGTAGGCGCCGAACGTCACGCCGGGGGCGACGCCGGTGACCGCGCCGTCGGCGCCGATGATGCCGGAGACGTGCGTGCCGTGGCCGTTGCAGTCGTCGGGGATCGCATCCGGGGTCGGGATCGGGTTGTACGTCGGCGAGGCGCTGTCGTTGTTGTAGGCGTCACCCACGAAGTCGTAGCCGACCTCGACCCGGCATCCGGGGCCGAAGCAGCCGCCGAGGTCCGGGTGATCGAAGTCCGTGCCGGTGTCCATCACCGCGACGCGGATGCCCGTGCCGGTGAGCCCGAGGGTGTTCTGGGCGATGTCGGCCTGGGTCTGGACGATGGCGGTCGCGAGCTCGGGGCTCGGCCCCGGCTGCGGCTCGGGCAGCGACACCGTCGCCACCGGGAAGACGCCGTCGACCGATGCGAGCTGCTTGAGCCTGCCGGCGTTCTCCGGGCTGGCGATGACCGACAGGCCGTTGAACAGGTTGTCGTAGACGAAGCGCTCGGTGAACTGGATGCCGGCGACGGCGGCCTCGGTGCGGAAGCCCTGGCGCTCGGTGGAGAGGGCGGAGGCGGAGCCGCCCTCGGAGCGCGGCTGGCCCTTCAGCTCGACGAACCACGTCATCGGGGTCTCGTCGACGGGGCCGCCCGACCCGGCGGTCGGCGGGGGGGTGAGGGGGAACACCTGGGTGGCCTGGGCGGCTCCGGCGCCCATCACGGCAGCCAGGGCACACACGGCAAGGAATCGCTTCATACCATCTCCTCGGATCTCAAAGATCCAAACATGGGTCCATGACGGGGTCAGGGGAAGAACCTCGTCTTCAATACTTGTTTGTGCTTCTGCCGGTCCGAGGCGGGACAGGCGGCCGGGACGGCCGGCGAACCGTCTCCCCGCCGCGTGTCTCCCGCTCTTCTCCGGAGGCGGGTATCATCTCCTAAATCCAACGTTTTAGGGGGCTTATCGAGCTTGTGACGAAGGTCACAAATGGTGGTAGACTGGCGGGGCCTGAGAGGGAAGGAGACCGAAGGAGACCATGGAAACAGTCGGAACCGTCGGAGAAAGCTGGGTCACCACCAAGTTCGAGGCGCTGGAGGACTGGGCGACGCGCAACTCCTTCTGGCCGTTCCCGTTCGGCACGGCCTGCTGCGCCATCGAGTTCATGTCGACGGTGTCGAGCCACTACGACCTCGCCCGTTTCGGCTCGGAGGTGGTGCGGTTCTCGCCGCGCCAGAGCGACGTGCTGCTCGTGGCGGGCACGATCAACGACAAGATGGCGCCCGTCCTCAAGCGCATCTACGACCAGATGGCCGATCCCAAGTGGGTCATCTCGATGGGGGCCTGCGCGTGCTCCGGCGGCTTCTACCGCGCCTATCACGTCATGCAGGGCATCGACGAGATCATCCCGGTGGACATCTACGTTCCGGGCTGCCCCCCGACGCCGGAGGGCCTGATCTACGGCCTTCTGCAGCTCAAGGAGAAGGTCATCCGCGACCGCAGGAGAGTCGCGGACCGGATCCAGCGGCAGTCCGAACCGGAGAAGGAGAGCTTCGAGAGTGCCAACCCTCACGCCTGACACCCTGCCACTGCCGCCGAGACCGACCCTGACGTCCGTGTCCGAGCGGCCCGAAGTCTCGGCGATCCGGGCGAGGTTCCCGGAGGGGAGCATCGAGGTCCAGGAGGGGCTCGACCAGCCCACCTGGATCGTCCGCCGCGACGTCCTCGCCGAGCTTGCGCGCGAGCTCAAGACGAACGCGAAGTTCGACGTGATGATGGACCTCTGCGGCGTCGACTTCCCCGACCGCGAGCCGCGCTTCGAGGCGGTCTACCACCTGTTCTCGATGCCCCGGCACGCCCGGCTGCGGCTCAAGGTTCCGCTCGCCGAGTCGGACCTGACGCTGCCGTCGCTGATGCCGGTCTGGCGCGCGATCGAATGGTTCGAGCGCGAGGCGTTCGACATGTTCGGCTTCCTGTTCGAGGGCCATCCGAACCTGCGGCGCATCCTCTGCCACGAGGGCTTCGTCGGCCATCCGTTGCGCAAGGACTATGACGCGGCGCGGCGCTGGATCCTCACCGAGGACAAGATCTACAAGCCGCACTTCGACCTGCCCGAGGGCGGGGACGACCTGTTCGAGCGGATGACCATCAACATCGGCCCGTCCCACCCGGCCATGCACGGCACCTTCCGCCTCATGGCCGTGATGGACGGCGAGACGATCGTCGCCTCCGAGGTCGAGATCGGCTATCTGCACCGCTGCTTCGAGAAGATGGCGGAGACGCACACCTGGCAGCAGGTGATCCCCTACACCGACCGGCTGAACTACTGCTCCTCGTTCATCAACAACGTCGGCTACTGCCGCCTGGTGGAGACGATGCTGGGGGTGGAGGCGCCGCCGAAGGCGGTGTGGGCGCGCACGATCCTGTCCGAGTTCTCGCGCATCATGGACCACTGCGTGTGCAACGGCACGACGCTGGTGGACGCGGGCGCGCTGACCAACTTCTGGTACATGTTCCAGCCGCGCGAGGAGATCTACGGCCTTCTCGAATCGGTCTGCGGCGCCCGTCTCACGGTGTCGGCCTGCCGCATCGGCGGGCTGATCCAGGACCTGCCGCCGGACTTCATGGAGCGTTCCCGTCGGCTGGTGGACATCATCCCCGCCTTCGTCGAGGACGTGGAGAAGCTGGTCGACCGCAACCGCATCTGGCTCGACCGCAGCGTCGGCATCGCCGCGATCTCGGGCGAAGAGGCGGTCGACTGGGGCTGGACGGGCCCCTGCCTGCGGGCGAGCGGCGTCCCCTACGACGTGCGCAAGGCCTATCCCTACGACCTCTATGACACCCTGGACTGGGACGTGCCGGTGCTCTACGGCGGCGACGTCTACGACCGCTACCGCATCCGCATGCTGGAGATCCGGGAGTCGCTCAAGATCATCCAGCAGCTCCTGGACCGCGGCATGCCCGAGGGGCCGTACATCGTCGACGATCCGCACGTGGCCCTGCCCTCCAAGGAGGCGGCCTACAACCAGATGGAGTCCATGATCTACCACTTCAAGCTGATCATGGACGGCATCCAGGTGCCGGCGGGCGAGCTGTACTCGATGGTGGAGGGGGCCAACGGCGAGCTGGGCTTCTATGCCATCAGCGACGGCACCGGCAAGCCGTACCGCCTCCATGCACGGGGACCGTGCTTCCCGATCTTCTCGACCTTCCCCCGGTTGATCAACGGCGGGTCGCTCTCCGACTCGATCGTCTCCCTGGGCGGTTTGAACATCATTGCAGGAGAGCTCGAACGATGACGCAGCCCCCGACCTCACCGTCCGCGATGCCCGCGCCGTCCGCGACGCTCCCGGTTGGGCAGCGGCCCATCCTGCGCGAGCCCCATCCCACCGAGGTGAGGCCCTACAAGCCGGGGCTGGCCGAGCGCCTCTATCTCCCGCTGATCGGCGGGCTGATGGTCACGCTCCGGCACTTCCTGCGCAACCTCCTGGGAACCGGGAAGAGCTACACCATCGAGTACCCGGAGAAGCGGCGCGACTACAGTCACCGGTTCCGCGGCCACCACATCCTCACCACCCGGCCGGACGGCTCGGTGCGCTGCGTGGCGTGTTTCCTGTGCGCCCAGGCCTGCCCGGCCGAGTGCATCCACATCGAGGCCGCCGAGCATCCGGACGTGAACATCGAGAAGTATCCGGTGGTCTACGAGATCGACATGCTGCGCTGCGTCTTCTGCGGCTACTGCGTGGACGCCTGCCCGGAAGAGGCCATCATCATGAGCAACAACTACGACATGGCCTACTTCACGCGCGAGCAGTCGATCGTCGGCAAGAACGAGCTGATGAAGCCGTTCACCGTCGACGAGAACCGGCTCGGCTACCGTCCGAGCTTCCCCGAGGAGGATGTCCAGCGCGCGAAGATGCGCCGCGAGGCGTTCGACCTCGTGACCGCCGCCCGCCAGGCGCAGAATGCCGGCAACGGCGGTAAGACTGCGGCGAGCAGCCCGCACTAAGCCCCTTCCGACCCACCCCGCCGGCTGAACGAGGGAGCGCGAAAGCGCTCCCTTCGGCGTTCGTCCCGCGGCTCGTCCCGGCGCTTGTCACGCTGATTTGTCACGGATGCCTGAGATCCGGCACCTTGATCTGTAACAACCGTGACAAGGAGCCCCTCGTGGGACGATTCGACTCTTCTCCCTGCATCCTGCCGGCCGAGACCCTGGCTGGCCGCTTTGCTCTCCAAGTGGCGCGCTCGCCCGAGGCCGACGCGGTCGTCTATTTCACTCTAGGTGGGGCGGACCGGCTGACCTACGGCGAGCTGGACCTCCGATCGAACCGGCTCGCCCGCCGCCTGCTCCGCACCGGCGGCGTGGGGCCGGACCGGCCGGTCGGCGTCTGCCTGGAGCGGTCGGCCGACCTGATCGTCTCCCTGCTCGCCGTGGTCAAGGCGGGAGGGGCGTACCTGCCGCTCGACCCGGCCCATCCGGAGGAGCGCCTGCGCTGGCTGGTGGCCGACTCCGGGACGGCGCTGGTGATTTCCTGGGGTGAGCGGAGCGCATTTGCAGGGATCGGCGTGGTCTCTCCGGAGCCGGGTGGGGAGGCCGAGGAAGAGGAGGACGCCGCGCCGCTGCCCCACGTGGGAGATCCCGGCAACCTCGCCTACCTTCTCTACACCTCGGGCTCGACCGGAACGCCGAAAGCCGTGGCCGTCGCCCAGAGCGGAGTCCTGCAGCTGGCGGCCGACTCCGGACTGCTCGGCCTGGGGCCGGGCGACCGCATGCTGCAGGCGGTGGTCCCTTCGTTCGATCCGTCGAGCCTGGAGATCTGGGGCGCGCTGCTGAGCGGCGCCTGCCTGGTGGGGCTGCCGCGCGAGGTGATGCTCGCTCCGCACGACTTCGCCGCGGAGCTGCGCCGCGAGCGCATCACCGCGCTGATCCTCCCGACCGCCGTGTTCCATCAGGTCGCCCGGGAGGTGCCGGAGGCCTTCCGCAGCGTCCGCGACGTCTTCTTCGGCGGGGAGGCGGTCGACCCCGGGCTCGCCGGAGCGGTCCTGCGCCACAGCGCACCGGACCGGCTGGTCAACCTGTACGGCCCCACCGAATGCACGATCGCGGCGACCGCCTGGCCCGTGCTGTCCGTGGCCGAAGGCGCGGTCAGCGTGCCGATCGGCTGGCCGATCGCCGGCAGCCGGACATCTGTGGTCACCGCCGACGCAGGGCTCTTGCCGGCAACGCCGGGTCAACTCGGCGAGCTCCTCCTCGGCGGCACCGGTGTGGCGCGGGGCTATTGGAACCATCCGGACCTCACGGCCGAGCGGTTCGTTCCCGATCCGTTCGCCGGGCCGGAGTCCCCGGGGAGCCGGCTCTACCGCACGGGCGATCTGGCCTTCGAACGGCCGGACGGCGCCCTGGAGTTTGCCGGCCGCATCGACCACCAGCTCAAGATCCGCGGCTTCCGGATCGAGCCCGGCGAGATCGAGTCGGCGCTGAGTGGCCACCCCGCGGTCCGCCAGGCGCACGTCCAGGCGAGGGCCGCCGCCGCCGGTACCGGAGAGAAGCGACTGATCGCCTGGGCCGTGGTCGACCGGGACCGGCTCACGCCTGAGGACGCCGATGGTGGCGGAGAGCTGCGGCGCTTCCTCGCCGCGCGGCTGCCGGAGCACCTGGTGCCGGCCGAGGTCGTTCTCCTCGACAGCTTCCCGCTGACCTCCAACGGCAAGCTGGACCGCGACGCCCTGCCCTCGCCGGAGCGCGACAGCCCCGGTGGTGTCGGCGCGGGTCGCGCGGGCCGCGGCCCGCGGGCGTTCCGCACGCGGCACGAGGAGAGGCTCGCGGCGGTCTGGCGCGAGCTAATCCCGAACACCGAGCCCGGGGCGGACGACGACTTCTTCGCACTCGGCGGCCACTCGCTCCTGGCCGGCCGGCTGGTCACCCGGATCCGCGCCGAGCTGGGCGTGGAGCTGCCGCTACGCGATGTCTACGAGCATCCGACGCTGGAGGGCCAGGCCGCCCGGCTCACGGTGATCGCGGCGAGCGCGACGCTCGCGGCGGTGGAAGCGACTGACCTGTCGTCGCTGGCGTCGCTGCCTCCGCTGCCGCCGATCCTTCGCGCGCCGCGCAGCGGCCCGCTGCCGGTCTCCTTTCCGCAGGAGCGGGTGTGGTTCCTCAACGAGCTGTCGCCGGGCAACATCGCCTACAACGCGCAGGTGACGATCCGGTTCGCCGGTCCGCTCCGGCCGGAGCTCATGGCGGCGGCGCTCACGGAGATCGTCCGCCGGCACGAGATCTTCCGCACCCGGTTCCCCACGATCGACGGCAGGCCCTTCCAGGAGCCCCTGCCGCCGTTTCCGATCGAGGTGCCGGTGGTGGACCTCCAAGGGCTCGCCGCGCCGCGGGGGGAAGAGGAGACCGAGGAGCTCGTCCGGAGGGAGCTGGGCCAGCCGTTCGACCTGCTCCAGGCGCCGCTGGTGCGCTGGCGGCTGTTCCGGCACGGCCCGGGCGACCACACCCTGGTCCAGGTCGAGCACCACTTCGTCCACGACGGCTGGTCGTTCGCCCGGCTGTTGCTCGAGCTGCGCGAGCTGTACGAGGCCTTCGACCAGGGGCGGCCCTCGCCGTTCCCCGAGCCGCCCATCCAGTACGCCGACTTCGCGGTCTGGCAGCGGAGCTGGATGCAGGGCGAGGTGCTGCGGCGCCACGTCGAGGCGTGGACGGAGATCCTGGCCGGCGCTCCCGCCGCGCTCGACCTGCCGACGGACCGGCCGCGCCCGCCCCTCCAGAGCTTCCGCGGCGCGGCGCTGCGGGTCGCGGTGGAGCCGGAGCTTGGCCGGCGGCTGCGCGCCTTCGCCCGGCAGCAGGGAGGCACCCTCTTCACCGCCATGCTGGCGGGGTTCTCCCTCCTGATGCACCGCCTCGCGGGCCAGGACGACCTCGTCGTCGCCACCGCCGCGGCGAACCGCCGCCACGCCGAGATGGAATCGATGCTCGGCATGGTGGTCAACACGCTGCCGCTGCGCATCGGCCTCGCGGGCGAGCCGTCCTTCGCCGCGCTCGCGGCGCGCGTTCAGCAGGTCGCGCTGGAGGCCCACGCCTGGCAGGACGTGCCGCTCGAGCGCGTGGTCGACGCCCTGGCGCTGACTCGCGACCCGTCGCGCAACCCGCTGTTCCAGGTGATGTTCAGCTTCCACGACTCGCCGGTGCCGGACCTGGAGATGGCCGGCCTGCGGGGGACGCTGCTGGAGCGCCACAACGGCTCGGCGAAGAACGACCTCAACATCGTCGGCATCCCGCGCGCCGAGCAGCGGGTCGGACGGGAGCGGCGGGACGAGGACGACCTCATCACCCTGATCTGGGAGTACGCCACCGACCTCTTCGACGCGTCGACCATGAGCCGGATGGTCGGTCACTACCAGCGGCTCCTCGGCGCGGCGCTCGACGAGCCGGACCGCCGGACATCGGAGCTGCCGCTGATGACCGCCGCCGAGGCGGACCAGATCCTCGTGGAGTGGAACCGGACCGGCGAAGCGCTCGAAGCGGGCTCCTGCGTCCACGAGCTTGTCGCCCGCAGAGCGATGGAGAGCCCGGACGCGCTGGCCGTGGCGGGGGAGGGTGGCTCGCTGACCTACGGTGAGCTGGTACATCGGTCGCGAAGCCTCGCGGCACGGTTGCGAGGCCTGGGAGTCTGCTCCGAGGTTCGCGTGGGTATTCTCGCCGAGCGTTCGCCGGAGATGGTGACGGGTCTCCTGGCGGTTCTGGAGGCCGGCGGCGCCTATCTGCCGATCGATCCCGTCTACCCGCCGGACCGGATCGCGTTCGTGCTGGAGGATGGCGGGGCACCGGTCCTGATGACCACGGACCAGCTGCTCGCTCGGGTTCCCTCCGGCGGCGCCGAGATCGTTCGGCTCGACGAGATCGAAGACCGGGGAACGGTCGGGCCGCAGAGCACCGTGGATCCGGGCCACCTCGCCTACGTCATCCACACCTCGGGCTCGACCGGCCGCCCGAAAGGCGTGGAGATCACCCACCGGAGCCTGCTGAACCTCGTGGCCTGGCATCAGCGCGAGTACGGCGTGACGCCGGCCGATCGCGCGACGCTGATCGCGAGCCCGGGCTTCGACGCGTCCGTCTGGGAGCTCTGGCCCTACCTGACCGCGGGCGCCAGCCTGCACGTTCCGCCCGAAGCGGTCCGCGCCGATCCGGCGGCGCTGGCGGCCTGGATCGACCGTGAGCGCATCACGATCGCGTTCCTGCCGACGCCGCTGGCCGAAGCCGTGCTGGAGGCGTGGGGACCGGCCGGGCCGGCGGCGCTCAGGTTCCTGCTCACCGGCGGCGACGTGCTCCATCGCGGCGCGCCGGATGGAGCGCCGTTCGTCCTCGCCAACCACTACGGCCCCACGGAAAACACGGTGGTTGCGACCTGGACGCGGCTCGACGGAGACGCTCCGACGGGCCGCCTGCCGTCGATCGGTCGTCCGATCGCCAACGTCCGCGCCTTCGTGCTCGACGCGCGGCTCCAGCCGCTCCCGGAAGGCGTTCCCGGAGAGCTGCTCGTGGGCGGGGAGAGCCTCGCGCGCGGCTACCTGGGCCGCCCCGACCTGACCGCCGAGCGGTTCGTGCCCGATCCCTTTGCGGACGAGCCGGGAGCGCGCCTGTACCGCACGGGCGACCGGGTCCGATGGCTCGCGGATGGAACGCTCGACTTCCTGGGCCGCCTCGACCGCCAGGTCAAGGTGCGCGGCGTCCGCATCGAGCCGGGAGAGATCGAGGCCGCGCTGCTCGATCTCTCCGGGGTCCGGGACGCCGCGGTCGTGTTGAGAGAGGACCGGCCCGGAGACCGCCGCCTCGTCGCCTACGTGACGGGGGACGTGGCGTCGGCCGCGGAGCTGCGCGCCGCGTTGAGCGACCGGCTGCCTCCCCACATGGTGCCTTCGGCGATCGCCCTCCTTCCGGAGCTTCCCCTCGGGGCTCACGGAAAGGTCGACCGGGCCGCCCTGATCGCGCTGCCCGCGCCGGAGGATGCTGCCGCCGTGAAGGAGGCTGCGGCTCCGCGCACCGCCCTGGAGCGGCGCCTCGCCGAGCTGTGGGCCGATCTTCTCCCGGGTGGACCGCCCGGAATCCACGACAGCTTCTTCGAGAGGGGAGGTCACTCCCTGCTGGCGACCCGCCTGACGGCACGGGTGAGCCGGGACCTGGGCGTCGACGTGCCCCTGGGTCTCTTCCTTCAGGCTCCGACCGTGGCGGAGCTGGCGCGCCGGGTGGAGGAAGCCCGCGGCGGCGCGGCTCCCCTGACGCGCCGCGACCCGGCGGCGGGTTCCGCGCGCCTGTCCTATCCGCAGAAGCGCCTCTGGTTCCTGGACCGCCTGGAGCCCGGCCGCGCCGTCTACAACGTCCCCCTCACCTACCGGCTGTCCGGCCCTCTCGACGTGCCTGCGCTTGAACAGAGCCTGGCCGAGATCCGGCGGCGCCATGAGGTGCTGCGCACGGTGTTCCAGCTGGTGGACGGCGAGCCGCGGCAGGTCGTCCTGCCTTCTGTCTTCGAGCCTCTGGAGATCCTGGAGGCTGGCAGCGCCCAGGACGCCGACCGCAGTCTCCAGGAGGAGTCGCTCCGCCCGTTCGACCTGTCGAGTGGTCCGCTCCTGCGTCCGCTTCTCGTCCGCAGCGCTCCGGAAGAGCACGTCCTTCTCCTCGGCCTCCATCACATCGTCTGCGACGGCTGGTCCGCTGGCGTGCTCGCGTCCGAGCTGGAGGCCCTGTACGGCGCGTTCCGTGAGGGCGCGCCGTCTCCTCTGGCCGAGCTGCCGTTTCAGTGCTCCGACTTCGCGCAGTGGCAGGAACGAAGCCTCCAGGGTCTGGACCTGGAGCTGCTCCTCGGTTTCTGGACGAAGCGCCTGGCGGGAATCGAGGAGCTGGCGGTCCTGCCCACGGATCGGCCCCGGCCTCCGGAGCAGACGTACCGGGGAGATCACCTCCTCTTCGAGCTGGACCAGGAGATCCTGGCGCGGCTCGAAGGCCTGGCGGCGGGCCATGGCACGACGCTGTTCACGCTCCTTCTTACGTCGTTCCTGGCTTTCCTCCAGCGCCACACGGGCGGCGATGAGGTGGCCGTGGGAACCCCGGTCGCGAGCCGGAGCCGGACCGGGCTGGAGCCGCTGATCGGGCTGTTCGCGAACACCCTCGTGCTGCGCGCCGACCTCGGCGGGAACCCGGCCTTTCCCGAGGCCCTGGACCGCGTCCGGACGGTGGTTCTCGACGGCCTCGCCCACCAGGATCTGCCGTTCGAGCGGCTGGTCGAGCAGCTGAAGCCGGAGCGCGATCTCGGGCGCAACCCGCTGTTCGACGTGCTCTTCAGCTACCGGGAAGGGGAGGGCGAATCGCTCCGGCTGCCGGGGCTGGCGGTCGAGCCGCTCGACGCCGGAACCGGCACGGCCAAGTTTGACCTGACGCTCTCGGTTTCTCGCCTGGCCGGACGCCTGCGGTTGCGCCTGGAGCACTCCACGGACCTGTTCGACCGGTCGACCGCCGAGCGCCTGGCGGGCCGGCTGCGCACTCTCCTCGCCGGGATCGCCGGCGATCCTGAGCGGCGTCTTTCGGATCTGCCCCTGTTGACGGATGCGGAAAGCCGGCAGCTGATCCGGGATTGGAACCGGACCGCCGCGCCGCTCCCGGAGTCCACCGTCCATGGCCAGATCGCGGCGCAGGCGGCCCGGACGCCGGACGCCGTTGCCCTGGTCTGGCGCGGGGAGGCGTGGACGTACTCCGAGCTGGAAGCCCGTTCGAATCGACTCGCCGTGCGGTTGCGGGCGCTGGGAGTGGGGAGAGAGTCCGTCGTCGGCGTCCCCCTGGAGCGGTCGGCGGCGATGGTGGTGGCCGTGCTTGCCGTCCTGAAGGCCGGCGGGGCGTACCTGCCGCTCGATCCGGCCTATCCCGCGGAGCGCCGCGACCTCATGGTGTCGGATTCAGGCGCCTCGGTGGTCCTCACCGCCCGGGATCTGGTGGATCGTGCGGATCTGGCAGACGCTCCGGAGCCCTCCGCGTCAACCGTCGACGAGGGAACGGGAGCCGACTGCGCCTACATCCTCTATACCTCGGGCTCGACCGGCCGGCCGAAGGGTGTCCAGGTGACGCACCGCAACGCCGTGAGCTTCTTCACGGGGATGGACAGGGTGCTCGGCACCGAGCCCGGCATCTGGCTCGCCGTGACCAGCCTGTCCTTCGACATCTCCGTGCTGGAGCTGCTGTGGACGCTCGCCCGCGGCTTCCGGGTGGTGATCGGCGAGCCGGACCGCCCGCTCGCCCCGCAGATCGCCGCGAGCGGCGCCACTCATCTGCAATGCACGCCGTCCCTGGCCGGCGAGCTGGCCGCGGACCCGCGAGCCCGGGAAGCTCTGCGGCCCCTTCGGCGCCTCATGCTCGGGGGCGAAACCCTGCCGCCGGCCCTGGCCGACGCGCTCGCCGGAGGCCTCGATGACGGAAGACTGTTGAACTTCTACGGCCCCACCGAGACGACGGTCTGGTCGGCCACGCACGAGGTCGAAGCCGGGAGGCCGGTGGTGCCGATCGGCCGCCCGATCGCCAACGCCCGGATCTACCTGCTCGACCGGTGGGGCCACGTCGGTCCGCTCGGGGTTCCGGGAGAGCTGGCGATCGGAGGCCCGGGGGTGTCGCGGGGCTATCACGGCCGTCCGGACCTCACGGCCGAGCGCTTCGTGCCCGATCCGTTCGGCGAGCCGGGGTCCCGTCTCTATCGGACAGGGGACCTCGCGAGGTGGAATCCGGCCGGGGAGCTGGAGCACCTCGGACGGCTCGATCATCAGGTGAAGATCCGGGGCCACCGGATCGAGCTGGGAGAGATCGAGACCGCCCTCGCCGCGCATCCTTCGGTCCGTCAGGCCGCCGTGCTGCCGCTGGAACGCCAGGGAGGCCCGCGCCTGGCGGCGTTCGTCGTGCTCGCCGCCGAGGCGGCGTCCGAGGAGCTTCGAGCCTTCCTGGAGTCCCGGCTGCCCGGCTTCATGGTGCCGTCGGAGTGGGTGTTCCTGCCTGCGCTCCCCCTGACGCCCAACGGCAAGCTGGACCGCCTCGCGCTGTCTGCCATCCGCCTGTCCGATTCGTCGCGGGAGACGGCCTACATGCCGCCGGTGACACCTCTCGAAGAGGAGATGGCGTCGCTGTGGTGCGAGATCCTCGGAGTGGAGAGAGCCGGCCTCCGGGACACGTTCTGGAGCCTGGGCGGCCACTCCCTGTTGGCCACCCGGCTGCTCAACCGGCTCCAGTTCGACCTCGGCGTGGAGCTGCCGCTGCGCACGCTGTTCCAGTCGCCGGCCCTGGGCGACTTCGCGGACCTCGTGGCCCGCACGGTCCTTGCCTCGTCGGAGGGAGATCTGCTGTCCGAGCTCGCGGGTCTGTCGGACACGGAGGCGCAGGAGCTGCTGCGGAAGGAGGCCCGGGGCTCCTTCCTCGGGTGAGACGGGGCGCCTGCGCCCGAGTCTGGTAAAATGTCTTCGCGATCCTGGCAATAGCTACCGGGATTTCCCTGTTTCCCTTGACAAAGGGTTGGCCTTCCCATCTTCACCCCCCAGAAGAGAGGATCATGAGCACGACGGTCGCAGAAAAAGAGAGACGTCCTGTCGCCCTCGAAAAGCTCGACGAAGTGGTGATCCGCTTCGCCGGGGACTCCGGCGACGGCATGCAGATGACGGGAACACAGTTCACCACCACGTCGGCCCTGGTCGGAAACGACCTTTCCACCTTGCCCGACTTCCCAGCCGAGATCCGCGCGCCCGCCGGCACCCTCCCCGGCGTCTCGGCGTTCCAGGTCCGCATCGCGGACTACGACATCCACACCCCGGGCGACGCGCCGGACGTTCTGGTGGCGATGAATCCGGCGGCGCTGCGCAAGGAGCTCAAGGAGCTCAAGCCGAACGGCGTCATCATCCTCAACATCGACGAGTTCAACGAGCGCGCCCTCACCCGCGCCGGCTACACGTCCAACCCGCTGGAGGACGGCATTCTCACGGGCTTCCGCGTGTTCCAGGTCCCCCTGAACACGATGAACCGCCGCACGCTGGAAGGCAGCGGCCTCGACAACAAGTCGATGGACCGCTGCAAGAACATGTTCGCCCTGGGCATGTGCTACTGGCTGTTCAGCCGGCCGCTCGACAACACCATCGCGTCGCTCCAGAAGCAGTTTGCGCGCAAGCCGAGCATCGCCGAGGCGAACGTCAAGGTGCTCAAGGCGGGCTGGAACTACTGCGACATCACCGAGGCCTTCCATACCCGCTACGAGGTGCCGGCTGCCGCGCTGGAGCCCGGCCTGTATCGGAACATCACGGGCAACACCTCGCTGGCGCTCGGCCTCGTCGCGGCGAGCCGCCGCTGCGGTCTGCCGCTCTACCTCGGCGCCTACCCGATCACTCCGGCCTCGGACGTGCTCCACGATCTGGCGAAGTTCAAGAACTTCGGCGTTGTGACCTTCCAGGCGGAGGATGAGATCGCGGCCGTCTGCGCGGCGATCGGCGCCTCGTTCGGCGGCGCGCTGGGCGTGACCGCCTCGTCCGGACCGGGCATCGCGCTCAAGTCCGAAGCCATGAACCTCGCGGTGATGACCGAGCTGCCGCTGATCGTCTGCGACATTCAGCGCGGCGGTCCGTCCACCGGCCTGCCGACCAAGACGGAGCAGGCCGACCTGCTGCAGGTCATGTTCGGCCGCAACAGCGAATCGCCCATCCCGATCGTGGCGCCTTCGTCTCCCAAGGACTGCTTCGACATCGCCATTGAAGCCGTGCGGATCGCCATCAAGTACATGACGCCGGTGGCCATCCTCTCGGACGGCTACATCGCGAACGGCTCCGAGCCGTGGAAGCTGCCGGAGGTCGAGAACCTCCCCGACCTGCGCATGGAGTTCCGCACCGACCCCGCGGGCTTCAAGGCCTACGAGCGCAACCCCGAGACCCTGGCGCGGCCCTGGGCCATTCCGGGAACCCCGGGGCTGGAGCACCGCATCGGCGGCATCGAGAAGGAAGAAGGCACGGGCAACGTCTCCTACGACGCGAAGAACCACGAGCGGATGGTCCACATCCGGGCGGAGAAGGTGGCGCGCATCGCCGACGACATCCCGGCGATCGAGGTGGTCGGCGAGGAGAGCGGCGAGCTGCTCGTCCTGGGCTGGGGCTCGACCTCCGGCGCCATCACCGGCGCGGTCAACGTCGCACGCAAGGACGGCCTCAAGGTCAGCCGCGCGCATCTGCGCCATCTGAATCCCTTCCCGGCCAACCTCGGCGACGTGCTGTCGCGCTTCGACCGGGTTCTGGTGCCGGAGATGAACCTCGGCCAGCTTGCGCTGCTGCTGCGGGCCCGCTACCTGAAGGACATCATCACGTACTCCAAGGTCCAGGGGCAGCCCTTCCACCGTCAGGAAATCCTCGACAAGATTCACGAGATTCTGGAGCTGAACGCCCATGTCCATTGAGACGCCGACCCTGACGAAGAAGGACTTCCAGAGCGACCAGGAGGTCCGCTGGTGCCCCGGCTGCGGCGACTACGCCATCCTGTCGGCCGTGCAGTCGGTCTTCCCCGAGCTGGGGATTCCGAAGGAGAACTTCGTGGTGGTGTCGGGGATCGGCTGCTCCAGCCGCTTCCCGTACTACATGAACACCTTCGGCTTCCACTCGATCCACGGCCGGGCGCCGGCGGTGGCCACGGGCCTCAAGATGGCCCGGCCGGAGCTGGAGGTCTGGATCGCCACGGGTGACGGGGACGCGATGTCGATCGGCGGCAACCACCTCATCCACACCCTGCGCCGCAACGTCGGCGTGAAGATCCTGATGTTCAACAACCGGATCTACGGCCTCACCAAGGGCCAGTACTCGCCGACGAGCGAGCTGGGCAAGAAGACCAAGTCGACCCCGGTCGGCTCGGTCGACTACCCGTTCAACCCTCTCTCCCTGGCCCTCGGAGCCGGCGCCACCTTCGTGGCCCGCAGCGTGGACATCTTCCAGTCCCACCTGCGCGAGACCCTGCACCGCGCGGCCCAGCACAAGGGCACCGCCTACGTCGAGATCTATCAGAACTGCAACATCTTCAACGACAAGGCGTTCACCTACATGACCGACAAGGAGTCCAAGGACGAGCAGGTGCTCTACCTGGAGCACGGCAAGCCCCTGGTCTACGGCAAGAACAAGGACAAGGGCATCCGCATGCGCGGCACCGAGATGGAGGTCATCGAGCTCGGTAACGGTTTAAGCGCCGACGACTGCCTGGTCTGGAACGAGAGCGTGGACAACCCGGCGACCGCGTTCCTCGCGGCCCAGCTCCTCCCCCCGCACTTCCCGACCGCCCTGGGCGTCTTCCGCAGCGTCGACGTTCCGAGCTACGAGGAGCGGGTCTCGGAGCAGATGCGGCAGGAGACCGACCGCCTGGGAGTCGGCAAGCTCGAGGATCTCCTCAAGTCCGGCGACACCTGGGTGGTGCCGGACATGGCGTCGGTGAGCTGAAACGGACCTTTCGCGGGAAGGCAAGGCGGCCGGCGGCAACGCCGGCCGCCTTGTTTTAGTAGGATGTGCGCGTGGCCGATCTCTTGATCCTCGCCCATGGGGGTACGTGGGACATGCGGTTCCAGATCTCCTCGCTCGCGGCGAGCGCCGCGGCGGCGGGGGAGCGGGTGGACGTGGCGCTGTTCTTCGGCGCGCTGGCGGCCTGGGCGAACGGGGAATGGGACGAGCTGAACCCTCAAGCCCCGCTCTCCGTGGAACGGCTGGAGGCGCTCGACATGCCGCCGCTCTCCCAGATGCTGCTGCCCGGGCGGGAGGATGGCCTCATCCGCCTCTATGCCTGCAGCGCCACCGCGCGTCTGCTCGGTCTCGACGTGGCCCGGGTCCAGGCCTCGGTGGATGCCCTCCTGGGCTGGCAGAGCTTCTCCCGGATGATCCGGGAGACTCCCCGGATCGTGACCCTCTGAGTCTCAAGGAAGACCTGTGATGCGCTCGACAGTCGTATGGATTGCGTTTCTCCTGGCCGGAATGCCTGCCATCGCCGCCGACCTCTGTCCGACCGCCACCGCTGCCGCGACGATCGCCGAATTGAAGATCCACGAGAGCCGGGTGGACGCCCGCGGCTCCTGGCAGTCCGGAGGCAGCGCGGCCGGCGTGGTGCTGGAATACCGGTTCGACAGCGACCGGCTGCAATCCGAAGGGCAGTCCGGACCCGAGGGCTCCTGGGCGATGACGCAGAGCCTCGAAGGCTACGGCTGCGGCAAGCACACCCTCCGGGTCACCGCCGTCCCCTATGTCCAGGACGGCGTGCGCCAGATCCACTGCCTTTCCAGCTCCACCTACGTCCGCCAGCAGTTTGAGGTCTCCTGCGCGCCGATCGCCGAGATCGTCGATTGCCAGTGGGAGTGCGAAGGCGGCGCGGAGCCCCGCTGCACAGGAATCTGCACGGCCTCGGCCCGGCGCGGCAAGCTCAGCTACCTGCCGCACTGGGGTGTGAACGGCGACGCCTGGCAGGCGGACGAGACGGCGGGCGTGGGGCCGTTCCGCAAGACCGTGAGCTGCGTGCCGGGGCAGCGTGTCTCCTTCAAGGTCCGGGATCGCGACGGACGCGGTCTCTGGTCGAACGTGGACGAGCTGGGATGCGGGGTGACGGAATGAGAATCGCGTTTGTCGGATCGGGTGTGATGGCGGAGGTCATGATCAGCGGCCTCCTGAGCCAGGGAAGCACGCGGCCGGAGGACATCTGGGCGTCGGGTCCGCGCGAGGACCGGGCCGCCGAGCTTCACCGGATCTATGGCATCCATGCCACCACGGACAACCTGGAGGCCGTGGCCAGCGCGGACATCGTGGTCCTCTCCGTGAAGCCGCAGACCCTTCCCAAGGCGCTGCCGGAGATCCGCCCGGGCATCCGGGAGGGGCATCTGGTGGTGTCGATCATCGCCGGCGCCCGGATGAAGGTGATCGGCTCGTCGCTGGGGCATCCGGCCATCGTCCGCTGCATGCCGAACCTTCCTTGCCGCATCCGCCGGGGCATGACCGTCTGGACCGCGACGCCCGAGGTCCGGGCCGATGCGCTGGAGGAGGTGCGCGGCATCCTGCGCACCATGGGCAAGGAGATCTACGTGACCGACGAGGCGGACGTGGACCGGGCGACCGCCGTCAACGGCACCGGCCCGGCCATCATCGCCCACTTCGTGAAATCGCTGGAGGACGCCGCCAACTTCATCGGCGAGCCCCGGCCGCTGGCGCGCCAGACCGTCCTGGAGACGATCCTCGGGACGGCCGAGATGATCCTGGGCTCGGACCGTCACCCGGCCGAGCTCATCGACAGCGTGACTTCCCCCGGAGGGACGACCTCGCGCGCCATGCACGTGCTCCAGCACGGCCGGTTCGCGGCCATCCTGACCGATGCCATCGACGCCGCCCACCGCCGCACGGTCGAGATGGGGGATCGGCTCGAGGAGCGGATGCGCGCCGCGGAGCTCCCTGAAGAAGAGCTGGTGAAGAAGAGCTAATCCACCGGACGGCGGATCAGAAACGTCTCCTGGCCCAGCACCTCGGGATCGAGGGAAAACTCGTACAGCTCCAGCCCCCCGAAGAGCGCGCGCACCCGCGGCCAGCCCGCCGCCTGCATGTGGCGGGCGCCGTCGAGCGCCGTGCCGCCGTCGTCGTCGAAGAGCACCACGTCCTGATCCGCCGGAGGCGTCCACTCGGGGCCGGGATAGGGGACGGCGCCGTCGAGGGTCAACCGCGCGGGCTCGGCGCGAACATCGCGGACATCGAGGAGAAGCGGAGCCTGATTCTCGCTCAGGCGGCGGAAGAGCACGAACGGCGAGATTTCGAGCTGAGGGTCGAACTGGACGACCGGCGTGTCGTCGTCGAGATACCGGGTCGGCATGACGGGGATCGTACCAGCTCTTCGGGTATACTATCGGCACATCAATAGATCGGCCGTCGAGCCTTCCAGCTTGCGGAGGAGCATGGTTGTGACGAGCGTTTCCTCGTCCGTTTCCGAACAGGTTGCCAGCCGCCTTTCACCCTACATCGGGGCCTTCAACGCCCAGATGTGGATCCGTTCGGTTGCGCGGCGCAGCCTGGGGATTTCGACGGAGGAGCTCACGGAGGCCCATGTCGACCGGCTTCTCGAAGGCTTGCGCCCCTTTCTCCAGACCCTGATGGGGCGCAGCACGGCGGACGACCTGCTGGTCCAGATCGGGCGTGAGGTAGGATGATGCGCGTTCGCTGGTTCGCTTCTTTCCCCATTGTCTACGCGCTCGCGTTCGCGGTCGTCGCCGGTACCTTGACGGGCGATGAGGGCATGGCGCCCTTCGTTGCGTGGCAGCGCGTCCTGACCCGGATCCTCGCGTTCGCGGGCTGCTATGCGGCCGTTTCGGTCTTCGAATCCGGAGACCACCTGCGGCGGGCCTGGCTCTGGCTGGGCGGCGGCACGCTCGTGATCCTCTCCCGCGACCTCCTGCGGCTGCTGATCCCCGCGTTCGGACCGGGCTCCACCAGCCCCATGGCCCTGCCGACCCTGGCGGCTCTCGGGGTGATCGCGAACCTGGCGCTGCTGTTCGGCATCGTGGAGCTGTCCCGGTCGTGGCGGAAGGCTTCGATCGAGCTGCCGGGCGGCCGCTCCGGTGTCACCGCGTTCGCGGTCCTCACCGCCGCCATCGCCATCCTGGTGGTCGGTCCGGCCGCGCTGCAGCACGCGCAGGCGTTCGCGGCGGGGGACTGGGGGGCGCTGGTTCTCCTGGTCTCCGCGCTGGTGGACATCCTCACGCTGAGCCTGATCACCCAGCTCCTGCTGACGGCGGTGGCCCTGCGGGGCGGCCTCTTCGTCTGGCCGTGGGCGCTCATCACCGCCAGCCAGGTCTGCTGGCTGATTTACGACGCCGCGCAAGCCTACGGGCCGGCTCTCGGACCGTCGGCGTTCCCGCTGCCCGACGTCTTCCGCGGCATGGCCGGGAACTTCGTCTTCGCCGCGGGCATGGGCCAGTACCTCGTCGTCCGCCACGTCCGCCGGATGGCGCGGGGCCGGTAGCGGGGCCGGGAAGGAAAGCGGAAGGGGGCCGCCGCTGGCACCGCCGGCCCATCTCCGCTAACATCCCGGCAGCGGAGCGAATTCAAAAAAGTCCCTCGGCGTGTCCGTTGACGGCCGGCCGGGGCGTTCGTGTGCAGGAGCCCGGAGAAGATCATGAGCGTCAATCCTTATATTTTCACTGCGACCGTCATCCTCATCGTCATCTTCTGGTACATGCAGCACAAGAAGAAGCAGGCCGCAGGCCCGAAGGGAGCGCCCTCGCGTCCCGCTGTCGAAAGGGTCGTGAAGGTCCAGGAGCCTCCCGAGGTCGTGTACATGAACCTGCGCAAGAAGATTCTGTCGACGGCGCGGGAGAGCCTCGGCCTGGCGGGGACTCCGGCCGAGATCCGCGCCACGGAGCCCTATGGGCTGGTCATGGAGATGGGAATGCCCAAGTCGGCGGTGACGCTCGCCTGCTTCGCCAACGGCGACGCGAGCGTGTTCTACCAGACGGGCGGCGGGATGAAGGGCGGCGGCGCGCACGAGAGCGTCCGCAAGGCCGCCAAGGAGTTCACGGCGATGGGGGAGGGCGTGCTTTCGGGGATGGCCCGCGCCATGGGACAGCCGGTCCCCGGACCCGGCAAGGTCCGGTTCTACGCGCTCACTCCGAAGGGGCTGTTCACGGTGGAGACGGACCGCGAGGCGCTCGGCGATCCGCAGGATCCGCTCTCGGCGCTGTTCTATAGCGGCCAGGAGGTCGTGAGCGAGATGCGCGAGGTCCAGGAGCAGCGCCGGGCGGATTTCGAAGGCGCGGCCTCCGGCCCGCCCTCGTCTCCCATCGCGCCCATGCCCGCCGAGCCGTCCTGATCCCGTCCTGAGAATCTCGGAAACGTCTGGAAGATGGCCGCCGACCCGTCCGGGCCGGCGGCAGATCCTCTCGATTACAGCAGCTTCGAGTCGTGGTCGGCCCAGGCGAGGCCGGACATGACCTTGGGCATGAAACGGGTCGACTTCGGCGGCAGCATCTGGCCGTCGGCGATGGCCGCGGCGAACGCCTGCGGCAGCATCGGCGGCAGCCAGATGCCGGTCTTCAGCTCGCCGCTCCCCACCTGCTGCCAGAGCTCGTTCGGGTCGGACCGGTAGACGATCGTGCCGTCCGTGGCCGTCTCGGGCGCGTAGCCGAGGGCGGCGAGGAAGGTGTCGTGGAGCAGCTCGACGGCCAGCTTCGGCGAGTCGATGTGCCAGATCTCGGGCTTCGTGCCCGCCTGCCAGACGCCGATGGCCGGCTGCCCGGCTTCGGCCACGGCCTTGGCGAAGGCCGTACCGCCTCCTCCGAGATCTCCACCGTCCAGAGTCGCGGCGAGGGTCGCCACGCGGGCGAGGGCCTCGCGGTCGATGTCCTCGCGCAGCGCACGGTGGATCGGCTCGATCGTCAACGCCGGCGCCGCGATGCTGGTCACCACCGCCAGCTTGGCCGTGGCCGCGGTGCCGGGGCGGATGCCGCGCTCGTTCGCGAAGCGTTGCGAGACCTTGTAGCGGTGGTGCCCGTCGGCGATGGCGGCCGGGCCGGCCACGGCCTCCTGATAGAGCTTGATGCGCTCCGGATCGTCCACCTTGTAGATCACATGGAAATGGCCGTCCGCGTCGCGGTGGCGGACGAGCGGCGTGGCTCCGTCGACGTCCTGCGCGACGAGCGCGTCGAGCTTGCCGTCGTCCTCGGACAGCAGGAAGACGGGCTCGAGATCCACGTGCATGGCGGAGAGCAGGGCGAGCCGGTCGGCGAGCGGCTTGTCCAGCGTCTGTTCGTGGGGGCGGATGACCTTCGCGTCCTCCTGACCCACGAGGCCGAGCACGCCGAGTCGCCGGCCGCCCTCGGCCAGCTCGATCACGTAGGGGTAGAGCGCCGGCTTGTCCTCGCGGGCGATGATCCCCTCCTCGATCCAGCGGTGGTGGAGCGCCGCGGCGAAGCGGTACGGGTCGCCCCCCTCGGGCGCGAGCGGCCGGGTGAGGTGGACGAACTGGTGCGGCGCCTGGCTGTGGAAGCGGTCGCGGGCCGTCTCGTTGATCTGGTCGTAAGGCGGAGCCGCCAGCTCGCCGGCGTCGCCCGCCTTGGGCGTGTATCGAAATCCTTCAAAGGCATAGAGGCGCATTCGGAACCCTCCGGAAGTTGCTGTCGTATCGGCCCGGTATTCTATCCGGTGTGTACCCGGTCAGTCCGCCTTAGCGGGGTTCCAGCCGGTCCAGCCCGGTCCGCGCACCACGCGGCCGGGCGTCGCGCCGGTGTGCTCGCCGTCCTTGAGCACCTGCGTTCCGTTCACGAACACGTGCTTCACGCCGGTGGCGTACTGGTGCGGCTTCTCGAAGGTGGCGTGGTCCGCGATCGTCGCCGGGTCGAAGAGCACCACGTCCGCGAAGAAGCCCTCCTGGAGCCGGCCGCGCTCCCGGATCTTCAGGTTCTCCGCCGGCAGGGAGGTGAGCTTGCGGACGGCGTCCTCCAGGGGCAGGACCTTCTCGTCCCGGACGTACTTGCCGAGCACGCGGGCGAAGTTGCCGTAGGCGCGGGGATGGGGGTTCGACTTGAGGAACGGACCCTCCGGCGCCTGCGCGTCGGCGTCCGAGCCGAAGCTCAGGTAGGGGAGCCGGAGCTGGCGCTTGATGTTGTCCTCGGACATCAGGAAGTAGATCGTCCCCACCCGGCTGTCGTCTTCGATCACCAGGTCCATCGCGGTCTCCTCGGGCGACTTGCCGCGCATCTTCGCGACCTCGGCCAGCGACTTGCCGGTGAGCGGCTTGAGCGCCTCGCTCTTGAACCCGGAGAGGATGGTGCCCTCGGGGCCGGCGAAGAGCAGCAGGTTCTCCCACTCGTCGGTCGGAGTGGTCATCTCCTTCTGCACCCGGGCGCGGATGGCCGGGTCCTTCATCCGCTCCTTCCAGGGCTTGAGACCGCCCTCCTGCACCCACGGCGGCATGGCCGCGTCGAGGCCCGTGGCGCCGGCCGGGTAGGTGTACATGTCGGCGGTGATCCGCAGCCCCTCGGCGCGCGCCTTGTCGATCCGCTCCAGCACCGCGTCGAGCTTGCCCCAGTTGGGCCGGCCCGCGGCCTTCAGGTGGTAGATCTCGGCCGGCACCTTCGCGCGGCGGGCGATGCCGATCAGCTCGTCCACGGCTTCGACCAGGCGGTTGCCCTCGCTGCGCATGTGGGAGATGTACATGCCGCCGTACGGCGCCGCCTCCTCGCACAGCGCCACCAGCTCGTCCGTGCCGGCGTAGAAGGCCGGGGCGTAGATGAGCGACGAGCCCACGCCGAGCGCCCCTTCCTGCATGGCGGTGCGGACCAGGGCGCGCATGCGCTGCAGCTCCTCGGGCGTCGGCGGCCGGTTCTCGTAGCCGACCTCGTGGACCCGCACCGTCGTCGCGCCGATAAAGGAAGCCACGTTCGGGGCGATGCCTTTCTTCTCCAGCATCTCCAGATACTGGCCCAGGGTGGTCCAGGTGATAGGGTACTTGATGTCGCCCTGCTCCTCGGCCGAATCCTTCTTCATGGCGGCGTTGAGCGGTCCCATGGACCAGCCCTCGCCCATGACCTCCAGCGTCACCCCCTGACGGATGTCGCTCTGGCCGCGGCCGTCGTGGATCAGCGAGTCGGTCGCCCAGCTCAGCATGTTGATGAAGCCGGGAGCCACGGCGAGCCCCTTCGCGTCGACCTCCACCTTGCCCTTCGCATCGGCGAGGCTGCCCTTGGCGATGCGGGCGATCCGGTCGCCTTTCAGGGCGACGTCGCCGATCCAGGGCTGGCCGCCGCTGCCGTCGTAGATCGTGCCGCCGCGGAGGATCACGTCGTAAGTTTCGGCGGCGTCGGCGGCGTCGGCGGCGTCGGCGGTGGACAGGCGGACCGGCCCGGCGATCAGAGCCAGGGCAACCAGGGAGAGCAGGAGGCAGAAACGGATCATGGCGGCGGCTCCTCGACAGAAGGTTGGAGGAAAGGGTTGGCGCGGAGATTCTAGCCCCGGTAGTATCTATTGCTACGCATGAGCCTGATCCAGATCGACATCCGTGACGGGTACACCGCCTTCCGCCCCGGGGACGTGGTGGAGGGGACGGTTTTCTGGCAGCTCGAGCCTGGACCGACCGAGGTCGAGGCCCGGCTGTTCTGGTACACCCGCGGCAAGGGTGACGAGGACGTGAGCATCGTCGAGACGCTCCCCTACGCGAGCCCCGCGCCGTCGGACCGGCGGCAGTTCCGGTTCCATCTGCCCGCGGGACCGTTCAGCTTCTCGGGCAAGCTGATCTCGCTGGTCTGGGGCATCGAGGTCGTGGCGCAGCCCGGCGAGGCGGCCGGCCGCATCGAGATCACCGTCTCGCCGACCGGCGACGAGCTCCGCCCCGATCCCCGGCTGGCCCCCCCACCGAGTAAGCCCACGAGCAAGCCCAAATGAAGGCCGCGGCGAGCAGGTCGATCACATCGCGCCGCCGGGTCTCGAACGCGCCTGCGGGCTGCGCGATCCCGTTCTTCCTGGTCTTCGCGGCGGTCGGGCTCGGGATGATCTGGTTCCTCACCGTGAAGCCGTTCCTGCGGGTTCTGGACGCGAAGACCTGGCCCGAGGTTCCCGCCACGGTCGTCGAGAGCCACGTCGATTCGAGCAGCGACTCCGACGGCACGACCTACAGGGCGATCGTGACCTACCATTACCTCTACGAAGGGCGCGAGCTGGAGTCCACCCGCTACGACTTCTCGACCGCGTACTCCAGCGGCTACGAGGGCAAGGCCGAGATCGTCGCGCAGTATCCCGCGGGCGCCCGGACGGTCTGCTACGTCGATCCGACCGATCCCACCGAGGCGGTGCTGTCGCGGACGTTCTCGCCGATGTACCTCATCGGGCTGTTCGGCCTGCTCTTCGCCGGCCCCGGCCTGCTCGGCCTGGTCTGGGTTCTCAACGGGATGGGAAAGAAGAAGCCCGCCAATCTGGCGGCCGATCCGGCCTCGCCGTTCGGGGTGTCCGATCCCCAGGCCGGTGTGGACGGTCCGGTCGAGCTGCGTCCCCAGTCGACTCCCTTCGGCAAGCTCGTGGGCCTGACGGTCGCGGCCCTGCTGTGGAACGGGTTCATCGGGGCGATCCTCTTCATCGTGTTCCAGAAGGAGAACCGGCCCGAGGGCTGCCTGATCGCCTTCCTGGCGCTCTTCGCGCTGATCGGCCTGTTCATCCTCTACGGCGCCATCCGGCAGTTCCTGGTGCTGTTCAACCCGCGGCCGAAGCTGACCCTGAGCCCGGGAAGCCTGCCGCTCGGCGGCACGGTGTACCTCCAGTGGCGCCTGTCCGGCGGCACCGGCGGCGTCCGCCGGCTCAAGGTGACGCTGGAGGGACGGGAGGAGGCCCAGTACCGGCAGGGCACGAGCACCCGCACGGACAAGGAGGTCTTCGCCGTGATGCCTCTCGTGGACACGACGGACCCCTACCTGATGGCGAACGGCTCGACCTCGTTCACGGTGCCGGAGAGCACGCTGCCGTCGTTCCGGTCCGAGCACAACAAGATTGTCTGGACAATCAAGGCGGAGCTGGAGATCGCGAACTGGCCGGACTCCGAGGAGGAGTTCGAGGTGCTGGTCCGGCCTGAAGGATCGCGCCGACCTTGACAGAGACGACTCAGGGAGATATTTTATCTCTATGCGCGCTGTGGCTCTGAAAGAAAAAGGCGAAAAGGCAGTCGTCCACAAGGCCCCTCTGGCGGATGCCATTGAGAAGGGCTGGGTCCAGCCCGCGATCGTCACGGTCGGAGCCCCCCCTCGGATCCCGGTTCCCTCTCAGGATGTTCTGCAAGATCTGCAGCGGGATCGCAACAGTCGTTGATCTATCTCGACACCTCCGTCGCTCTCGCGCATCTTCTTGATGAGAAACGTTGTCCACCCGCCTCGCTGTGGGATGGACAACTCATCTCCAGTCGGCTTCTCCAGTACGAGATCTGGGTCCGGATTCATGCTTCCGGCTTGGCCGGATCGCATTCCCACGCGGTTGCCGCGCTTCTCAAGCGCGTCTCTCTTGTCGAGATGACTCCCTCCGTCATGGCCAGGGCCCTCGATCCTTTTCCCAGGCCCATCCGCACTCTCGACGCTCTTCACTTGGCTTCGGCGGAGTTCGTCCGTCGTCAGGGCGAGGCCGTCGAGATCGCCAGCTATGACGATCGTCTGGTGACGGCCGCGGCGGCTATGGGGTTTCCGCTCGCGGCCGTGTAGAGCCCATTCATCGCTCGGCGGCTCAGCCCTCGTCCTTGCGCGTCCGGCGCGCCTCGCCGAACACGAACCGCTCCAGGAACTCCTGGGCGAACGGCGAGGCGTCGACCTGGGCCTTGTCGAGCGGGTTGCCCCACCAGAGGCCCTGGCCGTTGGCGAGCAGGATCAGGGTCAGCCGCTGCGCCGGAACTTTCAGAACGAGAGCGGAGAAGCCCGCCTCCTCGTCCCACCCCGAGTGCCAGTAGAGCGTCTCCCCCTTGTACCGCTGGACGTACCAGCCGTAGGCGTAGGGCAGGTCCGTGCCGTCCGGCGCCTTGGCCGGGGTGAAGAGCTTCGTCATCACCGCATCCGAGGCCAGCGCGCCGGTGTCGAGCGCAACGTCATAACGGGCCAGATCCTGCACGGTGGAGACGATGCCGGCGCCGCCGGCCAGCTCGCGCTCGGGCCGCAGGTGGGGCTTCACGTAGCCTTCCGCGTCCAGCTCCATGCCCTGGGCCATGTCGAAGAACACGTCGCACTTCTCCCGCTGCCACTGGCTCGACATCGTGCGCTTCATTCCGGCCGGCGTCAGGATGCGCTCCTCGACGAGCTTCGCCATCGTGTTCTGCCGGCCCTCGACCTCGTCCACCGAATGGCCGTGCTTGTGCTCGATGTAGCGCGAGAGCCGGGAGTAGAGGATGGGGTTGTAGAGGAACCTCGTCCCCGGCTCGCTGTTGGACGTGTGGTGGAGGATGTTGTCGATGGTGATCGGCGCGTCGCACCGCAGGTCCTTGCCGAAGGCGATGCCCGAGGTGGACAGCCAGCCGCAGAGGTCCGCCCACTCCGGCACGTCGTTGATGCGGTCGTTCAGGTTGACCTTGCCGTCGGCCTCCAGCTGGAGGAACAGCAGACCGAGGAAGGTCTTGGTCACCGAGGCGATCCAGAACGGCGTGTCGGGTGTGACCGCGATCTCGCGGTCCTGGTCGGCGAAGCCGTAGCCTTTGGACCAGGCGAGGCTCTGGTCCCGGACGATGCCGGCCGCAAGCCCGGGGAGCTTGTGCTCCTTCATGAGCTCCTGGAGCCGGGCGTCGAAGGCGGGCAGGCTCGATTCAAACGTGATGACCGGTTGTGCCGCCGGTGCCGCCTGGGCGCGAAGCGGGACGGCGGGCACGGCAAGGGAGAGCGACACGAACAGCAGCAGAGTCGGATTGCGCATGGAGTCCTCCTGCCGGGATACTAGTGCAGTGTCGGCGTCCCTCCCCCGCGACAACCCCTTCGCCGTCCAGCGGCTGCTGACCGTCCGCTATCGCCTGCCGGACGGCCTGACCTGGGACGCCCTGATGGGCCGGCTCGAAGCCCTGCACTGGCGGGGCGCCATCGTCGGGCCCCACGGCCACGGCAAATCCACGCTTCTGGGAGATCTGGGCCGGAGACTGGAGATGCAGGGTTTCCAGCCGCTCCGGCTGTCCTTGCGCGAGGCGCACCCCAGGCTGAGCTTGGAGGAGAGACGGCGGCTCCGGGATCTCGGTCCGACGGATGTCCTTCTCCTGGACGGCGCCGAGCGGCTCGGCTGGTTCGCCTGGCGGCTGGTGCGATTCCGGTCGAGGCGCGCGGCAGGGCTGATCGTCACCACACATGAGCCGGGCCTGCTGCCGACGCTCGTCGAGTGCCGGACCACGCCGGAGCTGCTGGGTGGAATCGTGGGGGAGCTGCTCGACGGCAGCGACGGCGGCGATGTTCCGGACGCGGCCGAGCTGCACGCCCGGCACGGGGGCGATGTGCGCGAGGCGCTGTTCGAGCTGTATGACCGGTGGGCGGGGCGGTAGGGCTTCGAGTCCTCACCCCCTGGCCCCCTTCCATGAGACGGCCACGTTGAGTCACGTCTCCGGCGGGCCGGGGAGCGGCCCTCTCCTGGTTCATTGCGGGAGGGGGCATGAGACGAGCTGAAGACTGCCGCGCTTCCATTCGCACTCAGAGCCTGTTCGGCTCGGTGCTTGCTTGGTGTCCGGAGGGTCTGGTGCTGCAATCTCTCAACCGC
>JANMTS010000130.1:0-118824 GCA_031390755.1 Holophagales bacterium
TGGTCCGGCTGTTCCACTCGTTGACGGCCTGGGTCGCGTTGCTGGCGGTGTTGCGGATCCGGACGTTGCGGTCTGCCTGAATCCAGCAGCCCCAGCGCTTCGCCTCGGCGGCGCTCCCGGCAAGTCCGGCGATGAGCAAAGTTGCAGCAATGAAGACGGATTTCCTGTTCACGATCGTTGCCTCCACTCGACGTATCCACGTCAAAAAAGGTCATTTCGCGCCCCCACACGGGAGCACTCCTACAGAAGGGCAACCTACAGATCTTTAGAAATTCTCGGCCAATACTCCGAGAGCCTCCGAGCTTCCTGGGCAGCCCTTTTGTTTGCTTCTACTAGTAGTGGTGCGCCGGATCGGGAAAACGGGACACGCTCAGGTCTTCGCCTTCGAGGCCGATTCCCGCCGGCAGCCGGGAGGCGGGCTGGAAGGCCGGCGACGCGGGCGTTGTTGGACTGGGACGGAGGAGAATCGCGCATGAACCTGACAGGCATCCATCACTTGACGGCGGTCTCGGCGAAGATCCGCGACAACTACCACTTCTACACGGGGACGCTCGGCATGCGCCTCGTGAAGCGCACGGTCAACCAGGACGACGTGAGCGCCTACCACCTGTTCTACTCGGATGCGAAGGGCAACCCGGGCAGCGACATCACGTTCTTCAACTGGCCGATGCCGGGCGAGCGGCGCGGGACGCGTTCCATTGCTCGGACGGGCTTTCGCGTCGCCGGGACCGGGACGCTCGAATGGTGGGCCGAGCATCTCCGGGAGAAGGGCGTGACGGCCGGGGCGGTCGTGGAACGCGACGGCCGGCTGACGCTCGACTTCGAAGATCCGGAGGGACAGCGCCTGTCTCTAATTGACGACGGAGGCGAGGGCGAGGCGTATCCGTGGGACCGGAGCCCGGTCCCTGCCGAGCGGCAGATCCGCGGTCTCGGTCCCATCTCTCTGAGCGTGCCGAACCTGCGGGCGACGGATGCGGTCCTTCAAAAGGTGGTCAACATGCGGCCCGTGCGGGAGTATCCCCATCCGCATCATCCGGAACAGGCGGCGAGCCACACCGTACACGTCTATGAGATGGGCAAGGGCGGAGCGCACGCCGAGCTCCATGTGGCGGTGCAGCCGGATCTCCGGCAGGCGGATCTCGGCGCGGGAGGCGTCCATCACGTTGCGTTCCGCACTCCGGACGCCGACTACGAAGCCTGGGCGGACCGCCTGAACACGCTCGGCATCCCCAACAGCGGAGAGGTCGACCGCTTCTGGTTCCACAGCCTCTACTTCCGCGAGCCGAACGGCATCCTCTTCGAGATCGCCTCGGACGGCCCGGGCTTCGCGGTGGACGAGAACGAAGAATCGCTCGGCGAGACGCTGGTGCTGCCGCCCTTCCTGGAGCCGCGGCGGGCCGAGATCGTGGCGAATCTCACTCCGCTCGACGCCTGAACGTCAATTCGGGGCTGACGGTCAGTGGATGGGCGGCCTCAAGACGCGGAGCTTGCGCTCGGTGAGCACAAGGAAGCAGGCCTGCCAGCCGCTGATGTCCTGAGTGGCGAAGAGTTGCTTGACCGCAACGGTGAGCGCGAGTCGGCCAGGCTCGCGCAAGCGAACGAGCAGAATCCCGGAATGGGAACCAGGAGCGAACTTCCGGACATCCGAGAAGTCCAGATCCTGGGTAATCAGGAACCGCCCCTCTCCCTGAGCAGCCAGCCAGATCCGATCGTCCATGTACCCCTGGAGACCCTCCTCAGGGACAGTATGGACGTCGTGGCCCAGCCCGCGCAGCTCGCGTGCGAGCGCCTCAGGAAGGTTTTCGTCGAGTTTGATTTTCAATGGAAGACGGGGACCGCTCTGATGGGGAGGTCTTCCGAGGCCGAAGTCGCGGCAAACGCGATGACGGCCCTCACGCTCTCATCGCTGAGCGACGGAAAGTCCGCAAGGATCTCCTCCACCGTTGCGCCTTCGGCCAAGCTGGCGAGGATGGTGCGAACGGTGACTCGGGTCGCGCGGACCACAGGCTCACCGCCACAGATCTGCGGGTCTTGGACGATGAAGTCGCTGTAGGCGATAGGCATGTTCGGAGCATAACGCAGACCGGGCCGCCAAGTCAGCGGGACGGCGAGTGTCATGAAGGAAACGCCCCGGGACGGCGAACCGCCCCGGGGCTATAGAGAAGAGGTCGAACGGACCCTCTGGAACCGGCTGACACCCCTCCCACCCGGTGGGAGAGAGGATCAATTTTCAGGGGGCCGTCACCGGCTCCTGCTTGCCCCGCCCGAACAGTCTTGCCACCGAGTTGCCCGCCCGGGAGAAGATCCGGGCCTCCACGATGTCGTCGAACAGGCTGTAGACCACCGGCGTTCCGACCAGGGTGAGCAGCAGGGCCAGGGTCTGGCCGCCGATGATCACCGAGGCGATGGCGCGGTTCGTCGCCGCACCGGTCCCCGAGGAGACCACGAGCGGGATCATGCCGGCCACGAAGGCGAGAGTCGTCATCAGAATGGGGCGCAGCCGGTCGCGGTTGGCGAGCCGGATGGCCTCAGCCCGGGGCAGGCCCTTGGCCCGCAGATTGATCGTGTGGTCGATCTGCAGGATGCTGTTTTTCTTGACGATACCGAACAGCACGAGGATGCCCAGCGCCGAGAAGATGTTCAACGATTGGTTCAGAACCAGGATCGAGAACAGGGCGAAGGGCACCGTCATCGGCAGTGCCAGGAGGATGGTCACCGGGTGCAGCCAGCTTTCGAACTGCGCCGCCAGCACCAGGTACATGAAGATGATGGAGAGGAGGAAGGCGACCATGAAGTTCTGCGCCGCCTTGCCCTGCTCGCGCGACCGGCCGGTGAAGCCGTAGGAGTAGGACGCCGGCATGTTCAGATCCTTCGCGGTCTGCGTCAGCGAGTCGATGACCGTCTGGGCCGAGTTGCCGGGCAGGATGTTCGCGAAGAGCAGTACCTGCCGGCGCCGCGCGATGCGGTTGACGAGAGACGGACCCTCGCCCGCCTCCAGGGTCACCAGATCCTGGAGAGGCACGGTCCGGCCCAGGCGCATGGACGGCACTTCGGCCTGCGCGATTCCCTGGGGATCGCGCCGGTCGCCGGCCGCGGCCCGCACGTGGACCTCGTACTGCTCGCCGCCTTCCATGTAGGAGGTCACCTCCTGGCCGCCGACCAGGACGTTCAGCGTGGAGGCGATGTCCTGGACGTTGACGCCCAGGTCCGCCGCCTTGGCCCGGTCGATGTGCACGCCGAGCTCGGGCTTGCCCACGATCAGGTTGGTGTCGGCGTCCACCACGCCCGGCATCTTCTGCATCTTGTCCATCAGCACGGCCGAGTACTTCGAGAGCTGGTCGAGATCGGGGCCGCCGATCCAGAACTGAATCTCGGAGTTGTTGCCGCCGCCGAAGGCCGAGACGAGGGCGATCTGGTTGCGCAGGTTGAGCGCCTGGTACTGCGGCAGAACCTCGGTCCGGATCTGGTCCATGATCTCGAACTGATCCTTCTCGCGCTCCTTCACGTCCGTGAGGGCGACGTAGATCACGGCCAGGTTCTTGGTCTGCTGCGGATCGTCGCCGATCGTGATCAGCGTCCGCTCCACACCGGGGATCTTCTGAATCCGGGAGGCGATCGAATCGGCGATCGTCTCCGTGGACTGCAGGCTCGATCCCTCGGGGGCACGCACCTGCACCTCGAACTGCGATTCGTCGTCCGACGGCAGGAAGTTCTTGTCGACCGCGGTGAACAGCGGGACGGTGGAGACGAACACCGCGAGCATGATGATCACGACGATCCAGCGGTGCGCCATGCAGAAGTCGAGAAGGCCCAGGTAGGCGCGCTCGACGACGCCGTAGAAGCCGCGGCGGCTGCCTTCGTCGGCTTCGTTCTTCTTGTGCTCCTCCTCGGAGATGGCCTTGAGCCAGCGCGAGGACATCATCGGCGTCAGCGTGAAGCTGACCAGCAGCGACACCGCGATGGCGAAGGCCATGGTGACGCCGAAGGAGTTCATGAAGCGGCCGACGATGCCTCCCATGAAGGCCACGGGGAGGAACACCGCGATCAGCGACAGGCTGGTGGCAAGCACGGCGAGAGCGATCTCCGACGTGCCCTGAAGCGCCGCCTCCCGGGGGCTGAGCTTCTTCTCCTCCAGGAACCGGAAGATGTTTTCGAGCACCACCACGGCGTCGTCGATCACGATTCCGACCACGAGGGCGAGGGCGAGAAGGGTGATGACGTTGAGCGTGAAGCCCATGTACTGCATCGCGCCGAACGTCGCGATGAGCGACGTCGGGATGGCCACCGCGGCGATGACCGTGAGGCGGAGCTTCTTCAGGAAGAGAAGCACGATCAGCGCGGCGAGCAGCGAGCCGAGCACGAGGTGCTCCTGCACCGCGTGGACGGACGCCTCGATGTAGGAGGACTGGTCGCGGACGATGGCCATCTTCCAGCCCTGCGGCAGCTGCGACTTCAGGGTTTCGAGGCGCTCCTTGACCCGGTCGATGACCGCCACCGTGTTGGTGCCGGACTGCTTGCGGATCTGGAGTACCACGGCCGACTGGCCGTTGACGCGCGCCACGCTCTCGGGCTCGGCGGTGCCGTCCTCGACCCTGGCGACGTCCTTGACCTTGACCGTGTAACCGGGCCGGCTGGAGACGGCGATCTCGCCGAAGTCGGCCGGCGAGCCGACGCGGCCGTAGGTGCGGAGGGTGAGATCCCGGAGGCCCTGCTCGACCTGGCCGCCGGGGAGCTGGATGTTCTGCGCCTGGAGCGCGCGCACGAGGTCGGCCACGGTCAGATCGAGGGCCGTGAGCTTGGCGGTGTCGGCGATCACGTTGAGCTGGCGCGGCTGGCCGCCGATGATGCGGGCCTGGCCGACGCCGTTGGTGGATTCGATCTGGCGCTTGAGCGTCTTGTCTGCGAACTCGGTGATGTCGCGGATCGGGGCGTCGCCCGAGAGCGCGATCGAGATCACGGGCGAGGCGTCGGCGTCGATCTTCTGAATGACCGGCGGCTCCGCCTCCTTCGGGAGATCGGCAAGGACGGCGCTGACGCGGTCCCGGACTTCCTGGGCCGCGACGTCGCCGTCCTTCTCCAGATCGAACATGACGTTGACCACCGACACGCCTTCGGAGGAGGTGGAGATCAGTTGGTCGATACCGCTGATCGTGTTGACCGCCTCCTCGATCTTGTCGGTGACCTCGGTCTCCATCTCCTCGGGGCCGGCGCCGACCAGGACGGTCGACACGGTGACCATGGGGAAGTCGACCTTGGGGAAACGGTCGACGCCCAGGCTCATGTAGGCGAACAGCCCGATCACCACGAGCGAGAGGATCAGCACCGTCGCGAAGACGGGGCGTGCGATGCAAATCTCGGCAAGCCTTTTCATCTAGCCCTCCACCGACGGTCCGAGGTCGATCTCGACGCGAGCGAAGAGGCCCGGGCTGAGACGGCCGTCGGAATTGGGGAACTCGGTCTCCACCGCCACCGACCGGGTCGTCGAATCGACGACGCCGCCGACCACGGTAACGCGGCCCGAGAACGTCTCTCCAGGATAGGGATCGACCGTGGCCCGAACGGCCTGGCCGCGGCGCACCCGGGCGAGATAGCGCTCGGGGAGCTGGAACCGCAGCTTGAGCGGCGAGGTCTGGACGACCACGAACGCGACGGAGGCGTCGCCGAGGCGCTCGCCGACCGAGGTCATGCGCTGGGCGACGACGCCGGTCAAAGGCGAAACCAGGACGGCGTCGTCCAGCTTCTGCTTGGCGAGGTCGCGGTCGGCCTGCGCGGAAGCGACGCCGGCCTGGGCCGACTGGTAGTTGGACTGCGAGCGGTCGAACGCCGCGCGCGCCACCGAGCCCTTGGCGACCAGGTCTTCCTTGCGCTTGTAGTCGCGCTCGGCGTCGCCGGCCATGGCCTTGGCCCGCGCGACCTCGGCGTCGGCGCGCTTGAGGTCGAGCAGCAGGTACTGGGTCTCCAGGGTCAGGAGCGCCTGGCCGCGGCGGACGCGGTCGCCCTCGTCCACGTAGACCTTGCCGACGCGCCCGGGGGTGCGAACCGCCACCTCCGAGGTCACCGGGGAGACGAGCTCGCCGGTGGCGTTGACGGTGCCTTCAGCCGACTCGTCCTGAGCGACGGTTCCACCGGTCGCGCCGGTCGTTCCGGCGGGAGCGGCCGTCCCCTCGGGCCTGGCGACGGCCGCCACGTCCTGGACGTCCGCCGGCAGCTCGGGGGTGGAAGCCGTCTCCGCGGCCTTATCGGACTTCTCCTCGGTCTTGGAGCCGCAACCGGCCGTTGCTCCCGCGCCGAGGATGGAAAGGGAAAGCATCAGAAACCACGTAGCACGCTTCATTGGGCAATCTCCGGGAGAAGGGTCTGCTTCAAAAGGCCGGCGGCGGACCACACCCGCAGCTCGGCGACGTCGCGGTCGAGCTCGCCCGTGGCCACGGCGCGGCGGGCCTCCGCGAGAGACGTCTCGGCGGACTCCGATTCGAGCGCGGTGATCTCCTGGGCCTGGTAGAGCTCGGACGCCTGCTGGTATTCGGCTTCGGCCGCGGTGAGCTGCTCGCGGGCGAGCCGGAGGTTGGCCTCCGTCGCCTGGAGGTCGAGGAGGGCCGTGCGGACCTGCTCGCGGACGGTCTGGCGCGTCTGCTCGAGACTCATCTCGGCCTGGCGCAGACGCTCCCGGGCGAAGGCGGTCTTCGCTTTCACCTCGCCGCCCTGATAGATGGGCACGTTCATGCGCAGCGTGAAGAACCCGTACTCATCGGACGGGAACGTCGAGCGCTGCTTGATCCAGCCGCCCTCGGCCGCGACCACCGGCAGCAGGGCGCCCTTCTGCTTCAGGACTTCCAGCCTGGCGATCTCGATGGCGGTCTGCGCCTGGGCGATCTCGGGCCGGAGCCGCTCCGCCTCGGTATAGATTGCCGGCTCGGGCGGAAGCGCGGGGAAAAGCGAGCCGGGGTCCGTCACCTGGATCGGTGCGGCGGCGCCCTCGACCCCGAGGTCGAGCCGCAGGCGGCTCTCCGCGGCGTCGCGAAGCTGGCGGGCCGATGCGATGCGCCGCTCGGCCGCCTTGATGTCGGAGGTGGCGCGCAGCACCTCGACCCGGGTGGTCTCACCCGCGTCGTAGAGATCCTGCGCCTGCTTCTGGCGGTTGCCGGCCAGGTCGAGGTTCCGCTGCTCCACCGCCAGGAGAGCCTCGCCTTCGAGGATCCCCAGGTAGTCGGCGATCACGCTGGTGAGAACCTGCTCCTCGGTCAGGACGACGCCCTGCCGGGCGGACTGGGTGGCCAGCTTGGCCTGTTGCAGGGCCCGCCGCTCGCGGTTCCCCGCGTAGATCGGCTGGGTGACGCTCAGCCGGTAGCTCCAGTCGTTGGCCGGAAGGATGACGCGCGAGTCCTCGCCGTCCCCGAAGCTGACCTCCTCGCTGTTCTGAGTGGTCGAGCCCTGGAGACTCACCTTCGGGAAGACGGTGGCCAGCAGCGCCCGCCGTTGCAGGTCCGCGGCGTTGACCTCGGTGCGAGTGCGCTGCAGCGTCAGGTTCGCCTCCAGCGCCCGGCGGACCGCCTCGTTCAGAGTCAGCACCTGCCCGGCCGGCGCTTCAAGGGAGGACGCGGGCGTTTCCGCCGTCTGTCCCCACACCGGCGCGGACGCCGTCAGGGTCAAGATCAAAAGAAGGGTTCTCATTCTCAACGGTCTCAACGGTCTCAACGTTCTCAACGTTTGGGCTCCTCGCTAGTTCGAGCTCGTCCTGGAAGGGGCGCGAAGACCCGCCGCCAGGAACGTCACAAGCTGTCCGAGCGCTTCCTCGGGATTGGTGGACTGGCACAGTCCGCCGGAGAGGCGCTCCAACATGTGATTACACGCAATCGTGTGCGCCATCGCGCCAGCCACGAAGTGGAAGCGCCAGATCCGCTCCGCCTCGTCCAGGTTGGGGAGGATGATGCGGAACGCCTCCAGATAGTGGTCGATGCTCGGCCGGACCTCTTCGGTGACCATCTCGCGCACCTTCTCGCTCGGCTCCGAGTAGGCCCGGCCCATCAGCCGGCCGAAGTCCCGGATTCCCTCCGGCCTCTCCCGCCGCATGCGAAGGATCGGCAGGAGGAACGAGCTCAGAACCTGCTCGATGGCGTCGTCGGCCTCCAGGTTGCACTCGCCCAGGAGCAGAAGGCGCTCCTCGTTCAGGGGACGCAGCCGGCGTGCGAAGACCGCCTGCACCAGTCCGTCCTTCGATCCGAAGTGATAGTTGACGGCGGCCAGGTTGGCTCCTGCCTGCTGAGTGATCTGCCTCAGGGAGGCCGCTTCGATGCCGTGCTCCGAGAACAACGCCTCGGCGGCGTCCAGCAGACTCTCCCGGGTGTCATGTTCCATGTGTGGTGTCCCGCTTCTTGTTCTTGGGGTTCGGTGAATCAAACGAATGTTTGAATCATACGCCCGTTTAAAACGCTGTCAAGCCCTCTTACGAGGGCGAGACACGAATGTTTCGCGGCAGGAAGGTTTCGCGGGGCTGTGGCTGGGAGCTAACGCCGGTCGGCGAGGATCAGCTCTCGGCCGGCCAGGTAGAGCACCACGAGCAGCACGGCGAAGGGGATCATCGAGAGCGCGTCGGCCCAGGGGCCGGCGAAGAACGGGTTCGAGGCCTCCATCGCCCTGGTGATCCGGTCGGAGAGGTCCGCCAGGATCTCGGCCACGAAAGCGATTCCGATGCCGGCGATGGCGCCTCCCGCGATATATCCGGAGGCCATGAGCACGCCGGGGCTCTTGTCCCCTTCGGCCGTCAGCTCCTCTTCGGTCAGATTGCGGTGGGCGAGCTTCTTTCTCAGGTTCCGGTCCACGAGCCAGCGCACCAGGCCTCCCGCCAGGATGGGAGTCGAGGCCGACAGCGGCAGGTAGACGCCGACCGCGAATGCCAGAGACGGGATGCCCGACATCTCCAGCACCACGGCGATCATCACCCCCAGCAGCACCAGGCCCCAGGGGAGCTGCCGGTTCAGAATGCCCTTGATGATGTAGGAGACCAGCGTCGCCTTCGGCGCGTCGAACTTCTGCACCCGGCTGCCGTCCGGCCGTTCGTGGTGGGTGCCGTTGATCCCGGGATCGACCCGATAGACGGGCACGCCGCGGGCATCGACCAGATACCGGCCGGCCGGGCCGCCCGCGTCGTCCGCTTTGAACCAGACCTTGTAGGACCGCGAGTCCGCTTCGGCCTGCGGACCCTTCAGGCCCTCCTCGTGCGTGAGCTGCGCCGGATCGACGTGCAGCCCCGGCGCATATCCCGGCGCCGAGATCCGGCCAGTGGGATCGGTCAGCGGCACATAGACGGTCGAGGCCTCGTTGAGGCGCAGGAGGATTGGGCCGAGCACCAGGGCCGAGGTGAGGGTGCCGACAAGGATCGCGATCTGCTGCGCGCTGGGCGTGGCTCCGACCAGGAAGCCGGTTTTGAGATCCTGGGACGTGGTGCCGCCGTTCGACGCCGCGATGCAGACGATCGCGCCCACCGACAGCGCCGTCACGTAGTAGCTGGGGCCGGTCCAGCCGAGCACCAGGAAGATCAGGCAGGTCAGCAGGAGCGTCGCCACCGTCATGCCCGAGATCGGGTTCGACGACGAGCCGATCTCGCCGGTCAGGCGCGACGAGACCACCACGAAGAGGAAGCCGAAGACGACGATCAGCACGGCTCCCAGCAGGTTCATGTGGAGCTGCCGGTAGAAGGCCAGGATCAGCGCCATCAGCACGACGATGCCGATGCCCACGGCCTTGATCGGAAGATCCTGCTCGGTCCGCTGGCGGATCGCCCGGACCGCGCCGGCAGCCTTGCTGCCGCGGACGTCGCCGAGCCCGGACTTCAGGCCGTGCCAGATCGTGGGGAGCGCCCGGAACAGGCTGATGATCCCGCCCGCAGCCACGGCGCCGGCACCGATGTAGAGGACGTAGGCGTCGCGCACGTCGTCCGGGGTCATCTCGGAGATCGGGAAGGTGCCCGGAGGCACGATGCCGGTTCCGAACAGCTTGATCGCCGGGATAAGCACCAGGTAGGACAGGACGCCGCCCGCGCACATGATCGAGGCGATCTGCGGACCGATGATGTAGCCGACGCCGAGCAGCTCCGGCGAGATCTCGGCCGAGACCGAGCCGCCCCGGAACGGTGCGCCGAAGACCCGCTCCGGAATTTCCTTCCACGCCTTGAACGCGGACATCGCCGTCTTGTAGATCAGGCCGAGGGCGAAGCCGGCGAAGATCGTCTTGGCTCCCGCGCCGGCGCCAGAGGCCTCCATCGGCGTGGATGGCGGCTCAGCCGTCATGGGGACTACCGCTCCGGCCCTGGCGATCGCCCACTCCTCCTCCGTCGCTCCGGCTTTCAGCACCTCGGCGCAGGCGGTCCCCTCGGGGAACTTCAGCTCGTAGTGCTGGTCCACGATCATGGCCTTGCGCAGCGGGATCATCATGAGGATGCCCAGCAGGCCGCCGAGGATCGAGACCAGCATCACCCGGGTGAAGTCGAGATCCGCGCCGAGGATCAGGATCGCCGGCATGGTGGCGCCGACGCCGAACGCAATCGACTCGCCCGCCGAACCCGCGGTCTGGACGATGTTGTTCTCCAGGATCGAGGCGCCGCGCCCGCCGGCCTTCTGCAGCAGCCGGAACAGGGTGACCGAGATGACGGCGACCGGGATCGACGCGCTCACGGTCAGCCCCACCTTGAGCGTCAGGTAGAGCGACGACGCGCCGAAGATCGCGCCGAGCAGGCTCCCCACGATCAGGGGAACCGCGGTCAGCTCGGGCAGCCGGACTTCGTCGGGGATGAACGGGCGGGGCGGGGTCTGGCGAGGGTCCAACCGGGTCTCCGATCTCCCCCGGAACGGCATGGGAGGCTGACGAGCATACAGCGTCGCGCTCCTGTGCTAGCATCCCGGGCCAAACGCTGGAGCGAAAGGAGATTCCCTTGGCTCAAGGAGCGCCCGTCGTCGCGGAAAAGAAAGCCCCCGCCGAGTTCAAGCCGTACATACCGGCGGACCAGAACATCGCGGAGTTCACCCCGAAGGCGGTCATCCTCGGAGCGATCTTCGGGATCATCTTCGGAGCCGTCACGGTCTACCTTGCCCTGCGCGCGGGGTTGACGGTTTCGGCCTCGATTCCTATCGCGGTCCTGTCCATCGCGGTGTTCAAGCGGATCGGGAAGTCCACGATCCTGGAGAACAACATCGTCCAGACCATCGGCTCGGCCGGCGAGTCCATCGCCGCGGGCGTGGTCTTCACGACCCCTGCCTTCCTGTTCATCGCAGGAGGCGCCGAATACTTCAAGTACCTGCAGATCATGACGCTGGCGGCGGTCGGCGGCATCCTGGGCGTGCTGCTCATGGTGCCGATGCGCCGGGCGCTGATTGTCAAGGAGCACGGCGAGCTTCCATACCCCGAGGGCACGGCGTGCGCCGAAGTGCTCATCGCCGGCGAGCGCGGCGGCGAAATGGCCAAGACGGTGTTCGCCGGTTTCTGGGTGGCTCTGGGCTACACGGTGCTCCAGAAGATCTTCCACCTCTGGCAGGAGACCTTCGCCTTCGTGACCGGGCCGAGCGGCAACTACAAGAACGCGGCTCTCTCCTCCGAGGTCACACCTGAATACCTCGGCGTCGGTTACATCATCGGGCCGCGCATCGCGGGCATCATGGTGTCGGGCTCCGTCCTCTCCTGGCTTGCGCTGATCCCGCTGCTTTCGATGTTCGTCCCCGACGCCACGGTCCACGCGGACCTGCAGAAGCTCGGCTTCACCCAGGGGTGGATCGACGGCCACTCGCCGGCCGACTGGTACTACCGGGCGTACATCCGCTACATCGGCGCCGGAGCGGTGGCCATGGCCGGCCTGCTGACCCTGCTCCGGACTCTGCCGGTCATCTACACGTCGATCCGCGACTCCGTGCGCGACCTGCGAAGCGCCAAAGCGGACAAGGGTACCGTCACCAAGCGGACCGAGAGGGATCTGCCGATCTCCTGGGTCGCCATCGGCTCACTGGTTCTCGTCCTGGTCATCGCCTTTCTGCCGAACCTCCCCACCGGCGGGTTCCCGGCCAGCCTGCTGACCGGTCTGCTCATTCTGGTCTTCGGCTTCTTCTTCGTGGCGGTCTCCTCCCGGATCGTCGGCCTGATCGGGTCGTCGTCGAATCCGATCTCGGGCATGACGATCGCGACGCTGCTGGGCACGACCCTGCTGTTCCTGTCGCTCGGCCTGGGCGGCGACGCCTACCAGGGCGCGGCGCTTTGCGTGGGCGCGATCGTCTGCATCGCTGCGGCCAACGCCGGCGCCACTTCGCAGGATCTCAAGACCGGCTTCCTGGTCGGCGCCACCCCCATCCGGCAGCAGATCGGCCTTCTCATCGGTGTGGTCGCTTCCGTGGCGGTCATCGGCTGGACGATCCTGGCCCTGCACAACTCCGAGATGGGGCCGATCGGCAGCGAGAACCTCGCTGCTCCTCAGGGCACGCTCATGGCGGTCATCATCAAGGGTGTGCTGTCGCAGGATCTCCCCTGGGGCTTCATCTTCGTGGGCGCCGCCATGGCCGTCGTCGTTCAGCTCTGTGGCGTTTCGGGTCTGGCCTGGGCGGTGGGCGCCTATCTGCCCATCTCCACCACCTTCCCGATCTTCGTCGGCGGCGCCATGCGCTGGCTTTCGGACTGGCTCCGGGAGCGCAAGGGCGAGAGCACCGCGGATTCGGAGTCGGAGGTTTCGTCGGGCATGCTCTTCTCGACGGGGCTGGTGGCCGGCGGCTCGATCGCAGGCCTGCTCGTGGCCATCGTAGGCTCGGCCGCGTGGGCCAAGGGCGCCATGGCGGCTGCCGGCGGTGTGGGCGAGGATCTGGACATTCTCGGGATCTTCGGCGGCTCGGCGGTCTGGAGCGCTCTGGCCCTCTTCGCCATTCTCTGCTTCGTCCTGGTCCGCCGTTCTTTGCGCAAGCTCGAGCTGTAGGCCTCGTCCGCACAAACTCGGGCTGCCGGAGCTGTGCCTTCTCCGGCGGCCCGTTTTCTTTCTGGAGGAAGGGGCATGCCTCCGACATCCGAGCTCGATCATCCAACCCTCGAGTGCGACGTCATCATGAAGGGCGGCATCACCAGCGGGGTGGTCTATCCGCTGGCCGTCACCGAGCTGGCGAAGACCTACCGGCTCCGCAATATCGGCGGCACTTCGGCCGGCGCCATCGCCGCGGCCCTGGCCGCCGCGGCCGAGCACGGCCGGGACGTTCCGGGAGGCGGCTTCCGCAAGCTGGCCGCTCTTCCCGCGTTCCTCGGCAAGAACCTGGTCACGCTCTTTCAACCCGCTCCGGCCGCGCGCCCCGCGTTCCAGATCCTGCTGACCTGGATCGCGCCGGGCGGAAAGCTCAGGAAGGCGCTGCTCTCGCTGGGAAAGCTGGTCCGCTTCCACCCCTTCGCGTTCCTGCTCGGCCTGCTTGCCGGGTTCGCGTTCTTCTGGTTCCTGGCCGACTGGACATCGCACGGCCAGCTCATCCGTCCGCGGGCCATGCCCCTACGGATCCTCTCGATGCTGATCGGGGGCTTCGCCGCGGCGTCGATCTCCTTCGTCCGCTCGGCTCTCAAGGGGATTCAGGGGAACGCCTTCGGGATGTGCAGCGGCATGCCCGCCTACGAGGACACCGAGCGGGCGGTGCTGACCCCCTGGATGACCGACCTCCTGGACCAGATGGCCGGCAAGACCGGCGGGCCGCTCACGTTCGGCGACCTCTGGGGCCAGGGGACTCCCGAGGAGATGAAGGCCAAGGAGGACGATCCGCGCCTGCGGGCCGTCAACCTGGAGGTCATGACCACCAACCTGACGCTCGGCTGGCCGGTCCGGCTGCCGACCTCCAGCCGCGAGCTGTTCTTCCATCCCGTGGAAATGCGGCGCTTCTTCCCCGAGCGGGTGGTCCAGTGGATGCTCGATCACCCCTTCCAGTCGGACGGCCGGGACGCCACGCTCCTCGAGCGGATCACCGCCGAGACCCCCTACCGGCCCATGCCGGCGCCCGCCGACCTGCCGGTGGTCGTGGCGGCCCGCATGAGCCTGAGCTTCCCGGTACTGATCAGCGCGGTGCCGCTCTACGCCGTGGACTGGAGCCTCAAGCGGAACCAGCTGGCCCGCGACGAGGGTCGGGCTCCCCTGCTGGGCCGCTGCTGGTTCTCGGACGGCGGCATCGGCAGCAACTTCCCGGTCCACTTCTTCGACGGCCTGCTGCCCGAGCGTCCGACCTTCGGCGTGAACCTGAGGCCGTTCCATCAGGACCATCCCCAGGACGTGCTGGACGAGAGCCGGAACGTCTGGTTCCCGACCCGCTCCCGGCAGGCAATGCTGCCGACCTGGTCCTCGATCGAGAGCCTTGCAAGCTTCCTGGGCTCGATCATGCGGACCATGCAGAACTGGACGGACAACACCCAGATGCGCCTGCCCGGCTATCGGGACCGCGTCGTCCACGTGTTCCTGAGCCCCGAGGAAGGCGGCCTGAACCTGAACATGTCGGAGGAGACCGTGGATGCGCTCACCGCGCGCGGCAGCGCCGCCGGCCAGGCGCTGCAGACGCTCGACTGGGACGGCCACCGCTGGACCCGCTTCCGGACGGCCATGGCCCAGATCCAGGAGAAGCTCGACGGAGTGGAAGAGATCTACGTCGCGGGTTACCGGGACTTCCTGGACCAGCACGACTCGACCCAGGGAAGGTACCAGCGCCCGCACGGCTGGAAGAGGTATGCGCTCGACTCGACGGACGCGCTGCTGCGCGTCGTCCACGCCTGGAGGGAGGACCCGGACGGCTACCGCTTCGACAACGAGCCGCTACCCCAGCCGGGGCCGGATCTGCGGCTCGGCCCGAAGCGGTAGATCCCATCCTGTTGATCCCATTCCCCCTCTCCCCGGCCCTCTCCCCCGTGCCGGGGGAGAGGGGGAAAAACGGTCCGGAGGGCTTCCCTCCCCCTCTCCCGGGGCGGGGGACTCGGGCGGACCGGGAGAGGGGGCCGGGGGGTGAGGGCCTCCTACCGCCTGCCGCCGACCGCCGGGGGCTCGCTGCCCTTGGCGAAACCGATCACCACGTACGTCCCCGAGCGCTGGTCCTTCTTGAGGCGGATGATGTTCTTCCGCTCCGCGTCCTCCAGCAGCTCCGAGAAGCTCGGGTAGCCGTAGTAGCCCTCGTTGAAGGAGGGCTTCTTGCGCTGCATGGTCTGCTTGATCATCGAGCCCCAGAGAACGTCCTTGTTCTCCCGGGTCAGGGCCTGGATGGCGTCGATCATCAAGCTGAAGGCCTCGGCGGTCTTCTTGTTGAGGCCGTCGAGCTTCGGTCCCTTCTGGGTGTCACGCCAGACGTCCTCGTAGTAGAGGAACTCGTCGCAGTTGTCGATCAGCAGCGCCGACGAGGAGTTCTTCACGCCGACGCCGATGACGTACTTGTTGTTCTCCTTGAGCTTCGAGACCAGCGGCGAGAAGTCGCTGTCCCCGGAGAGGATCACGAAGGTGTCTAGGTGCTCCTTGGAGTAGGACAGGTCCATGGCGTCGACGACCATCTTGATGTCGGCGCTGTTCTTGCCCGAGTAGTACTTCTGCGGGATGTCGATCAGCTCGATGGCCGCCTCGTGGAAGGGCCGCTTGTACTCGCTGTAGCGCTCCCAGTCGGCATAGGCCTTCTTGACGATGATCTTGCCCTTCTCCAGCAGCCTCTCGAGGATCAGCTCGATGTCGAACTTGCCGACCTCGGAGTCGCGGACGCCGAGGGCGATGTTCTCGAGGTCGCAGAACATGGCGATCTTGCGCTCGTCGGCCACGCGCTGGCGCTCGGGCATGGTGATGACGATCTCCCGCGAGAGGGTCTCCATGTCGCGCGGGACCACGAAGGTCTCGCGCGGGATCTCCCGGGGCTCCCTGGGTTCCTTGGGCTCCCGAAGCTCCCGGGACGGGGCCTCGCGGCGCGCCATCGGGGCGGGCTGGGCGGGGCGCCGCATTGCCGGGGCAGGAGGAGCGGGAACCGGTGCGATGGGAGCGGGTTCCTCGTAGAGGGGCTCGTCCTGGACGGGCTCCTCGTCTTCATCCGTGTCGAGCGACAGGGACGATGCCGTCGTGGCCGGCTTGCGGCGGGCACGACTGCGGCGGGGACGGCGACGGCGGCCTTCGCGGGCATCGGCCTCCGAGGTCTCTCCGGTTTCGCCCGGCTCCGCGCCTTCCACGGCGACGGCGCCCTCGTCGTCGTCCTCCTCGTCCTCGCCCTCGTCCGTCGCGCGCTCTTCGAGGACGGGCTCCGCGGAGCGCTCCAGGTAGGCCGACTCCGGCTCATAGGCCGAAGCGGGAGCGGCGGGCGTCATCTCGCGCTCCGGAACGGGCATGGTGCGCCAGTCCGGTTCGGCCTCCGGCTCGATTTCCAGGGGCGGAGGAGGAGTCTCCCGCGCTTCGTACGCTTCCCGGGCCTCCCGCGTCTCCCGGGTGTTTCGCATCTCCTCCCGGAGAGTGGGTTGGAAGGCCGGAGCGGCCTGGGGCTCCGGTGCCGGAGCCTCGGGAGTCTTCGAGGCGGCCCTTTCGTTCGGCCATTCCCTCGTGTCGTCCTTTTCTTCATTGGCGCCCTCTGCTGTGGGGCGCAGCCACCATGGAGTCAAGGTTTTGGATCCTTTCCCGGGCCCGTGGCGGGGCCCGCTGGAAGTGCGGTCGTTCGTCAAGTGTCAGTCCAGATCGAAGGGCCGGCGCGGAGGCCCCTGGTCGGGGTCCTCCTCGGCGCGTCGCAGGGCTTCGCGGAACTTTTCTTCGAGCAGACGGTCGCGGTCTTTCATGGCGGCGACCTCGCGCTGGAAGATGTCCTCGGCCCGGGCCTTGTCGTCGTCGAGCCCCTTGAGCAGGGCGTCCAGATCCTTGCCGCCGGCCGGCGCCTGGCGGGCCTTCCGATGGGAAAGGATCTGACCGGTTTCAGCGTCGATGACGAGGTCCGAGTTGCAGTCGGGGCAGCGGACGGTCAGCTTCCGGGTCTCGCTCACTCCTCGATTGTACCCACTTCTGCTACTTTACGCTGCCATGAGCACGAATGAGCGACTGCCGAGCCGAGACGAAGCCTGGAAACTCCTCTGCGAGTACACCGAAAAAGAGGGTCTGCGCAAGCACGCCCTGGCCGTGGAGGCGTCGATGCGCCACTACGCCCGCCTCTATGGAGAGGACGAGGAGCTGTGGGGGCTCACCGGCCTTCTGCACGACTTCGACTATGAGCGCTGGCCCGACGAGGCGAACCATCCCTACCGCGGCGTGGAGATCCTGGAGGCTCAGGGCTACCCCGAGGTGATGCGGACGGCGATCCTCGGGCATGCCCCGTACACCGGGGTGGCGCGGGAGACCCGCCTCGCCAAGGCGCTCTACGCCTGCGACGAGCTTTCCGGCTTCGTGACCGCGGTCGCGCTGGTCAAGCCGAGCAAGGCGGTGAAGGACGTGGACCCCTCCTCCGTGAAGAAGCGCTTCAAGGAGAAGTCCTTCGCCCGCGGCTGCCACCGCGAGGACATCTACCAGGGCGCCGAGGAGCTGGGCGTCTCCCTGGACGAGCACGTCGCGAACGTCATCCAGGCGCTGCAGAACGAGTCGGAGCGCCTGGGGCTGTAGACGCCGCGGCCGGGGGCCGGACGAAGAGCGCCGCGCCGATCGCCAGTCCCACTGCCGCGAGGAGCATCCCGGCGAAGAAGCCTGGAATTGGGGTGTGCGGCCGGCGGGACGCCGGCGGTCCCAGTGGGTTCGGCGTGGCGCCCGGCACTTCCCAGATCCGGCCGTCCGCATCCTCGAAGACCGGCCGGAACGGTGTCGGCAGCGTCTCTCCGGGAGCGGTCAGGATGTACCGAACGCCCAGCTCCGCATAGATGGGATGACCGGGGTTGCCCAGCTCCGGAAGCTCGCCCCACCAGCCGGTGATCGCCGGCTCCAGCCGCTGCAGGTAGGCGGCAGGCGCCATCGGGTTGTAGACTCGGATGTCCGCCAGTCCATAGAGCGAAGCGAGGTTCGGAGGGAAGCTCCGTCCGAGTGCGGCCATGCGTCCCCCCTCGCGCAAGTGATCCTGAAGGAACCGGATCGGCCCGGTCACCGGCAGCAGCAGCCGCTTGTCCATCGGCGGATTCGCGGGAAGATGGGCCAGCAGCAGCTCGGCCGCGATCAACCCGGCCAGAACCGGCGCCGTCCACTTCCTTCCCTTTCCCAGGACCAGCAGCAACGTCCCCAGGACCAGGAACCGCCCCTGCCAGTGGAGCCAGCCGATCCGGAGAGGGGCCAGCCGCTCAGGATCCGACGGATCGCCCTGAGTCAGGTATCCCCAGGCGATCACTCCCAGCGCGACGGCGGCCACGGCGACCGCGATCCGCCGCATCTCGCCGAGCCGGACCCGGTCCAGCGTGCAAGCCCCCAGATAGGCCAGGCTGAAAGCCAGAGGAAGAAGCAGCCGCCGGGTGCCCGGTCCCCAGGGAGACAGCAGCCCCAGGCAGAGCAAGGCGATCCCCAGGAAGAGCCACTCCTGGGGCCGCCGCCGGGCTGACCCCCAGGTTGGCCCCAGCGCCAGCAGCGCGCCGAGCAGCGTGATCGTCCCTACGAAGCCGCCGGCATCCTCGTTCGTGTTGGCCAGCCCCCAGTAGTGGACGTACCGGCTGTTCCCGTAGGCGTTCGGAGCCGCGATCGGCAGCCAGTGCTCGGCGAGATCCCCGACCGGATGCACCACCGGCCGGGTCGCCCGCAGCGACCGAGGAATCAAATCGATCGCCGGCAGCAAAGCTGGAGCCGCCACCAACGCCGCGAGGACCACCGCAGCCAGGTCTCCCCCTCTCCCGGCGAGGGGGGAGGGGAGGCGGGAGAGGGGGCCGGGGGGTGAGGGCATCCTCGCCACCACCCAGAACGCCACCACCACCGCAAGCGAGAACGCGATCGTCTCCGGGTGCCCGCCCAGCAGAAGAGCCGCCGTAGTAGCCACCAGGAGAATTCGATCTCTCTTTCCACCCAACTGCCGGCACCGCGAAACCGCATACAGCACCGCCGGCAGCAGCGCCGCCGAATTGGCGATCGGCCAGCCGACCCAGAGGATCAGAAAGCCGCCGAGCCCGAACGCCAGCGCTCCCGCCAACGACGGACCCTCGCCGAGCCCCTGCCGGAGCATCCAGAGGAAGGTGAACGTCAGCGCGAGCAGCACCCGTAGCGCCGCCATCACTCCCACCGCCCGCCACCAGGGCAGCGGCAGGGTCGCGAGCGCCATCGGCTGCAAGGCCTGGGACTGGGGATCGGCGAGCAGCGGCATGCCCGAACCGGCGAGCGGATTCAGGAGCGGCCAACGGCCCTCTCCGTACGCCGTCCGGACCGCGGCGAGCGACGGCGCGACGAGCTGAAGCAGATCCCCCTGGATCAGATTGCCGTGCGGCTCGCCGGCCGCCGGCTCCGGAAGATGGAGGAACGGCACCTGCCCGCGAACCCCATCCAGAGGAAGGAGCAGCTCGCCGCCGAAGAGCACAGGCCCGAACAGGACCAGCAGGACCGCCCCGAAGACGGCGGCGATCCGGAGGGGAACCGGGTCGTACCCGCGGCGCAACGCGGCCAGCAGCAGGAGCGCGAGCGCCCCGAAAACCAGGCCTGGCAGCAGGTCCACCGGACTCCAATCGGTCATGCGACCGGCAGTGTAGCGCTTGACACCCCGGGGGGTGTGGGGTAGAAGTCCGATTCCATGTTCCGGGTCGCCGGCCAGCTCTTTCGCTTCCGCGGCCTCCTGGCCACGCTGACCGCCCGCGAGCTCAAAGCCCGCTACCGGGGCTCCGTCCTCGGTTTCCTCTGGTCGCTCGCCAACCCCCTGCTGCTGCTGGCCGTCTACACCTTCGTCTTCAGCATCGTCTTCCAGCCGCGGGTCGCCGGCGCGGACCCCTATGCGCTCTACGTGGTGAGCGGCCTGTTTCCCTGGATCTGGCTCTCGACCTCGACGCTGGAAGGCTCGATGTCGATCATCGCCAACGGCGGCCTGATCCGCAAGGCGGTCTTCCCCGCCGAGCTGCTGCCGATGGTCACGGTGCTCTCGAACCTGGTCCACCTGCTGCTGGCCATGCCGGTGGTCCTGGCCGCGGTGGCGGCGAGCTGGATGATGACCGACCACGGCGCGGGCGGCACCTCCGTGGTGCTGCTGCCTCTGGTCATCCTGCTGCATTTCCCCCTGGTGGCCGGGCTCGCCCTGGGCGTCTCGGCCCTGACCGTGCACTTCAAGGACGTCCGGGACCTGCTCACCAACCTGTTCACGCTGCTCTTCTTCGTCACCCCGATCCTCTACCCGATGGATTCCATCCGGCATCTCAAGCCGGTCTGGTGGGTGGTGCGGGTGAACCCCTTCACGCCGTTCACCCTGGCGTACCAGGAGGTTCTCTTCTACGGCCGTTGGCCCACGTCGACGCTCTGGACGCAGATGGCCCTGGTGAGCCTCGTCGCGTGGGTGGCCGGATCGTGGCTGTTCGAGCGGCTGCGCGAGACCCTGGCGGAGGCGGTATGACCGATCCGATCACGCCGATCACGCCGACCGGGCCAAACACCCCGGCGATCCGGGTCGAGGGCCTCACCAAGCTCTACCGCCGCACCGTGCCGGGCGACCGGCTGCGCACCCTCAAGAGCGCCCTGGTCGGCGGCAGCCTCACCCGGAACCTGCGGCCCGAGGACGCGATCGCCGCGCTCGAAGGGATCGACTTCACGGTCGACCGCGGCGAGGCCTTCGGCCTGATCGGCGGCAACGGCTCGGGCAAGTCGACGCTGCTCAAGCTCGTGGCCGGGATGCTCAAGCCCAGCACAGGCCGGATCGTGGTCGACGGCCGGGTCGCGGCGCTGATCGAGCTGGGCGCCGGCTTCCACCCCGAGATCTCGGGCCGCGAGAACGTCTTCATCAACGGCGCCGTGCTCGGCCTGTCGCGCAAGCAGATCGAGCGCCGCTACGAGGAGATCGTCGAGTTCTCCGGCCTTGAGGACTTCATGGAGGAGCCGGTCAAGAACTACTCCTCCGGCATGTACGTCCGGCTCGGCTTCGCCGTGGCGATCCACACCGATCCGGACGTGCTCCTGGTGGACGAGGTGCTGGCGGTCGGCGACGAGGCGTTCGCGCACCGCTGCATCCGCCGGATGGAGGAGCTGCTCGCCCAGGAGAAGACGCTGCTCCTCGTCAGCCACTCCCTCGACCTGGTGGAGAGCGTGTGCGACCGCGTGCTCTGGCTCGAAGACGGCGTTCAGAAACTGGTCGGCACGCCGCGCCGGGTGATCGACGCCTACCGCCAGGAGGTCGCCGAGAAGGAGGGCGAGGCCAACCAGGCCGCCAAGGAGAGCCGGCAGCGGAACATGCAGGCCGGCCCGGACGGCGAGCCGCTGCGCTGGGGATCGCGCGAGGCCGAGATCCTCGGCGTGCGCCTCCTGGCCGCGGACGGCGAGCGCTACCACCTGGAGTCCGGCGAGCCGGCCGTCTTCGAGATCCGCGCCCGCGCCGTCCAGCCGCTGACCGACTTCGTCTTCGGCGTGGCGGTGTCCACCCCCCGCGGGATCGAGTGCTGGGGGACGAACACCGACCTGGACGGCTTCATCCCCGAGACCTTCGAAGGCGAGGCGACCGTGCGGCTCTCCTGCCCGTCCCTGCGCCTCGGCCCGGGCGACTATCTGGTGGACGCCGCGGTCCACTCCAAGGACGGCGCGCCCTACGACTACCAGCGGCGGGTCTTCTCCTTCACCGTCAGCTCCCGCACGCGCGGGGTTGGCGTCTACTTCCCCGAGCACCGCTGGGAGCTGTCCGGCGGGATCCGCTGGACCCGGGACGAGCCGCCGCAGAGCTAGCGCGTTTTCTGTCTGCGCCGGAAGCCCGGGATGGGGTAGCATCGCCGCACACCGACAAGGAGGCCGACGTTGGAGGAGCCGCCAAAGGCACTCGAGATCAAGATTGGCGATGAAGAGCTGAAGGGACGGTATTCGAACCTTCTGCGGATCGTCCATACTCGCGAGGAGTTCGTCCTCGACTTCATCAACCTGCTCCCGCCGCAGGGCATGGTCACCGCCCGGATCGTGACCAGCCCCGGCCACCTGAAGCGGATCATCCGCGCCCTGATCGGCAACCTGGAGAGGTACGAGCAGGCCCACGGACCGATCCAAGAGGCCCCCGAGCCCGACGGCGAGGGCGGCGGCGTGAACTGACCCGGAAACGAAGCGCGCAGGGGAGGGCCGGAACCAGCCAATGGCGCAGACGCCGCAGACGTCGCAGCCAAGAGGAGAGTGGCGGGGAGACCTGACGGGACCGCGGCGGCGCGTCCTGCTGGATACGGCTCTGTCCCTGCTGCTTCTCCTGTTTGCCCTGGCCTGCCAATCCGGCCGGACCTCCACCGCCGCCGGCCTCGCCGACGGCCCGACCCGCTGGCTCATGCTCCCCGACGAGGTCCGCCAGGTGCAGCGCATGCGGACCAACCGCGAGGCGGTGGACTGGCTGGAGTCGTTCTGGCGGCGGCGCGACCCGACGCCCGAAGAGCCCGGAAACGATTTTGCAAAGACCTTCTATCAGCGGGTCGAGGCCGCCGACCGCCTCTACCCGGAGGCCGGCATCCGCGGCAGCCTGACGGCGCGGGGCCACGCCCTCATCCTCCTGGGACCGCCACCCGTCCTGCGCTACGGCCAGAAGCGGGTGCCGACCTGGGCACCGGGCCGGCCCGGTGCGAAGCCGGACATCCAGACGCGGGATGTGGTGATCGAATCCTGGGTCTACGCCGTCCAGGAGGTGGAGCCCGCCCTGAGGCAGCGGATGGCGGAGGAGCACCCGGACATTGAGGAGATGACTCTGGTCTTCCTGGTCGAGCCCCAGCACACCGAGTTGCTGGAAGGCGAGAAGTTCCTGGACTGCGCCGTCGAGGCGGCCGTGCAGTCGGCCGGCCGCCCCGCGCAGCAGGAATGAGCACAGCACGCAAAAGGAGATTCGATGCGATTCACCCACCTCTGCCTGGCGGGGCTCGCCGTGGCGGCGGCCTTCGGCGCCGGCTGCAACGGCCCGTCGTCATCCCCGGCCGCGGACGACACGGCGAAACCCCAGGCTTCGGCCCCGTCCTCGGAGCAATCCTCGGAGACAACCATGGCACCTGACATCGAGCAGCGGCTCGCGAAGTTTTCCCCGACTCCCCTGGAGGCGGACCTCTCCGCCCTGTCCGAGGAGGACCGCAAGGTTCTCGGGCTGCTCGTCCAGGCCGCCGGCCACATGAACGAGATCTTCCTGCGCCAGGCCTGGGCCGGAAACCCGGCGATGCGCGAGCAGTCGAAGTCCTGGACGGACACGAAAGGCACGGCCGCCCGCGAGTACTACGACCTCAACTTCGGTCCCTGGGACCGGCTCGACGCCTTCAAGCCCTTCCTCGGCGCGCAGGCCCACCCCGAAGGCGCCGGCTACTACCCCGAGGACATGACCAAGGCCGAGTTCGAGGCCTGGGTCGAGAAGCATCCCGCGGACAAGGAGGCGTTCCTCTCCGGCACCACGGTGATCCGCCGTACTGGCGCCAATTCTGCCAATACCGCTGATCTCCAGGCCGTCCCCTACTCCAAGGAGTTCCGCGAGCACCTCGAGCCCGCCGCGAAGCTGCTGCGGGAGGCCGCCGCGGCCACGAGCAACGCGTCGCTGAAGCGCTTCCTGGAGCTGCGCGCGAAGGCCTTCGAGACGGACGACTACTACGAAAGCGACATAGCCTGGATGGATCTCGACGCGCCCGTCGAGGTCACCATCGGCCCCTATGAGACGTACGAGGACGGCCTGTTCGGCTACAAGGCCGCGTTCGAGGCCTTCGTGACGGTGAACCTGCCAAAAGAGTCAGCTGCCCTCACGTTCTACAAGGAGCGCCTCCCGTGGCTGGAGGGCAACCTGCCGCTGCCCGCCGCGGACAAGAACCCGAGCCGCGGCACCGAGAGCCCGATCCGCGTGGTGGACACCGTCGTGACGACCGGCGACACCCTGGCCGGCGTCCAGACCCTGGCCTTCAACCTGCCCAACGACGAGCGGGTGCGCGAGGCCAAGGGCTCGAAGAAAGTCCTGCTGCGCAACACGATGCGGGCCAAGTACGACAAGATCCTCGTCCCCATCGCCGAGCGCGTGATCGCCCGCGACCAGGTCAAGAACGTCGCCTTCGACGCCTATTTCAACGAGGTGCTCCACCACGAGCTGTCGCACGGCCTCGGACCGGGCACGATCGTCAAGAACGGCAAGAAGACCGAGGTCCGGCTGGAGCTGAAGGATCTCTTCGGCACCCTGGAAGAGGCCAAGGCGGACGTGATGGGCGTCTACAACATCCTGGCGCTCATGAAGCGCAAGGAGATGCCGGTCGACCTCCAGGCGACTCTGGAGCCGACCTACGTCGCCGGCCTGTTCCGCTCGGCCCGCTTCGGCGTCCACGAGGCGCACGGCCAGGGCGTGGTGGCGCAGTTCAACTATCTGATGGAGAAGGGCGCGCTGGCGGTCGACGACGAGGGCCGCTTCCGCACGATCTCCGAGAAGTTCCCCGGCGCGATCCGCGACCTGCTGCATGACATGCTGGTGATTCAGGCGCGGGGCGACTACGAGGCGACGAAGGCGTTCCTGGAGAAGTATGGCCAGCCGCAGCCGAGTCTGCTGAAGGCGATCGACCGGCTGGCGGATGTGCCGGTGGATATCCGGCCGGTGTACACCTACAAGCAGTAGGAACGTAGTTTCCGGTCCCCATCCTGGCTGGGGGTCTGGCACTGTAGGGGCAACCCTTGTGGTTGCCCCCGGTGGCGCCAGAGAGGAACGCCAAAAGAGGGCAACCACAAGGGTTGCCCCTACAGATTCCCTACTTCACTCCCAGCAGCTCGACATCGAAGATCAGCGTGGAATTCGGCGGAATCACTCCGCCGGCGCCGCGTGCGCCGTAGCCGAGGTCGGAGGGGATGGTCAGCTTGCGCTTGCCGCCCACCTTCATGCCGGCGACGCCCTCGTCCCAGCCGCGGATCACCTGGCCGGCGCCGAGCTTGAACTGGAACGGCTCGCGGCGGTCCAGGCTGGAGTCGAACTTGGTGCCGTTCTCCAGCCAGCCGGTGTAGTGGACCTTCACGTTGTGGCCGGCCTTGGCCTCTTCGCCGGTGCCGACCTCCAGGTCGGTGTACTTGAGCCCCGAAGGGTTGACGGTCTCGTTGCCCTGATCCATGTCTGTCTCCTATCTCACGTTGAGCAGCTCGACCTCGAACACCAGCGTGGCGTTCGGCGGAATGATCTCGCCGGCGCCCAGCCGGCCGTAGCCAAGCTCGGGCGGGACGACAAGCCGGCGCTTGCCGCCGGCCCTCATCCCGGTAATCCCCTCGTGCCACCCCTGGATGACGTCGTCGATGCCGATCCGGAAGGTGAGGGGGTGGTTGGGGTCCTTGCTGGCGTCGATCTGGACGCCGTTCTCCAGCCAGCCGGTGTAGAGCACCTCGACGGTCCGGCCGGTCGCAGCTTCAGGGCCGGTGCCGATCTTCTGGTCCAAATATTTCAGCCCGGAGGGAGTGGAAACCTCCCGCGCAGCCGGAACGGGAGTCGCCTCGGACGGCGGCGACGCCTGCCGGGCGGCGTGGCCCGGAGACGTGGCCGCGGCCAGGATCATGGCGATCCCCGCGATTCCCGCGATCCTGACGGTGTCGAGCAGCGCGCAATGGCCCTGTCCGGCGTTCATGGTGACTCTCCTTCGCCTTCGGCCAGGTTCTGTAGGCGGTCGTCTGTAGGCGATTAAGCCAAGATTGTACGTCAAGCCGCCGTCCGGACCACCGCCCCGTTCTTGACCACGGCCGCCACCGGGTTGATCCCGAAGTGGTAGGCCAGGTGAAGGAGGTTCGGCGCGTCCAGCAGCACCAGGTCGGCCCTCTTGCCCGGCTCGATCGAGCCGATCTCGCTCCCCAGGCCCAGGCTGCACGCGGAGTTGAGCGTCGCCGCGGTCAGGCTCTCCTCGATGGTCAGGCCCAGCTCGAACACGGCCAGGATGAACACGGCCGGCATCGATTCGGTGAAGCACGAGCCCGGATTGCAGTCCGTCGCCAGCGCCACCGGCACGCCCGACTCGACCAGCAGGCGGGCCGGCGCGTACTTGTGCTTCATCAGGAAGAAGCTGGTACCTGGGAGGAGCACCGCCGTGACCCCGGACCGGGCCAGCGCCTCGACGCCGGCCGGCGACACGGCCATGAGGTGATCGGCCGAGAGCGCGCCGAGCTCCGCGGCCAGCTCGGCGCCGCCGGAGTCCACGAACTCGTCGGCGTGCAGCCGGGGAGCCAGGCCGTATTTCGCGCCGGCTTCCAGCACCCGGCGCGACTCCTCCGCGGAGAAGACGCCCTTCTCGCAGAACACGTCGCAGAACCGGGCGAGCCCCTGCTCCGCCGTCGCCGGGACGATCTCCTCGCAGATGAGGTCGACGTAGCGCCCGCGGTCCTGCCGGTGCTCGGGCGGCACCTCGTGGGCGGCGAGCAGCGTGGGGATCAGGTCGACGGCGTGCGCGGCGGAGGCGGACCGGATCGCCCGGAGCTGCTTCAGCTCGTCTTCCAGGGTGAGCCCGTAGCCGGACTTCGCCTCGGCCGTGGTGGTCCCCCAGGTGAGCATCTGGTCCATCCGGCGGCGGACGTTCGCGGCCAGCTGCTCCTCCGACGCGAGGCGTGTCGCGGCCACCGAGGAGAGGATGCCGCCGCCCGCGGCCGCGATCTCCTGGTAGCTCTTGCCGGCGAGCCGGGCCGCGAACTCCTCCTCGCGGCTGCCTCCCCAGGGGAGATGGGTGTGGGGATCGACGAAGCCGGGGATCAGCGTGCCGCCGCGGCCGTCGAGGCGGGGGATGTCCGGCAGCTCGCCATGAGCCGCGCGCCGCTCCTCCGGAGAGCCGACAAAGGCGATCCGGCCGCCGCGGCAGAGCACCTCGGCGCCGCGCAGCCGGCGGACGTTCCGCTGGTCCGACCCGCGGCGGGGGGTGGTGCCTTCGGGGGTCGCGACTTCGGAAAGGTTGTGGATGAGAAGATCGGTCATGGGCCGGGATTGTGACGCAAAACGCCTCTGTAGGGGCAGGCCTTGTGCCTGCCCTTGCCCGCGACACGACGAATTCCCGGCCCGCCCCCGCCCAGGGCAACCACGAGGGTTGCCCCTACGGGCCCAGCCCTACCCGCGTTCGCCCCAATTCCCGGACCTGGCCGCGCACCCAGGCCTCCACGTCGACCCACTCCAGAGGGAACGCCAGACGGGGTATTGGCGGCATCGGCTCGCCCTCGACCAGCGAGAGATCGGCCAGCCCCTTTAGGGCTTGCAGCGGGAAGTCGCGGACGTGCCCGAACTTGTCCTCGGCCCGCTCCAGCAACGTGGCGAGCGGGACGGACTGGCAGAGGAGATACAGATCCACGAAGTCGCGGCGGGTACCCCGGCTGATGATGGCGCCGAGCTTCATGAGGCCGAGGTCGACCTCCGAGATCACCGCCAGGCCGCCCAGATCCTCGAACGGCTCGGCCAGGGGATAGGGATAGTAATAGAGCCGGACGCCTACCCCTCCTCCCAGACGCACGAAGAGATAGCCGTCGCGGGCGGTCTCGACCTCGGTGTCCGGGTCCAGGTCCAGGAGGTCGGCGAGCAGGTCGCGGCGCTCCGGGCTGGTGAGGCGATTCGTGCCGCTCATGAGGTCCAGATCGCGCACGGGCCGGTGGCCGGCGTAGAGCGCCAGCGCGCCGGAGCCCGCCAGATAGACCTCGTCGGCCCACGGCCGGAGGGCGAGCTTCGCGGCCAGCTCCTGGGCGCGCGGGGAGAGGGACTCGGGATGTCGAATCATCGGGATCGTCTACCTGGATCAGCTCGGAATCAGAGGGGCCACAGCGCGCTCCGGGACTCGGGTTGGGAGCCGGCCGGCGTCTCCAGGAGGATCTCCCAGAACGCGCGGCTGCGATGCGAAAGCTGGCGTCCGCCCCGGGTCTCCAGCCAGGCGGCGAGATCCGACTCGGAGACGTTGCCGCAGAGCCATGCGAGATCGCGGCTGTCGCCGTCCTCCAGAAGGCGGCCGATCACGAAGGGGGCGTGCCCGGGGGCGCCGAGGTCCGACTCGGCGTAGCCCGGGAACAGCCGGCGGGAGGCTTCAGGCAGCTCCAAGCTCAGGCCTCTCTGGCCGCTTCCTTCTTCCGGCGCGGCAGGGTGTGGAACGTGGCGGTGGTCCGCTCCTCGTCCATCTCCGATTCGAGCACGCTCTGGACCAGGTCGAGGGTGTTCTTGAACTTGAGCTGCAGCTCGCGGCGCTGGGTGCGCAGCTCGCCGATCTTCCCCTCGATGCGGGCCGACTGGTCGATGGCCTGCTGCACGATCTTGTCGGCCATCAGCTCGGCCTCCTTGACCATCAGCTCGGCCTCGCGGCGGGCGTTGTTCGTGATCTCGTCCGAGACTTTCTGCGCGCGCAGCAGCGTCTGCTGGAGCTGATGCTCGCGCTGCATCGTCTCCTCCAGGCGCTGGCGGTAGTAGCGGTTCTCCCGGTCCAGCTTCTCGATCTGGGCGAGCCGGTTGGCCAGCTCCTCCGCCGTCAGGTTGAGAAACCCTTCCACCTCGGTCGTGTCAAAGCCGCGCATGCGCTGGTTGAAGCGCATCTTCTGGATGTCGAGTGGAGTGAGCGCCATGGAACAACCTCCTCAATCGCTACAACCGCTACAGATACCGCGAGCCGCGTTGGAAGCCTCTACGGATAGATAGCCATCTTAGCATGGGATCGGGATCAGGCCTGTGCGGCCCGGGAGCCGAACAGGGCGGTGCCGACCCGGACATGGGTGGCGCCCTCCTCGATCGCGACCTCGAAGTCGTCGCTCATGCCCATGGAGAGCAGGCCGGGGAACCCCTGCCACTCCGGCCGGCCGGCCATCTCGTCGCGCAGCCCGCGGAGCTTCCGGAACCAGAGCCGCGACCCTTCGGGCTCGCCGGACGGCGGCGGGATCGACATCAACCCGACGATCCGGAGGTGTTGGAGGTCGGCCAGCGGCCGGGCGGCCTGGATCAGGGAGTCGACGGGAAAGCCGTGCTTCGACTCCTCCCCTCCCAGGTTGACCTCCAGGAAGCCGGAGATGCGGATTGCGCGGCGGCCGGCCTCCTGATCCAGGGCTTCGGCGACGCGGACCCGGTCCACGGCATGAAAGGTTCGGAAGAGGTCGAGCGCGGCCTTGACCTTGTTGGTCTGGAGCGGCCCGAGCAGATGCCACTCCATGTCCGCCCGGAGACCCAACTCGCTGCTCTTGGCGAGCGCCTCCTGGACCCGGTTTTCTCCGAAGACCCGGAGACCGGCTTGCCAGGCCGCGGCGAGCGCCTCGGCCGGCTGGGTCTTGCTGGCGCCCACGAGGATGACGTCTCCGGGCCGGCGGCCGGCCCGGAGGCAGGCGGCCTCGATCCGTTGGGAGATGGCGCGAAAGCGCTCGGTGATTCCGGTGGTTCCGGTGGTCCCGCTGCGATCTTCCATGGAGCGCGGCCGCCCCCGGCCGTCAGGCCGGATCGGCTTCCAGGTAGAGGATCCTCTTGCAACTGTCGCACTGGACGAGCGGCGTGCCGTTGCGGACCTCCACCACCGACTGCGGCCGGATGCGGTAGTTGCAGGCCGTGCAGGACCACTCCTTCTGACCCTTGCCGCCGGGACGCTCGATCAGGCGGATGGGGGCGATCGCTCCCGCGGGGTAGCGGTCGAGGATGCGGTCGAACTGGGAGAGCATCTGGCGGGAGAGGGCGCCGCGGAGCGCGGCGATCCTGGTCTTCAGCTCCTCGGCCTGCTTCGCGACCTCCGGCTTCTCGCCCTCCCAGCGGGCGAGCTCGGCGGAGTACCGCTTATTGAGATCCTTGAAGGCTTCCTTGCGGGCTCCAAGCTCGCCCTCGGCCTTCTCGTGGCGTTCGAGCGACGAGATCGCCGTTTCTTCGGAGGTGGTGATCAGGGTCTTGACGGTGTCGATTTCCTGCAGGAGGGCTCCGTACTCGCGCTGGTTGCTGACGCGATTGATCTGCTGCTGGTATTTTTTGAGCTTCTCCTGGGCATCGGCGGCAGCGGCTTCGGCGGTTCGGCGGTCGTGGGCCGCCTCGTCGACGGCCTTCTGGATCTCGGCGATCTCGGCCTTGGTCGTGGAATGCTCTTCGTGAAGCTCGCGCATCCAGTCGGGGACACCATGGAGTCGATGCTCGGTGGCCCGCAATCGATTTACGGCGTCCTGGAGCTCCACAATTTTTTCAAGATACTGGCTCATAGGTAGGGTATCGTCTCCTCTCCAACATCCAACACAAAGACAAGCCGAAGTCGGCGTCCGGCGGGTTGCCGTCGAGGAGAAAAGCTCTTCGCGCCGGGTTCGCCTGCGAAGTGGGTCCACCTGGATTCGAACCAGAGACCCGCCGGTTATGAGCCGGATGCTCTAACCGCTGAGCTATGGACCCGAAAAAAGCCCGCCATGGGCGGGTCTGCCAGTATATACCAGAGACGCTCAATGCCGTTCCTTCCGGCGAATACCGGATGCTTCCGCCGGTGATTCGCCCCATTCCCGCGCCTCCTGGGCCGGCGCCAGCTCCTCGGGGACGAACGCCCCCCACTGCCGGGCGAGGCGGGCGGCCATGTCCCGGACGGTCGCCTGGGCGCCGGGGGTATCGACCGGGGTGACCGGGCGGGTCCCGCGCACGCCCCAGCGCTCCAGGGTCAGAGCGGGGGAACCCGTCCCCTGCAGGGGCGGCGTGATCGAGAAGGCGTCCCGCAGGCGGCTGAAGACGACCTTCGGATCCTCTTTCATGCGCGACCTCACTTCCCGCGACCGGGCACCCATCCGCGCCACGTAGTACTCCGGCTCGGCGGGAGCGAACCGCGATTCCCAGAGCAGCTGAAGATCGCCCTCCACCAGCGAGAAGCGGTTGGTGCCGTTGGTCAGGTAGAGCTCGGACAGCGCGGACGGCCGCACGCGCCGGAAGAAGCTCGGAGCCGCGGCGGGCGGCGCGGCGCCTCCGGCGGCCTCGACGAGGGTGGACCAGATCCGGCCCGCGGCCACCCGCTCTCCCTTGCCGACCTGCAGGCGCCGCTCGAAGCCGGCCGGCAGCTTGATGGCCAGCGGCACCTCGATGAGCTGCCGCCCGAGGTTGCCGCCGTGGAGGATCTGCCCCTTCTCGCCGAACTCCTCGCCGTGGTTCGAGGTGACCACGAGCAGGGTGTCGTCCCAGGCGCCGCTCGCCCTCAGAGCGTCGAGCATCCCGCCGAGCTGCTCGTCGGCCCAGGCCACGTTCAGGCTGTACATCGCCCACAGCCGCCGGCGCTGGTTGACGGGCAGCGGGTGGCCCGGATCGAACCACGGCTCGAGCTGCATGGGCATCAGCTTGCGGGGGAGCTGCGGGGGCAGCCGTCCCAGCCGGGAGAGGAGGGAGTCCCGGCGGATGTAGGGAGCCTGCGGGGCGGGCAGGTGGATCCAGGTGAAGCCGCGCTCCCGCGGCATGGCGGCGAGCCGTTCCAGCGCCCGGCGCCCCTTGCCGAAGTGCTGGAACTGGTCGAAGCCCTGCTGGTAGCCCAGGGCCTGGTCGTACCACGGCCCGCTGAAGAAGCCGGCGGTCTCGTATCCCGAGGACTTGAGCGCCTCGGCCAGGGTGAGGAGCGGCTTCTGAAGGCGCGCCCGTCCCGGGTGGAGCACCTGGTGCTGCCAGGGGCGCAGACCGGTGAAGAGGGTGGCCAGCGTCGACCCCTCCCAGCTCGACGAAGCGATCGCCGGACCGGCCCAGTCGGCCTCCTGGATCAGCTCGTCCAGCCGGGGCGTCAGCCCCGGCTCGCCGCCGAGCCGCTCCACCGCGTCGGCCCGCAGCGAGTCGAGGGTGATGAGGACGATCGGCCCGTCGTGGGGAGCCGGGCTCGGTCCGCAGCCGCCGAGTATCCCGGCGAGTATCCCGCCCAGTACTGCCGCCAGTCCCGCCAGTCCCACCGATACCGCGCAAACCGCTAAACCTACGGATCTCTTGAGCTTAGCTCCCATCGCCGCCAGAGTATAGGTGAGCCGGCGCCGCTGGGGCAAACCTGCGCAGTTCCGAATCCAGTCCGGATACAGTAGGGTTTCGTCGAACGGATTCCATGGAGGCAAGCCAATGAGATCAACCTTCCGCCGTCTTCCCGTCCTCCTCCTCGCGCTCGCCGCCGTCGCAGGGACCGCCGCGGTGTCCTGGGCCGATTCGGAGGCTTCCGCATCGCCCATGATCGGCGCAGCCGCTCCGGATTTCAGCCTCATCTCCAGCGAGGGCACTCCGACCAGCCTGGCCAGCTACAAGGGCAAGTGGGTGGTCCTCTACTTCTACCCGAAGGACTTCACCGGCGGCTGCACGCTCGAAGCCCACAACTTCCAGCGCGACATCGCGAAGTATGACAAGGCCGGCGCGGTGATTCTCGGCGTCAGCGTCGACGACGCGGAGACGCACAAGAGCTTCTGCACCAAGGAAGGGCTCACCTTCAAGCTGCTCGCCGACACCGACGCGAAGGTCTCGACCGAGTACGGCTCGGTGATGAGCTACGGCGGCAAGACGCTCTCCGCCCGCAACACGTTCGTCATCGACCCCGACGGCAAGATCGCGAAGGTGTTCATGGAGGTCAAGCCGGCCGCCCACAGCGAAGAGGTTCTCGCCGCGCTCGACGGCCTGCAGAAGAGCCCGAAGGAATAGTAGTTTCTGAGGGGATCAACCCTCGAGGGGATCAACTGAAAAGGTTTTCGAAACGGACCGCTCTGAAATCGAACAGGGGAGCCGTGGTCAGCGGCTCCCCTGTTCCAGATCCCGGATCGTGAGTCAGCCGATCCTCAACCTGCTTCTCCTCCAACCCTCCGATTGCCCCCAGGAACCCCCGGGGAGCCTCCCCCGCCCGACCGTGATGAGAGAATAGCCCGGGGATCGGCCGCCGCCTAGAGCATGACCATGCGTGACTTCTGCATCCGCGGAAGCTCTCTTGTGGGGTAAGCTGCGCATCACCATGTCAAACCCGATCCAATCCCCCCGATTGGAGGCGATGCGCCGGGTGCGCGGCGACCTCTTCGAGCTTCGCGAAGCGCCTTCCGATCCCCGGCTCTCCAACGCCGACCTCGCCCCCACGCGCGTCGACCAGCGGACATGGTCGACCTATCACATCGCGTCGCTGTGGATCGGGCTCGCGGTCTGCATCCCGACCTACCTGCTCTCCGCCGGTCTCGTGCAGGGCGGCATGAGCTGGTGGCAGGCGGTGCTGACCATCCTCCTCGGAAATGTGATCGTTGCCTTTCCCATGGTGCTGATCGCCCATTCGGGCACGCGCTTCGGCATCCCCTTCCCGGTGCTCGCCCGGGCTTCGTTCGGCACCTCCGGCGCCCACGTCCCGGCGATCCTCCGCGCCCTGGTCGCCTGCGGCTGGTTCGGCATCCAGACCTGGATCGGCGGGCAGGCGATCCAGGTCATGCTGATGACGGCCTTCCCCGCCTGGGGCAACGTTCCGTTCAATACGTGGATCGCGTTCTTCGCGTTCTGGCTCTGGAACATGGTCATCGTGGTGCGGGGGAGCGATTCGATCAAGTTTCTCGAGGCCTGGGCCGCGCCGTTCCTGATTATTGCGGGCCTCGCGCTGCTCGCCTGGGCGGTGATGCGCGCCGACGGCTTCGGCCCCATCCTCGCGCAGCCGAGCCGCTTCAAGACGACGGGCGAGTTCTTCCGCTTCTTCGTGCCCTCGCTCACCGCGATGGTCGGCTTCTGGGCCACGCTCGCGCTGAACATCCCCGACCTCACCCGCTACGCGTACGATCAGAAAGCCCAGGTGCGCGGCCAGTTCTTCGGGCTGCCGACGACCATGACGCTGTTCGCGTTCATCGGCGTGGTGGTGACATCGGCTTCGACGCTGATCTTCGGCGAAGCGATCTGGGATCCGGTGGCGCTGCTGTCGAAGCTCGAAAGCCCGGTGGTGATCGTCATCTCGCTCTTCGCCCTGCTGATCGCGACGCTGACCACCAACGTCGCGGCCAACGTGGTGGCGCCCGCGAACGGCTTCGCGAATCTCTGGCCGGCGCGCATCACGTTCGCGGTCGGCGGGCTGATCACGGGCGTGATCGGCATCGCGATCATGCCGTGGCGGCTGCTGTCGGATTACGGCACGTACATCTTCGGCTGGCTGGTGGGGTACTCGGGGCTGCTCGGCCCGATCGCCGGCATCTTCATCGCGGACTACTGGCTGGTCCGCAAGACCAACCTGTCGCTGACCGACCTGTACTCACAGGACGGCATCTACGGCAAATGGAATCCGAAAGCCCTCGTCGCGCTCGCCGCGGGCGTGATCGTCGCGCTGATCGGCCTGGTGGTGCCGAGCCTCCGCGTCCTCTACGACTACGCGTGGTTCGTGGGCTTCGGCGTCGCGTTCGTCCTCTACTGGGCGCTGATGCGCGGCACGCCGCAGGTGGATCTCAGCCGCGTGAGCTGAAACGCCTCAACCGATCAGGTGCCCGCGAGCCCCGGCTCGACACCGGCCGGACACCAAGTGACCCTCAAGGAGGATGAACCCATGGCGAAAAGCGCCGCTCCCGAAGGCTACAACTCGATCACTCCCTACCTCGTCGTCAAGGAAGGCAAGCGCGCCCTCGAATTCTACAAGTCGGTGTTCGGCGCCGACGTGTTCGTCCAGATGGACGGCCCGAACGACACCCTGGGCCACGCCGAGCTGCGGGTCGGCGACTCGGTCTTCATGCTGGCGGACGAGACGACCTCCGACTTCAAGAGCCCCAAGAGCGGCGGCGAAGGCGGCGTCTTCCTCATGATTTACGTCGACGACGTGGACGAGGTCTTCCCGCGCGCCATCGGCGCCGGCGGCAAGGAGCTGAAGCCGCTGCAGGACCAGTTCTACGGCGACCGCTCGGGCACGTTCCAGGATCCGTTCGGGCACATCTGGACGCTGGCCACCCACAAGGAGGACGTGTCGCCCGAGGAGATGGAGCGGCGCATGAAGGAGATTCCTCCCATGGAGCAGGCCCCGATGGAGTAGGCTCCGCCGCAGCGACTGAAGCGGCTTGAAGCGGCTCGAAGCGGCTCGAACACACTGAAGACTCAAGGAGACCCCGGATGCATAGACTCGTCGCCCTCGCTCTCGCCACGTCGATGGCTTTTGCCGCTTCCCTCTCCGGCCAGATCGACCCCGGTCTCCTGAAAGGCCTCACCGCCCGCTCGATCGGTCCGGCCGCCATGAGCGGCCGCGTCTCCGACGTGGCCGGCGTCGAGTCGAATCCGGACATCCTCTATGTCGCCACGGCGTCGGGCGGCGTCTGGAAGTCGATCAACGGCGGCCTCAACTGGAATCCGGTGTTCGACGAGCAGCCCGTGGCGTCGACCGGCTCCGTGGCGGTGTTCCAGGCCAATCCGGACATCGTCTGGGTGGGCACGGGAGAAGGCAACCCGCGCAACAGCGCGTTCGGCGGCGGCGGCATCTACCGGTCGCTCGACTCCGGCCGCTCCTGGAAGCAGCTCGGCCTGGAGAAGACCGAGCGCATCCACCGCGTCGTCCTTCATCCCTCCAATCCGGACGTCGCCTACGCCGCGGCCATGGGCCGGCTCTGGGGCGAGAATCCCGAGCGCGGCGTCTTCAAGACCGTCGACGGCGGCAAGACCTGGAAGAAGGTGCTGTACGCCAACGAGCAGACCGGAGCCGCGGACCTGGTCATGGACCCCTCCAATCCGAACAAGCTGTTCGCCGCAATGTGGAACCACCGCCGCTGGCCGTGGTCCTTCCGTTCGGGCGGCCCGGGCTCCGGCCTCTACGTCACCTACGACGGCGGCGACTCCTGGAAGCAGCTGACCGAGGACGACGGCCTGCCGAAGGGCGGGCTGGGCCGCATCGGCGTCGCCATCTCGCGCTCGAACCCGGAGATCGTCTACGCGCTCGTCGAGGCGGAAGAGAGCGCGCTCGTGCAGTCCACCGACGGCGGACGCACCTGGAAGACGGTGAACGACGACCCGCGCACCGCCAACCGGCCCTTCTACTACGCGGACATCAAGGTCGATCCGGTGTGGCCGAACCGGGTGTACAACCTGACGTCGAGGCTGACGGTGTCGAACGACGGCGGCAGGACGTTCGCGGTGCTGCCGGGCTCGCGCACGATCCACGGCGACTACCATGCCCTGTGGATCAACCCCGCCGATCCGCGCCACATGGTGGCGGGCGAAGACGGCGGCCTGGGCATCAGCCGCGACCGCGGCGAGACCTGGTTCTTCGTTGCCAACCTGCCGCTCGGCCAGTTCTACCATGTCAGCGTCGACAACGAGATGCCCTACAACGTCTACGGCGGCCTCCAGGACAACGGCTCGTGGCGCGGGCCGAGCTCGGTCTGGGAGGAAGGCGGAGACATCCGCAACCACCAGTGGGCCCGCATCGGCGGCGGCGACGGTTTCGACGTGATCGCCGACCCCGAGGACGCGATGACCGGCTACTCCGAATCCCAGGGCGGCTTCCTGATGCGCTGGAACCTCCGCACCGGCCAGCAGCAGGGCATCCGGCCGCCGGAGATCGATCCGGAGAACCCCGAGACGCGCCTCCGCTACAACTGGAACACCGGCCTCGCCGTCGATCCGTTCGAGCCGGCGACGATCTATTACGGCAGCCAGTTCGTCCACAAGTCCACGGACCGGGGCGAAACCTGGTCGATCGTCAGCCCCGACCTGACCACCGACAATCCCGAGTGGCAGAAGCAGGGGGAGAGCGGCGGCATCACGCCGGACGTGACCGGCGCCGAGATGTTCACCGCGATCCTCGCCATCGCGCCGAGCCCGCTGCAGCGCGGCGTGATCTGGGTCGGGACGGACGACGGCCGCATCCAGCTCACCCGCGACGGCGGCAAGACCTGGGACAGTGTGGAGAAGAACCTCAAGGGCGCCGCCGCGCCGCCGGCCAACACCTGGATCCCCCACATCCGCCCGTCGCGCTTCGATCCGGCCTCGGCCTTCGTGGTCTTCGACAACCACCGCCGGGACGACAACGCCTCGTACGTCTTCCGCACGGACGACTGGGGCAAGACCTGGACGAGCCTCGTCGCCCCACGCGGACCCGTGCGCGGCTTCGCCCTGGCCATCGAGCAGGACTCGGTGAAGAAGGAGCTTCTCTTCCTCGGCACCGAGCACGGCCTGTACGTCTCGACCGACGCCGGCGCCAACTGGATGCAGTGGCGCCACGGCCTGCCGGCCAGCGCGCCGGTCATGGATCTCGCCCTGCAGACCCGGGAGAACGACCTCGTCATCGGCGCCCACGGCCGTTCGCTGTACATCCTGGACGACATCACTCCGCTGCGGGAGCTGTCGAAGGCGACGATAGACGAGCCCCTGCATCTCTATCCCGCCTCGGTCGCCTGGCTTCGCGGCGACGGCGGCGGCCGGGGCAACCTGCGCGGCGGCAACGGCGAGTTCTCGGGCGAGAGCCGGCCGTACGGCGTGCTGCTCACCTACTCGCTGAACGGGCCGGGGCTGCCGCTTCCCGACGAGGACCAGGAGCGCGCCCGCAAGGAGAAGGAGCGCGCGGCGAGCCCGGCGAGCCCGGAGGCCAAGTCCGAGGAGAAGGACGGCGACAGGAAGCCCAAGGAGCCGAAGGTGAAGATCGAGATCGCCGATGCCGCCGGCAAGGTCGTGCGGACCCTGGAAGCCCCGGCGAGGCTCGGTCTCAACCGCGCGGTCTGGGATCTGGGCCGGGACGCGTTCCGCCAGCCGGCGACCGACAACCGGGGCTTCCAGCGGCGCGACGAGAGCGGCCCGGAGGTTCCCCCCGGCACCTACACCGTGACCGCGCGCTTCGCGGATTCCAAGGGGGAAAGCCATGAGACCAGGAGCACGGTGACCGTGACCCCGATCCCTCTGATCGAGGGTGACGCGGCCGGCTGGCAGGCCCGTGAAGCCGCGATCGCCCGGCTCGGCACGTTGCAGAACGCCGCCGTGGAAGCCGTCGAGCGGATCGCCGCCGCGCGCAAGGACGTCGACGTGGTGCTGCAGAAGCTCGAGCCGAAGGACAAGAAGAAGACGCCCCCTGAAGGGCAGGAGGATCCGAACAAGGCCCTCAAGGAAGCCGCCCGGAATCTCCAGAAGAAGCTCAAGGAGATGGACGGACGCCTGCGCGTCTCCCCGGAGATCCGCGGCATCGTGGACGACCAGACAGTGCTGGCCCGGATCGACTCGGCCCTCTTCCCCGTCCTGTCGAGCTGGAAGGCTCCGAGCCCGACCTCGAAGTCCTTCGTCGACCAGGCCGAGGCCGCGGCCCGCAAGACGCTCGCGGACGTCAACCAGCTCTTCGCGCAGGACGTGGCGGCCTTCCGCCAGCAGGTCCAGAGCTCGGGGATCGGTCTGCTCGCCGACCAGGCCCCGATCTCGGTCGACTGAGCTGTCCTGCTCAAACACCCGGTTTCCGGAGGCGTGCGCCGCCCCGCTCGACGGCGCACACCTCCGGCCGGCTCCGCCCTCTCACCCGCAGGCGGAACCCCAGGCCGGAACGGCGGTGGCCTTGGACTCGGCAGCCGCCATCCCTCCAGATTGTCAATGAACCCCTCGCCGGCGCCTCCGGCCGCCGCGTTTGCCGCTGCCGCAACCGGGTTTTCCCGCGCCGCAATCCCCTTTGCCGCTGCCGCAGGCGTGTTTGCCGCTGCACCAGCCTCGTTTGCCGCAGCCGCAACCGCGGTCTCCGCAGCGGCAAACCCGAGTGCGGAGCCGCAACCTCGTTTGCCGCTACCGCAACCAGGAACGCCGCAGCCGCAATCCCGTTTGCCGCAGCGGCAACCTCGTTTGCGGCACCGGCAAACAGGAGCGCACCTGCTGCAAACACGGCTGCGCGGAAGAAATCAAGGTTGCGGCAGCGGAAACATGCCCTGAACGGCTCCAACGATACACAACACTGTGAGCAAGTCAAGAGTCAAAATGTGTAAGATATATACAATCTCGTCCAGATTCTGGCCAAACTCAGTCTTGACTTGCCGGATCAACTGCCAGAGGATGCTCCTCCGTCGCTTCTGCACTGCGACGGGAGGGTTCCTTGACAATTTGGAGGGACGGCGGCTGCCGAGTCCAAGGCCACCGCCGTTCCGACCCAGGAGGTCCGCCTGCCGGGGAGGGGGCGGAAAAGGCCGGAGGTGTGCGCCGTCAAAGAGCTGCGCGCGCCTCTGAAGACCGGGGGTGCCTCCGTGACGCGACCGACCTCCCCGACTTTTTACGGCTCAGCAGAGCGGATGGTACTCGTGCTAAGATCAGTATGTTGATTCTAGTGCGCAAGCCCTTTGCCAGGAGCAAGATACACGTGCAAGAGATCCCCAGAGAGCAAGTGCGGAGGCGGTTGGCGACGGAAAATCCCTGGTGGCGGGAGCCCCACGGAGTGTCGTCGTTCTTCCTCCAGTGGACGCCCCGACCCTATCTGGATCTGTTCCTGCCTCTTCTGGTCCAGCGGTCGATCCGGCGCGCCGTGGTCTTGATGGGGCCTCGCCGGGTGGGCAAGACGGTGCTGATCCACCACTCCATCCAGCGCCTGCTCGCCCAAGGGGTCGCGCCGCAGCGGATCCTCTATGTCTCGGTGGACAACCCTCTGTACCTCGGCCTCTCCCTGGAGCGGCTTCTTGACCTCTTCGAGGAGACCACCTCGACGGACTACACCTCCGAGGAGTGCTTCGTCTTCTTCGACGAGGTCCAGTATCTGCGGGATTGGGAGAAGCACCTGAAGGTGCTCGTCGACAGCTTCCCGGCCCTCCGGTGCGTCGCCTCGGGGTCGGCTGCGGCGGCTCTCCGGCTCAAGAGCGACGAGTCGGGCGCGGGCCGGTTCACGGATTTCCTGCTGCCGCCGCTCACCTTCTCCGAATACCTCTCGCTGCTCGGCGAGTCGGGCCTCGTCGAGGTGAAGGGAGAGACCTTTGAGGCCCCCGACATCGAGGCTCTGAACCAGCGGTTTGTCCATTATCTGAACTTCGGCGGCTATCCCGAGGTCGTCCTCACGCCGGAGATCCAGGCCGATCCGGGCCGGTTCGTGAAGAACGACATCATCGACAAGGTCTTGCTGCGCGACCTGCCTTCCCTGTACGGAATCCGGGACGTCCAGGAGCTGAACTCGCTGTTTACGACCCTCGCCTTCAACACGGCGCACGAGATCTCCCTGGAGCAACTCGCCAGGAAATCCGGCGTGGCCAAGAACACGATCAAGCGGTATGTCGACTACCTGGAAGCGGCGTTCCTGATCCGGGTCGTGCATCGGGTGGACAAGAGCGTCCGGTCGTTCCAGCGCGCCAGCTCCTTCAAGGTCTATCTGACCAACCCGTCCATCCGCGCCGCCCTGTTCTCTCCCATCGGCGCGGATGACGAGGGGATGGGAGCCTTGGTCGAGACCGGCATCTTCGCTCAGTGGTTCCATTCGGACCTGGCCCAGTCCCTCCACTACGCCCGTTGGAAAGAGGGGGAGCTCGACCTCGTCAAGCTGGGAGCGCAGCACGGCGTGGACTGGGCGGTCGAGGTGAAGTGGTCGGACCGCTTCGCCGAACGTCCGGCTCTTCTGGCGGAGATTCTCGATTTCTGCCAGCGCAACGGCCTTGCCCGGCTTCTGGTCACCACCCGCACGATGACCAGGAGGGAGCGGATGAAGAACGTCGACATCGAATTCCGGCCCGCCGCGCTCGACTGCTTCCAGGTGGGCTACAAGCTCCTGGCCAGCCGGGGCGCCGGGAGAGAGGGGCAAGCTCCGTAGATCCCGCCCTGGGGCGGCGGTTCGATTATTAAGATCAGCATGCTGACTCTAGCATGCAAGCCTTTTGTTATGAGTTGCATGCAGATGCGCGTGCCTGTGAAAGACCGGGGGATCTCGGTGACGACTCAGACCTCCTCGCTTTTTGCTCGACGCTCGTACTTCCAGCCTAGAACGTAAGGAGGGGGATGCCATGGTCGTCTCGACTGCAAAGCTCACATCCAAGTACCAGATCACTCTCCCGGCCGAGATTCGCCGGAGCCTCCACCTCAAGGCCGGAGACGTGGTCTATCTCGCGCTTGACGGCGATCAAGTGACGCTGCGTGCACTCCGGGGCGGGTGGACCGAAGCATCCCGGGGGCTTGGAGGCGAGCTCTGGCGGAAGGCGGGTGGGGCGGCCGCAATTGAAGCGGAGAGGGACGGCTGGGACCGGATGACTGATCTACCGCTCTAGCGACGCGCCTTCCTTCGGCGCCAGCCCTTCAATCGATGCTTTCTGATTTTGTCGCGGAGGGTGGGATCCGACATGCCGAGCTGGCGGCAAGCCTCGCTCAGGCCCTGGCACTGGTCGAGGGCCGCCGCGATGAGCTGCCGTTCTCGGCGGTCCAGGGTCTGCCGGTAGTCGCCCGGTTCGAGGTGCCCGACCGGGGCCGCGGGCTCCACGAGCAGGAGCCGGCCCGCGCGAACCGGCGGCGGCTCCGGCGCCCGGGCCGGCCGCTTCGCGAAGGCCGCCATGGCGAAGTCCCGGGCCTCCAGGATCCTGGGGGCTGTGAGCCCCCGGTTCTCGGCCAGGGCCAGAAGGTCGCGCCACAGGTCGAGAATGTGAGCATGCCGCCCCGGCTCTGCCTCTTTGAACCACCGGAGAGCCTCCCGGCAGACCCGCACCGCCGCTTCGATCTCGCCCCGCTGGTAGAGCCGTTCGAACTGGGTCAGCAGGGTCAGCAGGGCGTCCTTGTAGTGCTCGGCCTCCATGCGGCAAGCGATATTGTGACGGAAGGCCTCTTCCGCTTCCCGGGCATGGCCCAGACTGTCGAGAACGAGCGCTTCCAGGTAGCCGAGCAGCAGCTCGTTTCGGTGCCCTTTGAGGCGATCGTAGAGCGGCAGGCTGGTGAAGAGGCTCCGCAACGCTTCGTCGGGCCGGCCAAGCAGGGCCAGGCTCTCGGTGATGATACTTTTCGCCAACAGCTCCAGCCGGCTTTCCCCGGGTGCCAGCGTCCGCAGAGCCTTCTCGGCTCGATCGATCGCCTCTTCGTAGCGAAAGGCGGCTAGAAGGGCGCTTGCTTCCTTGATCGCGATCGAAGAAGCAGTCAGCGAGTCCCGTATCCGGCGGCAGACCGCGGCGGCTTGGGCCAAGAGTTCCAGAGATTCCTTCGCATGGCCTGTGTCGGCAGCCAGCGCGGCTTGAATCGTAAGAAGGCGTGCTGCCAGGGAGACGTCTCCCGTCCCCCGGCCCAAATACCGGCGTGCCGCATCAAGGGCTGAGACGGCCCCGGAAAAGTCGCCGGCCCGGCGCCGGCATGTCGCGATGATCAGCGTCGCATCGCCCTGAAGGTCGGCCTGCCGTCGGCGCGAGCAGCAGTTTGTCGAGAGAAGGCCGGCCAGGGAATGCGCGACCTGCGCCCGCTGCTCGCCGAGGGCCGGGTCTTCCTCGGCTGCCGACCGGGCGGCCGCCAGCACGGTGTGGAGCATCTCCGGCGTCCTCAGTGACGACACCGTCTCCAGGCGGCGGACCTGCTGCTCTGCTGTCAGGCTTGCCAGCTCCCCCCAGCAGGCCCGCGCCCGCATCCCCTCCAGCACCGTGCGGAGCTCCTGCGGAAGCGAGACGCTCTCCTGATCCACGGCAGGGGAGGGAGCGCCGTCCGATCCGGCCGCCTCGGCGAGGCCGTACTTCTTTACCTTCGCCCTCAGGGTGTCCCGGGCCACACCGAGCAGGAGGCTGGCCTTGCGCAGGTGTCCCCCGCATTGGGCGAGGCCCTGCGCGACAAGCTCCCGGTCCAGGCGCTCCATGTCTTCCTGAAAGCCGACGAGGGCAGTCGGGCCGGTCTCCGGCTCCGGTGCGGCCTCCGGAGCAATCCTCTGTCCCTCCGGCACGGAGCAGGCCTGTTCCCGCTGCTCTCCCCCGGCGGGTATTTGAAAGCCTACAGCCCTGGCAGGCTGGCGCAGGGGGCTTTCCGCCGCGGGCAGATTCCAGGAGCGCACGAGATACTCACGAGCCTCGACAAGGTGATTCTTCACGAGACGGCCGGCTTGGAGCAGGGACAAAAGCCCTTGCCAGAGGTCGATCACCTGGCCGTGGCAACCCTTGCCTGCCTGCTTCGTCAGGCTCAGCGCCTCCTCGCAGACCAGCTCCGCTTTGTCCAACAGGCCCTTGCGGACGAGAGCCTCGAAATACGTGAGCATGGTCAGGAGAGCATCTTTGTAGTGCTCAGCCTCCATGCGGTGGGCAATGTTGGTCCTGAAGGCCCTTTCCGCTTCCCGGAAAAAGCCGAAGGAGTCGAGCAGGAGCGCTTCCAGGTAGCCTTGTAGAAGCGCGGTCCGGCGCCCTGCAACTTGTGCGTACACCGGTAACGCAGATGAGAAGCAGCGAAGCGCTTCGGTTGGGCGCCCTAAAAAGACAAGGCTTTCGGTGATGATGCTCCTCGCCAGCATTTCAAGACGGGCCTCCCCCGGCGCCAACAATTCAAGGCACTCTTCCGCTCGGCATACCGCGTCCTCGTATCGAAAGGCGGCGAGGAGGGTACTGGCCTCTTTAACAGCGAGAGACGCGAGCACCACCGGATCATCCCGCAAGGGGCGAACGATCTCGGAAGCGCTGGTCAGGAGGCTTAGAGCCTTTTCTAGATGGCCCGTATCGGCTGCAAGCGAGGCCTGAATGGAGAGAAGCCGTGCCTTCCGGGCCGGCTCTCCGGTGCCACGAGCAAAATGGCGACGCGCCGCGTCACCGGCGGAAGCCGAGCCGGTCCAGTCGGCGGCGAGGCGCCGAGAGTTCGCCACGGCTTGCATGGCCGCTCCCTGAAAATCTTCCCGCAGCGGCTTAGGGCAGACGTTTTCCGGGAAGATGCCGGCAAGAGCGTATGCCACCCGCGCCCGCTCTTCGCCGAGAAAGGGGTCGTCGGGTGCCACTCTCGACGCCTCCGTCATCACGACGTCGAGCATCTCCCTTGTCTGGAGGAGCGGGTCGGCTCTCAGCCGCCTCACCTGCTCCTCGGCGTCCAGGCCCTTCAGCCGGCTCCAGGCGGTCCGCGTCAGGAGCCACCTCAAAGCCGCGTTCTCCTCCGCCTCGATCATGGCGACGATCGAGCTTCGGGCATCCTGAAAACACAGCGGCTCGCCGCGCCGCTTCAGCTCGGCGACGGCTCCGGCGGCCCCATCCCAACACGAGCTGCAGCCCGCCAGATGAGCGGCTGCCACGTCCACGCCGGGATCTCCGGCAGGCGCCGACAGCACGCGAAGCCACTCGGAGCCCGAAAGATGTCGCTCCATCTCATCCCTCTTTTTTCTTCCTTCAGACCCGAAGCGACAGTATACCCGCACAAAAGCAGGAGGGCGGAAGACCCGCCCTCCTGCAACAAGGTGCCGCAGACCGGCCAAAGCGCGCCTAGCCGTTGGGATCCCAGCGGCTTCCGACGTTCGGTGCCGGTTGGCCGTCGGGATCCCACTGGCTGCCGACGTCGATGGTCGAGCCGTTGGGATCCCACTGGCCTCCGACGTTCGGTGCCGGCTGGCCGTTGGGATCCCAGCGACTTCCGACGTCGACGGTCGAGCCGTCGGGATCCCAGTGGCTTCCGACGTCAGCCGAAGACGCGGCGCCCGCGAACAGCCGGAGCCCGCCGAGCACCAGGGCCAGCACCAATGGCAGGAAGAGTTGCGACATGAGGCCATCCTTTCGGGGATCATGAACCCCGGACGCAACCATTTGGCCCGGGCTGGAAACTTTCCCCTGGCCGGCAGTGTGCCCCCTCTTTCCGCCGTCGACAAGGCGCGGAACCGGCCCGGTTCCAAGAAATCGCGCCCGGCCTGAAAGCTTTCCTTTCCGCACCGTGCGGCACCGGCCCCGAAGGCGCATCGCCCGTGCGAAAGACCTGGGGGCTGGCTCGATCTCTCCGTTTGGCATTCTTCCCACCGCGTTTGCGATGCCGCGACGCGAGGAAGTTGGTCCATGCCGAAAGGAGAGAGCCATGACTTCGGTGACGTTTCGAGATGAAAACCTGCGGCGGCTCGCCGATTCGATCCTGGGGCAACCGGGAGCGTGGCCGAGCCCGGAGCAGACCAGGCAGTGCGAACAGTTCCTCTGCGGGCAGAGCAGTCCAGTTGAGAAGCGCGTCGTCGTTCGTGAATTGCTCCACCGCGCCGGTCGCCGGTCCGAGGAGGGTTGAGCCTTGGCGACACCGGTAAAGCTTCTCGAAGCCATCGAGCGACAGGTCATGCGCAGCGCTCTGGACATCGAAGCCAGCGCGGGATTTGCGAGAGGAACCTACACCAAGCTCATGAGCGGCAAGGTCAAGCTGAGGGTGCATCACCTCGAGAGCCTGAGCAAGGCGTTATGCATCTCGTTGACCTCCCTCTTCTGGGACGCCTACGGCAGCGAGGACGGCGGCACCCGTCTGGCCGATCTGTTCAGCCGGCTTCTTAGCCCGGAGATAGAGCGCTTTCTGCGCCCGAATGGGAGCTTCCCAACTCCAGCAGCGCTCACGAAGCGCTTTCGTCAATTGCATGTGGAGGAGTGAGTTGGCGGCAAGGCCAGCGAACCAGCTCATCCTGGTCGAGGCCGCATGACGGAAGAATCGTCGTCTTCGGGGGCGTTCTCCTGGTTCGCGATGGTCGGTCCTGCTTTGACGGCTTTCCGCCGGAAGGCCGGGTTCTCGATCGCCGACGTTGCGGGTCGGGCGAAGGTCGGGAGAAGCCAGCTTTCCAAGTATGAGAACGGAAAGGAGCTGCCGAGATTTGAGAGTCTGGCAAGAATTCTAGACGCGCTCGGCACTGAGCCTCTTTCGTTCTTCTATCTCGTTCATGCCCTGGGGAAGGATGTGCCGGAAGAGCGGCTCTGCGTGGAGCTTCTCTTGATGCAGTCGCGCCGCAGAGCCGGAGGCGTGAAGCTGGCAGAGACCATTCTGGAGATGTTCCGAATCCTCTTGCAGGGGCTCGACGAGTCCGAAGGAAGCGCATGAGCGTCCGCAACCAGGGGCGCACCGGGAATGCCACGCGTCCGCGTTCAGGTGCTGGCTCGGAGGGCCGGATTCTTGAGCCGCAAGTTGCCGGGTGGCCCGGCTCGCCTGGGGAGTCGGTCCGCAGGGACTGCGAGGAGGCCATCGCGCGGCAACTCGGCCGCCCGGCGGCCGAGGCGGTCCGCCCCTGGCTTGATGAGCTTCCACTCGGCCGGTTGGGAGGTGTCTGGAGCCGCCTGCCGTATGTCCGAGACGCGGATGATCTCAGCGATCCCGAATGGTCCTTGGAGACCGCGCCGCCGCTGAGCGTCGTCGACCTGGCGCTACGAGCTTTCGAGGGCACCGGGAAGGCCGGCCTGCTCCTGGAGCTTTTGACGCGAAGGCTCGGGCCTCCGGAGCCGCTCGCTCTGTTCACGGCAATTCCCTGGCTCCAGCACCTGAAGGAGGCACGCCGGTTCGCAGAAGCGCTCAGGTCGACGGGCTGGGCCGTCCTGGAGTGCCGATCCCCTCACGAGGCGTGTCGTCTTGGCGCGGCCGTCGATTCGTCCAGAGTGCGGGCGAGGAGGCTCGGACTGCACAGAACCCTTCCGCCGAGCCTGCTGCGTGAAGAGCCCGAACAATGACTTGCGAGCTTGCGCCCTGCGAGCGCTTTTCGAAGAGGGGGCGCTCATCGGCGCAGCCCGGAGCGCCCCGGGATTCCCGTAACCGCCGCCGAGCGCGTCGTCGGTGATGCGATCCTGGTTTGGATCGAGGCTGGCGCGCCTCGGGCCGGACTTCACCAGCACGTGCAGCAAGCGGCGGTATCCGCCACTCAAACGTCGCCAGCGCGGCGGCGAGACTAGAGGCCGTAACCGCCGCAGGCCGGTGTATACGAATCTAAACATGCTTGATGTGATAGCGTCAGCCCTCGCGAGGTATCTATATATGGAGATCATCGGGCACGGAATAGACTTAATAGAGGTCGCTCGGATCGAAGAGTTGTTACGTCGTAGTGACAACTTCCTACACGGATGGTTCACGCTCAGCGAACTCGAAGAACTAGGCTCCCGAACCAGTCGGCCAGAGATTATCGGAGGGCGAGTTGCGGCAAAGGAAGCAGCCGTTAAAGCGCTGGGAACAGGCTTTACCGACACCGTGTCATGGCAGGATATAGAGATCCACACAGATGAACGGGGTGCCCCAACGGTCGTCCTCTTCGGCGGCGCTCGCGATGTCGCAAAGCTTCTCGGCGTCGAAAAGATCGTGGTGAGCATAAGTCACGTCAGTACTACAGCGGTCGCTAGCGCTATTGCACTGGGATACCCTCCTATCCCACCCCCAGGTATCTGATTGTGCGCCGATCGAGGTCAAGCGCTACCTTGCCGCCCTGATTCTCCTCCACCTGCTTCCAGACTTGGTAGCCCATGATGATGCATCGTTCCCACTCGCCGGTAGTGCAACAGGCGACCTCGAATCTCGTCACCATAATGCGAATAGCTTTGAGGAGGTCATAGTCTAGTGAGCGCACGCCGTCTAAATCGTCGTGGTCACAGGCATATGCGAACACTAGAGCCGATATTCCTTCTTCCGTGACAATAGCCCGACCACCATCCTCTACTTCGTCGACTACTGGTTCGCTCCGGCGCTTAAGGCCTAGATTTCGGCGAGAGACCGGAGACCATCCAAGGACTGCTACACATGCCAGGTGGAAGACGTCGTGGAAGCGATAACCATCCGGCACATAAGCGTTATCCGTTAGATCCTGGCCCATCTGTCTGCCATCAACAAAGACGCGGGTTCTTACAACTCCCGCCTCGCTTTGTTGTTGGAAGTCGGCGACAAAGCTGCGCGGAAAGCGCTCACCCTTAGGGAATCGAGCATCAAATAGGTGGGCCTTAGGGCTAAGTAGTAATTTACCTTCCTCCAAATATCCCCACCGAGCGCGCGTCTTTTCTAGGTTACGCTCCGCGATCTCGTCGAGATCGAGGCCGAATTTGGTGGCCGTCTCAGCTACATACCATAGAATGTCTCCTAATTCCTCGGATACCCTGTCTGGGAAACGCAAATGCGCATCGCCGTCGCGGAGACGCTTCTTGTACTCATTGAGTAGTTCTCCTACTTCTCCGGCGAGTCCGAGGATAGGTACGATGATGTCAGATCCTTCTGCCAATACTTTCTTTGCAGTCAGGTGCGCTTCATGCTGGTACTCACGAAGATTCATATGGCGTTCTCCGGCTTTGGGTTGCGGTTAGATGATTCAAGGCGGGTGCTTGTTCTCTCGCGCTGCCACCGGCTTATAGCCTCATTCAACCTCCATTTGGGTGGGTAAAAGACCTCAGGGAACGATGGCTTAGGGGAAAGCCGCTGTTTTATCCGAGTCCGGCCCAGGGAGCCCACGATTTCCGGGTGGCGCACGCGGGCATACTTACCTATCTCGCAAAAGAGATTCTGACAGTCGATTAGCTGCAGTGGCCTTCCCCAAAGCGATCGAAAGCTAAGTCCCTGACGCTCGAACTCTAACTCTTGTCGGTCTGCCATAAATTTGATAATCTCAGGCTCGTTCAAACCTCCGCGGCTGACGAAGCACTTCTCGATTCCATCTAGAGCTCCAGGCCCAGGCACAACGAAATCCGATTCGGAAAAATCAGTGAGTTGGCTATAATTTATGTCGGTAACATATTGATAGGCAAGAAAATCACCGATGCCAGCGTATGACTTCAGCAGCTCGAAAGCTCGCTGCATTCCACTGCACTCAGATAGGCGCCGTGGAACCGCATCAGCAAGCATGAGTTCCAGCAGGGCCAGATGATTCTGATGCTTGCGCTTGTGTCCGCTCCCCCCCGAAGGCATGATGTAAGCCGCTGAGTAGATCGAGTTTCCCGCAGCCATGGCGCGGGTCAGCACTTGGTCATAGCGCTCAAAGGTGTAACCTTCAAGCGTGAGGAGGCCAAGCTCTGTCTCTAGGGCCTCCCATGTCTCTATCTTGTTGAACAATTTGAAAATCAGAATCCTGAAGAAGACTTCCTCCGCGGTTGCGGGAAGGTCATCGCGATAGATCACATTTCGTATGAGGTACTGGCTGACTCGGTCGGATGCGCGGTAGGCATTTGTGAACTTATACTCTGCCAATACAGTATCTTCTGTCCAAGGAGCCGGCCTACCCTCAAGGCGTTTAAAGAAAATCTTCTGACGCTCCGCCGCGAAGCGCCAGTATGAGTCGTATACAACGGATGGCTGGAGGGGTGCGATGTGGCTAACAATCTCAGTGCTCTTTCGCCTACCGATCGGCTTAGCGTCCTCACTCGCGAAGTACTTGCGGGGATGCCGTTGAATATTCACATCGAACATGCCCAGAATTGCGTTGATGGCCACGTCTACCTGCGTTGAATTCTCGATTACCTCAACGGGATACCTCTGGCGCTCCCGCTCAGCAAGAAGTTGGTATTCGTCCGCAAGGCTGCGCCAGTAAGGAAGGGGGTCCTCACGATTGATGGGACTTGAGCGCCATAGCAGGACGGCGAGAGTTGGCCGCACCTCACCCCATGCCGCGAGTTCAGCCTCTACGAGCGCATGAAGCTTGAGTCGATCACACCCGCTGCAAAGACCGTAAACCCATGTGGACCACCAAAAGCGGTCGAGAAGCACTGTTTTGCCCTCTCGGAGTGCGGGCACGATTTGCCGGTCGATGGCATCGATATGTGCGGCGATATGGAGCGCTTGCTTGGCAAGTACGGAAATATCATCGGCGCGGACAGATCCTTCATCGTGATGAACGCGATAGACCAACTCACCTAACGTGCCTGGATCAGTGCCAGGGAATGACTGACTGAGAAGATCGTGGCCAGTCGACAGAAGCTGTGATTTAAGGGCTTGGCATACCGTGGTTTTACCAACACCGTCTGGCCCTTCGACCACCAATAGATGCCCTTGGACTGAACGAGACGCCATCACTTTTCCAGGCTCCGCCCGGCACGTTCAATAGTCCGTTCGCAAGCGTCCATCAAGGTGTCAAGTGCGAGGCCACCGCATGGTTTTTGCTCCATCTTCTCCACTGCGACGAAACAGGATACTCGCGTAAGCGTCAAGCCGACTTGATCGGCTACGAAGAGTCCAAGCCGCGCTAGGCCCAGGAAGTTACCATAGCCCTTGGCGAAGAGCTGCTGGGTGGCGTAGAAAACATTGAGCATGAGAGTACCCTCTGAGAAGCTCGGAACGAAGGTGAGGTGTTGCAGGCATGGAAAGCCTAGCTGCGCGGCTTTAGTGTGATCACGGGCTGGATCAAAGATCGAGGCTTGAAGAGCCGAAATCCGGCCTCTCTTCCGGCAGCGCAGGATTATATTTTCTAGTTGATTGCCATTCTCAGGGATCGAATCCTGTGGTATGTACGCAAGCCGCTCGCCTGTCTTGTGATCTAAGTCGTACGCAATAAGTCGACCGAAGTACAATCCTTTGCTGTTTTTATTTGGTTCAAGAGCGACGTAATCTAGTAGATTCTCCCGGTATGTCGAATAGAGGGCCATCCTATTTCCATTGGCTCGTCGCCAGAGTGCTTGTGGAAATATAGTATTAGCCACGGTATGGATTGACTGCATTTCCGCCTCGGAGATCGCAGCATCAAGCGCGGAACGGAGGGCTTTATCCTCCGCGACCTCGCCGCCGTCGAAGCCGGTAAAGGATAGTGTTAGCGGCGCCAGGCGATGGGTCGGTTCGGCTCGAAGTTTTAGAAACGCCTCTGCCCATGCGCATGAAAGGTCGGGCTGATCGATCTGAATCGGTTTACTCACTTTCAATCTCCTCGAGGTGTCGATATTGAGCTAGGCCTGAATACTGGAATCGTGAAATGCGTACCACAACACCCCAACTTCCTCCGGGCATAGAAACCCTGGCGAGTCCGGGACGCACAGCACAAAAGGCTCTTCCATTTGGAGTTTCATGAAGCACCTCAAGCCGATCCGATTCGGAGACAGTGCCGGACGGCAGGAGGACAAGCGTACCTACCTCAGCATCAAGTGTCCCTAGTGTATGTTGGTAGTCTGCAATAGCTAAGGTATCTCTGGTATCAAAGCCTAGAATCTGCTTGCGAAGCAGAGGGAGCCTAGTCTTGCGCAGTACATCAGCGCGAGCTTTTGGTATGTATCGGAGCGAACAGGCAAGGTGCGTTATCAACGTCTCATAACCTACTCCGAAGGAGCATGCGATGATGTAGATCTGCTCGGGGGTCGCCGTTACCGGGGTTATATTGCGCAAGGTGAAAGCCCGCATCACTCCTTGGGCCGGCAAGAGGAGGAAGCCGGCGAAGCTTTCTGCTAGAAACTCGGCCGGCTGAAAGTGGCCTTCCTTCGCCTCGTCGGTGATCTCATCGATTGTAGAACCGTGGCCGAAGAAATGGTGCCCGAGTTCATGCGCACATGTATAGGCACGCCGAGTAAGAGGGCGAAGAGCCGATATGATGATAGTCGGCTTGGCGAGCGCCACGTAGAGTCCTTCCATGCTTATGTTGTCCACGAACTGGACCTTCACGCTGGCGCGGGCAGCGAGGTCATACACACAGATCGGCGATCTAAAGTCGTACCCGTGCTGCTCGCGAACCTCGAGCGACTTTTCAAGCGCCTCCTTGGCGAGGTCGCTACGCAAACTAGTCAAGGCTTCTTCTCCTGATGCTGCATCGAGGCCAAGAGGGTAAGTAGGCGCTCCACATCACTAGGCTTGAGCTTTTGAAGTTCGCGGGCGGCGAGTTGAAGGCGATCATCATGGGCATCGAGTACTTCGGTACCGGCCCCTAGGAGCCAAGTGACACTCACATCGAAGATCTCAGCGAGCCGCGCCAGTTCCTCGGCTGCAACAGTGCGGTGTCCCATCTCGATGTCAGTTACAGAGGGACGCCGGAGGCCGAGCATCTGGGCGACTTGGGCTTGAGAGAGACCCGCCATGCGCCGCGCCTCTCGTATCCGCGAGGCTATGATCTCTCGCCTTTCTTCTTGGGCGATCATTAGGGCTTCCTTTTCTTGGAGTAGATATCGCAGAATCGCTTAGCCACATCTCGAAGGGTCAGCGTTCGCTTGTCGGGCCCGACGTAGGGGTTCCGAAGGCGCTCTCCCTTTTTGAGGGTGCGTCCCACAGCTTTGGCTAGTTCGCGTATGACGTTTGGGATAAGCAAGCTATCGAATCCGCCAAGGCTCTCAAGGGGCCTGACATCGTCTGCAACTAAGTCAGGGTCCTTGCCTGCATCCAACTCGATGTCGCGATGAATTCTTTTGAGCTCTTCTAGAACTAATCCCTCAATCATGGTCGACTTCTCCTACATAAGGTAGGAAAATCGTACCAAGCGTTAGAGGTTCTGTCAAGGCTTATCGAGCCCGTCCGTCTACTCTGGGCCTAGCCGGGCCTCCTCAAGCTCGCCGGCCTGGATGTTCCACAGCTCGGCATACGTGCCGCCGCGGGCCACCAGGTCGTCGTGATGGCCTTCCTCGGCGACCCTGCCGTCGCGCAGGACGAGGATGCGGTCCGCGTGGCGGATGGTCGAGAGGCGGTGGGCGATGATCAGGGCGGTGCGGCCGGCGGTGATCGTCCGCAGGCTCTGCTGGATGGCCCGCTCGGTCTCGGTGTCGACCGAGCTGGTCGCTTCGTCGAGCACCAGGATCGGCGCGTCCTTGAGGATGGCGCGGGCGATCGAGAGGCGCTGGCGCTGACCGCCCGAGAGCTTCACGCCGCGCTCGCCCACCAGGGTGTCGTAGCCCTGGGGGAGCGACTCCACGAAGTCGTGGAGCTGGGCGAGGCGGGCGGCGCGGATCACGGCTTCGATCGGGGCGTCCGGAGTGACGTAGGCGATGTTCTCCCGGATGGTCCCATGAAAGAGGTAGACGTCCTGGCTGACCAGGGCGATGTTGTGCCGCAGATCCGCCAGGGTCAGATCCCGGATGTCGTGGCCGTCGAGACGGACGGCGCCGCCGGTCACGTCGTAGAAGCGGAGGAGGAGCTTGATGATCGTCGACTTGCCCGCGCCCGTGGGACCGGCGATCCCCAGGGTCTCCCCGGGCGCGACGCGGAAGCTCACGCCGTCCAGCACGGGCACTTCGCCCTGGCGGCTGGGATAGCGGAAGTCGACCCGGTCGAAGACGATCTCGCCTTCCGCTCTCGCCAGACGCTTCGGATTCGCGGTCTCGACGATGGCCGCGGGCGTGTCCAGCAGGCCGAAGGTCCGGCGCGCGCTGGCCCTGGCGCGGCTGTAGTCGTCCATGGTGGTGCCGAGCCGGGTGAGCGGCCAGAGCAGACGCTCGGTCATCATGGCGAAGAGGACCAGCTCGCCCACGGTGAGGATGCGCCCCTGGAGCACCCAGTAGCTGCCCACCAGGAGCACGCCGGCGAAGCCCGCGACGATCGCCATGCGGATCACCGGCACGTAGATCGCCGAGAGCCGGATGGCTTCGAAGTTGGCCCGGCGGTACTCCTCCGAGACCTGGCGGACGCGCTCGGTCTCGAACGGCTCGGCGGTGAAGCTCTTGATGACCTGGATGCCGCCGATGTTGTTCTCCAGCCGGCTCGCCAGGCCGCCCACCCCCTCGCGCACCCGGCTGTAGCGCGGCGCGATCCGGCGCTGGTAGTAGAGGCTTCCCCAGAGGATGACCGGCACCGGTACCATGGCGATCAGGGAGAGCTGCCAGGAGGTCGAAACCATGATGATGCCGGCGAAGACGAACAGGACCACGATCTGGAGCAGCTCGTTGAAGCCGGTGTTGAGGAAGCGTTCGAGCTGGTTCACGTCGTCGTTGAGCATCGAGAGGATCTCGCCGAGGCGGTGCTCCTCGAAGAACGAGATCTCCCGCGACTGGATCTTGTTGTAGGCGTCCATGCGCAGGTCGTGCTGGACCAGCTGCGCCAGGCCCATGAACCCGGCCTGGTAGAACCACTGGAAGAGGCTCTCGAAAAAGAAGATCGCCACCGAGAGGCCGGAGAGCACCACGGCCATGCTCCAGGGGTCGGACGTGCCGGCCATCCCGGCGATCCACCCCGGCGGCGCGCCGCGCAGGGAGTCGATGACCCAGCCGACCAGAAGCGGCGGCATCAGGTCCAGGATCTTGTTGAGGACGCTCGATCCGCAGGCCCAGGAAAGACGGCGGCGGTAGGCGCCGAGGTAGCCGAAGAGCCGCGCCATGGGGCGGTCCGCGACGAGCAGCGCGCCCGAAGGGGAGGCAGGGGAAGGCGACGTCATCCGGCTACGCTAGCATCAGGAAGCCGGGAGGGCGAGCCGTTATCCCTCACAGGCCCTCGCAGGCGAGAGGACGTGCCGGGAGCGGGTTCCGGGGACAGGTGGCCGGGATCGATGCCGCGCGCTCCCTGCGATATCATCCGCGCATGTCTTCCACCGCCATCACCGTCGCCACCTGGAACGTCAACGGCATCCGCGCCCGCGAGGCGCAGTTTCTCGAATGGGTCGGCCGCGACCGGCCGGACGTGGTCTGTCTCCAGGAGATCAAGGCCTCGCCGGACAAGATCTCCGAGGCCTGCAGCAACCTGGAAGGGTACTGGTCCTACTGGCACGGTGCGGGCGGCTACTCGGGCGTCGGCCTGAGCCTCCGGAAGGACACGTTTCCCGAGGAGCCGGTCTTCAGCCATCCGTCGTTCGACCACGAGAACCGCATCGTCGTTGCCACGGTCCGGGACGGGCTCACCTTCGCCTCGGTCTACGTGCCCAACGGCGGCAAGGACTACGAGGCCAAGCTCCGCTTCCTCGACGCCATGAAGCTCTACGCCGCGGATCTCCAGGCTGCCGGCCGGCCGCTGGTCCTCTCCGGCGACCTCAACGTCACGCTCACCGAGCGCGACGTTCATCCGAAGGAGCGCAAGCCGGGGGTCATCGGCCAGCGGGTCGAGGAACGCGAGCTTCTCTCTGGCGTCATCGGCCAGGGTCTGGTCGACGTCGGCCGCGCGCTCGATCCGGACAACGACGGCCTGTTCACCTGGTGGGCTCCCTGGCGCAACATGCGGCAGCGCAACATCGGCTGGCGCATCGACTACATCCTGGCCAGCCAGGCCCTGGCCGAGCGCGCCACCTCGTCCAGGGTGCTCGCGGACTTCGGCACGAGCGATCACGCGCCGGTCGTCGCCGGCTTCGACCTGGCTTGAGATGTACTGGATCAGCCGCTACTGGATGAGGCGCTATTGAATGAGGCGAATACCGCTCGACCGGCGGTCGGCCGGCGGCGCCTCGGTCTCCCCGGTGGCACACACGCGGTTGCGGCCTTCCTTCTTGGCCTGGTAGAGCGCCCGGTCTGCCAGCTCGATCAGCTCTTCGAGCCGCTGTCCGGCCACCGGGACCAACGAAGCGGCGCCGATGCTCGCCGTGAGCCGGCCCAGGGGCGATGCCAGGTGCGGGAGCGCCAGACCCTCGATCCCCTCGCGCAGGATCTCGGCCACTTCTACGGCGCCGTCGAGGTCGGTGCCCGGCAGGAGAACCGCCATCTCCTCGCCGCCGTAGCGCGCCGCGAGGTCGCCGGGCCTGCGCATGGCGCCCAGCAGGTGCCGCCCCACGGCCTGGAGGCAGCGGTCCCCTTCGCGGTGTCCGCGGGTGTCGTTGAGCAGCTTGAAGTAGTCCAGGTCCAGCAGGAGCAGCGACATCGGCTCGCGCGAGCGCCGCGAGCGGGTCCACTCGTCCTCCAGCATCTCCTGGAGATGGCGGCGGTTCGCCAGGCCGGTGAGCGCGTCGCGGCGGGAGAGCTCCTCGAGGCGCTCGTTGGCGACCTCCAGCTCGTCGTGGGCGCGCTGGAGATCGTCCAGGGTGGTGCGAAGCTCCCGGGTCTGCGCGGCGATCCGCGTCTCCAACAGGGCCGCGCGCCGGCTCAGGGTCCGGCCGCGCAGGCGGGCGTAGCCCATGACGCCGGCCAGCCCGAGCCCGACCCAGAGCGCCGCGGCCCAGGACGACCCGTACCAGGGAGGCGGAACGCCGAAGCTCCAGGCCGATTCCGGCCCCAGCTCGCCGTCCGGCCCCACGGTGCGCGCGCGGAAGGTGTAGTCCCCGGCGGGCAGGCGCGTCAGCTCGGCGAACGGCTCGGCCACCGGCGCGCCCCACGACGCGTCCACGGGATCGAGGCGGGTCTGGTAGCGCAGGCCGGCCCGGAACGAGAGCGGAGCCAGCTCGACGCGCAGGCGGCGAACCTCGTGCGGCAGCTTCAGGCGCACCGGACCGGCAGTCCCGGCGACCCCGGCAGTCCCGGCGACCCCGCCAACCCCGCCAACCCCGGCGATACTCCCGGATGACCCGGGCGCGGTTCCCAGGAACGGCAAGGCCTTCCCGCCCAGGCTCACGCGGGCGATCCGCGCCGCCGGCAGGGGCAGACCGCTGCCGCGCGGGCTCCCTTCGAACCGGTAGAGGCCGCTCTCGCCGCCCAGCCAGACGACGCCGTCCGGCTCCGCGAAGATGACCTCGATGGAACGGTCCGTGATCTCGACCAGCGGCACCGGATGCGCGGCCCAGCCGTTCCCCCGCCGCAGGGCCACCGCGGGCGGCTGCGTGTCCATCCAGAGATTGCCCTCGGCGTCCTCCGCCAGGGTCGGGGCTTCTCCCGCCTCCGGGATCTCCTTGAGCGCGGGATCGTCCACGAGCGTTCCCGTGACCTCGTCGAGGCGCTGGAGCCGGCCGCTGCCGGAGACCAGGATGCGGCCGGCGATCCGGCGGACCTGCGCCCCGTCCTCGCTGCCGAGCCGCGTCACCCGCGCCGGCTCCGCGGGCCAGCCCGCCGGCACCTCGACGCGCGCGAGACGGCCGAGGGAAAATCCGCACCAGACCACGCCGTTCTCGCCGATCACGAGGCTCCGGACCTCGTCCTTCAGGCTCTTGATCACGCCCTCGATCCGCCACTCCCGGCCGTGCCGGCGCAGGGCGGCCAGGCCCTGGCTGGACCCGACCCAGACCCTCTCGCCGTCGCCGCCGCCGCCGTCGCCGGCGGCCATCACGTAGACCGTTCCCGCGGTCCACACCGGCCGCACGCCGGACGGATCGACCTGGTAGACGCCGTAGACCGCGCCGGCCAGAAGGTCGCCGGTATCGCCGGCACCGCCGGTATCGCCAGCACCGCCGGTATCGCCGGCACCGCCGGTATCGCCGGCACCGCCGCCGACGGAGAGCAGGCTCCAGGCGGAAGGAGGGACTCCCGGCACCTCCCGCATCCGCATCACGCCGCTGCCGGCCCCCTCGGATTTGAAGAGGCCCGCCGAGGTCGCCACCCACAGCTCGCCCCGGTGGCGCGTCACGGCATAGGGACTCCCCTTGAGGCCGGACCGGGCGTCCACCATCGACAGCGGCGACGCGACCTCCAGGCGGGCGAGGCCGTTGTTGAGCGCCAGCCAGAGCGACCCTTCGCGGTCCAGAACCATGCCGGAGATCATGTCGTCCGGAAGCCCCACGGAGGTGTCGACCACCTGATCCACGCCGCCGTCCGGCCTCAGAAGCAGAACGCCGCCCACCAGGGAGCCGAGGGCCCAGCGGCCGTCGGGCAGCCGGAGGCCTTCCATGACCTTGCTGCGCAGCGCCCACCGGGTGCCCTCGGGGGAGAACGGCACGGAACGGCCGTCCCGCAGCAGGAACAGGCCCTCGCCGCGCACCGAGACCAGCAACCCGCCGTCCGCCGGCAACACCTGGTCCACCCGCCGGCCCGCATACGCGTCGCCGCCGGCCACCGGCAGGAGCCGGCTGCCGACCAGGCGCTTGAGACCCTCGCGCGTCCAGACGTACGTCTGATCGTCCAGGGGGAAGAGCGCGGCATAGGGCCGCTCGCCCGAAAAGGTGGCCGCCGTATGGATGGCGGCCCCGTCCCAGACGAGCAGCCGCGTCGTGGTCGTGAAGGCGAACCCGTTGCCGGCGGAGCGGACCTGCAGGATCTGGCCGAAGCTGCGCTCGCCCGGCGGCAGCAAGGGGAGGAACGAGACGAACCGGAACGTGCCGTCCGGCGCCTCCTCCAGCACGCCGAGCTCGTCGAAGCCGCCCACGCCGATGCGGCCTTTCGCATCCGAGTCGACGGACAGCGCGGACTCCCCCTTCCCCACCGGGACGATCCGCCACCAGGCGCCGTCGAAGATCAGGACGCCGCCGAGGTTGGCGATGTACAGCACGCCCTGGGCGTTGCGGGTGATGTCGAAGTTCTGCGACATCGCCCCGGGATGGCCGGGGTTGTAGGCCTGGATCAGCGGAAAGCCCCGCTCGGCACCGCCGGGGACACCGGGGACACCGGGGACGCGGGGGACGCCGAGGACGCCCGCGGCGGGGATCGCCAGCAGGATCAGACCGGTCAGAAAGCCGGCGAAGGTGCGTACGAGCATCGGGTCGGAAGCCTGTCGGAAGCCTATGGAAGAAGATCTCTGGCTGAGAGTGTACGACGAGCGGAAAGCATTTCGTCCCGCCGGTCTCAAACGAGGCTCCAAGAGGGGAGAAAAAGAGGGGCGAAAAAAAGGCCGCGCCGGAACGGTCGGCGCGGCGGAGGGAGGTAGATGCTCTTGATCTTCCTTCGGCGTCTCCGGGAGCGCGGGGGCTCCGGGTCTCCGGGAGACGGCCGGGTGCTTCGTCCTTCATCCTTAGAGTAGCCATCTCCGCCGGCCGGCGCTGTGAGCTTCGTCACTGCCCGGCCGCGAAGGGGGTCACAGGCGGTATCGAGACGGCGCGAGACGGCGCGGGACGGCGTGGGAGTGGTCTGATTCCCTGGAACGGATATACTTGGCTCCGCGCCCGGGCAGGTGCCGAAAGTATTTGCCTGCCAGTGTTTAGTGCCAGTGTTCGTTTTCAAATCATGCGCGCGCTTCTGCTCAAGAATGCCGGCATCGGCCAAGATTCCCTGGAGGCCCTCCTGCGAGCCCGGGGATATGACCTTTCCGTCACCGCCGATCCCGCCGAAGCCTGGGAGAGGCTGGGGCCGGAGATCTGGCCGCTCCTCATCTTCCGCCGTGAAGACCCGGCCGAAACGGTGGAGCTCTGCCGGTCGGCGCGCGCCATCTCCCGGAACGGACTCCAGAGCGGACCCCGGAGCGGGCCGGGTCTCCTGCTGGTCGTGACCGGGGACGCCAGCCCCGAGCATCTGCTGGAGCTGGTGGAAGCCGGCGCCGACGAGTGGCTCGTCGAGCCCATCGATCCGGCGCTTCTCGACCTGCACCTGCGCGCGGCCGAGCGCCGCCTCGCCGAGCGGACCGTCTCCGAAGCCGCCGTCCGGGAGTCGGAGGAGCGCTACCGCAGCCTCTTCGAAGGCGTCCCCATCGGTCTCTACCGCACCACGCCGGCCGGTCTCCTGCTCGACGGCAACGAGGCCCTCGTGCGCATCCTGGGCTACCCCGACCGGGAGACGCTGCTGCGCTCCAACGTCGGCGACATCTACTTCGATCCCGAGGACCGGCTGCAATGGCAGCGCATCGTCGAGACCGAGTCGGGCCTGGGCGTGCGCGCCTTCGAAGCCCGGATTCGGCGCTGGGACGGTCCGGTCGTCTGGGTGCGCTTCAGCTTCCGGGCGGTCCGCGACCCGGCCGGAACGGTCCTCCGCTACGAGGGCGCCCTGGAGGACGTGACGGACCGCCGCCGCGCCGAGGAAGCCTTGCGGGCCAGCGAAGAGCGCTTCCGCGCCCTGGTCCAGAACGCCTCGGACCTGATCGCCAGCCTCGAGCCGGACGGCACGGTGCACTACGCCAGCCCCTCCCACCAGCGGCTGCTCGGCCACGGCGCCGAGAGCCTGGTCGGCGTCAACCTCCTGGACTTCGTCCACTTCGAGGACCGCCCGCTGGTGGCGAACGCTCTCCAGTGCCTGGTCGACCTGCCGGACGAGAACCTCACCATCGAGTATCGCTGGCAGCACCGCAACGGCTCCTGGCTGACGATCGAGTCCACCGCCTCGAACCTTCTCGCCCACCCCGCGGTCGGCGGCATCATCCTCAACTCCCACGACATCACCGACCGCAAGCGCGCCGAGGAGCGGCTGCTCCACGACGCCCTGCACGACGAGCTGACCGGCCTGGCCAACCGCGCCCTGTTCATGGACCGCCTCTGGCAGGCGGTGGAACGCGCCAAGCGGGATCTCGACCGGCTCACCGCCGTCCTCTTCCTGGATGTCGACCAGTTCAAGATCGTCAACGACAGCCTCGGCCACCTGGTCGGCGACGAGCTGCTCGTCCGGATCTCGCGCTCGATCTCGTCCGTGCTCCGCCCGATGGACACCATCGCCCGCATCGGCGGCGACGAGTTCGCCATCCTCGTCGAGGGCGGCCGCGACATCGACGACGCGGTCAGCGTCGCCAACCGCATCCACGAGCGGCTGGCCGCGCCGATCGACCTCGGCGGCCACGAGATCGTCATCACCGCCAGCATCGGCATCGCGGTCTACACCTCCGACTACGAGAAGCCCGAGGATCTGCTGCGCGACGCCGACACCGCCATGTACCGGGCCAAGAGCACCGGCCGCGCCTGCCACGTGGTCTTCAACCGCGGCATGCATCAGACCGTCATGGCCCGCCTCCAGCTCGAAAGCGAGCTGCGGCGCGCCATCGAGCGCGGCCAGATCGAGGTCCACTACCAGCCGTTCGTGGATCTCGCCACCGGCACCGTGGTCGGGCTCGAAGCGCTGATGCGCTGGAACCACCCGCGCCGCGGACTGCTCCTGCCCGACGACTTCATCGACGTCGCCGAGGAGACCGGGCTGATCCTGGCGATCGGCGGCCATGTCCTGCTCCAGGCCTGCCGGCGGGTGCGCGAGCTCCAGCTCAAGTACCCCGAGCACCAGGATCTGCGCGTGAGCGTGAATCTGTCGCACAAGGAGTTCTTCCAGCCCGGCCTCGACGACCAGATCGCCGCGGCGCTGGCCGCCACCGGCCTGGCCCCGGAGCACCTGGGACTGGAGATCACCGAGGGCGTAATCATCCGCCACGCCGAGTCCGCCTGCGGACGCTTCTCGAACCTCAAGACCCTGGGCGTGCAACTCTACCTGGACGACTTCGGCAAGGGCTACTCCTCGCTCAACTACCTCCACCGCTACCCGATGGACATCCTCAAGATCGACCGCTCCTTCATCTCGCGGATCGACGAGGAGGGCGGCAACCTGTCGATCGTGGCGGCCATCGTGACGCTCGGACACCAGCTCGGGATGGAGGTCGTGGCCGAGGGTATCCAGAGCGTGGAGCACGTGGCCAAGCTGCGCGGCCTCAAGTGCGAGTACGGGCAGGGCTTCTTCTTCTCCCACGCGGTGGACGGCGCCGAGGTCGAGGCGCTGATCACCCGCGACGTCCGGGACTGGCCGAGCCCGATGCCGTTCGTGGGCCGGCCCAGCTCGGTTTCCTGACTCGGCATCCGCTGGCTATCGTTCACGGGCTATGGCACAGCCCGTGCAATCTCTGATTTGTAAGCCCGGCGATATCGCGGGCTCGACAAAGACGACAACCCAGCGGTATCCCAAGGAGGAACTATCATGGCCCGTTCAAGCTGGAAGACATTCGTTCTGCTGGCGGCCTTGCTCGCGTCTCTCACGACCGGCGCCTGCCGTGTCCGTCAAACCGAGGAAGGCAAGCTGCCCGAAGTCGACATCAAGACCGAGAGCGGCAAGATGCCCGAGTACGATGTCGACGCTCCCAAGGTGGAAGTCGGCACCGAGAAGAAGGAAATCACCGTCCCGAAGGTCGATGTCACCTACCCGGACGACGAGAAGAAGCCGCCCCAGTAGACCGAGTAGATCTGCGGCAGGAACCCGCCCGGGGCGTTGCCCCGGGCAGGGAGGCAGATTTCTACTGCGCGGTCTCAGGCCCGCAGGTGGTCGGCCCGCCAGCTCCGCACGGCCTGCTTGATGGCGTCTCCGGTCGTGAGCTTCCCCTCCAGAACCTGGCGTGTCAGCTCCGACAATTCCTGATCTCCGGCGAAACGCAGCGCCACCAGCTGCCCGCGGCGCAGCTCGCCGATCCGCGGCCGAAGATCGGGCGGCAGAAGCGTCTCCAGTCGGGCCGTCATCTCGTTGCGGATGACCCGGTCCTGCACGGCCAGCGCGAAGACCCGGGCATACAGACAGACGCCGATCAGCGCCCCCGCCACGAGCACGCCGAGGAGGCGGTCGAACACGGGCAGCTCCACCGCCGGACGGAAAAAGCGGTAGATCGACCAGGCCAGGTTCACCACGAGGATGCCGAACGTGGCGTAGTGAAAGCCGGGAACGAACTTGCGGTGATTGCGGTAATTCTGCTCTGTCATGATTTTTGGGTCTCCTGAGAGCGAAGGTTGAGAAAATCCTACTCTCAACCGCTCTCCAGGGCACCGGTTCCGTTAAGATCTCCTCTCATGGATGCGGAAGCGAAGGGACTCCCCTGTCTGGACGTATCGGCCGTCGCTCCCGCCTGGGACCGCTTCGTGGAGACGTTCCTCGAAGGTTACTTCGAGAGAAACCCCACCTTCGCCTCCTCGTCCGGACGCCACGAGTACGACGGAAAGCTCCCGGACTGGAGCCCCGAGGCGATGCGGGAGAAGACCTCCTGGATCCGCGACGAACGGGAGAGGGTGCTCGCCTTCGATCCCGCCTGCCTGGACGAGCGCCGGCAGGTGGAGCGCGAAGGGGTGCTCGCCCAGATCGACCATGACCTTTTCTGGATCGAGGACGCCGGATGGCACCGGCGCAATCCGATCTACTACGCCGGCTCGCTCGACCCCGCCCTCTACCTGACCCGCGCCTACGCTCCGCTGAAAGACCGGATGCGCGCCTACGTGGCCTATGCCCGGGAGGTGCCGCGCGCCGCGGCCCAGGTGCGCGAGAACCTGCTCAACTCCGGCTCGCCCGGAGCGCCCCCGCAGATGCCGAAGAGCTTCGCGGAGCTGGGCCAGATGTCGTTCGCGGGTCTCGCGGGTTACTACGAAACCGATGTGCCGCCGGTCTTCGCGACCGTGGACGACGCCGCTCTGCAAGCCGAGCTGCGGGAGGCCAACGCGGCGGCCGCGGCGGCCATGCGCGAGCTCGGCGCCTGGTTCGAAGGCCAGATCGCCGCCGCGCCGGTCGACGGCTTCTCCATGGGCGCCGATCTCTTCCAGGCGATGCTCCGGGAAACCGAGCGCGTCGACGTCTCCCTGGCCGACCTGGAGGCGGCAGGCCGGCGCGAGCTCGACCGCAATCTGGCCGCGCTGCGGGAGGCCTGCCGCGACTTCGCGCCCGGCGCCTCGGTCGAGGAGTGTCTCCAGCGGGTGCAGGCCGAGAAGCCTCCGGAAGGGCCGGTCGAGGGCGCGCGGCGCCAGCTCGCCGGTCTGCGGCGCTTCGTGGAGGAGGCCGAGCTGGTCAGCATCCCCGGCGACGAGGAGGCCCAGGTCGAGGAGTCGCCTCCCTACCAGCGCTGGAACTCGGCCTACATCGACATCCCCGGTCCGTACGACCGGCATCTGCCGGCGATCTACTACATCTCGCCGCCGAACCTCTCCTGGTCCGAGGAGGAGCGCACCGCCTACCTGCCGGGAGAGGCGGATCTGCTCTTCATCACCGCGCACGAGGTCTGGCCCGGTCACTTCCTGCAATTTTTACATTCGAATCGGGCCGAATCGCTGCCCGGCCGTCTCTTCGTCGGCTATGGCTTTGCGGAAGGCTGGGCGCACTACTCGGAAGAGCTGATCTGGGAGGCCGGCTTCGGCGAAGGGAATCCCCGCACGCGGATCGGGCAGCTCCAGAACGCCCTGCTGCGCAACGTCCGCTACCTGGTGGCGATCGGCCTGCACGCGGGGAACATGACGGTCGACGAGGCCGAGCGGATGTTCCGGGAGCAGGGCTTCCAGGACCCGGCGAACGCCCGTCAGCAGGCGGCGCGGGGCACCTTCGACCCGGCCTTCCTGAACTACACCCTCGGCAAGCTCATGGTGCGCAAGCTCCGCGCCGACTGGACCGCCTCCCGGGGAGGCCGTTCCGCCTGGCGCGCCTTCCACGACCGCTTCCTCTCCTTCGGCGGTCCGCCCATCCCAATCGTCCGCGCCGCCATGCTCACCGATGCGGGCGCCGCGGACGGCCCGCTCTTCTGAGCCTCTAAACCGGCGCGTCAGATCCTCCCGCCCCCACCCGAAATGAGCGGCAGCGAGGCCACTCCGGCATCCGCCTTGGCGAGGAGCTTCTTGGCTTCTTCCTCGGGCTCGGCCTCTCCGGGATTGCGGAAGAGGTTCGATTCGAGATCGTACTGCCGGGTGTAGAGGGCGTGGTAGCGGCCGCCGAGGGCGAGGAGCTCTTCGTGGCGGCCGCGCTCCACGACCTGGCCCTGTTCCAGGACGAGGATGGTGTCGGCCCGGCGGATGGTCGAGAGGCGGTGGGCGATGACGAAGGTGGTCCGGCCTCGCATCAGCTGGGTTAGGCCTTCCTGGATGAGCGCTTCGCTCTCGCTGTCGAGCGACGAGGTGGCTTCGTCCAGGATCAGGATGCGCGGGTCGGCCAGGATGGCCCGGGCGATCGCGACCCTCTGGCGCTCGCCCCCGGAGAGCTTCACGCCGCGCTCGCCGACGACCGTGTCGTAGCCCTGGGGGAGACGGCGGACGAATTCGTCGCAGTGGGCGATCTTCGCCGCGTCCAGGATCTCCTCCATGGTGGCGTGCGGCCGGGCGTAGGCGATGTTCTCCAGCACGGTGCCGTCGAACAGGAAGTTGTCCTGGAAGACCACGCCCAGATGCGAGCGGTAGTCGCGGAGCCGGACCTCGGCGAGATTCTGGCCGTCCACGAGGAGCATGCCGGCGGTCGGGCGATGAAAGGCCGCGACCAGGCCGATCAGCGTGCTCTTGCCGGAGCCCGACGGGCCGACGAGCGCGGTGGAGGTGCCGGGACGGGCGACCAGCGAGACGCCGCGCAGCACCGGCGTGTCCTCCTGGTAGTGGAACCAGACGTCGCGCAGCTCGATCAGCCCCTCGACCTTGCGCAGCGGCTTCCGCAGCTCCTCGCCCTGGTCCTCGGCGGTCTCGTTGCGCAGCTCGCGGATGCGCTCCAGGCCGGCGAAGGCCTCCGTGAGCTGGCTGCCGATGCCGACGATCTGCATCACGGGGCTGACCAGCAGACCCAGATACAGGGTGAAGGAGAAGAACGCGCCGATGGTCATCCGCCCGGCCAGAACCTCGTTGGCGCCCACCCACATCATGGAGACGCCGACGACGCCGAGCAGCAGCGTCGAGCCGGCGGTGATCAGCGAGAAGCTGGTGATCGTGCTCGCGATGTTGCGGAACAGCCGGTGGGCGCCCTTGGCGAAGACGAGGGCCTCGCGGCGCTCCGCGCCGTAGGCCTTCACCACCCGGACGCCCGAGAACGACTCGGTCAGCCGGCCGGAGAGCTCGGCGTTGATCTTGGAGCGCTCGCGGAACAGCGGCCTCAGAACCTTGAACGCCCAGGCCATGATGATCGTGAACAGGGAGAGGACCGCGGCGGCGACCAGGGTGAGCTTGGCGCTCAGGTAGAAGAGGATGCCGAGCGCGAGCACCGCCGTCACCGCGCCGCCGATCAGCTCGACGAGGCCGGTGCCGACCAGGTTGCGGATGCCTTCGGCGTCGTTCATCACCCGGGAGAGCAGGGCGCCGGCCTTGGTCTGCTCGAAGTAGCCCACCGGCAGGCGGCCGACGTGGCGCTGCAGGCCGCGCCGCATCTCGGTGATCGAGCGCTGGGCGGCCTTGCCGAGAACCTGGGCGAGGGCGAACGAGGTGATGCCCTGGATCAGGGTGGCCGCGCCCGCCGCGAGCACGAGCTGGCCGAGCAGTGCCTGGTTGCCCTTGCCGATGACCTCGTCGAGCAGATACTTGGTGGTGCCGGGGAGGACCAGACCGCAGAGCCGGTTGATCAGCATGAGGAACAGGCCGAAGGCGAGGCGTCCCTTGCGCGCCCGGACGAGCTCGCCCGCGTCGGCGAGGACGACGCGCCAGTTGATGGCCTTCTTTGGCGGCTTGCCGTCCGAGTTTCCGGGAGGGGTGCCTGGAGCGCCCGAGGGCTTGCCCTCGTCGGTCTCCCCGGGCTCCCGGCCGGAGCGCCGCTGCTTGGAGGAGACGAGGCCGCCGAAGAGACCCGGGCGGCTGGGCCGCGCCAGGGGCGTCGTGTCGGGGGCGGTCGGATCGATGGACGGCGCGGGCTCGGTCGGCGTGGTGGGCTCGGACATGGATTCCTTTTCACCCCGGAAGGCCGGGGCCAAGGATCAGCATAACACCGGGGTCTTTGAGAAAATGCCTGCTTTTCTCCCTCTCCCCCGGCACGGGGGAGAGGGCCGGGGAGAGGGGGGATGGGATCTACTTCTTGGGGCGCCGTTCGAACTGGATGACGCTTCCCGGCCTGGAGGGCTCGGTCGGCTCCGGCACGGCGGCGGGCCGGGTCGGCTCGGGCGCGGCCGGGCCGGGCGCGGGAAGCCCGACGCCGGCGGAGCGGTCCGGATCGAAGGCCAGGAGGAGGTTCGCCGCGGGATCGCGGAACTCGGTCAGCGCCGAGAAGGGGACGGTCAGCCGCTGGCGGCTTGCGGCAAAGTTGAGGGAGACGGAGAATGCCACCTCGTCGACCTCCAGGCCCCAGAACTGGTTCTGGAGGATGATGCGGATCTCCTCCGGATGCTGGGCGAGGAGAGAGGGTGGAATCCGTACCCCCGGATGCGCCGTGCGGAACCCGATGTAGAAGTGATGCTCGCCGGGAAGTCCTTCCTCGGCCACGTGCTCGAGGACGCGGCGCACCATGTCGCGCAGGGCGTCCTGAAGGAAGCCCGCGTAGTCCAGAGAGTCGTCGAGATCGTCGAGGTCGTCCGCCACGAGGGGGAGCATACAACGGAGGCGGCGGAATCCTCGCGGCTCGCACGGGGTTTTGTAGCGATGTCTGGCAATAGTCTGCGATGTGTCCTGTCGTCCGAATCCAGAGGTACAAGGAGCTGAGCGCCCATGAAGCCGGTTGAGATCAACGATTTTCTTGCGCAACGGGTCATCGGACAGGCGGAGTCCCTCCGCTACGTGTCGGTGGCCATCTTCAAGCATCTTCAGGGGGAGAAGTTCGGCAACCTCCTGCTGATCGGCAACTCCGGCACCGGCAAGACCACCATCATGCGGGGCATCGAGGCGCTCTACGACTCGCGGGAGGACTTCCGCGAGCACCGCATCGTCCTCATCATGAACGCCAACACCCTGGCGACCGAGGAGGGGGCGGTCGACACCGGTCGCCTCTTCACCCGGCTGGAGGAGCGCGCCCGGATGCTGCTCGGCCCCGGCGCGTCGGCGGAGGAGATCGGCCGCGCCATGGAGCGCGCCACCGTCTGCCTGGACGAGATCGACAAGGTCTCCGGCCTGCTCGGCGGCAAGCCCTATGTCACCGGCATCAACATCCAGCAGGCCGTCCTCACCCTGATCGAGGGCGAGCGGGTGTTCCATCCCATGACCGTCCTCAAGGACGGCGTCGCCGACACCAACGGCGTCTGGGTGGACACCGGCAAGATGCTCTTCCTCTGCGCCGGGGCGTTCGAGACCCTCTACGACCAGGTGTTCGCGCGGGTCATCTCGCCGAAGAGCGGCATCAAGCTGCCCACGACGACGACCTACGTGAACGGCAAGATCCAGATCCGCGAGTACTTCACCCTGCGCCACCACTTCCGGCAGGAGGATCTCTTCGAGTACGGCATGCAGCCGCAGTTCCTCTCCCGCTTCGACAACGCGGTGATCCTGGAGGATCTCAGCTCCGAGACCCTGGCCCGGATCTTCGTGGAGCCGCTGGACAGCGTGTTCCGCACGTCGCAGGGTTTCTTCCTCAAGTACGGCATCGACCTGTCGATCACCGAGGGCGCGGTGAAGGCGATCGCCGAGGAGGCGTCGAAGACCAGCCGCATCGGGGCTCGGTCGCTGAAGTCGATCTATGGCAAAATCATCAAGCCCTTTGAGTTCGACCCCTTCTCGCGGGAAGAGGTCGAGGCGAGCGGCGACGACTCGCACAAGCTGTGCATCGACGAGAAGCTCGTCGCCACGGCGCTGAAGCCGCCCATCTGACCGATCTTTCGAGGGAACGCCTCCATGCCCCCGAGCCTTTCACGACCGTTCATCCCGGCCGACGTGGTCCGCCGTGCCGCCGACGGTCTTTTAGAGCTTCACGGTTCGTCTCATCCCGGGATCGAGCGGCGCATTGAACGACGTATTGAACGAGGTACGGAGCAGGTCGCGCAGCGCTGGTGGGCGGAGGACGGCGATGCCGAGGCCTTCGTCGCCTTCTGCACCGGCAGCGGCAGCTTCCTTGCCGATCCGGACGCCCTGCGCGCCACGTTCGAGCGCCTGGAGCGGGTCTTCGAGCAGGTCGACGGCCATCTCTATGAGGTGCGCCGCGAGCTGACCTACCCGAGCGACGTCGACACCGGGGAGATCTCGCCGGCCGACCGGCTCCTCGCCAACCTCGACCTGTCGGCGCACGTCAACGACGACCTGTTCCGGACCCGGGTGGCCTTCCTGGCCCTGCTGAACTTCCCGGTCCACTCCCTGGAGGAGCGGCTGGAGGAGGGGACGGGCTGGGACCGGGAGACCTGGGCGCGGTCGCGGATGATGGACCGCTTCGCCCTGCGCGTCCCGGCGGCGCTCTCCCAGGGGATCACCGAGGCGGTGATGGCGGCCGAGCGCTATATCTCTTCCTACAACCTGCGGCTGGACCGGCTCGTCGCGCCGGGGAGCCCGGCCGGCGACCGGCCATTCTCCGAGGGGCTGCGCCTCATCAGCCACTGGGGGCTGCGGGACGAGCTGGCCTCCCACTACGCCGATCCGACGCCGGCCGGGCTCGCCCGCCAGCGGCTGATCCTGAAGGTCATGGAGCGCATCGTCCGCCAGGAGATCCCGGCCGCCGCGATCGACAACGCCGGCCTGCTCTGGGATCCGGAGTCGAATGCTGTCCGTCCGCTCGATGGCGACGGAAATGGAACGAGCGGCGAGGTGGCCGACGCGTCGCGCGAGCCGGACACGCGCTACGCCAGCCTGCTCGGCGTCTTCCACGCCGTGCGCAGGGTCGATCCGTTCAGCCCGGATGACCCGACCTTCGTCGACCGGCGCTTCAACCAGGAGCGGCAGATCCCGGAGGCCGAGGTCGAGGCGCTGCTGGTCTCGGTGCTCGAATCCGACGAGGTCCGCGACCTGGCGTTCGCCATCGAGGCCCGGCTCGGCCGCTCGCTGGAGCCGTTCGACATCTGGTACTCGGGCTTCAAGGCGCGGGGGAGCCACTCCGAGAAGGATCTGGACGAGGCGGTCCAGGCCCGGTATCCGACGGTCGGCGCGTTCCAGGAGGGTCTGCCCCAGATCCTGCGGGGGCTCGGGTTCGCGCCCGAGACGGCGGACTGGCTGGCCGGGCGCATCGTGGTGGATCCCGCGCGGGGGGCCGGCCACGCCATGGGCGCGGTGCGGCGGGAGGACAAGGCCCACCTGCGCACCCGGGTGCCGCGCGGCGGCATGGACTACAAGGGCTACAACGTGGCGCTCCACGAGCTGGGCCACAACGTGGAACAGGTCTTCTCGCTCAACGGCATCGACTTCTGGTCGCTCGCGGGGGTGCCGAACAACGCTTGCACCGAGGCCATGGCCTTCGTCTTCCAGAACCGGGACCTCGAGCTGCTCGGCCTCCAGACCCCGGGGGTGGAGGCGCGCCGCGCGCAGGCGCTCGCTACGCTGTGGAACACCTTCGAGATTGGCGGCGTGGCCCTGGTCGACATGCGGGTCTGGCGCTGGATGTACGAGCATCCGGACTGCACGCCGGCCGATCTGCGCAAGGCGGTGCTCGCCATCGCCCGCGAGGTCTGGAACCGCTGGTTCGCGCCGATCTTCGGGGTCCGGGACTCGGAGATCCTGGCCATCTACTCCCACATGATCGTCTACTCCCTCTACCTGCCCGACTATCCGATCGGCCATCTCATCGCCTTCCAGGTGGCGGAGCGCCTGGAGTCGGGCGACTTCGGCCGCGAGCTGGAGAGGATGACCCGGCAGGGCCGCGTCACCCCGGCCGCCTGGGTGCAGGGCGCCACCGGCAGCCCGATGTCGGCCCAGGCGCTGCTCGCCGCGGCCCGCGAAGCGCTGAACGCGGCCGCCGTCGGGTAAAACCGGGTAAAACCTCGGGTAAAATCCGCCCGTCCGGGGGAAACCCGGGCGGCGTCCGTGCGTACACAGGGCAAGCCGTTCCTCGTCCAACGAGTCCACGTAAAGGGAAAACGTATGAAGAGATCCGTCCATCTCCTTGCCATCCTGGCTGCGGCGATCCTGGCGCTTCCCCTGGTGCCGCCCGCCGCCGTCGCCCACGAAGGCCCCCACGGCCGGCCGGAACGTCCGGCGGCCCAGGAGCCGCCGCCTTCGCCCGAAGCCAAGCCCGACGCCGACGCAAAGGACGCGCCGCCCGCGGAGATCGCGACCAAGGAGGGGGAGAAGGACGGCGAGAAGGACAAGGACGGGGACAAGAAGGAAGAGAAGAAGTGGGACGTCAACAACCCGCCCGGCCCGCACAAGGACGTGCCGATCGACGTCACCGAGGGCACCTGGGTCAGCCTGGACGTGAGCCCCGACGGCAAGGAGATCGTCTTCGACCTGCTGGGCGACCTCTACACGATCCCGATCGGCGGCGGCGAGGCGGCCGCGCTCACCAACGACCTGGCCTGGCAGATGCAGCCGCGCTACAGCCCGGACGGCAAGCACATCGCCTTCACCAGCGACCAGGGCGGCGGCGACAACGTCTGGGTCTCTGACCGCGACGGCAAGAACCCGCGCCAGATCTCCAAGGAGAGCTTCCGGCTCCTCAACAGCCCGGACTGGACCCCCGACGGCGACTACATCGTGGCCCGCAAGCACTTCACGGCGCAGCGCTCGCTCGGCGCCGGCGAGATGTGGCTCTATCACCGCAGCGGCGGCGGCGGCCTGCAGCTGACCAAGAAGCCGAACGACCAGAAGGACGCGGGCGAGCCCGCCTTCTCCCCGGACGGCCGGTACCTCTACTACAGCCAGGATGTCACGCCCGGCGCGTTCTTCGAGTACAACAAGGATCCGAACGGCGAGATCTTCGTCATCCAGCGGCTCGACCGGCAGACCGGCAAGACCGAGCGCTTCGTCAACGGCGCCGGCGGCTCGATCCGGCCGACGCCGTCCCCGGACGGCAAGCTCCTCGCCTTCATCCGCCGCATCCGGACCCAGACCGTGCTTCATCTCTACGATGTCGAGTCCGGCGAGTCCTGGCCGATCTACGACGCCCTCGACCGCGACATGCAGGAGACGTGGTCCGTCCACGGCGTCTACCCCGGCATCTCCTGGACGCCCGACTCGAAGTCGATCGTCTTCTGGGCCGGCGGCAAGATCCACCGCATCGACACCGCCAGCCGCAAGGTCACGGACATCCCGTTCCACGTCCGCTCCACCCGGCGCGTCTACGACGCGGTCCGCTTCCCCGTGGAGGTGGCGCCGGACAAATTCGACACCAGGATGCTGCGCTGGGTGCAGGTCTCGCCGAAGGGTGACCGGGTCGTCTACCAGACGCTCGGCAAGCTCTACGTCCGCAGTCTTTCGGATGGCACGCCGGACGGCACGCCGAAGCGGCTGACGAAGCAGTCCGGTCACGACGAGCTCTTCCCGTCGTTCTCGCGCGACGGCAAGTCGATCGTCTACGTCTCCTGGAACGACAAGGATCTCGGCAAGGTGCGCGTGGTGTCGGCGGACGGCGGCGAGGGCAGGATCGTGGTCGGCGCGCCCGGCCACTACGTCGAGCCCACGTTCTCGCCGGACGGCAAGACGATCGTCTACCGCCGCGCGGGCGGTGGATTTCTGCGCACCGACGCCTGGTCGCACCACTCCGGCATCTACCGGGTGCCGGCGGGCGGTACCGATCAGACGCCGCCGGTGCTGATCACCGAGGACGGCGCCGTGCCGCACTTCGGCGCCGCCAACGACCGCGTCTTCCTGATCAAGCCGGGCGAGAAGACCGAGCTGGTGTCGATCGGCCTCGACGGCCGCGACGAGCAGGCCCACCTGAGCAGCGAGAACGCCTCGGAATTCCGGGTCTCGAACGATGGCCGCTGGGTGGCGTTCGTCGAGCGCTTCAACGCCTACGTCGCCCCCTTCGTCCAGACCGGCAAGGCGGTCGACATCGGTCCGTCGCCCGGCTCGATCCCGGTGACCAAGGTCACCCGCGAGGCCGGCAGCTACCTGCACTGGTCCGGCGACTCCAGCCAGCTCCACTGGGCGCTCGGCCCCGAGCTGTTCAGTCTCGAGCTCAAGAACGCCTTCACCTTCCTCGACGGCTCGCCGGAGAAGCTGCCGGATCCGCAGGCGCACGGCATCAACATCGGCTTCAAGGCCGAAGCCGACAAGCCGACCGGCACCATCGCCCTGGTCGGCGCCCGGATCGTCACCATGAAGGGTGAGGAGGTCATCGAGGACGGCACGATCGTCGTCGAGAGCAACCGCATCCGCGCCGTGGGCCCGAGCGGCCAGGTCCAGGTCCCGGCCGGCGCCAAGGTGGTCGACGCCAAGGGCAAGACCATCATCCCCGGCCTCGTCGACGTCCACTGGCACGGCACCTTCGGCACCGACGACATCATCCCGCAGGAGAACTGGGTCACCTACGCCAGCCTGGCGTTTGGCGTGACCACCCTGCACGACCCGTCGAACGACACGGCGACCGTCTTCTCGGCCGCCGAGATGCAGCGCGCCGGCCTCATCACCGCGCCGCGCATCTTCTCCACGGGCACCATCCTCTACGGCGCCACGACCCCGTTCACGGCGGCGATCGACAACTACGACGACGCGCTCGGCCACATCCGCCGGCTGAAGGCGTCCGGCGCGATCAGCGTCAAGAGCTACAACCAGCCCCGCCGCGACCAGCGCCAGCAGGTTCTGGAGGCGGCGCGCCAGGAGGGGATCATGGTGGTGCCCGAGGGCGGCTCGCTCTTCGAGCACAACATGACCATGGTGGTCGACGGCCACACCGGGGTCGAGCACTCGATCCCCGTGGGAAGCATCTACGAGGACACCAAGCAGCTCTGGAGCGCCACCAAGGTCGGCTACACCCCGACGCTCGTGGTCGGCTACGGCGGCATCTGGGGTGAGAACTACTGGTACGCCCACGACAAGGTCTGGCTCAACTCGCGGCTCCTCAACTTCGTGCCGCGGGAGATTCTCGACGAGCGCGCCCGGCGGCCGTTCACCGCGCCGGACGACGACTGGAACCACTTCCGCAACGCCCGCGTCGCGGCCGAGCTGCAGGACCGCGGCGTCGAGGTTCAGCTCGGTGCCCACGGCCAGCGCGAAGGCCTCGCCGCCCACTGGGAGCTCTGGATGTTCGGCCAGGGCGGCATGACCCCCCTCCGCGCCCTGCGCGCCGCCACCCTCGACGGCGCCCGCTACCTCGGCATGGACAAGGACATCGGCTCGCTCGAGCCGGGCAAGCTGGCGGACCTCGTGGTCCTCGACGCCAATCCGCTGGAGAACCTCCGCAACTCCGAGATGATCCAGTGGGTGATGCTCAACGGCCGGCTCTACGAGAGCATGACGATGAACGAGGTGGGCAACCACCCGAAGAAGCGCGAGCCGTTCTTCTGGCAGCGCACCTCGCCGGCCTTCGCGGCTCCGGCTGCCGGCAAGAAATAAGCCCCCCTGTTCATACCCCGCGGGGAGTGCTAGCCTCCCTGGCAGCACACCCCGCGGGAGGCAGCATGAGCGTGAAGAAGGACGGCGAAGGCCAGCAGGGCAACTACGTGTTCCGGGTCCGCGAGGACACCCGGCGCTACGTTCAAGACCTGCTGAACGAGAACGACCGGCTCCGCCGGCTCGGGGCGGCCCTGGAGAGCGAGAAGGGCCGCATGCTGAGCGAGAAGATGGCGCTCCAGGAGAAGGTTCTGGCGCTGCGCGAGGAGATCGACCGGATCCACTCCGAGCAGACCGACCTGCGCCGCCAGCTCGCCGATGTCGAGGCCGCCAACCACAAGTACTCCCACCAGTACGTCGAGGTCGAGAGCCAGAACAACAACCTGGCCAACCTCTACGTCGCCAGCTACCAGCTCCACAGCACGCTCGACCGCGCCGAGGTGGTCTCCGCGATCAAGGAGATCGTCATCAACCTCATCGGCTCCGAGGAGCTGGCGATCTACGAGATGAGCACGGACGGCCAGGCGCTGCGCCTCGTCGGCCACTTCGGCATCGATCCGGTGGCCTACGCCACGGTGCCGGTCGGCTCGGGAATCCTCGGGAAGACCGCCGTGACCGGCGAGATCTGGCTTCCGGGCCAGGGCGTCGACCTCCACCCGACGCCGCGCGAGGCGAACCTGAGCGTCTGCGTCCCGCTCCGGCTGGAGAACAAGGTCGTGGGCGCGCTGGCGGTGTTCCGCCTGCTGCCCCAGAAGAGCGGCTTCGAGTCGGTGGACTACGAGATGTTCAACCTGCTCGCCACCCACGCCGCCACGGCCATGTACCTGACCAAGCTCCACGCCGAGAGCCTGAAGGCCGTATCTCCGGGATTGCCGGCGGCCTAGCCGTCGACCACGCGTCCCTTCCAGATCCCCGGCGATCGGGAGGTGTGGAAGACCGCGAAGACATCGATGCGATCCCTCTTCGGGATGAAGAAGATCAGGTAAGGAAATCGAGGTACGAAGGCCTGGCGGAGGTTCCGGTAGGAAAGCGGGAAGCGCCTCGGATTCTCGGCGATGCGTGCGAGTGTCTCCTGGACCTCGTTGAGGAACTCGGAGCCCAGTCCCCTCCGCTGATCCTCGTACCAGAGGACGGCCTCGCGAAGCTCCTTGCGAGCCTCACGGTGATACCACCGCTTCATGAACGGCGGCGTGCTGCGAGGGCTGAAGCGATCTCCTCTTCCACCTCTTCGGCTGGCGCCCAGACGTCAGAGTGGTTTGCTGCTTCCTCCAGGCGCTGGTCGAGAAGCTTCCTCTGCCAGGCATGAGGAGGCGGGGCCGGCACCTCCGCCGAGAGACTCTCCCAGAGGGTCTCGATCAGGTTGCGCCGCTCCTCGGCAGGCAGCTCGAGGACGCGCTGTTTGAGCTCGGTCGTTGTCATGGTACCAGTTTAAACGAAAGGCGTAAGAGCCGAGACCTTCAGCAGCCGCTCACCGCCCACTCACCGGCAGTACCGGGCCAGATCCTTGCGGTTCAGCACCCGGATCCGGTGATCCGGCTGCACCGAGATCGCGCCCTTCTGCTTGAGCTCCACGATCACCTGGTTGACCCGTTCCCGCGAGGCGCCGACGATCTCGCCCAGATCGCTCTGGGTCAGCCGCAGCGGGATCGTCACCTGGCCGCCGGCCTCGCGGCTGCCGTAGCGCTCGGCGAGCGCCAGGATCTGCCGGGCGACGCGGCCGGCGACGTCGAGCGTGCAGAGCGCCTGGATCTGCTCGTTGGCGAAGCGCAGCCGGTGCGCGAGCAGCCGGACCAGGTTGTTGGCCAGCGGGTTGAGCGTCCGCAGGCAGGTCTGGAAGGTGTTGCGGTCCATCCAGAGAAGCTTCGACTTCTCGGTGGTCACCACATTGGCCGACCGGCCGGAGCTGTCGATCAGGCTCATCTCCCCGACCGTGTCGCCGCGCCCCAGGAACGCCAGGATGACCTCGCGGCCGTCCTCGTGCGAGACGTAGATCTTCACCGTCCCTTCGAGGATGACGTAGACCACCTCGCCCGGCTGCTCCACGGTGATGAAGTTGGTGCCGGCGGGCACGGACGAGGAGCGCAGCAGGCCGTTGAGATGGGCCAGGCTCTCGGCCGAGAGGCCCTGGAAGAGCTCCAGCTCGCCCAGGGCGCGGGGATCGTCGACGGCGGGCATCGAGAGCCAGTTTCAGCTTCCGGGACTAGCGCCCGAGCAGGGTGGCCAGAACCTCGACGCCGCGCTCCACCACGTCCGGCGGCGCGGCGGTGAAGCAGAGTCGGATGTGGGTGGGATAGGGACCAAAGCTCGGTCCCGGCGCCGCGAACAGGCCGCGGTCGACGCAGTCGCTCAGGAAGCCGTTCAGGCCGCGCTGGTCGAGCCGGTCCGCGACGTCCAGGAACAGGAACGTGCTCCCCTGCGGCGGATCGACGCCCAGCCGGGCCGCGGCGCGGTCTCCGGCGTCTTTGTACACCTTGCGGGCGTTGGCGACCCACGCCTCGCCCGGCCCCTGGAGGACGTTCAGCGCCGCGATCTGGGCCGCGGTCGGCGTGCTGTAGAAGCTGTGCATGCCGATCTTGCGCAGCTCGTCCACGGCCCTGGCCGGTCCGAGGATGTGGCCGCAGCGGTTGCCGGCCATGCCGTAGGCCTTGGAGAACGAGTGCGCCGAGAACGTGCGCTCCGGCGCCAGCGGCCGGATGTAGGTGTGCTCGCCCTCGAAGACGTAGTCCTCGTAGACCTCGTCCGCGATGATCCAGAGATCCTCGCTCTGCGCCCAGGCCACCAGCGCCTCGATCCACGGGCGCGGGATCGTCCGGCCCGCCGGGTTGCTCGGCGTGTTGATGTAGAGCGCGACGGTGCGGTGAGTCTGGCGCGCGCGCACCGCTTCGACCGCCGTCTCGGGGGAGTCGACCGCGCCGAAGAACGGGACGTCTACGGGCACCCCGTGAAAGGAGCGGAAGATGCCGGTGACGAGCGGCCAGTGCGGCGCGAGTTGGAGCACCTCGTCGCCCGGGGAGAGGATGGCGCCGGCCACCGCGCCCAGGCCGCCGGTCGCGCCGGTGGCCACGAGCACGTTCTCGCGCTCGGTGGGAACGCCGGTCCGCCTGCGCGCCTGGTCGACGATCGCATCGATCAGCGCCGGCATGCCCTGGGGCGCGGCGTAGCGGTGCATGCCGGGATGGTCCGCGACCTTGATGTCCTCCATGCGGCAGCCCACGGCCGGCTCCATCCAGGTGTCGCCCACGTGGAGCGGATAGACCTCGCCCTGGTAGCTGGCGAGCCGGTGGGCCAGGGCCGAGTAGACGTTCCCGGCGATGTCCTGGACGGAGGGCGAAAAACGCGGGTATCGCGGCATGATGATCCTTCCCTGGCTTGATCCTGGCTCTGAGAGAGGCCGATCCTACCGTAGAAGTGCCGCGGGAGGAGCGGAACGAGCCGTCCTCCCGCGGACCAGGTTGCGGATTCGAGGGGTCAGAAAGCGCTTTTCAGAAGGCGCGCTTTAAAAGGCAATGATCAGGCCGGCCGAAGCCTCGCCCTGATAGAGGCCTTCCTCGGAGTCGTAGCGGTCCCGGTAGGAGTGCCGGTCGTCCTCGACGGAGTCGAGATCGACCCAGTAGCCGCGCCCCTCCAGCCGGAGGCCGACGTTGGGCGAGAAGAAGATCTTCACGCCGCCGCCGAGGTTGCCGGAGACGCGGTTCTCCGACTCCGCGAAGTCCGGGGTGATCCGGGCGACGCCGAGACCGCCGGAGACGAAGCCGGTCACCTGGCCGGGGCCCCACTGGTAGCTCAAGCCGGCGTGCAGGTAGTCGATGGACACGTCGCCGAGCTCCTGCTCGGACTCGAACAGGCCGTCGTCGATGACGAACGCGCTGTCCTGGCGGTTGCCGAGGATCTCGATCTGCCAGCTCTCGGAGAGCGGGATGTCGAAGATGGCGCCGAACGTCGTGCCCTCGTCGACCTGGACATCGAGGTTGCGGTCGAAGAGGTCGCTGTCGGCCGAGAACTCGCCGTCGAAGCGGTAGCCGACCATCGGGGTGAGCTCGAAGCGCCGGGACTGGGCCTGCGCCACGGCGGGAAGGGTCAGAAGACAGAGGACGAAGAGCGCTTTGCGCATGAGGGTTCTCCCATAAAAGCGGCCCCGCCGAAGGGCAGGACCCCACCCTGGTTGTATCATGGACCGGATGAGGCCCCAAGAGATCAGCCCGATACTGACAGAGGCGCGCCGCCTGCCCGAAGAGCGGAAGCTGCGCCTGACCTGGAACGACGGCCATGCGGCCGAATACTCCTACGACTACCTCCGCGGCTGGTGCCCCTGCGCCGGCTGCCAGGGTCATTCCTTCCTGAAGATCCGCTATCAACCGCCGGTCTCTCCGGTGACCGTCGAGTCGATCAAGCCCGTCGGCAACTACGCCATCTCGCTCGCCTTCTCGGACGGCCACGCCACCGGCATCTACCGCTACGACTTCCTGCGCGAGATCTGCCCGTGCGAGCGCTGCGGCGGGGTGCCCCAAGAGCTGGAGGTCTAGCCGGCCAGGCTGAGCCGCAGTCAGGTGAACGAAAAAAAGTCGGGGAGGTCTGAGCTGTCACGGAGGCACCCCCGGTCATCAGAGTCGCGCACAGCCCTCTGGGCTGAGCACACCTCCGGCTCTTATCCGCCCCCTCCCCGGCAGGCGGACCTCCTGGGTCGGAACGGCGGAGGCCTTGGACACGGCGGCCGCTGTTCCTGCAAGTTGTCAATGAACCCTCCCGCCGCAACACAGAAGCGGCGGAGGAGCATCCTCTGGCAGTTGCCCCCGCAAGTCAAGACTGAGTTTGGCCAGAATCTGGACGAGATTGTATATATCTTACACATTTTGACTCTTGACTTGCTCGCAGTGTTGTGTATCGTTGGAGCCGTTCGTGGCATGTTTCCGCTGCCGCAATCTTGTTTGCTGGCGCGCAGCCGTGTTTGCCGCAGGTGCGCTCTTGTTTGCCGGTGCCGCAAACGAGGTTGCCGCTGCGGCAAACGGGATTGCGGCAGCGGCGCTCCTGGTTGCGGCGGCGGCAAACGAGGTTGCGGCGCCGCACTCGGGGTTGCCGCTGCGGAGCTCGCGGTTGCGGCTGCGGCAAACGAGGCTGGTGCAGCGGCAAACACGCCTGCGGCAGCGGCAAAGGGGATTGCGGCGCAGGAAAACCCGGTTGCGGCAGCGGCAAACGCGGCGGCCGGGGGTGCTGGCGGGGGTTCATTGACAATCCGGAGGGATGGCGGCTGCCGAGTCCAAGGCCACCGCCGTTCCGACCCAGGAGGTCCGCCTGCCGGGGAGGGGGCGGAAAAGGCCGGAGGTGTGCGCGGCGAAGTCGGAGGCTGCGCACGGCTCTGATGACCGGGGGTGCCTCCGTGAAGAATCAGACCTCCCCGATTTTCTAGGCTACAGCCGATGTTCGGCCCGCCCACTAAGTCAATGATCTATAGTTGGGCCATATGGAGGATGCTTCGCCCGGAATCGACTTCGCGGAAGCAAAGCGAGTTCTCCTCGCCTTGGAGCGGGAGGGTGTTCAGTACGTCCTCATCGGCGCCATGGCGATGGCGGCACAAGGGTTGGTGAGGGCCACTCACGACCTCGACTTCTTCGTGTCCCCGGACGCCGAGAACATTGAGCGGCTGAAGCGAGCGTTCAAGGGCCTCTTCGACAACGATCCAAACGTCGAGGAGATTTCGGCGGAGGAGCTGGCCGGCGACTATCCGGCCATCGAATACACCCCGCCGCACGGCCGCTATTCTCTAGATATCCTCACCCGCCTCGGCGAGATGTTCAGCTACGCAGACATCGAGTCCGAAACCCTGACGACGGCTGACGGCATTCGGATCTCTGTCGCGACCCCTCGCATGCTCTATCGAATGAAGCGGGACACCGTTCGTCCCCAGGACAAGCTGGACGCCGAAGTCATCAAGCGGGAGTTCAAGCTCGAAGGAGACTGATGCCGATCCGTAAGTTTCGCTCCGTCGCCGACATGCCCGGTGCGCAGCCACGTGTCCCGCTCGATCCGGAAAACCTCCGGCTCGCCTGCTCGCTCACCCAGTTTGCCTATTGGCTCCATCCCATGAAGCATGTTCCTGGTGTTCGAAAGTACCGATCGATCGAGGAAGCATGGATCGCCCGAGAGGAGTGGGTCCGAAGCCAACTCCGATCTGGCGTTCCGCCGAACAGCCCACGTTCTGCCGGCAGGTGATTCCTCAGATGGACGACGCCCTGCGATGTCGCGGAACACCTTGTTACTCCCACAGAGATGGCCGCTGGCTGCATGCGGGTGAAAAATTGATACGAGATGCTATCTCTCGATCCCCACGACCAAGAGCTCGTTGAAATAGCCCGCTTGGCAATAAGGGCAGCTATTGCACAAGCCAATAAGCCTAGCGCAGTGGCCAAACGTATTGCGGTGGAAGCAATGAAGCACCGGAACAAAGGTCGAAAAGCGGCAATCCGGCGCCATCCATTTAGCGGAGTTTGCGAAGCAAGCGGGCTACCACTTGATCGAAAAGATGCAGTGCTCGATGAACTGGATCCTATTCAGGGATATGCCGGCAAAGTGCGCTGGGTTTGTCCAAAAAGAAACAACAGCGGACTGCGCAGCTGTGGGGGCTGCGATGAAAGTGGCTCCCGATAGGGAGTCGATCACCCGGCCGCAGCTTGTGAAGGTCGATCGCGCGGTTCATCTCTTAAAAGCTCTCGCGGTGGCCGACGAAGATTCCCAGAAGCCGGATGCGTTGCATGAAGACGAGGCTCAGCTTGAGTTGGGCGTCAAGGCCGGCGAGGTTGCCGTCAGCGGACCGACCAAGCTCGAACGAGCCTTTATGCTGGGCCCCGCCGATATCGGAAACGGAAATCCGAGCTTGGTCACTTCACTCAAGTGAGCAAACCCATGTAGTCTTGACTAAGCATGGCGAAGGCACCGGAGAGACAAATGGTCGCAACCTGCCCGAATACCAATTGCTTGCAGGTGATCCCGAGCGATCATTCCTGCTCTTGGTGTACCGCCTGCGGCGAGACCTTGCCGGCGTCCATTCAGGCAGAACTGCCTTTGTTGCAGGAAGGACGGGCGAAAGGCGAGGCGGCGAGGGCCGGCATCGGCATGATCGAGAAGGTCTGTGCCGGTTGCGGGACGCAGTTCAAGACCAGCTCGAAGCTCGATTTCCTGGGTTTCCTGGAAGTCACCTGTCCCCAGTGTCACCTGCAAGTCACCGAGCCCCTGAGATGGTCCCGTCGAATCGTCTACTGGCTGTTTCTGGGCGTCGGGATCTGGGGGCTGGCCGACATTGCCTTTCATCCGGGCGTGAAGCGGGAGCTGACTGCTGCCATTGGGACTCTGCTGCTTCTCCTCAAGATGGGCAGCGCCGTCTGGAAGGATCTACAGATTACTCAGCGCCGACGCAGCACCGCGCATCCCGCTCTCCCCTCGTAAGGCGGGGATTCCCACGTGAGCGAGCCCGTCCAGGTCTATCCTCAAGCGAAGAAATGCAGTACTCGATGAACTTGAACCTGCACAGGGGTATGCAGGCGAGGTGCGCTGAGTTTGTCCCAAGTAAACAACAGCGGAAGGTGCATTTTGTGGGAGTTGCTAGTGGAGCGGGCCAGAAGTGCTAAGCCCCTAGGACCGCCGGCTTCCAGCCGGCCTTTTAGCCGCCAAGATGGCGGCGGTCCCAGCAATGCGCCTTGATCGGGCTTGTAAAGGAACCGAACTTCAGACGCCTTCGACTCCTCGCATGCTGTATATAATGAAACGGGACACCGGCCCTCCCCCATGACAGGTTCGACGCTGAGGTCGTCAAGTGGGCGTTCAAGCTCAAGGGAGACTAATGCCGATCCGTAACGCTCGCGAGAAGGGAAGGCCGAAGCCCACATCGATCTCTCGTCACTCCCGTAAGCCCCGCTTATATCAACCGTGATCCTTAGCGACTATAGTGCAAGTAACTGCTGCCAAATAAAGCTGCACCCATAACCAAGACGATGTCCTACCGCATCACGGAGTACCTTGCCCTGCTAGAGAGACGGCTGTCTATCTGTGTACACATGACTTGCTTAGGGAGCTTACGGTAAGTGCGATACATAATAGTTTCAAGGTTGTTCCACCTTGACGGCTGATATTCCTTCCTACTCCTACACTCCGACCTACCTGCTACCCTGCATCGAGGTCCGATAGTTGCCTCGCTCGCTCCACAATGCGGCGCCGAAGCTCAAGCGATCCCGGATCCTTTGCTGGTGGATTTAGGAGCGCTTTCGGATTCTTGATCCGCACCAGCACACCCGCTGGCCCGCCCATCTGCTTAGTGATGCGCTCTAGGCGGCCGGCATCATCAAGAATTGTTTCAAGCTCTGGCCAGAGAGGGTCTTCGAGCAGCATCCCGCCCTCGTCCTCTGCGTCTTCTCGAATAGCAAACTGTCGGATAACCTTCATGCAGACCCTATCAAGCAACTTAAGCAACGGCCATGAATCCCCTGGCGAATCATCCTCTATGCCCAGGGATCTTGACAGTGTCTCCATCCACTCCCCTATCTGCCTAGGCTCCCTCAAGACGGTGACCAATCCATTGTCCTCTTTCCGCACTAAGCCGATTGCCGGAACAGAACTTCCGAACCGTGTTGACTGATCTCCCGTCAAAGTTGCAACTGTACAATCTCGAAACTTGACCGAAGTGAGGTCTGCCGACCTCGCATCCAATATTCCAATGGTCACATTCCGGAGCACAGCGACCGGCGCGGAATTCACCCAACATACTTCACTCACGCTCAAGTCTTCCAAATTAAGAGGCTGCTGCCTGGTCGTCGACGGCCTCGAAAGCGCCGTTACAATCAGCGCTGCACCGTTATCTGAAAGCCGATCACCGGCGCGCTCCAACTCTAGGCTCGCCTTCAAGCGGCGAATGAATGTATCGATATCGGCTGCCCGCTCTGCCTGTATTTCTTCGCTGAATACTTCCAGAAAATCTCCACCTAATACACAGTGACGCAACGCGGGTGGTGTTCTACCTTGCCGCACCTCCGAAACTAGACCTCCGGAGAGGACAAAATGGAATACCTCTTGGTGAGGAAAACGTCGTAGCCGCTCCCGTTCATCTCTTTCAAGAAGTCCAATACTTCCTATTTTGTGACGAATCTTTCTCAAATCATCATCAGCAATAATTCCTTCCAAGGCTACCTCGAAAAGCAGTGATAAGTATTCAATATCGATTGTGTCCGCTTGCCGGTCGGCCATGTCCAGAGCTACGTCTCGATAGATGTCCTCCAGCTTATCTCTGGCCAAGTCTTCGTTCAGGGCCACACCTTCCGCAAGTATACGAGCTTCGCGCATGATAAACCGCTCGACCAGCCGCCTTCTTAACGACACGCCATTCAGAGCAGACCAGTCCCCTAACTTCGCCAACTCAGTCAAGAAGAACGGCCGCAAGACGTAAGAGCCTATCCGCAAAGCATCTTCCGCTGTATCTGATTCTAGCGCCTCCCTTTTCCACCCCTTGGTTAACAGCCAGTTACGAGCATCCACCGGCTCAACCGGAAGAATTCGAACATGCACAACATCCAAACTCGCCTGAGCGAGATGAAGACGCTCGTAAAAACCTTGCTGGTCGAAGAAGGTATCGCGGCCTGCGAGTAGAACCGTTCCCGCGCCTCCGATCTCATCCAGAAACTCGCTTAAAGAAAGCCACGCATCTCTATAGCCATCTGCGTCGACAAGTTCGTCGAACCCATCAATAGCCAAGAGCAGAAGCTCGTGGCGAACAAGAACTGGTACTTCCTCAAAACTGAAACGGGCCCTCAGGATCTGTGTTGTCTTCGCAATCACATCTCGCAGATTCGATAAGCGGCTCCCTCTACTTGAGATATGAAGCAGGAGGGGTGAGGATTTACCATCTAGGCTTAGTGCTTCAGCTTGATCAAGCGCCAACCTCTCAAGAAAGTGTGTTTTTCCTATACCCGCCGGACCGTCAATCACTACAACCCGAGTGCGGCCGGTTGAGGAACGGCGCACTTCCTGCAGAACCTCTGCCCGCTCAGTTCGACGGCCATCCATTTCGAACTGGGTATTAAAGGTATCTAGCCCTCCTTGGCGAGTCGCTTGTACACGGATCTGGCTTGCTGCAAACGACCGAAGATCAGCGAATACACGAGATGCAAGTAGTGATTGAATCGTGGGGTACTGGTCTACTCTTCCATCCTGAGACGTCAGTGTCACCCTGCCAGAAGGCAACTCCACTTTCAATCGAAGCAACTCCCCCTGACGACACAAACCAATGGTCGCCATCGAATCTACTTCAACCAAGAGCTCCGTTGCAGGATCTATAAATGGAGCAATATCTCTGCGAATTTCCTCTTCGGTCATTGACCTCTCCGTAAGATGAGGCGATCTGTCTTTAAGTGCTTGCTATCCTCGGGGCGTATCCTCAGCACTAACACTTTCGCTCCCCAAACTTCCGCTGTGAAAACCCCGGGCAACAAGTCGTCGTCGTCGCCAACCACTAGCGCAAGGTCTTTGCTCTGAGTCCGCGCATAATGCAAAAGATCTGATACCAAGGCTGTGTCCACCATCTTCTGCTCTTCGACACCGTCATTTGCGCGTAAAGTATCATACAGTTGAAAGCGCTTACCGCCACAAAGGAGCTCATTTCCGTATACCACGCCATTTGCAAATGATACTCTACCTAAGACCCTTGCTTCCAATGAAGCCGCTTCAAACTCTCTCCTATCATCTGTTTTCGTCAGCTTCTTGTGCCATCCATGATATAGACGCATTTGCACGCGATAGACATGACGCCCCGGCAGTTCGGTTAGAATTTCAGCAATAAACTTCTGCACTTCGAAAATCGAGTCCTCGACTCGTGACCGACTTTTCCTCGCCACCTCGTACGGCAAGAGCCGGCGGGCTGTGTCCCAATCAATAAATGCGACCGTGCGAACCGTCTCCACTTCCGTCCCCCAATTCAACGTGATGGCTGTCGTCTCGTAGCGGCGACGACAGTGAGGTAGATCCAATAGGGCGAATTACTCAAATGTAACTATAATCTTTCCAAAATGCCCACCCGCCCCCATCCGTTCAAACGCGGCGCGGGTATCCTCCAGCGGAAATGATCGATCGATCACCGGCCGCAGCTTGTGAAGGTCGATCGCGCGGTTCATCTCTTCGAAGCTCTCGCGGTGGCCGACGAAGATCCCCAGCAGCCGAATGCGCTGCATGAAGACGAGGCTCAGCTTGAGTTGGGCGTCGAGGCCGGCGAGGTTGCCGATCAGGGCGATGGCTCCTCCGAAGCGGGTGGCGCGGATGGATTGCTCCAGGGTGCCGGCTCCCCCGACCTCGACCACGAGGTCGACGCCTTCGCCGTTCGTCAGCTCCTTGACGCGGGCTCCCCACTCCGGCGTCTCCTTGTAGTTGATGCCGTCCGAGGCTCCCATCCCCAGGACGCGCTCGAGCTTTTCGTCGCGGCTCGAGGTGGCGATCACCCTGGCTCCGAGGAGCTTCGCGAATTGCAGGGCGAAGAGGGAGACGCCCCCGGTGCCCTGCACCAGGACGGTGTCGCCGGCCTTGATCCCGGCGGCGGTCAGAGCGTTCCAGGCGGTCACGGCGGCGCAGGGCAGGCTTGCGGCCTCGTCGTCGGTGAGATGGGCCGGAACCTTCACGAGGCCTTCCTGGCCGACCACCATGTGCTCGGCCAGCGTGCCGTCGAGCGGGCCTCCCAGGTTCGAGCGGGCCTTGTCCCGGCTGGGGGCTCCCGCAATCCAGCCCTGGGAAAAGATGGGGCAGACACGGTCGCCCGCCTTGACCCGGGTCACGCCCTCGCCGACCTCCACCACCTCGCCGACGCCGTCCGAGCAGGGGATCAGCGGCAGACGCTGCTTCGGGTTGTAGTGGCCGAGGACGGTGAGCAGATCCCGGTAGTTGAGCGACGCGGCGCGCATCCTGAGGAGAACCTCGCCGGGTTTCGCCTGCGAATCGGGCCGTGGGTCCGGCCGCTCGGCGAGCGCCAGGTTGTCGAGACCGAAGGCGCCGCGGATCTCGACCGCCCGCATCAGACCTCCAGGGCCTTGCGCATCCGGCCGAGCAGATCCTGGGCCGTGGCGGCGGAGAGCTCCCGGGCGGGCCACAGCAGTCCCAGGCCTTCCCGGCCGAATTTCGGGATGATGTGGAAATGCACGTGCATCACCACCTGGTGGGCCTCCGAGCCGTTGTTCTGGAGAATGTTGTACGCCGTGGCTCCCGTCGCCTGCATCACCGCACGGCAGAGCCGGGGCAGCACGCGCCCGACCGCGGCCGCGGCGTCGTCCGAGAGCTGGTGGAGCTGGGCCTTGCGCTCCTTGGGGATCACCAGGGTGTGACCGTCCGAGAGCGGTCCGATGTCCAGGAACGCGAAGACGTGCTCGTCCTCATACACCTTGTAGGACGGAATGTCTCCGGAGAGGATCTTGTCGAAGATGGTGGGCTGATGTTCGCTCATGCCGGCTATTCTAGCCCTGCATGAAGGCGATACCATGAAGGCCCTGACCGTCGGTCTCTGCTACGACCTCAAGGAGGACTACCTCGCCGCGGGGTTCGCGCCCCACGACGTGATGGAGCTCGACGACGAGGACACGATCGCGGCCATCGCCGCCGCGCTCGCGGGCCTGGGCCACCGGGTGGAGCGGATCGGCCGCGGCCGGGAGCTGGCCCGGCGCCTCGTGGCCGGCGAGCGCTGGGACCTGGTGTTCAACCTCGCCGAGGGCGTGCGCGGGCGTTCCCGCGAGGCGCAGGTGCCCGCGCTCTGCGAGATGTTCGATCAGCCGTACACCTTCTCGGACGCGCTGACCTGCGCCGTGACCCTCGACAAGCCGCTGGCCAAGCGCCTGGTGCGCGACAGCGGCCTGCCGACTCCCGAGTTCGAGGTGGTGGAGACGCTGGAGCAGGCCGAAAGGGTGACGCTGGAGCCGCCGCTCTTCGTGAAACCGGCCGCGGAGGGCAGCTCGAAGGGGATCAGCGCCCGCTCCCGGGTGGCCGATCGGAGCGAGCTGATCGAGGCCTGCGGCGAGCTTCTCCGGCTGTTCCGGCAGCCGGTGCTCGTCGAGCGCTATCTGCCCGGCCGCGAGCTGACGGTGGGGATCGTCGGGAATGGAAATGCCCGCGTGATCGGCGTGATGGAGGTGATATTCAAGGCCGGCAAGGACGGCGACTACACCGCGCTCAACAAGGCCGAATACACGGAGCGCGTCGAGTACCGCCTCCTGAATGGCGATCCGCTCGACCGCCGTGCCCGGGAAATTGCGCTCGGCGCCTACAGGGCGCTCTCATGCTGCGACGCCGCCCGGGTCGACCTGCGCTGCGACGAGGACGGCGAGCCGTGCTTCCTGGAGGTCAACCCGCTGCCGGGCCTGCACCCGGTGCGCTCCGATCTCCCGATCCTCTCCGGGCTCGCCGGAGTGTCGTACGGCGATCTGCTCGGTGAGATCGTGAAGGCCGCCGCCCACCGCTGGTCCTTATGGAGCTGAGCCAACTGGAGCTGAGCCGGCGGATCTCCCAGGTCATCGTCGCGCACAATCCGGTCGGCGAGGGGGACGATCCCGCGACCGCCGACGTCCTGGATCAGGTTGCGATGGTCGAGGACGCCCTCGCACCGCTCGGCATTCCGGCCCGGAGCCTCTCTGTCGATCCACGACGAGCCCTGGAGATCTTCAGCGGAGAGGCGTTCCGCCGGTCCGGCATCGTGATCTTCAACCTGATCGAATCGCCGATCGGCCTGCCGGCGATTCAGACCGACTGCGCGGCCGTCCTGGAGCTGGCCGGCCTGCCCTTCACCGGCTCCTCGCCGGCAGCGATCTCGCTGACCACGGACAAGCTCGCGACGCGGGCGCTCCTGGCCTCCGAGGGGATCACCGTGGCGCCCGGAGGGCGCCTCGATCCAGATATAGCGCCCGGCGGCCGGCTCGACCCGGACCGCACCGGCCCGGGCGTTCTCGAACGGGTTCCGCCGCCCTGGATCCTGAAGCCCGCCTATGAGGACGCCTCCGTGGGGCTCGAAGGGGATCCGGTCTGCCACACCCGCGAAGCGGCGCTCGAACGGGCGGCCGTCCTGACCCGCCGGTTCCCGGGCCAGCCGGTGCTCGCCGAGAGCTTTCTCCCCGGCCGCGAGTTGAACGTCTCGCTGCTGGCCGACGGGAGCGGCGGCGTCGAGATCCTGCCCGTGGCCGAGATCCGCTTCGAGGGGTTTCCCGAGGGGATGTCGCCCGTGGTGGGCTACGAGGCCAAGTGGGAGACCGGCTCCTTCGCCGATCTCCATACCGTGAGAGTCTTTCCTTCGGATTCGGAAGAAGGCCACGACGCGGAGCTTCTCGCGAAGGTCCGGGAGATCGCGCGGGAGACCTGGCGCCTCTGCGGCCTCGCCGGCTATGCGCGGGTCGACCTGAGGCTTAACGAGAACGGCGAGCCGTGCGTCCTGGAAGCCAACGCCAACCCGTGCCTGTCGCCGGGCGCCGGATTCATGGCCGCCGCGGGCCGCGCCGGCCTGTCGCCCTCGGACGTGGTCCGCCGGATTCTGATCGCCGCTCTTGGAAGGAGTGACCCTTGAACATCCGCCGCGGGCTCGATCCGACGGACCGGACGCCGCTGGAGGCTCTCCTTCGCAAGACCGCCTTCTTCAACGAGGAGGAGGTGGCGGTGGCGCTGGAGCTGATCGACGACGGTCTGCTTCACCAGGAGGCCAGCCACTACCGGTTCCTGGTGGCGGTGACGTACGGCGAGGTGGCCGGCTACGCCTGCTGGGGACCGATCCCCGGCACGGAGGCCTCCGCCGACCTCTACTGGATCGTGGTTCATCCGGAGCACCAGGGGAAGGGATACGGCGCCGCGCTGCTCCGGGCCGCGGAGGTGTGGATGGAGCCGGCCGGCCGCTCGCGGGTCTACATCGAAACGTCCACCCGGGAGCAGTACGAGCCCACCCGCCTCTTCTATCTCGCCTGCGGCTACCGCCCGGTCGCCGAGCTTCCCGACTACTACAGGCCGGGCGACGGCAAGGCCATCTTCCTCAAGGTTCTGTAGCTGTCCTCAAGGCTCCGCAGGGCGGCGGCGCGGAGGGTCGATGCCGAGCCAGGCTGAGACCTCGTCGGCGACCTCGGTATTCACGAGGGTGCCGCGGTGCTTCGGCGTCACCCCGCGGCCGACGGCCAGATGGACGGCCTGCATCGCGGGGTCGGAACGGGGATAGCCGTGCTTGCCGTAGTCTCCCCAGGAAGGGGAGGCCGGGGCGGTGCCGGGTGGATCGTCGGGAGAGCGGAAGTGATAGCCGGCCCGAGCGAGAAGAATCAGGTCGCCGCTGTTCGGGTGGTCGAGCCCGATCTCCGCGGCCTCGGCCCGGGTGAGCACCCGCGAGATCGGAGCCTCGCCGTCCACTCTCCAGGCCAGCAGCCGCGAGCGGAGATCGTCCAGGAGGCGGGCCTGGCCGCCCTGAGCGGCGCGGACATAGACGAAGCCGTGTCCTCCCTGCCCCGACACCGCGGTCCGGTCGGAGACTCCCCACTCCCGGAACAGCAGGGACGGATCGAGGACGGTGTGCGTCGGCGCCATGCCGTGATCGCTCACCACCAGGACGGTCGTGGTCCGCAGGTCGACGGCGTCGAGCAGCCGGGCCAGATCCCGGTCGACCGCCTGCCAGACCCGGGTCCGGGCCTGGTCGAGCTCCGTGCGCCGCGACGGCGAGTAGCCCGGCTGGCGGGGGTCGGCCATCAGAAGCCGGTGCCCGGCGTCGTCGAGAACGCCCGAGTAGCCCAGGAGAAGATCCCACTCCCCGAACCGCGCCATGGCGAGCAGGGCGTCGATCCAGAAGATGGAGAAGCGCTCGTCCTGCTCCACCCAGGTGTCGAGATCGATGCCGTCCGCCTCTCCCTTCCAGGTCTTCACGAGGCGGACGCTGTCCGGCGGACCAGGCCAGACCAGCTGGTCCCGGAGGACGGCTTCGAAGGCCTCCGGATAGCCGTGGATGGCGTACTCGTCGGCGAAGTAGAAACGGCCGCGGGCGCTGTCGGGGGCGATCTCCAGAGCCTTGACGTAGCAGCCCGGCCGCTCGCCGTCGCGGCAGGGGACGCGGCTCCATTCCCCGGTCTTCCGCGGCAGACCGGGGCTCCAGGCCGAGTGCGGAAGATCCAGGATTCGCGCCGCCTGCAACGGTGCGCTCGAATAGGTGATCCCCCAGTCGCCGCGCCGCCGCTCGCCGCGGTCTCCGCGCTGCGGGTCAAGGCGATTGTCGGCGCCGGGCCAGGCGGAGATTGCCACCCGCAGACCCTGGCGCCGGGCCGCTTCCCACAGGGTCTCCGTTTCGATGCTGAAGCTGAAGCCGCTGACCAACCGGTCCAGCGCAGCGCCCGGCGGGATGAAGTCGTTGGCGACGATCCCGGTCTGGTCGGGCGGATAGCCGGTGACCATGGCAATGTGATTGACCGCGGTCATCGCCGGGTTGAACGGGCGCATCCCCTCGGCCACCTGCCCGTCCCGGAAGAAGCGGGCGAAACCGCCGGCTTCGAGCTTCCCCTCCCGGAAAAGCCGGTGAAGGGTCAGCGAGTCGGCGCCGTCCAGGCTGAGCAGGACGACACGGCCAGGCGCGTTCGGGGCCGCCGTCGTCCGGCAGGCGGCGACGACAAGAAGGAGGACGACAAGAAGGAAGACGACAAGAAGGAAAAGAAGCGGGAGAAGAGGCGGAAACCGTCGCACGGCTCTCATTCGACGCCGGTGGAGCCGAAGCCCCCGCCGCCGCGGCGGCTGTCGTCGAGCGACTCGGCCTCGATCCACTCGATGGTATCGGCGGCATGGACGCGGGCGATCACGAGCTGGGCGATGCGGTCGCCGCGCTTCACGGCGAACGGCGCCTCGCCGAGGTTGATCAGGATCACGCCCACCTCGCCGCGGTAGTCGCTGTCGATGGTGCCGGGGGCGTTCAGGATGCCGATGCCGTGGCGCAGGGCAAGACCGCTGCGGGGCCGGACCTGCCCTTCCCAGCCCTGGGGGATCTCCAGGGCGAGACCGGTGGGGATCAGGCGCCGCTCGCCCGGCTGGAGAATCACTTCGCCGGCTTCCGGGGCGATGGCCGCGCGGAGATCCACCCCGGAGCTGCCCGGCGAGGCGGGCGACGGCAGCGGGAGATCCCCGGCCGACGGGAGGCGGCGGATGCGCACCTGCATGGGATCAGCGCGGCGCCGGCTTGCCACCCGGTCGATTGCCGGGCCGGCCCCCTGAAGAGCCGCCTGGAAGGCTTCCGTCCTGGGGCAAGCCGTTCATCTGGGGGCCCCCGCCCTGGGCCGGCTGGAGGAAGGAGGGCAGCGGCCGGCCCAGCCAGCGGGTGCTGAGCTGAAGGCCGCCGGTCGGCGGCAGGCCGGTCGTGGGGTCGCCGCCGGGCCCGCCGGCGGCACCGCCGCCCTGGGTGAGCAGCTCCACCGTGAAGTGCCACTCGTCGTAACGGTTGCGGCCGTTGAAGATCAGGATCGATTCCTTCGAGCTGCGGCTGTGGACGCCGGTGAACGGGCCGACCTGGATCTGGCCCTTCTTGTCGCCGATGCCGGTGTTGTCCGGCAGCTCCTCGCTGGGCTCGCGGTCGTCGTTCTGCGGGCGGCCCTCGCTGTCGGGAGGGTTCTCCGGCTTCGGAGTGAGGACGGGGCTGCCGTTGCCCGGGGGAACGAGGACCCAGGTTCCCTCGTCGGTCATCGGGTCCTTCCAGAGCTTGCGGATCGTGCGCGGCTCGACCTTGATGAGCTCGTCGATGCGCACGGGGAGGCGCTGGAAACGGTTCTGGAAGACGCGGATCGCCTCGGCGTACTGGAAACCGCGGGAGATCAGCTCCTCCTCCTTCTCGCGCCGGATGGCGTGGCTCCACTTGGGCAGGGCGATGGCGATCATGATGTTGAACACCGTCAGCGCCATCATGAGGATGACCAGGTTGTAGCCGGCCTCCCGGGAAGAGGGCTGCTTCCGCGCCGAAGAGCTCTCCCTCTCCCCCGTTTCGGGGGAGAGGGCCGGGGAGAGGGGGAATGGGATCAATTCACCACTCGGAGTAGGGGGTGCCGTCCAGGGCGATGGAGCGGGAGCCGGAGTGGACGTCGATGACGCCCGGCTGGCCCTCGCCGGAATCGCTTTCCGGCGGCGGGTTGTCCGGGTCGACTTCCTCGAAGGTCTCGACCCAGGTGTCGCTGCGCTTCGTGATCGGATCGATCGGCATCGCCCGGAGATAGCCCGCGTCCACCAGCGCCTGGAGGCTCGGTGGGTAGCGCCCCTTGTCGCCGTAGTGCTGGTCGATCGCATCCCGGAAGGTGTGCAGGTCGGTCTTGAGAACCGCTTCGCTGGCGCGCCGGGGAATGTCCTTCATCTTCGGCATCGCCACCGCGGCGAGGATGCCCACGATCGCGATGACGATGAGCAGCTCCAGCAGGGTGAAGCCGCTCTCCTTGTCTTTCCCGTCGGAACGCCGGTCGGGACGCTTCTGGCGATCTTGCTTCATGGCACACCTTCTCCTCTCACCAGTCGCGGTACGGGACTCCGCTGAGTCCCACCGAGCCGGAGAGAGAGTAGACATCGTAGACGTTCTCACCGCCCCAGGAGGTCGCGTCGGGCTCGTCCTGGAAGCTGCGCAGCCCCCACTCGGCCTCGCCGGTCATCGGGTCGACCGGGAGACGCCGCAGGAGCTTCAGCTTGCGGTCCACCTGGCCCGCCAGCTCGACCCCCTCCACCAGGATCTCGAGATCCTTGGGATACCCTTCGGTGCCCAGGTCCACGGGGATGAGGCCCATGTCGCTGTAGCGCTTGTACTCGTCGATGGCGGCGCGCATGGATCGCAGATCCGAGCGCAGCTCCATCTCCTTGGTGCGCCGGGCCGTGTACTTGACCGAGGGCAGCGCCACGCCGGCCAGGATGACCATCACCGCCGCCACCATCACCAGCTCGGCGAGCGTGTAGCCGGCCTGGGCGCGCGTCCACCGGAGGGGACGCGGAGCTCGCAGCCATCGGCGGGCGCGCAGAATGCTCATCAGTCTTTGCAACACGGTACGTCTCCTCAACCTTCCGGCTGGGCCGGCGTCAGCCTTCCTGGCGCGCTCCCCGCGGGCGCGAAGACGCCGCTTTCACGGCGATGACGAGAGCTTCCGCCCGCACCGGCGACACCGGCTTCAACGCGGCGTCGAGCGCGTCGCTGCGGGAGAACTCGATGCGGGTCGAGCCCTGGGTCAACGCACGGAAGGTGACCTTGGCGACCGTGCCCTTGCCGGTCAACGCCGGAACCTCGCCCATGCGGCTGGCGCCGAGCACCACCTCGCCCGGATGGGAGGCGTCGGCGAGGATCTGGGCCGCCTCGGGGAACTCTCCGCGCTCGACCTGCTCCACCGCGAGCGCCTTCGGATCGTAGGAGAGCGCCAGCGGCAGGTGCGAGATCGGGCGGCCCGCCTCGGCCTGCACCTTGACCACGAAGCGCTCGCCCTTCGCCACGTCGAGCTTGCGCGGCATCAGCCAGACCCGGACCGGAGGCGCGGCGCGCTTCGCCTCCGCGCGCAGGACGGCCCCGGCATCCTCGGACGCCCGCTCGGTGAAGAAGCTGCCGAGCAGGGTGCGGGGCGCCGTGGGTGATTTCGGAAAGGCGCTCGGAAAGGCGCTCGGAAGCGCGCCTGGAAGCGAGGCCTGCGTCTGACCGCCCGGCGGCTCCTCCTCGAAGTCCTGTTCCGGCTCGGGCTCCGGGGCGGACGGCGGCCGGAAGATGTCCGTCGGAGGCCGGACCGGCGCCAGGTCGATCCCCTGCGGCGCCTGGGGCTCTTCGGGAACGGCCTCCTCGTCCTGCATCATCTCGCCGCCGTCCTCCGGACGGAGACCGCGGGGAAGGCTCTGGAGCCGGCGGCGGATCGCGTCCTGGATCTCCTCCGGCGTCTCCTCCATCCCTTCGAACGGACCCTCGACGTCGGACTCGACGCGCGGGCTGCCGCCGCGGAAGGTGATGTTGGCCTCGGTGCCGACCCAGATCGGCAGCAGATCCTCTTCGGTGATCTCGGCGTTGCGGATGATGTGCGGCGTGAGCGTCAGGATGACGTCCGTGCGCTGCACGTCGGTGCGCTTGTTCGAGAACAGCCGGCCGAGGAGTGGAATCTCGGAGAGGCCCGGGATGCCGTTCTCGGCATTGCTCTCGTCGCTGCGGATCAGGCCCGCCATGAAGTTCGTCTCGCCGTCCTGGAGGCGGATGACCGACTCGATCGTGCGCGTGCCGATGATCGGCTGGTCGCCGCGGTACGAGTTGATCTGGTCCACCGCCACCTTGACCTTGAGCGTGACCTCGCGGTTGTGGTGGACGCGCGGCTCCAGGTCGATCTTGATGCCCACGTCCTGATACTGGAAGGAGGTGATGGGCACGACGCTGCCGCCCACCGTGTTCGAGGTGTTGAACGTGGTCAGCGGGATCGGCACCTTGTCGCCGATCACCAGGCTCGCCTTCTCGCCCTCGGTGATGCGCAGCTGCGGCTTGGCCAGGAGCTGGGCGTCCGAGTTCTCCTTCGCGAAGTTGTAGACGAAGCTCGGAATCGTCAGCACCCAGTTGCTCTGGTTGAGGAACTCCAGGTCGGAGACGCGCACCCGTCCGGCCGTCGTGGTGCCGGTCCCGCCGGTGCCGCCGGTGCCTCCCGTGCCGTTGCCGGCCTGGTCGAGCGACTGGCCGATCGAATAGGGCTGGAGCAGCATGCCGAGGTTGCGCAGGCGGGCCGAGTTGATCTGGAGCAGCTCGACGTCGATCACCACCTCGGCCTTCGACTTGTCGTTGGCCTCGATGATCCGCTCGGCGACCTTCACCTTGTCCGCGGTGTCGCGCAGGATGATGGCGTTGAGCTGCTCGTTGGTGGCGAGCTTCTTCGCGTCGACGAGGCTGCGCAGGATGGTCATCATCTCCTTCACGTCGGAGTTCGACAGGAAGAAGGTCTGGATGACGAGATCCTCGTAGGTGCGGCGGTTCTGCGGCGTGTCCTGGGCGATGATGACCGTGTGGTCGTCGATCACCTTGTAGAAGTGGTTGGCGGCGCGCATCAGAGTTTCGAGCGCGGACTGCGCGGTCACTTCCTTGAGCTCGATCGTGATCTCCTGGTCCTTGAGGTTGGGATCGAACAGCACGTTGATCCCGAACGCCTGGCCCAGCGCCTTGTAGATCTGGAAGATCGAGACCGCTTCCGGGAACTCCAGCGAGATCGGCTGGTCGGAGCGCGGGTTGAGGACCGGCGGCTGCGGACGCGAGCCGCGGGTCTTCCTCTTCATCTGATCGATGGTCGTGGAATCCCGATTCTGGCGCTGCGCCGTCCAGGCCTGCCGCGCGCGCTCCAGCTGGGCGCCGGCGTACTGGTTGGTCGGGTCGAGCTGCACGGCCTGCTGGTACTCGATCATCGCGCGCTCGAGAACCCCGGCCTTCTCGAACTCCTGCCCCTTCGCGAAGTGCCCCTGGGACGCCTTGATCTTGGCGCGCATCAGCGAGGCCCTGGGCGCCAGGCTTTCCGGGTTCTCCTCCACGGCCTTCATGTATTGCAGGACGGCCTCGTCCCAGTCTCCACGCTGCTCGGCGATCTGGGCCTGGCGCGAGGCCATGTGGCTCGTGCAGCCGGTCAGCGCCACCGCCGGCACCAACGCCGCCAGGGCGAGCAGCAGCAGGTTGGGCAACCATCTCGTGACTCGACGCATCTTCGTCACTCTTCCTCCGATCCTCGGGTCAACGGCCGATGGGCAGCCGCTGGGGCGGCGCATTCGGGAAATCCACAAATTTGATCTCAACGGATTCATAGCCGATCTGGGAGACGATGAACTTCCCTTGAATCACCTCACCCTGTTGTACGTTCATGATCTCGGTTCCGTCGGTGAACACGGCGATCGGACGGTCCGCGGGGCCGAACTTGCCGACGTACTTGAGGGTGAACTCGGGCGGTCTCGGGATCGCGGCCTGCTCCGCGGCGAGGCGCGCGGCCTCGGCCTGCTGAGCCCGCATCCGCTCCTCGGCTTCGCGCTGGGCGCGAACCTGATCCGCCGTCGGCTGCGGAGGCGGTGGCGGGGGGGGCGGCGGAGGCGGCTCCGGGAAGCGCCAGGGATCGCGGCCGGGCCGGTAGCCGTGGCTCTCGGGGCGCAGCTCGGCGACCTGGAGATCCAGAACCTCCTCCACGGCCGGCTTGGTTTCACGCCCGGCTCCGGGAATGCGGCCCACGGTGGTCATGTCCCCGAGCTCGTTGCCGCCCAGCACGGGCGACTCGGTCGCGGCCGGACCGAAGTACCTCCAGCCGAGGAACAGCAGCAGCACGCCGAGAGCGGCGAGCAGCATCTTCGTGCGCCCCTCGCTCATGCGCCGGGCCTCCGGACGACCGGAGCCGGTCCCGGCCCGTCGCCGTCCTGGCGGGCAAACAGGGTCGAAAGGGTCAGGTTCATCTGCAACTCGGGTCCCTCGTTGCGACTGTCTTCCGAGAGCGTCACCGCCTCCAGGGTCAGGAAGGAGTCGGTGAGCTCCAGCAGGTTCAGGAACTGTCTCAGCTCGGCGTAGGTGCCCTCGACCGGAAAGACGAAGGAGCGCTTGACCAGCCCGTAGTCCTCGATCTCCTGCTGCGGATACGAGATCGACTTCGGGTTCAGCCCGGCCTTGCGAGCCAGCGTCTTGACCTCGGTCGTGATCCGCGTGAGGCGCTCGCTGCGGGTCGAGAAGCGCTCGGCGTAGAGAACCCCGATCTGCTCCTCCGCGGCGCGGGCGCGCTGGAGGCGCTGCTCCACGATGGCGTGCCGCTGTTGCAGCGGCTCGAGCTGCTCCTCGCGGATCGACTCCAGGTCGGACTCCAGCGATTTCACCTGTCCGGCATAGCCGAAGCGGTAGACGGAAAACGCCACGGCGTTCGCGAGGAAGAATAGCAGTGCCGGCAGCCAGATCCAGACGCGCTGGCGCCAGATTTCAGATTGATCCTTCATTCGAGCTCCGTCTCGGGCTTCGCCGGCGTTGGGGGTGCTGCGGGAGGTTGGACGGCGGCGGGCGGCGGACCCTCGCGGATGATCGATGGATTCGCGGGAGTGATCGGCGAATCCGACGAGACCACCGGCTGCTTCGGAAGGTAGGTCACCCGCAGGTCGAAGCGCAGCCGGCCTTCGTTGTCGTCGTCGCGGGTCTCGCGGGACCAGTCCGGATCGTCGAACGCCGGATGGCCGAACAGGTTGTCCACGAAGTCCGACAGCGCCTCGTCGGTCTTGGCCTCGGCCCGGACGATCAGCGGCACGCGATCGCTGGTTCCCAGGGGTTTGCGCCCCCGCACGGCGGGCCCGGTCGAAACGCTCGGGGCGTTGCGCGAGCCCGGACGGTCGTCCCCGGCGATGGCCGCCGGCTGGAGCTGCATCAGGCGCACGTCGTTCGGCAGCACCTCGGAGAGCCGGTCGAAGAGCAGGCTCCAGGAGAAGGCCCGCTCCGAGATCTTGCGGTTCAGGAAGGCGACCTGCTCGTTCTGCTGCCCCAGGTCGAGCCCGGCCAGCCGGGCTTCCAGGTCCGCCACTACCCTCTGCTCCGACTCGACCTCGCCTTCCAGCCGGTCGCGCTCGGCCCGCTTCTCGCTCGATCCGGAGAGGTAGCTCCAGAACAGGAAGACGTTGCCGAGCAGCAGCAGGCCGCCCACCAGCCAGAGCAGGAGCGCGGTGCGCAACACCGGCCGGGAGTTGATGAACGGCCGGCGGGAAAGGTTCAGGGATTCGCTCATACGACCTCCTGACGCACGGCGCCGAGCATGGGGGCCAGCTCGCGCCAGGCGGGGGCCACCGGATCCTCGCTGCGCAGCGACGGCAGATGCCGGCCGTCGATCGGCGCCACCGGCGCGCCGAGCCCCTCCTGGAGGCGTTCGAGCCACATCGGCTCGCTCTCGGGGGGAGCCAGGAGAAGCACCTTCCCGAGGGGCGCGCCCGCGAAGTGCTCGTCGAGGAAGTTGCGGGTCAGCTTGAGGTCGCGGGTGATGTAGCTCGCGTGAGCCGCGTCCACCCCGCTGAAACCCCCGCCGGTGAACGCCTTGAAGCGGTGGAGGACCGGCTCGCCGTCCCGCGCGAAGATCAGGGTGTAGCCCTCGGGCTCGACCTGGACGACGGCCGTGAAGCCGCTCGCCGGGGGAAGCTCGAGGGCCGAGAGCAGCGCCAGGCTGGAGCTGGTGATCCGCCCCAGCCGGACGCCGTGGACGGCGAAGGCGTCCTCCACCTGGGCCAGGAGCTGCTCGACGCCGAACCCCAGCATGAGCCGCCTCGGCTCGTCCTGGACCGGCAGCGGCGCGACCTCGACCGCGCTCACGCGCAGCTCGTCCACCCGGAACGGCACCAGCCGGCGCAGCTTCCAGCGCAGCACGTCCTCCCGGGCCTGGGCCTGCTTCGGCACGTCGGTGATCTCGCTGAAGGTGACGCGCATCCAGGCGTCCGGCAGCACCAGCGAGGCCTCCTTCACCGGTTTGCTCCCCTTGCCCAGGTGGGTGCTCTGGATGAAGCTCCCCACCAGGGCCTGGAACGCCGAGGGATCGCGCAGCGGTCCGCCGAGCAGGCCGGAATGGAACGCGTCCGCCGGCAGCGCGGCCTGGCGCCAGCCGCGCAACCGGTAGCCCTGGCGGTCCGGCACGAACTGGCCGTAGCAAAGGCGGCGGGCGTCGACGCCGAAGGCGTGCGGCGGCGCGGGCACGGCCGCGTAGCCCAGCGCCCGGTGCCACCACGCGAGGAACCCGCGGCCGGAGCTCCCGGCGCCAGCAGGGGTGCCGTTAATCGACGAAGGTGACTTTGTTGATCTCACGCAGAGTCGTTACTCCCCGGAACACCATCTCGAGCGCGGACTCGCGCAGGAAGGTCATTCCCTCTTCTTTGGCCGCGCGCTTGATCTCGGACGCGGGCCGGCGGTCCAGGATCAGCTCCCGGATGTGATCGGACAGGTCGAGCAGCTCCGAGACCGCAACCCGGCCCAGAAAGCCGGTGCCGTTGCACTCGATGCAGCCCGACCCTTCGTAGAACGTGAACTCGGAGTACATCGCCGAGTCGAGACCGCTCTCGTCCAGCACGTGCTTCGGCACCTTCACCGTGTGCCGGCAGTGCGGGCAGATCTTGCGCACCAGCCGCTGGGCGAGCACGCAGTTGAGCGCCGACACGAAGTTGTAGAGGTCGACCTTCATGTTGAGGAAGCGGCCCAGCACGTCGACCACGTTGTTGGCGTGGACGGTGGTGAACACGAGGTGGCCGGTGAGCGCCGACTGGATGGCGATCTGCGCCGTGTCCTCGTCGCGGATCTCGCCGACCATCACCTTGTCGGGGTCGTGGCGGAGGATCGACCGCAGCCCGCGCGCGAAGGTGAGGCCCTTCTTCTCGTTGACCGGGATCTGGGTGACGCCGCGGAGCTGATACTCCACGGGATCTTCGATCGTAATGATCTTGTCCTCGGAGGACTGGATCTCCGACAGGCAGGCGTAGAGCGTGGTCGTCTTGCCCGAGCCCGTGGGACCGGTGACCAGCACCATGCCGTACGGCTCGCGGATGAACTTGCGGAGCTTGCGCATCGTCTCCTCGTCGAAGCCGAGGATGTCGAGGCGCAGGTTCTTGAACTCCTTGTTCATCGACTCCTTGTCGAGGATTCGGATGACGCAGTCCTCGCCGTGGACCGACGGCATGATCGAAACGCGGAAGTCGATCGTGCGGCCCTTGAGGCGCAGCTTGAAGCGGCCGTCCTGCGGAATGCGCTTCTCGGCGATGTCGAGCTCGGACATGACCTTGATGCGGCTGATGATCGTCTGGTGATGCCGCTTGTCGATCGGCTCCATCGCCTGATAGAGCACGCCGTCGATGCGGTACTTGATGATCACTTCGGTGTCCCGCGTCTCGATGTGGATGTCGCTCGCCCGGCGCTGGATGGCGTTGAACATCGTCGAGTCGACCAGCTTGATGATCGGGCTGGTGTCGGCCGTGATCCGGTCGATCGAAAGGATTTCCTCGCCTTCCTCGTCCTCCTGGACGAGCTGGATGCGGAAGTCCTCGCTGGCCTCGTCGAGCACGCGCTGCGCGCTCTCGGATTTCTGGAGAATCTCGTCGATCGCCGAGCGCACGCCGACCTTCACCTCGACGCGCTGGCCGAGCAGCATCTCCATCTCGTCGATCTTGGTCACGTCCGACGGATCGGCCATCACCACGGCGACGCTGTTCTCGTGCTGCTCTTCGGGAATGAAGTTGTAGCGCAGCATCAGATCGAACGGAATGCGCCGGAACAGATCGTTGTCGATCCGGAAGCGCGTCATGTCGACGAACTCCAGCCCGTACCGCTCGGCGAACGTCTCCGCGGCGATCTTCTCCCGGACGAGACGCTCCCGCGCCTGCTCGACGGTTTCGGCCTCCGGGAGGGCCGCCAGCTTGCCATTCATGACTGCGCCATTCATCACTGCCATTCGAAAAACTCCTCTGCTAGAACTTGGAGCTGCCGAGCATGCTGAACATCGGCAGATAGATCGAGATCAGGAGGATCGCAATGATGATGCCCATGAACACCAGCATCATCGGCTCCACCAGGGACAGGATGCGCTGCATCCGGGTCTCGATCTGCTCATCCAGGAAATCCGCAACACTGTTCAACATTTCGTCGAGCGAGCCGGTCGCCTCGCCGACCTTGATCATGTCGATGGACATCTCGAGGAACACGCCGCTCGTCTCCAGCGCCTCGTTGAACGGCTTGCCTTCGCGCACCATCTGGATCGTGGGCTCCAGCCGCGAGCGCACGAAGGCGTTGCCCACCGAGCCGATGGCGATCTCGAACGCCGGCACCAGCGGGATGCCTCCCGTCAGCAGCGTTCCCAGGGAGCGGCACAGCTCCGCCAGCGCGAACCGGTGGAGCACGCCGCCGAGGATCGGCACCTGGAGCTTCACCCGGTCGATCGCCAGGCGCCCGATCTCCGTGCGGCCCCACGAGCGGAAGAACAGGGCGCCGCCGATCAGGCAGACCAGGATCACCGGAAAGTTGTTGTTCGCGAACAGCGAGAGCGCGAGGACGATCCGGGTGATCAACGGCAGCTCGGCGTCGAGCTCCGTGAAGAACGTCATGAACTTCGGCACGACGTAGACGGCCATGACCGCGATCATGGAGGCGGACACGACCATCAGGACGGCCGGATAGATCAGGGCCGAGATCACCCGCCGCCGCGCGTCGAGCACGAGCTTGGTGTAGCGGACGAAACGGCGGATGACCTGCTCGAGCTCGCCGCTGCGCTCGCCGGCCTTGAGCGAGGCCGGATAGAGGCGCGGAAACGTGTCGCCGTGCGCCGCGAACGCTTCGGACAGATCCTGGCCGGTCTTCACCCGGTCGCGGATGTCGATGAGCACGGCCTTGAAGCTCTGGTTGGACATCCGCTCCAGCATCAGCTCCAGGGCCTGAAGCAGCGGCAGTCCGGCCTTGAGCAGCGCCGCCATCTCCTGGTTGAAGATGAGGAACTCCTCGACCGGGATGCGCTTGCGGCGGAACCGCAGGCTGCTCAGCGTGGAGCTGACCCCGCCCGACTTGCCGGAACGCACCGGCATGCCGCGGCGGCGCACCTCGAAGACGTGCAAGCCCTTCTTGCCGAGATCGGACCGCAGCGCCGACTCGTCGGCGGCGGTGAACGTCTCCTCGAGGACCCGGCCGTCCGGGGTGCCTATGCGGCAGATGTACTGCATGTCGAAGGCTCCTGCATCGGTTCTCGTCTAAACGCTTCGCCTAGCGCTGGGTGCGCGGCGCCACTTTCGGGGTGCCGCCGTAATGGACCGTCAGCACCACCATCAGCGCCTCGCGGCTCTCCTCGGTGCGCGTGAGCACGAAGCTCGTCGTCTGCTCCATCGGCAGGAGGAGGTTCGTGTGGATCAGCGCCGTGCCGGCCCGGCGCTCTTCCGTCTTCTTGAGGATCCGGAAGTCGGACAGCCGCACGCGCTGATTCTCCACCAGGGTACCGAAGCGAAAGCTCACCTCGTACTCACCACCCAACACATAGGTGACCGCCTGGCCTTCCCGCGACGCGAGCTGGGCCTGCGCCTCCCCCTGATAGACGTCATAAGGAAGGAGTGCCCTCAACCGCCTCGTGAGGGACGCCGGCAGGTTCGACCGCGTCACCGTCTGTGCGTCGGCCCCCTCGGTGCGCGACGCCCGGACGATGTAGATCTCCAGGTTCAGCGGCCGGGACGGATGATCGTAGCTCCGCAGGACCGGGATGACCCGCCCGAGCGCCGCCCGGCTGTCCCGGATCACCAGCGTGTTCGTGGCCGGCTGCAGCTCGACGGTCCCGCGCTGGGACAGCAGCGGGAAGACGAGCGAGATCGCGTCGCTCGCCTGCCGGTAGCGCAGCGTGTAGGCGTGCAGCACCAGCTCTCCGGTGTCCTTCTGGGGGGCCGCTGCCTGGGGGGCCGTCCTGGCGGCCTGCGCGGCCTCCGCGACGGTGATCGACGGCGCCAGCAGGACGATCCAGAGGAGGCCGAGAGCGGCGGCGGCGCGGCGGACTGGCATCAACATGGCTGGCTGGAGCTTCCGGGGTCGCACACAAGGCTGGACAGGCCGAAGCCGGAGGACCGGCTCAGATGTCGATGCTCTCATCCACGACCATGACCACGGACATGCCCTCGCCGCTCATGTGGTAGATCCGGGCGTCGGGCAGATTGACGCCCTCGACGACGGGTCCGTCCAGATCGATCTGCATGTTCGCCGGCTCCGCCTCCGACAGGTCAGACCAGGACGCAGCGGTCGCGGTGGGCAGCCCCGGGAGTCCCATCGCGCCGATCGTCCCCATCGGCCGGTCGTTCGAACGGTGGTAGACCGGCGACGCCACGGCGGCCAGCGCCAGGATCGCGGCGGCGGCGGCCACGGGCCAACGCTTCCATCCGAAGGGGCCGGAATGGCCGGAATGGGTGCGCGAACGGGCTTCGAGCGAGTCGAGCCGGCTGGCGGCGCGCATTCCGGCCACCGCCGCGCGGACCGCCTCGACCTCGGAGTGCTCCTCGGCCGGGCTCATCACGGAAGCCGGCACGACGGAGAGCCGGCGGAAGACCAGCGTCGGGTCGGCGGCCAGGGCCTGCCGGCGGCAGATCTTGCAGTCGTCGAAGTGGGTCACGGCCTCGCTCCAGCCTTCGGGCTCGGCGGCGGCGCGATCCCGGCGATGCGCGGCCAGGGAGGTCCAATCCGGGCAGGAGCTCATAGCGCCTTCCCCTCTGCAGTATTGGCAGTATTGGCGGCATTGGCGGTATCGGCGGCATTGGCGGCATCGGAGGACTCGGTGAGGAACCCCGACGCATATTCGGGATACCGCTTCAACAGCTCCCGCCGCAGATACCGGCGGGCGTTGAACAGGTGGTTGCGGACCGTCGACTCGCGGCAGCTCATGATCTCGGCCACCTCGGACGACGAGAGGCCCTCCACTTCCTTGAGCAGGAAGGCCGTCCGCTGCTTCTCGGACAGCTCGGCGGCCAGCTCGCGGAAGATCGCCGCAACCTCGCCCTGCTGGAGACGGCTCAGATCGGTGCCGGCGTTCGAGTCCGCCACCTGCCGCAGATGCACCCGCACCGGCTCGTCGCTCTTCTCGCGGCTGCGGCGGGAGCGCAGGTGGTCGATCGCCAGGTTGCTCGCGATCCGGTAGATCCAGGTGTTGGGGCTCCACCGGGTGTCGAACTTGGCCCGGTTCTCCCAGACCTTGAAGAACGTGACCTGGACGACGTCCCGGGCCTCTTCCGCGTCGCCGAGGATGCGTTGAGCGAGCTGGATGAGCGGCCGGGTCTTGCGGCCGATCAGCTCGTTGAACGCTCCTTCGTCGCCCTCGCGGACGGCAAGCAGGACGTCACGATCCGACACGTCCGCCCAGGGATGGGGGTTGGTTCGGCGGGTGTAGACGAGCTCTAGCATGTCAGTCTTATATACGGACCATGTCGACGGAGCGTCCAAGGTCCGTTTCGGGACCGGTTTCGGGGAGACGCCGGGATCTCATTATACTGCCCGCCGGAATGCGAAGCCTCTTTCGGGGACTGTACCAGCTCGCGGCCGGTGCCGCACTGCTCACGGCGGGCCCGATTCTGCTCGTCCGCCGGGGGAGCCACTACCTGCCGACCCTGGCTGGCCGGCTGGGCCGCGCCGGGCTTCCCCAGGTGGAGCCGAGCCTTCCGCCGCTCTGGCTCCACGCCGTCTCCGTCGGCGAGGCCGGAGTCGCGGCCACGCTCGCCCGCGCGCTGCCGGCCGAGGTGCCGCTCCTGGTCACGACCGTGACCCCCACCGGCCAGGAGCGAGCCCTTGCGCTCTTCCGAAACCGGGGAGCCGTCGCCTATCTTCCCTTCGAGCTCGGTTTCGCGGTCCGCCGCTTCTTCGACCGCTTCCGGCCGCGCGCGCTCGTCCTGGTCGAGGGGGACTACTGGCCGCTCGTCCTGTCCGAGGCCCGGCGCCGGGGGCTGCCCGTGGCCGTGGTCAACGGCCGGGTCGGCGACCGGAGCTTCGCGCGGATGCGCCGCCTGAAGCCGCTGCTCGGCATCCTCTTCTCCAAGGTGGACCGCTTCGGAGTCCAGAGCGCCCAGGACCGCGACCGCCTCGCCGCCCTCGGAGTGCCGCCGGAGAAGATCACCGTCACCGGCAATCTCAAGTACGAGTCGCCCGAGCCGGCGGTCACACCGGAGTTGGAGGAGCGCCTCCGCGAGCTTGCGGCCGGCCGGGCCATCCTGCTCGCCGGCTCGACCATGGCCGGCGAGGAGGAGCAGGTTCTCGACGCCTTCGACCGGCTCGGAGGGCGTGCTCTCCTGGTCCTGGCGCCGCGCCACCCGGAGCGTTGGGACGAGGCCTGGGCGCTTCTCGAGGACAGGAGGGCGGTGCGCCGGTCGGCCCTCCCCTCCACGAGTGACGATGTCGACGTCGTCCTGCTGGATAGCCTGGGCGAGCTGGCCGGCCTCTATCGGGTCGCGGCCGGCGCGTTCATCGGCGGCACGCTGGCGCCGACCGGCGGTCACAACCCCCTGGAGCCGGCCCGGTTCGGCGTGCCTGTGGCGGTCGGGCCGTCCATGCACAACTTCCGCGACATGGCGGAGCGCTTTGACCAGGCCCGCGGGTGGCGACGGGTGAAGGACGCCCGCGAGCTGGCCGCAGTGTGGAGAGAGTGGATCGGCGACCCCGCGGCGGCTCGGGAGCAGGGAGCGCGAGGCCTTCAACTGATTGACGAGAATCGGGGCGCCGTCGCCCGGACCGTCGAGATGCTGCAGCCGCTGCTGTCCCTGTGGGTATCTGCATGAAAGCCCCCGCCCCGTCGTCGTCCCCCTGGCAGCTCCTCTACGGCGGGGCCCATCGTCTCCGGTCCAGCTGGTACCGCTCCCGGGCGCAACGCCTGCCGCGGCCGGTGGTCAGCATCGGCAACCTTCATTGGGGAGGAACCGGCAAGACTCCTCTCGTGTCGGCGGTCGCCGCGCATCTTCGCGACCGGGGGCTGGCGGTCTGCATCCTCTCCCGGGGTTACGCCAGCCGGGGACGGGGGGTCCGCGTCGTGAGCACCGGAGGAGGCCCTCTCCTCGGCCCGATCCTGGCCGGAGACGAGCCTGTCCTCCTGGCCGGCGAGCTGCCGGGCGTGTCGGTGGTGGTCGGACCGGTCCGCTATGAGGCCGGCATGGCCGCGCTTCGCCGCCTGCCCCGGCCGCCCGACCTCTTTCTTCTCGACGACGGCTTCTCCCATCTCGCCCTGGCCCGGGATCTGGATCTCGTCGCCGTCCCCGCCTCGGACCCCTACGGTGGCGGCCGACTCCCGCCGTCCGGCCGGCTGCGGGAGCCGCTGGCCTCCATCGCCCGCGCCCAGGCGGTGATTCTCACGGGCCTCACGGGCGCGGAATCGTTCGGGGAAGGCGCCGCGCTCGCGGAATCGTTCCGGCCGTACGGCTTCACCGGTCCCGGCTTCGCGAGCGTCACCCGGCCAGGGGCTCCGCGATGGGTTGGAGGAGGAAGCGGCGAGCTCCGCGCCGGAGCCAGGGTCTTTCTCGTCACCGCCATCGCCCGCCCGGCCCGATTCGAGGCCACGGTCCGGAGCCTGGGCTTCGAGGTCGCAGGCGAGCTGCGCTTCCCGGATCACCACGCCTATCCCGTCCCGAGCCTCGCCCGGCTCGCCGAAGCCTTCCACACCAGCGGCGCCGAGGCCGTGCTCACCACCTCCAAGGACGGCGTCAAGCTCCTCGGCCGGCTGGAGCTGCCCATCGCCGAGCTGCCCATCCGGGCGGAACTCGAGCCGGGGTTCTGGACTTGGCTGGATGGAGCCCTCCCATGAAGAATCGTCCCGTCCGCCACCGGATCGAGTACGGCCTCTATCTCGCGATCAAGGGGACGCTACGCGCGCTTCCCCATGAGTCGGCGCGGGGGGTGGGCCGCCTGCTGGGTTCCCTGGGGCATGCCCTGGACCGGCGGCATCGCGAGGTGGCGCTCCGCAACCTGGAGATGGCGCTGCCGGAGATTCCGCCGGACGAGCGGCGGCGGCTGGTGCGGGCCTGCTTCCGCCACTTCGGCGCCGCCCTCTGCGACGCGATCTCCTCGACCCGGTTCGACGCCCGGGATCTCTGCGAGCGCCTGTCTTTCGAGGGTTGGGAGAACATCGCGGCGGCTGAGCAGCCGGGGAAGGGATTCTTCGTCCTCTCCCCTCATCTTGGATTCTGGGAGCTGGTCCCGCCGCTGATCGGCCTGTTCCACCGGCGCATGAGCATCGTGATGCGGCCGGCGGACAACCCCTGGCTGAACCGGGAGCTGAAGGATCTCCGGGAGCGCTTCGGAAACGGCACCCTTCCCAAGAAGGGAGCCGCTCGCGGAATGCTGGAGACCCTCCGCGAGTCCGGGATCGTGGGCATCCTCATCGACCAGCGGGTGCAGGCGAAGGAGGGGATCGAGGTTCCCTTCTTCGGCCGGCCGGCGCTGACCACGCCGGTGCTGGCCCGGCTCTCCCTCCGCACCGGCGCTCCAGTTCTCCCCGTCGCCCTCGTGCCGGAGCCCGATGGGAGGTACCGATTCATCGCCCACCCTCCGATCTTCCCTCCCGGCCCGGCGGACACCGCGGCAGGAGTCGATCCGACCGCCGAGCTGACCCGGCGGTATCTGGAGGTCGCCGAGCAGGACATCCGCCGCTTCCCCGAGCAGTGGCTCTGGATGCATCGGCGCTGGGAGGCGCGGAAGTAAGGAGAGCTGTCTTGGGTCAGCCCTCCAGAGCCGCCAGCATCCGGTCGACCTCCTCCTCCGTGTTGTAGAAGTGGGGGGAGACCCGGAAGCGGCCGGCGCGCACGGCGACGCCGATGCCCTTGTCGGCCAGATCCTTCACGAGATCTTCGGCGGAACGGCTGGAATGCACCGCGGTCACGATGCCCGAGGTCTCTCCCGGCTCCCGGGAGGAGATCAACCGGAAGCCGCGCTCGGCCAGACCCACCGCGGCGCGCTCGGTCAGGGCCAGAACCCGCGCCTCAACTTCGTCGAGCCCCGCCTCCAGGAGAATCTCCAGCGAGGCGCCCAGCGCCGTGATGCCGTAGGCGTTGAGCGTGCCGCTCTCGAAACGCTTCGCGCCGTCGTTGAGCTCGACCCGCAGCTCGGTCCAGGAGAGTTGGTCGCTCATGGACCGCCAGCCGGACCGGATGGGGCGCACGCGCTCCAGGATGCGATCCGAGACATAGAGAAGGCCGATCCCCTCCGGCCCCAGGAGCCACTTGTGGGCCGAGGCGACGGCCACGTCCACGAAGGACGCCTCGACGTCCAGGGCCAGAGCGCCGAGCCCCTGGATGACATCCACCACCAGAAGGACGCCGCGCTCGCGGCAGACCCGGCCGATGCGCTCCAGGTCGCAGCGGTAGCCGCTGGCGTACTGGACCCACGAGAGCGCCAGCATCCGCGTGCGGTCGTCGATGAGGGAGAGCACCTCGTCGTCGTCCACCCGCCCGTCCCGCTCCTCGACCCGCCGGTACTCGACGCCGTAGTCCTCCAGTCGCATCCAGGGATAAACGTTGGAGGGGAAGTCCATCGCGGCGCCGATGACGTTGTCACCCGGCTGCCAGTCGACGAAGCCCTCCGCGATGAAGGACAGCCCGGTGGAGGTGTTCTCGCAGAAGGAGACCTCCCTGGAATTCCGGGCGCCGAGAAGCCGGGCGGCGAGGCCGCGGACCCGCTCGACCTCGCGGTTGCGGTCGGCCCAGTGCTGGTCTCCGGTGGTGGAAACGTCCCTGGCCATGGCAGTCATCCGCTCGACCGCCCGCCGGGGAAGCGGCGCCACGGCAGCATGATTCAAATACGCGAGCCGTTCCGTGACCGGGAACTCCTCGCGGAAGCGCTTCAAGGTGGTCTCGTCCATGTCTCCTCCCGCCTTCTTTATATAGGAAGGAGGGCGGCCCCGTTAGAATACGGTTCGTGAAGAATGCCATTTTGCCCATCCTCCTTCTCCTCGCCGGCTGTGCCCCGGACATCCCGAACCTCGATTCCCGCGGCACGACGATCGTCTGCCTCGGCGACTCGATCACGTCGGGCGTCGGCGCGGAGCCCGGGCAGCCGTTTCCGGCCTTGCTCGGAGAAAAACTGGGCCGCGAGGTCATCAACGCGGGCGTTCCCGGGGACACCGCCGAGGACGGGCTCGCCCGGGTCGACCAGGCGCTCGCCCACAATCCCTGGATGGTCATCGTCGAGCTTGGCGGCAACGACATCCTCAAGCGGGTGCCGCCCGAGCGCACGGAGGCGGCGCTCCGGCAGGTGCTGGACCGGCTCCTCGCCGCGCGGGTCGTGCCCGTGCTGGTGGAGATCGAGGTTCCGTTCGCGGGCCGCTACGCCGACGTGTTCGAGCGCCTCCAGGACGACTACGACATCCCCGTCGTCGAGGACGCGCTCGGCGACATCCTCGTCGATTCGGACCTGAAGGCCGACCCGATCCATCCGAACGCCGCCGGACACGTGAAGCTCGCCGAGGCGGTGGCCGACGTGGTGGAGCCGATCGTCAAGGCGCGGAGCCGGCGATGAGCGAAGGGCCGATCGAGCACGGCGGCTACTGGCTCTGGCGCGCAAGCCAAGGTGACGTCGAGGTGCGCTTCACGGGCCGGGGACCAGCGGGGGAACGCGAGGAAGTCCTCCAGCGGATCGAACCGGAGATTCCGGCGCCTCCCGTGGCGTGGGCGAAGCAGATCCACTCCGCGCTCGCCCTTCCCGCCCGGGCCGGGCAGTGCGGCGAGGGGGATGCGGTCTACGGCGACGCGCCCGGGCTCGCGCTCTCCGTGGTGACGGCGGACTGCGTGCCCGTGCTGTTGGCAGGACCGGACGGCAAGCTGGCGGCGGTCCATGCGGGGTGGCGGGGAATCGTGAACGGCGTCATTGGGGAAACCTTGAAGGCCGCGGGAGGTGGAGGACTGGCTTGGACCGCCTGGATCGGTCCGTCGATCGGACCCTGCTGCTACGAGGTCAGCGAGGATGTCGCCGCCCAGGTCGTCGCCGCAAGCAGTCCGGAAGTTGCCCGGCCCGGCCGCTCGGGGAAGCCGCACCTGGACCTGGTGCTCGCGGCCCGGCGTCAGCTCGAAGCCGCGGGCGTCCTTCCCGAGCGGGTCGAGGCCGTGCCGGCCTGCACCCGATGCGAGGAAACCCGGCTGTACAGCTATCGCCGCGAAGGAAAAGGCGGGGGCCGCAGTATCGCGCGCAATATTGCTTTCATCTGGAGGACTGGCCCGCGGCGGCCTGGCGAGCCTTGACGCCGCGCGGGTCCCGGCCGAACGCCCGGAGCTGACCGCAGGCCGCGCTCACGTCGTCTCCCCGCCGGCGGCGGACGGTGGCGACGAGGCCGCGCTCCTGAAGCCTCTTCCGGAACCGCTCGACCCGCTCGTCGTCCGGCGGCACCATCGCCGCTCCCAGGACGGGATCGGGATTGATCGGAATCAGGTTCACCTTCGCCCGCAGACCGTGGAGGAGCTTGACGAGCCGGTCGGCGTCCCGCGGATCGTCGTTGAAATCCCGGATCAGGAGGTACTCGAAGGTGATCTTCCGGCCCTTTTCGAGCGGGTAGCGGCGCAGCGCCGCCATCAGGTCGGGGAGCGGCCAGGTGCGGTTGATCGGCATCACCTCGGTGCGCCGGGCGTCGTCGGGCGCATGGAGGGAGATCGCCAGGTTCGGCCGGCGCTCCCACGAGGCCATCTCTTCCAGGCCGGGCAGGATGCCCACGGTCGAGACCGTGATGCGGTGCGGGGAGATCCACTCGGTCAGGATGTCGAGCGCGGCTTTCACGTTCGGGACGTTCAGCAGCGGCTCGCCCATGCCCATGAACACGAGGTTGAGCCCTTCCATCGGCAGCCCGCGGTCGGCCCGGATCGCCAGCACCTGGCCGACGATCTCGCCCGCGGTGAGATCGCGTCCCGCACCCCAGTAGCCGGTGACGCAGAACGAGCAGGCCAGGGCGCAGCCGGCCTGGCTGGAGATGCAGAACGTCCGGCGGCCGCGGTCGGGGATGTCGACCGCCTCGACCGTCGCGCCGTCCCGGAGCCGGAACAGGTATTTGCAGGTGCCGTCCGACGCCGGCCGGCTCTCCGCGATCTCCGGCAGACCGATGCGGAAAGCCTCCGCGAGCTTCGTCCGCAGATCCTTGGACAGGTCGGTCATCCCCTCGAACCCGGAGACGCCGCGATCGTAGAGGGCCTGGTAGATCTGCTCGACCCGGAAGGTCCGGTCGACCACCGGCGCCAGCACCTCGCCGAGACGCGCGCGCGTCAGCCCGAGCAGGTCGGGACGGAGATCCGAAACGGGCAGGGCGGTTGACGAGGGTTCCATGGTTTCCGGAAGCAGAAGGATGTCAGGGCCCTCCCGCGGGAGAGGAGAGCCGGACCGGGGTCTAGATCGCAGGGCTGCTGCGCCGGCGGCGAAGACGCCGGGTGGGGTCGATGCCGATCGAGCGCAGGAAGGACAGATCCCGGCCGTCGATCTGGAAGACCGGCTCGCCGGAGCCCGACGAGAAGCGGGGCGCGGTGAGCGCCAGCGGCTCCTCGCCGTTGTCCCGATCGCGCTTACAGTCGACCAGAAGGTAGAGGGCGTACCCCTCCTCCCGGAACTTGCGGAGCGCACGATTGGCGTCCGACGACTCGGAGATGGCGTCGGCGAGAGCGCGCCGCAGATCGCGGAGCATGTGATGAAGCTTCTCGTCCAGCTCGAATTCCTCCAGGCCTTGTGGTCCTCAGGGGCCAATTCGGGATTATCAACCCTGTCTCCCGGGGTGTCAAACCGCTCGGCCCCGCCTGGTCCTCGGGTATCAGGGACCGCATTGGGACCGCGGCGCTTCGTGGTAGTCGTGGTAGCCTCCCGCCTCGCATGACCTCACCGGACATGGAAACACGGATCGCGGCTGCGGGCTTCCAGGCCCGGACGATCGAGCCCCTTCCCGGCGACGTTTCGCTGCGCCGCTACGCCCGGATCTCGGGTGAAGACGGCGGCACCGCGATCCTCGCCACCTATCCGGCAGAGATCCGCGACACCTGCGGGCGCTTCGTGCGCACGACCGGGCTGCTCGGCGAGGCGGGAGTGCCGGTGCCGCGCGTTCTCGATGCGGACTGCGGCGAGGGGTGGATGCTGGTGGAGGATTTGGGGCCGCTCACGCTCGCCGAGTGGGGCCGCGGCCGGCCCTGGGACGACCTCGCGCCCTGGTTCGACACCGCGCTCGACCTCGTGGACCGCATCGCCCGCATCCCGCCGGAGAGCGTGACCGACCTGAATCCCCGCCTCGGGCGCGAGCTTCTGGCCCGCGAGCTGAGGCAGACCTGGGATCTCTATCTGGAGCCGAACGGGTTGACCGGCGATGCCGGGCTGACCGGCCGGCTGCGCGAGGCGCTCGACGCCATCTGCACGCAGTTGGACGCCGAGCCGCCGGTCCCGTGTCACCGGGACTTCATGGTGCGGAACCTGATGCCCAGACCCGAGGGGCGGCTCGTCGTCCTCGATCATCAGGATCTGCGCCTCGGTCCTCCGGCCTACGATATCGCTTCGCTGTTGAACGACACGCTCTTTCCGCCGGACAGCGCCGAAGAGGAAATTCTCGCCCGGGTGCTCCCCGCGCCGGAGGATCGCGTCCGGTACCGCCGGGCGGCGGCCCAGCGCACGCTCAAGGCCGTGGGCACCTACACCTCGTTCGCCCGCCGCGGCGCCGACCGCCATCTGCCGCTGGTCGCGCCGACCCTCGGCCGCTGCCTCGTTCACCTGGCCCATGTGCCGGAGAGCGCGGCGCTCGTCCCCGAGCTCGCCGCGGCCTGGAGCTCCGTCCTCCAGCCATCGGCCCGCGATCTGCTAGACTCCTGAGACAAAGAGTCCCGCGACTCTAAGGAGTGATTCATGGGTGGTCTAGGAATGCCTGAGCTATTCGTCGTCTTCCTCATCGTCATCGTGCTGTTCGGCGCGTCGCGCCTGCCGCAGATCGGACGAGGACTCGGGGAAGGAATTCGCAACTTCAAGAAGGGGATCAAGGGAGGCGACGAGGCTCCTGATCCGCAGATCAGCGAGAAGACCGGCCCGCAGAGCTAGCCACCCCTGAGATTTGGCCCCTGGTCCCAAGGACTGGGAGGCCTCCGCGCCGGTACGGCACGGAGGCGCGCCGGGATGGCGCACCTCTAATCTCCGTAGTTAGATCCTCAGGAATCAACCCGAGTCAGGGCCGCGAACGGATCGCGGCCGGCGCCGCTTCTCTCCAGAACGCGGTCGGAGCGCTCCCGGTAGAGCGTCATGACCTTCTTGACGTAGGCCTTGGTTTCACGGAACGGCGGCACCCCGCCGTAGCGCGCCACGGTCGCCGGCCCTGCGTTGTAGGCGGCCACCGCCCGCTCCGGATCTCCTTCGAAATCCCGCAGCAGCTGTCCCAGATAGCGGCAGCCGGCATCCAGGTTGGCGCTGGGCTCGTGGAGGTTGGCGATGCCATAGAGCTCGCCGGTCGAGGGTAGAACTTGCATCAGCCCCACGGCGCCGCGGGGTGAGATGACATCCGCGGCAAAGCCGGACTCGGCTTCGACGATGGCCGCCACGAGCAGACCGTCGACGCCGCGCCTCTGGGAGATCCTCCAGATTTCGGAGCCATAGGGAAGGCTGACCAGGGCCTCGCGGCGAGCGGCCAGAGTGATGTCGATGGCAGGAGCCTCGAGCAGGCTCATCGTCTGGGGACGCCGAGTGAGAGCGGCATCCAGGTCCTGAGAGGTGACGACCCTCTCCGGTCTTTCCGTCGTCCGGGAGCGGACGACCCAGTTTGCAAGATCCCGGAGATCCTGGGATTCCGGGAGAGAATTCGGGATCCGGGTGGGATCCGGGATGGCGGTGTCGGACGGAGTGGAGTTGAACCAAACTACGAGAAACAGCATCGTCGCGATCACCGTGAACGGCACGCGTTTCGGTTTCATAGCCGACCCTCCTCGGGTTTCGCGGTCGCACGGTGTGCCTACTTGTCCGGTCCCATCAGACCGGGCAGGTCACATCGGATACACAAAACACAACGAGCCGCCCGCGACAACCTCGCGAACGGCACACGTCGAGTTACAGCGAAATTATTGCAGGAACGATGCCAGGAACGGTGCCAGGTGTGGCGGGAGAGAGGCGAAAACCGTCAGGGCTCGTTCAGCTGCGGCGCGAGCCTGCGCCGTGACAGCCTGCGGGTGGAAAGGCCCAGGTCTTCCATGGCGATGCCCAGATCGGAGAGCTTGTTCCGGAGCGTGTTGCGGTGAACGCCCAGGGATCGCGCCGAGCGGCAGAAGTTGCCCCGGTTCGACTTCAGGGAGGCGACGATGAACTGCCGCTCGAATTCACGGCGGGCCTGCTCCAGCGTCACGCCGCGGAGGACGAGCTCGTCTACGATCTGAACCAGGCGTCCATTGAGATTTTGATCGGCCAAGAAGGTGTCCTCGAGCGCTAAGGGAACGGTCAGATTACCACAGGCCGCGGGCTTGGAAAACCCACCCGGGTACCCACCTCAAAGTACCCGCCTCATGATGCCTGATGCGGGGAACCGGGTGGTCGACGGGTGTCACTTTGGCTCGAGCCGGTCGCCGACGAAGACGGCGTAGCGGGACTCGATGATCTTGGCCACCGACGAGCTCTTGTGCACCGAGAGCACGGCCAGCTCGCCGATGACGATCGGCGGCATGCCCTTCCGGTTGGCGCGGTAGATCGTGTACATGTCGCCGGGGGTGACATCCTGGTCCGCGCCCCGGTCGATGTAGACGACGTGATCCTCGGCGAGCGAGACCAGGTTGTCCTGCGAGAAGAGGATGACCGGCGCGCCCTGCAGATCCTCCTCGGTCGAGGGGAAGTTGACGGGCCGCAGCGCGGTCTGGCGTCCCAGGGGAACCGGCTCGGGTTCGAAGGCCCGGAGCTGCTGGCCGACCAGGATGGGATCGCAGGAGTGGACGATCTCGGCGATGGCGGTCTCTTCCTGCACAGACAGGACGCGCACGCGGCCGACGTAGTGATTGTAGCGCCCCGCGACCTGGCGGGTGACGGGATGGACGACCTCCCGCTGCGGCTCGACCACCGTGTACAGGGTGCCGGGCGTCAGGCCGCGCGCCCGTCCGCCGTCCAGGTAGATGATGTCGCCGGTCGACAGGTTGTACTTGACCGTGCCAACCTGGCCGTACTTGCCGACGAAGCCGTAGCTCACGCCGCGATCGAGGTCCGGTCCGAGGGAATCGTATTCGGAGCCGACGATCGTGTAGTCGAACGTCTCCTGCCGGTCGCCGATGTAGCCCGTGCAGTAGATGTCGCTCTCGCCGCCGAGAGGGAGCGGAGCGCTGGCCGCCTGCTCCGAGGTCAGGACGTCGCCGTCGACCACGGGGATGGGCTCTTCCTCTCCGGCCATGTAGTCGCCTTCGGAGCCCGGATCTCCAGATTCGGAGAGCGCGTCCACGGGAGCCACCTCGATGCCGAGAACCAGCGGATCGCCCGGATAGATCCAGTGGGCATCCTGGATGTACTGGTTCTTCTCCCAGATCTGCGGCCAGAGGTAGGGATTGCCATAGAACTTCGCCGCGAGATCCCAGAGCGTGTCGCCACGCTCGATCACATGGACCTGCACTCCGGCAGGCGGCTGTGGCGGATCCCACGCGGTCCAATGATCCCCGACCCGATGAAGATCCTGGGGGGGCCTATCAGCAGCCACAACCGTGCCGGATCCAAGCACGATGGCAGCGAGGACGAAACTGGAAAGCCGCACTCTCATGAGGGCCTCCTGGACGCCGTGGAGGAAAGGCATAGTAAATTCGCTATGCTCTAAGCTATAAGGACTTCCTGCGGCTGTCAAGTTTACCGCAAGAAGCTCAAGTTTTGCTTGAGATTTTCGGTCGAATCCACGGATGAATCAAGGAAGCTTGGAGCGGCGCTCCTCCGCAACGGTCGCGGCGGCGGTGCCCGGGAACCGCCGGGCGACCTCGCGATAGGTCGAGCGGGCGCCGTCGACGTCGTTCAACGCCTCCTGGCACTGGCCGGCCTTGAGCAGGGCGTCGGGGATCTTGTTGCCCTCGGGAAACTTGGTGGAGGTCTCCCGGAACGCGGCCAGCGCGCCCCGCAGATCGCCGCGGGCGTAGCGGCACTCGCCGATCCAGTACTGGGCGTTGTCCGCCAGCTCGCTCTTGGGGTTGCCCTGGAGGAACCGCTGGAAGCTGCTCTCGGCGTCGACGTAGTGGCCCTGGTGATAGAGCGTGTAGCCCCGGTCGTAGAGCGCCTGGGACGTCGGCGAGAGCGGCTCGGCGGTACCTGAAGGGGTCGAATCGGTGGCGGGTGGAACCGGGCGCGCGGCCGGAGCGGTCGGAGGCGCCGGAGCCGGAGCGACCTTCGAGGGGGTCGAGGGGGTCGAGGGAGCCGGGACGGCCGGGGACGATGGGCGCGGCTGGGGCCGGACCGGCTCGGGCCGGCTCGGCTCCGGGATGTCGATGTCGGCTTCCTCGATCTCGACGGTCTCCACGGTGGTCTCGTCCGCCGGGAAGGTGACGGACGAGGAGGGTGACGAAGGCGCCGGCTGGGCCGGAGCCGGTCTCTGCCGGGTCGCCGTCTGGGCCGGGGCGGGTCGCGAGGTGATCGGCGTCTGGGGCGACGACGGTCTCGCCGCGGGCGGCGGAGTCACCGAGGCTGACGAAGCCGGCGGCACCCCCTGGGGTACCGAGCCGCTCCGCGGTACGGCCGGGGCCTGCCCGGCCTGCTGCCGGAGCCGCGCCAGCTCGACCTCGTTCATCGCGTTCTGGCGCTGGAGCTCCACGATCTGGGCCCGCAGCTTCCGGACCTCCTCCTCGAAGTCGGGCGAGCTCTCACGCCGGAGCGGGGAGCCGGCGCAGCCGGGCAGCAGGGCGAGGAGGAGGATGGCGGCGCGGGCGGGGTGCTTCATGTCTGCGCTCTCCGTTCGGGAATCTCGGCCAGGAAGGGACTCTGGGGAAACTCGGTCCGCAGCTGCTCGAAGGCCTTGTCCGCCTCCTCCTGCTTGCCGCTCTCCTGGTACGCCGTGCCCAGGTGGTACATCACCTTGTCCCGGGCCGGATACTGCGGGTAGTCCTGGAGGAGAACCTGGAAGCGTTGCGCCGCGCCGTCCGGCAGCCCGTAGCGCTGGTAGAACCGGCCGACGATGAACTCGTGCTCGGCCAGGTTGTTCCGCACCAGCCCGATCTGCTCCTGGACCTGCGCCGCATACTCGCTCGTGGGATACAGCCGCCCCAGCTCCTGGTAGGCCTGGAGCGCCTTGCGGGTCACGGTCTGGTCGCGGTCCGGCTTCTCCATCCGCTTGCTCAGGCTGTTCGCGATCTGGAACTGGACGTAGGCGGCCTGGGCGCTGGTCGGGAACCGGTTCAGGAAGTCCCGGTATTTGGCCTCGGCCTGCACGTAGTTGGTCGTGCCGCCTTCCTGGTAGTAGGTGTCCGCCGCCAGCAGCAGCCCCTCGCGGCCGATGGGAGAGTTGGGCTCCACCTCGAAGGCGTGGGTGAAGTAGGGACGGGCCTTGCCGTACTTCTCGAGCGTCAGCAGCTCCTTGCCCTTGGCAAGCGATTCTTCGGCCGAGAGCTTGAGGAGCGGATCCTCGAGGGCTCCGGAGCGGCAGCCGGCCACGATCAGCACGGCCAGCAAAAGGACGATTCGTTTCATACAGTCTCCGAAAGAGTCAGGCTCCGCAGCTCCGACATCCTCGCAACCGGGTCTTCGGCGGCGAAGATTCCCGATCCCACGATGCAGGTGTCGACCCCGGCCGCCACGGCCCGGGCAATGTTACCGCGATCGATGCCCCCATCCATGGCGATCTCCACGGACAGGCCGCGGCGGACGATCGTTTCGCGCAGGCGGGACGCCTTGTCCAGGGCGCGCGGCAGGAAGGCCTGACCGGCGAACCCGGGGTTGACGGACATCAGAAGGACGAAGTCCGTCCGGTCCAGAATGTCGTCGAGCAGGTCGACCGGAGTGGCCGGGTTGAGCACCACGCCGGCCTCGGCGCCCGCCTTGCGGATGTGGGTGAGCAACCGGTCGAGATGGACCGCGGCCTCCCAGTGGACGGCCACGCGCGCCGACCCGGCCGCCAGGTAGTCGTCGATCAGACGGTCGGGGTTGGAGACCATCAGATGGACGTCGAGCGGCAGCTTCGTCCGCCGGTGGAGCGCCTTGATGACCGGGATGCCGAACGTGAGGTTGGGCACGAAGTGGCCGTCCATGACGTCGACGTGGATCAGGTCCGCGCCGCCCTGCTCACAGACGGTGAGGGCGCCGGCAAAGTCGGCGAGGTCGGCGGCGAGCAGGGACGGGGCCAGGCGCATCAGCGGTCTCCGGGAGTTGGGGGCGGCAGGACTGGCGTGGTGGGCGCCGTGGGCGTCGCCGAGTCGGCCGGCGTGTCCGCGGTGGCGACGACGAGAGAGATGTTGTCCTGCTTCGTCACCGGGTGCCCGGGCAGCGGGAACTGGCGCAGGATGACGCCGGCCGACACCCCCTCGTAGCGCTCGTACTTGACGCTGCCGAAGCGGAACCCGTGCGACTCGAAGTAGGGCCGCAGCCCCTCGTAGTCGTGGTAGACCAGGTCCGGCATGACGAAGCGCTCGGTCGGCACGGACAGCGCGAGGAGCACGTTGACCGGCGTCGACGGCGGGATGGTCGAGCCGGGCGACGGGTCGGTGGTGACGACCGAGCCGGTGGCGAGCGTGGTGCTGTAGGCGCCGAGGATGGTGCCGACGGTCAGCCCGCTGCCGGAGAGCGCGGCCTGCGCCGCGGGCAGCGACCGGGTCGCCACCTCGGGCACGTCGACCCTCTGCGGCCCCAGCGAGAGGACCACGGTCACGCCGCTCCCCCTCTTGACGAGGGTGCGGGGGTCCGGGCTCTGCCGCACGACGCGGCCGACGCGCACCTTCTCGCTGTAGCGCCCCTGGTCCTCGACGCCGCGCAGGCGGAGGCCCTGGTCGGCCAGGCGGTTGGTGGCTTCGGCCCGGGTCAGCCCCTCGACGGGAGGCACGGCCGTGACGCCGCTGCGCACGAACAGGCTGAACGAGGTGTAGGCCGCCAGCCCGAAGACGAGCAGGACCACGAACCCGTACGCCAGATAGACCAATCCCCGCAGCAGCTTCCCCATGGACAGGGAGTCTACCAAAGGGGCATACAATCCCGCGCATGCCGGAGCCTCTTCCCCTGCTTCCCCCCCTCGGAGCCCACGTTTCGGTGGCCGGCGGCATGCCGAACGCCTTCGGCCGCGCCGCCGACCTGGAGTGCGAGGCCATCCAGATCTTCGTCAAGAACGCCAACCAGTGGCAGGGGAAGGAGACGCCGCCCGACGAGGTTCAGGCCTTCCGCGACGCCCACGCCGGGAGCGCCGTCGGTCCTCTGATCGCCCACGCGAGCTATCTGATCAACCTCGCGGCCACGGACCCGGCCATTCTGGAGAAGTCGCTGAACGCCCTGACCGACGAGCTGCTGCGCTGCTCCCGCCTGGGTGTCCAGGGGCTGGTGCTCCATCCGGGGGCCCACCTCGGAGCCGGCGAGGAGGCGGGGATTGCGAAGGTCGCCGCGAACCTCGACGCGGTCCTGGGCGAGCTGCCGGACGTCCGGACCCGGGTGCTGCTGGAGAACACCGCCGGCCAGGGGACCTGTCTCGGCTGGCGGCTGGAGCATCTCGAAGCCATGCGCGCGCAGTCGTCTCAGCCCGAGCGCCTCGGTTTCTGCCTGGACACCTGCCACGCCTTCGCCGCGGGCTACGCCATCCACGAGGAGGCCGGCTTCGCGGAGTTTCTGGCGGAGATCGAGGAGCGGCTGACCTGGGACGCGCTCGGCGCCTTCCACCTGAACGACTCGGTGAAGCCGTTCGCCTCGCGCCGCGACCGGCACGCTCATCTGGGAGAGGGGGAGATCGGGCTCGGGCTGTTCGAGCGCATGCTCACGGAGCCGCGGCTGCGGCGGATTCCGATGATTCTGGAGACGGAGCCCGGGGACGAGATGGAAGGCCACCGCCGGGATCTAGCGACGCTGCGGGGGTTGGTGGGGATCAAGTCGAAGAAAAGGAAGAAGGCGAAGAGCAAGACGAAGGCGGGTTGACCTCCCCTGGGACCGCCGGCGTCTCGCCGGCG
>JANMTS010000088.1:0-25982 GCA_031390755.1 Holophagales bacterium
GTTTCGGGGGGGGTGGGAGTTTCGGGCGTGCGGGGGCGCCCCTCTCCCGGGGCGGGTGGACTCGGGCGGACCGGGAGAGGGGTCGGGGGTGCCGGGGGTGAGGACCACCCCTTCCCCGACAACCTCGCCTACGTGATGTACACGTCCGGCTCGACCGGCCGGCCCAAGGGCGTCGCCGTCACGCACCGCAACGTGGCGCGGCTCGCCCGCAGCTCGGGTTTTGCGGACTTCGGACCGGATCACGTCTTTCTCCATCTGGGTCCGCTGTCGTTCGACGCCACGACGCTGGAGGTCGCCTACTCGCTGCTCAACGGCGCCGCCCTGGCGATCCCGCCCGCGGGAACGCCGAGCCTGGAAGAGCTGGGCGCGTTCCTGGTGGATCAGGGCGTCACCGCGGCCTGGCTCACGGCGGGGCTGTTTCACCAGATGGTCGAGGCGCAGCTGCCGAGTCTGGGCGGGCTGCGCCTGATCATGTCCGGCGGCGATGTGCTGTCGCCGCCGCACGTGGCCCGAGTGCTCGAAGCGTTTCCAGGAATCACGATGGTCAACGGCTACGGCCCCACCGAGAGCACGGTGTTCGCCTGCTGCCACCCGATGCATCACCCCTCGGAGGTCGAGTCGCCGCTGCCGATCGGCCGGCCCATCGGCAACACCCGGGTCGTGATCCTCGATCCGGATCTCCGGATGGTTCCGCCCGGTGCGGAAGGCGAGCTGTGCATCGGCGGCGACGGCCTCGCGCGGGGGTATCTTCACCGTCCCGACCTGACCGCTGACCGGTTTGTCCCCGATGCGTTCTGGACCGACGGCGGAAGGCTCTACCGGACCGGAGACCTGGCCCGCTGGCGGGACGACGGCGTCCTGGAGTTCCTGGGCCGGGTCGACCTTCAGGTCAAGATCCGCGGCTTTCGCGTCGAGCTGGGGGAGATCGAGGCCGCGCTGGTGGCTCATCCGGACGTGGCCGACGCGGCCGTGGTGGTCCAGGGAGAGGGCGGCGACAAGCGTCTCGTCGCGTTCTGGTCTGCACGAGGGGTGGCCCGTTCCAGCGAAGAGCCGGACCTGCGCGCGTTTCTGACCGGGCAGCTGCCTCCGCACCTGATCCCGTCGGCCTTTGTAAAGCTGGACGCCCTGCCGCTCAACACCAACGGCAAGGTGGACCGCCGCGTCCTGGCCACGACCGCGATCCCGGAGCGCGGCGGCGACCCCGCCGAGACACTGGCGGCGCCGGTCACGCCGACCGAGGAGGTGCTGGCCGCGCTCTGGGCCGAGCTGCTGCGGCTCGACCGGGTGGGGATCGACGAGGATTTCTTCGAGCTTGGCGGGCATTCGCTGGTGGCGACGCGGCTCGTCTCCCGGCTCTCCTCCGAGCTGGGGGTGAGCCTCTCCCTGCGGGCCGTGTTCGAGAACCCGACCGTGGCCGCCCTGGCCGCGCGAGTGGACGAAGCGCGCGGGACGGGGGAGCAGGCTCCGCCGGTGGTGCCGCGGCTCCACCGGGCCGGGGAGCTGCTGCCGGCCTCGTTCGCGCAGGAGCGGCTCTGGATTCTCGACCGCCTGACCCCCGGGCAGGCCGTCTACAACATTCCGCTGGGGCTGCACCTGCGCGGCGTCCTCCAGATCGGCGCCGTGGACGCCGCGCTGCGCACCCTGACGCGGCGCCACGATTCGCTGCGCACGACGTTCGCCGAGGTCTCCGGGGCGCCCAGGCAGAGGATCGCGCCGGCCGCGCCGCGCGCCCTGCCGATCGTCGACCTGCGGGGGCTGCCCGCGGCGCTCTCCTTCGACGAAGCTCGGAGGGTGCGCGAGACCGAGGGCCTGCGCCCGTTCGACCTGGACCGCGGGCCGCTCCTGCGGACGGTGCTTCTGCGCGTCGCGGACGAGGACTCTTGGCTGCTCCTCAACATGCACCACATCGTCAGCGACGGCTGGTCCATGGAGGTTCTGACCCGCGAGCTGGCCGTTCTCTATGGAGGAGAGACGCTGGCCGTGCTGCCCGTCCAGTACGCGGACTTCGCCGCCTGGCAGCGGGACTGGCTCAAGGGGGACGTGCTCCGCAGACAGATCGACTGGTGGGTCGAGGAGCTGGCCGGCGCGCCGACCCTGCTGGAGCTGCCCGCGGACCGGCCGCGTCCGCCGGTGCCGAGCTTCCGCGGCGTCCGCCTGGAGCTGGCGCTGCCCGCCGCGCTCGCGGCCGGCGTCTCCCGCCTCGCCCGGGAGGGCGGCGCGACCCTGTTCATCACCCTGCTCGCGGCGTTCCAGGAGCTGCTCGGGCGCCATGCCGGACATGCCGCAGATACCGCGGACGTCCTCGTGGGCTCGCCCGTGGCGAACCGCGGACGCCGCGAGGTCGAGGGGGTCATCGGCTTCTTCGCCAACACCCTGGTGCTGCGCGGCCGGCTCGGCCGCGGCTCCTTCCGCGACCGGCTGGCCCGGGTGAGAACGTCGGCGCTCGGCGCCTACGTCCACCAGGATCTGCCCTTCGAGCGCCTGGTCGAGGAGCTGCGGATCGAGCGGAGCGCCTCCTACAACCCGCTGTTCCAGGCGGCGTTCGCGTTCCAGCCGCCGCCCATGCAGGGGCTGGAGCTGCCGGGCCTGGATTTCGAGCTGGAGGATCTCCAGGGCCTCACCGCCAAGTTCGACCTGTTCCTCTCGCTCTGGGAGTCCCCGGACGGCTTTGCGGGAACGCTCGACATCGCCGCCGACCTGTTCGACGCGGAGACCGCGGAGCGCTTCGCCCGGCGCTTCCAGGTGCTCCTCGAGGCGATCGTGGAGCAGCCCGACCGCTCCATGGACGAGCATCCGCTGCTGGCGGCGGGGGAACGGTCGCAGGTTCTGGAAGACTGGAACGACACCCGGTTCCCGTATCCCCGGGAGGCCTGCCTGCACGAGCTGTTCGCGGAGCAGGCGAGGAAGACGCCGGATGCCGTCGCCCTGAGATTCCCAGGCGGCGCTGGCAGGGAAGAGCTGACCTACGCCGAGCTGGACGCGCGCTCCGGAGCGCTGGCCGGAGCCCTGGTTGCGGCGGGAGTCGGGCCGGACCGGCTCGTCGGCCTCTGCCTGGAGCGCTCGGCCGAGGCGATCGTCGCCATGCTCGCGATCCTCAAGGCGGGCGGGGCCTTCGCGCCTCTCGACCCGAACTATCCCGCGGACCGGCTGGCCTTCATGCTGGAGGACACGGCGGCGCCCGTGCTCGTCACCCGCCGCGCGCTGCTCGCGCGGTTGCCTGGGACATCGGCAAGAGTCCTCTGCCTCGAAGATCTGAGCCCTCACCCCCCGGCCCCCTCTCCCGGTCCGCCCGAGTCCCCCTCCCCGGGAGAGGGGGAGACTTGCGTGGTTTCGGAGGGTTCGGGGGTTTCGGGTGTGAGGGGGCGCCCCTCTCCCGGGGCGGGTGGACTCGGGCGGACCGGGAGAGGGGTCGGGGGTGAGGGCCCTTCCCCCAGCAACCTCGCCTATGTGATGTACACCTCGGGCTCCACCGGCCGGCCCAAGGGCGTGGCCGTGACCCACAGGAACGTCGTCCGCCTCGTGCGCAACACGAACTTCGCGGACTTCGGAGCCCACCCGTCGTTCCTTCAGCTCGCCCCCCTGTCCTTCGACGCGTCGACGCTGGAGATCTGGGCGCCGCTGCTCAACGGCGGCACGCTCGTCGTCCATCCGCCGGAGGCCCCGTCGCTCGCGGAGCTGGGCGCGTTCGTGGCCCGGGAGCGCATCACGTCGCTCTGGCTGACCGCCGGCCTCTTTCATCAGATGGTCGAGGCGCAGCTCGGGAGCTTCCGCGGTGTGGAGCAGCTCTTCGCGGGCGGCGACGTGCTGTCGCCGCCGCACGTGGCGCGCGTCCTGCGCGAGCTGCCGGGCATCACGCTGATCAACGGCTACGGCCCGACCGAGAGCACGACGTTCGCCTGCTGTTATCCCATGCAATCGCCCATGCAATCGCCGATGCGCTCGCCCGCCGATCTCGGCGCGACCGTTCCGATCGGGCGGCCGATCGGCAACACCACGGTGGCGATCCTGGACCGCGGTTTCCAGCCGGTGCCGCCGGGGGTTGCGGGCGAGCTGTACATCGGCGGCGACGGTCTGGCGCGCGGCTATCTGAACCGCCCGGATCTCACCGCGGAGCGCTTCGTCCCCGATCCGGTCCTCGGAGAGGGCGAGCGCCTGTACCGGACGGGCGATCTTGCCCGCTGGCTGCCGGACGGGGTCGTCGAGTTCCTGGGCCGCGCCGACCAGCAGGTCAAGATCCGCGGCTTCCGCATCGAGCCCGGGGAGATCGAATCCGCCCTGGCCGGGCACACCGCGGTCGCCGAAGCCTGCGTCGTGGTGCAGGGAGACGGGGCGGACAAGCGCCTCGTCGCCTTCTGGGTGGCGGCCCGGTTGGAGCCCGGCCGGGCGGAGAAAGCCGTCGGCGATCCCGACCTGCGCGGGTTCCTGGACAGCCGCCTGCCGGCCCACCTCGTGCCCGCGGCGTTCGTCCGTCTCGACTCGATGCCGCTCAATCCCAACGGGAAGGTGGACCGCCGCGTCCTGGCCGCGGCGTTCCCGACCGCGGATCCGGGCGCGGAGCGGGCCGAGGCCGCCCCCCGGACACCGACCGAGGAGGTTCTGGCCGGGATCTGGGCCAGCCTGCTGCGGCTCGACCGGGTGGGCGTCGACGAGGACTTCTTCGTGCTCGGCGGACACTCGCTGCTCGCGACGCGGATGATCTCCCGCCTCGCCGCGGACCTGGGCGTCGAGCTGTCCCTGCGCACCCTCTTCGAGCAGCCGACCGTGGCGGGCCTCGCGGTCCGGATCGAGGAGGCGCTGGCGGCCGGAGCCAAGGCGCCGCCGATCGTTCCGGTGCCGCGCGAGGCGGGCGAGCGGATCCCCCTCTCCTATTCCCAGGAAGGGCTGTGGCTCGTCGATCGCCTGACCCCGGGCCTGCCGGTCTACAACATCCCCTTGACCCTGCGCCTGACCGGGGATCAGACCGGCGATCTGAACGTGGAGCGCCTGGAAGCGGCCCTGAACGAGGTCGTCCGCCGTCACGAGTCGCTGCGGACCACCTTCCGGCAGGCCGGCGGACGCCCCTGGCAGGAGATCGCGCCGTTCGCGCCGCGCCCGCTTCCCGTCGTCGACCTGCGGTCGCGTCCGGACGCAGCCGGCCCGCGGCTCAGGCAGGAGGCCGGGCTGCCGTTCGACCTGGCCGCCGGGCCGCTGCTGCGCTGCCTGCTGGTCGTCCTGGGGGAGCGCGAGCACGTGCTCCTCCTGGTGCTCCACCACATCGTCGGCGATGGCTGGTCCCTGGAGGCGCTGACCCGGGATCTCGGCGCGTTCTACCGCGGGGAGACCCTGCCCGGGCTGCCGGTTCAGTATGCCGACTACGCGGTCTGGCAGCGGCGTTGGCTGGCCGGCGAAGCCCTGCAGAGCCAGGTGGACTGGTGGCGGGACGAGCTGGCCGGAGCCCCCCGGGTGCTGGATCTGCCGGCGGATCGGCCGCGGCCCGCGCAACAGAGCTTCCGGGGCGCGATGGTGGAGGACAGGCTGCCCGCGGAGCTGATCGACGCGGTGCGGGAGCTGGCCCGGCGCGAGGGCGTCACGCTCTTCATGGCTCTCCTCGTCGCGTGGCAGTCGCTGCTCTCCCGGATGGCCGGGCCGTCCGACGTTCCCGGGGCCGACCTGCTCGTGGGCTCGCCGGTGGCGAACCGCGACCGGCCCGAGCTTGGCAACCTGATCGGTTTCTTCGTCAACACCCTGGTTCTGCGGGGCCGGTTCGCGGAGTCGACGACGTTCCTGGAGGCGCTGGCCAAAGCCCGGCGCTCGGCGCTCGGCGCCTACGCCCACCAGGATCTGCCGTTCGATCAGCTCGTCGCGGAGCTGCGGGTGGAGCGCAGCCTCGCGCACACGCCGCTCATCCAGGTTCTGTTCGCCCTGCAGGCCGGCGCGTTCCCGCTGCCCGATCTGCCGGGCGTCCAGGTGGAAGCGGCGACGCTGTCGACCGGGACGGCCAAGTTCGATCTTCTCCTGGAGGCCCGGGAGACGGCGGCGGGGTTCGGCCTCTCGCTGGAGCACGCCACCGATCTGTTCGACGCCTCCACCGCGGTCCGGATCCTGGAGCGCTTCGGCGTCCTGCTCTCGGCGGCCGTGGCGGCTCCGGGGCGTCCGCTCGCGGACCTGCCGCTGATGAGCGAGACCGAGCGCTTCCAGGTGCTGAAGGCCTGGAGCGGCGGCGCCTCCGAGGGGCTGGAGGCTCCAGGCCTCTGTCTCCACGAGCTGGTGGCCGGGCAGATCGGCCGGACGCCGGACGCCGTGGCCGTGCTCGGCGACGACGGCTCGCGCTGGACCTATCGGGAGCTGGGCCGGGAGGCGGGCGCGATCGCCGCGCGCCTCCAGGAGCTGGGAGTCGGCCCCGAGAGCCCGGTCGGCGTCGCCCTGCCCCGCACCCCCCGGCTGGTGGCGGCCCTGCTCGGCGTGCTGCGGGCCGGCGGGTGTTACCTGCCGCTCGATCCGGCCTACCCGAAAGGCCGTCTGTCCCTCCTGCTGGAGGACACCCGGGCGCAGGTGGTGATCACGGAAAGCGGCCTCCTCGATCTCCTGCCCGGCCTGCCGGGGACGGCGCTGCTCCTCGACCGGGAGACCCTGCCGGAGGCCGATCCTTCGCCCTCCCGGGCTCTTCCGGGAAACCTGGCCTACCTCATCTACACCTCCGGCTCCACGGGGAGGCCGAAGGGGGTCGCGATCGAGCACCGCAGCGCGTCGGCCTTCGCGGTCTGGGCGCGGGGCGTGTTCGGCGAGGACGAGCTGGCGGGCGTCTTCGCCGGCACCTCGATCAACTTCGACCTGTCCGTCTTCGAGATCTTCGTGCCGCTGTGCTGGGGCGGCCGGGTCGTGCTCGGAGCCGACGCCCTGGCCCTGCCGCGCCATCCCGCGGCGGCCGGCGTGCGCCTGGTCAACACGGTGCCCTCGGTGATGGCGGAGCTGATGGCGATGCGCGCGCTCCCGGCGTCGGTGCGCACGGTGAGCCTGGCGGGCGAGCCGCTGCGGCGGGCGCTGGCGCGGGAGATCGCCGAGTCGGGCACGGTCGACCGGCTCTTGAACCTCTACGGGCCGTCCGAGGACACCACCTACTCGACGTGGACGGCCATCTCCATATCCGATGGAGGAGACGAGCAGGAGCCGGCGATCGGCCGTCCGCTGGCGGGAACCAAGGCCTACGTGCTCGATCGCAACGGTAGCCCGTCGCCGATCGGCATGGGGGGAGAGCTTTTCCTGGGAGGAGCTGGCCTGGCCCGGGGCTACTTCGGCCGGCCGGACCTGACGGCGGAGCGGTTCGTCCCCGATCCCTTCGGCGAGCCCGGTGGCCCCGGCGAGCCCGGCGAGCGTCTCTACAGAACCGGCGACCTGTGCCGCTGGCTGTCGTCCGGAGAGCTCGACTATCTGGGCCGGATCGACCACCAGGTCAAGCTCCGCGGCTTCCGCATCGAGCTGGGTGAGATCGAGGCGGCGCTCGCCGCGCACCCGGGCGTGAGGCACGCGGCGGTCCTGGTGCGGGGAGAGGGGGCGGGCCGCCGGCTCGTCGCCTGCGTGGCACCCGATTCCGGCGTCGACCTGCGGGCGCACCTGGCGGCGAGGCTGCCCGAGTACATGCTGCCCGCGGCGTTCGTCGGCCTGGCCGCGATGCCCCTGACGCCGAACGGCAAGGTGGATCGGCGCGCCCTGGCCGCGGCGGTTGACGCCAGGCTGGCCGAGCCTCAGGGGACGGCGGTGTCGGCAGGCCCCAGGACGCCGACCGAGGAGGTGATCGCGGGCTTCTGGACGGACATCCTGGAGCTCGGTCACGGCACCGATGGCATCACCGATATCGACCAGGACTTCTTCGCCCTCGGCGGCCATTCGCTCCTCGGAACCCGGCTGGTCTCCCGGGTGGGCGAGGCCCTGGGCCTCGATCTCCCTCTCCGCGCCCTGTTCGAGAGCCCGACCGTGAGGACGCTCGCGGCCCACGTCGACGCCGTCCTCTCCGGGCAGCGCGGCGCGCTCCGGCCCTCCCTGCGTCCTCTCCCCCGCGACGGCCGGGATCTGCCGCTCTCGTTCGCCCAGGAGCGGCTCTGGTTCCTCGACCGCCTGGAGCCCGGGCAGCCGTTCTACAACATGCCGTTCGCCGTGGGCCTCGACGGCCCGCTCGACATCCGTGCCCTCTCCGCGGCCCTGAACGGGCTCGTTCACCGGCACGAGACCCTGCGCACGGTGTTTCCGTCCGTCGCCGGTGAGCCCCGGCAGCGGGTCGAGCCCTTCCGGGCCCGCCCGCTGCCGGTGGTGGATCTGACCGGTCTGCCGGATGCCGGGGACGCAGCCGCCGCCGAGGCGGGCCGCAGGCTCGAGCTCGAAGGGCGGCGGCCGTTCTCCCTGGAATCGGGTCCGCTGCTGCGGACGTTTCTGATGCGGCTCGCGCCGGAGCGCCACGAGCTTCTCGTCGTGCTGCATCACTCGGTGGCCGACGGCTGGTCGCTCGACGTCATCCGCGCCGAGATGGAGGCGCTGTATCTCGGGAAGGAGCTGCCGCCGCTCCCGATCCAGTACGCCGACTATGCCGTCTGGCAGCGGCAGTGGCTGCGCGGCGAAGCGCTCGAGAAGGAAGCCGCCTACTGGCGGGGCGAGCTGGCCGGCGCCCCGACGCTCCTGGAGCTGCCTCTCGACCGGCCGCGGCCCGCCGTGCAGAGCTACCGCGGAGCCACTCTCCCCGCGGCCTTCCCTCCGGAGCTGGCCGAGGCCGCCCGGTCCTTCGCACGCAGCCGCGGCGCGACCTCGTTCATGACCCTGCTGGCCGCCTTCCAGGCCCTGCTCCACCGGATCTCGGCGAACGCCGAGGGGAGCGACGTCGTGGTCGGGTCTCCGATCGCGAACCGGGGCCGCCGGGAGCTCGAAGGGCTGATCGGCTTCTTCGTCAACACCCTGGCCTTCCATGGCCGGTTCGGCGAGGAGGGCCTGAGCTTCGACCACCATGTGGCCCGCACGCGGGCCGCGGCGCTCGCCGCCTACGCCCACCAGAACCTGCCCTTCGACCGGGTCGTGGAAGAGCTGCGGCTGGAGCGCAGCCTGAGCTACAGCCCGCTGGTGCAGGTGCTGTTCTCCGTCCAGGATGCGCCGGGCGGGAGCGTCTCCCTGGGGGACGTCACGGCCGACTGGCGCGTGCTCCCGCTTCAGGCGGCCAAGGTCGACCTGGATCTGACCCTCGACGATCGCCTCCAGGGCGTGGCGGGCTACGCGTCCGACCTGTTCGACGCCGCGACGGTGGAGCGGATGCTCGGCCACCTCGGGGTGATGCTCGCCGCCGCCGTGGCGCACCCGGATCGTCCCCTTGCCGGGCTGCCGCTCCTGACGGAGAACGAACGCGGACAGCTCCAGGCCTGGGAGGGCTCGGCCGCTGGAACCGGGCTTGCGCCGGTCCCCGTCCAGCTCGCCTCCCGCGCCGCGCTGTCTCCGGACGCGGTCGCGGTCGAGCTGGCCGGCGCGGGCCTCACCTACCGCGAGCTGCACGCCCGGGCCGCGGCCCTGGCTGCACGCCTGCGGGCGCTCGGGGTCGGCGCGGGCATCCGCGTGGGTCTTCTTCTGGAGCGCTCGCCGGATCTTCCGGCGTGCATCCTGGGGATCTGGTACGCGGGCGGCGCCTACGTTCCGCTCGACCCTCATCAGCCCGAGGCGCGGCTCGACTTCCTGATCGAAGACGCGATCCGGGGCCAGGCGGCCGCCGTGATCGTCTCCCGCGAGCCGCGCTCCCTGCCGGGAGTCGAAATCGTGGCCCTCTCCGGGCTGCAGCCTGCGCGGGTCGATCCGGGAGACGGGGCGCCCCCTTCGCCGTCCGGCCTCGCCTACCTGATCTACACCTCCGGCACCACCGGCCAGCCGAAGGCCGTGCAGGTCACCCACGGCAACCTCGCCCACACGCTGGCCGGCGCCGGAGCCGCGTTCGGATTCGAGGCCTCGGACCGCATGCCCTGCCTGGCGGCGTTCACGTTCGACATCTTCCTCTTCGAGCTGTTCTGTCCCCTCCTCGCAGGGGGGACGTCCGTGATCTTCCCCCTGCGGCCGACGCTCGACGTCCCGGCGCTGGTCGACGCGCTCGACGGCATGACCCTGCTCCATGCCGTGCCGGCCCTCATGCGCGAGGTGGTCGACCTGGCGGTGCGGCGCGGAACCGGGCGAACCCTGCGCCGCCTGTTCGTCGGCGGCGACGCGGTTCCCGTCGATCTTCTGGCAGCGATGAGGTCCGCGTTCCCGCAGGCGCGGATCACCGTCCTCTACGGGCCCACCGAGGCCACCATCCTCTGCTCCAGCCACGAGGTGGCAGGGGACGAAGATCGAGCCCTCCTGGGACGGCCGCTCCCCGGCTGCGTCCTGGAGCTGCGGGACCGCAACGGCCAGCCGGTGCCGGTCGGGGTTCCCGGAGAGGTCTGGATCGGCGGTCCCGGCGTGACGGCCGGCTATCTGCACCAGCCCATCCTCACCTCCGAGACGTTCGTGGACGGCCTGTACCGGTCCGGCGACCTGGCGCGCCGCCTGCCGGACGGCGTCCTGGAGTTCCTGGGGCGGCGGGACAACCAGGTGAAGCTGCGCGGCTTCCGCATCGAGCTGGGAGAGATCGAGGCCGTGCTCGCCCAGCACCCGGCGGTCCGCCAGGCGGCCGTCCTCGTGGCGGGGGAGGGATCGGGCCGGCACCTCGCCGCCTTCGTGGTCGAGGACGAGGGAGATCCGGAGGAGAGCCGCGAAACCGGGCTGCGCGAGCTGGCCGCGTCCCGCCTTCCCGAGTACATGGTCCCCTCGACCTTCACCTTCCTGGATGCGCTGCCGCTGACCGCCCACGGCAAGATGGACCGCAAGGAGCTCGCGCTCCGGGCTCCTGCCCGCGTCCGCGGCGAAGGGGAGTGGATCGCTCCCCGGACCGCCACGGAGGCGGCGCTCGCCGGTCTCTGGTCGAGCGTGCTGGGTGTGGAGCGGGTGGGGAGGGGCGATCACTTCTTCGATCTGGGCGGCCACTCCCTCCTGGCGACGCGCCTGATCTCCCGGATCGCCGAAGGCCTCGGAGCCGAGCTGTCTCTGCGCGTCCTGTTCGAGGCCCCGGTGCTGTCCGACCTCGCCTCGCGTGTCGACGCGGCCCTGGCGGAGGGTCTGCCGAAGACCGGCTCGCCGCTCGGCGCGGACGATTCCCGGGACGGCGACTTCCCCCTGTCGTTCGCGCAGGAACGGCTGTGGTTCCTCGACCAGCTCGACCCGGGGAGCGCCCACTACAACATCGCCACGCCGATGAGGCTCGGCGGCGCGCTCGACGTGCCGAAGCTCCAGGCCGCGCTCAGGGAGATCGTCCGCAGGCACGAGATCCTGCGCACGACCTACGGCGAGCGCAACGGCCGCGGAGCGCAGCGGGTGGCGCCGGCCAACCCCGCCTTCCTGGCGGTGATGGACCTGAGCGGGCTGCCTGCCGAAACCGCGGAAGCCGAGATGATGCGCCTGGCCCGGGAGGAGGAGGCCGCGCCGTTCGACCTGCGCCGGGGTCCGGTTCATCGCTTCCGCCTCGTCCGGATCCAAGCCGACGGGATCAATGCCGCCGACGCGCTCCTGATGCTCACCGTCCATCACATTGCGAGCGATGGCTGGTCGACCGGCATCCTGGTGCAGGAGCTTTCCGCGCTCTATTCCGGGGAAAGCCTCGCGCCCCTGCCGGTCCAGTACGGCGATTTCGCGGTGTGGCAGCGCCGCTGGCTCCAGGGCGACACGCTCGACCAGCTTCTCGACTCCTGGCGCAAGACGCTGGCCGGTGCGCCGGAGCGGATCGCGCTGCCGACCGACCGGCCGCGGCCGGCCAACCGGAGCGTGCGCGGCGTCACCCGGCCCCTGACCCTGCCGGCGGACCTCGTCGCCAGGATCGGCGCCGTGAGCCGGCGCCTCGGCGCGACGCCGACATGACCCTGCTCGCCGTCTACGAGACCGTCCTGAGGCGGGTCAGCGGCCAGGACGACTTCCTCGTCGGGACGCCGGTCGCAGGCCGGACCCGCGCCGAGGTCGAGGGCGTGGTCGGCTGCTTCGTCAACACCCTGGTCCTGCGCGCGAAACCGGATGGTGAGCTCTCCTTCCGTGAGCTCGTCAGCCGTGTGCGCGCGACCTCCCTGCACGCCTTCGCCCACCAGGATCTTCCCTTCGAGAAGCTGGTCGAGGGATTGGGCGTCGAGCGCGGCCTGGGACGCAATCCCCTCTTCCAGGTCTTCTTCGCGCTGGCCAATACGCCCATGGACGAGCCCCGGCTGCGCGGCCTCTCGTTCTCGTTTGTCGACATCGCCTCCGAGGTCTCTCTCTTCGACCTCTCCCTGGGGCTGGGAGAGCTGCGCGGCCGGATGCTGGGCGGCTTCCAGTATGCCGCCGACCTGTTCGAGGAGTCGACCGTCGATCGCTGGGCCCGCCACTTCCAGGTGCTCCTGGAAGCGGCGCTCGCCGATCCGGAGGCCGCCCTCGCCGGCCTGCCCGGCATCCCCGAGCCGGAGCGTCTTCAGATCGTGGCGGAGGCCGCCGCGGAGACTCCCGAGGAGTCCGCCGAAGCCCTGCAGGATCGCCTCGCCTCCCGCGGGGAAGAGCTGGCGGAACGGCGGTCCGCCCTTTCCGAGGAGAAGCGGGCTGCCCTCAAGCAGCTCCTCCGCGCGCGTGCCCGGCCGAAATGACCGCAATCCCGTCCCGTCCCCGTTTCGGGGGTCCGGGGCACCACAGTACGTGAGTGGACGCAGCTCCGCTCAGGTGTCCCATTGAGCTCAACGGGAAAGGGAGACGCGATGCCGATGGTCCACGACGAGGCTGCGGGAGCCGGCCCGACAGCGCCGTCGTCCGAGGAGTCAGAGCGGCTCAAGTGGCTCAAGGAGGAAGACGAGCTGCACCATCGGGTGGCGGCGCGCGAGGAAGAGCTTTCGGAAAAGCGCTCCGGCCTGTCGGACCAGAAGCGGGCCGCCCTCGCGAAGCTCATGCGCGCGAAGGCGGCGAAGTCGCCGAACGGATCGCCGAACGGATCGCCGAACCCATCGCCGAACGCGCCGGAGGGACGTACCGGCATTCCGCGGCGTCCGGGCACGGAGCCGGCACGGCTCTCCTTCGGTCAGGAGCGGCTCTGGTTCCTGGATCGGCTGGAGCCCGGCAGCCACCTCTACAACGTCTCCGTTCCGCTGCGGATCGACGGCCGGCTCGACGGGCCCGCGTTCCGCCGAAGCCTCGACGAGATCGTGCGGCGCCAGGAGGTGTTGCGCACGGTCTTCCCCGAGATCGACGGCGGGCCGAAGCAGGTCGTGCTCCCGGCGGCGCCGCTTCTGCTCCGTGACATCGACCTCCGGGCTCTCCCCGAGGACCGGCGCGGCTCCGTGATTCGCGAGGTCGTTCAGCAGCACGACCTGATGCCCTTCGACCTGGCGCACGGTCCCGTGGTGCGGGGGCTGCTGGCGTGGCTTGGTCCGGACTCGCACGCCCTGGTCCTGACGTTCCATCACATCGTTTGCGACGGTCTCTCCTTCAACGTGCTGGTGCGCGAGCTGGCGGCGGTCTACGGCGCCTTCTCGCAAGGCAAGCCGTCGCCGCTGCCCGAGCTCGCGGTGCAGTACGCCGACTACGCCGAGTGGCAGCGCAATCGTCTGGGTGAAGGGCTGGAGGGGGAGCAGGCCGGAGCGCTGGGAGGAGAAAGCCTGGCGGCCCAGATGGCGTGGTGGAAGCGCGAGCTGGAGGGCGCGCCCACCACGCTTGAGCTGCCCACGGACCGGCCGCGGCCGCCGGTCCCCACGACCCGGGGGGACACCGCCTTTGCGGATCTGCCTCCCGCAATCCTGCCTGCGGCCAACGCCTTGCGTCAGAAGGAAGGGGCGACCGCGTTCATGCTGCTGCTCGCCGCGTTCCAGGCTCTCCTGGGGCGCTACAGCGGTCAGGACGACCTGCTCGTCGGATCTCCGGTCGCCGACCGGCCGCGGTCCGAGATGGAGGCGCTGATCGGGTTTTTCGTCAACACCCTGGTGCTGCGCGGCCGGCTGGGAGATTCCTCGAGCTTCCGCTCCCTGGTGGCCCGCACCCGCGAGAACGTCCTGGGTGCGTTTGCCCACCAGGATCTGCCCTTCGAGCGTCTCGTGGACGAGCTGGGGGACGGGCGCGATCTCTCCCGCAGCCCGCTCTTCCAGGTCTCGTTCTCGCTTCAGACGGTCCCCGCCGGGCCGTCCTCCACCGAGCTGGCCGGGCTCACGCTCACGCCCATCTCCTTCGACGTCACCTCGGCCAAGTTCGATCTGAGCTTCAACCTCCTGGAGACGGGCGACAGGCTCGTCTCCGGCGTCCAATACAACGCCGACCTGTTCGAGCGGGCCACCGCGGAACGGCTTCTCCGGCACTACGCCGTTCTGCTGCGGGGCGCGCTCGACCGGCCCGACGGCCGACTGGACGAGCTGCCGCTGCTGACGGAAGGGGAGCGGAGCCAGATCCTGGAGGACTGGGCGGGCCGTGACGTCCCGTCCGATCCCCGGCTCGTCCAGACGCTCGTCGCGGAACGGGCGGCCCGGGAACCCGAGGCCCTGGCCGTGACGGCGGGAGACCGCGCGCTCACCTACGGCGAGCTGGAGCGGGGAGCGGCCCGTCTCGCCGGCCGTCTCCGGAGCCTGGGCGTCGGTCCCGAAACGGTGGTGGCGGTCTGCCTGGAGCGCTCGGTGGAGCAGGTGCTCGCCGTCTACTCGGTGCTCAAGGCCGGCGGCGCCTATCTTCCTCTCGATCCGTCCAACCCCGCCGAGCGGCTCGCCTACACCCTGAGCGACTCCGGGGCTCTTCTCCTGATCACCCGCGACGAGCTGGCCCGGGCCCTGGAGCCGCTCCCGCTGCCTGCGCTCTGCCTGGACAAGGATGAGGACGGCGAGGAGAAGCTCCCTCTCCCCCGGTACGGGGGAGAGGGGCGGGGAGAGGGGGAATGGAATCAATCCCTCGCCTATGTGATCTATACGTCCGGCTCCACCGGCAATCCCAAGGGCACCGAGCTGCGGCACTCGGGTCTTGCCAACCTGGTTGCCTGGCATCGACGGGCCCATGATCTCGGCTCTGAGGATCGCTGCGCTCTCCTGGCCGGATCGGCCTTCGATGCGTCGGTCTGGGAGATCTGGCCGGTGCTGGCCTCCGGCGCCTCGCTGCACGTGCCGCCCGCCGACATCGTGGCGTCGCCGCCGGACCTCTGGGCATGGATCGCGGCGGAAGGGATCACCATCACGTTCCTGCCGACACCGCTCGCCGAGGCGGTGCTCGCCGAGCCCGTGCCCGCGAATCTCGCCCTGCGGACGATCCTCACCGGCGGCGACCGGCTGCTGCGCCGGCCCCGGCCCGAGCACCCGTTCTCCCTGGTCAACCACTATGGGCCCACGGAGAGCACCGTCGTCACCAACGCGATCGAGGTGAGCCGGGAGGGCGACCGGCCGCCGACGATCGGCCGGTCGATCGACAACATCCGGATTCATCTGGTCGATCGCTCTTTCCGGCTGGTGCCGGCGGGCGTTCCGGGCGAGCTGTGCATCGCCGGCGCGGGTCTCGCCCGCGGCTACCGCAAGCGGCCCGCGTTGACGGCCGCGGCGTTCGTTCCCGACCGCTTCGGCGCTCCGGGCGACCGTCTCTACCGGACGGGCGACCTGGCCCGGTGGCTGCCGGACGGCGACATCGAGTTCGTGGGCCGCATCGATCACCAGGTCAAGGTTCGCGGCTTCCGGATCGAGCTTGGCGAGATCGAAGCCGCGCTCGTGACTCTTCCCGAGGTACGCGAGGCCGTCGTGCTGGTGCATCAGGAGGGAGCGGAGAAGCGCCTCGTCGGCTACCTGACCCCGCGCGAAGGGGAAAGCCTGCCGGCTCCTCACCCGTTGCGCGAAGCGTTGTCGGCGCGTCTGCCTTCCTACATGGTGCCCTCCGCATTCGTGGCGATGGAGGCGATGCCGCTCAACTCCAGCGGCAAGGTGGACCGCAAGGCCCTCGCGAGGATCAAGCCCGTGCTCGACGAGGACGGGGGGACCGCAGGGGGGGCGCCGTCCGCCCACCTCACCCCCACCGAGGAGATGCTGGCCGGAGTCTGGAGCGAGCTGTTGGGGACTGAGCACATCCGCGCCGCGGACGACTTCTTCGACCTGGGGGGCCACTCGCTTCTCGCGACCCGGCTGGTCTCGCGGCTGCGCGAGGCGTTCGGCGTCGAGCTGCCCCTGCGCGCCGTCTTCCACACTCCGCGCCTCGACGCTCTGGCCGCGCGCATCGAATCGGCGATGCGCGAGGCGGGAGGCACCCAGGCGCCGCCGGTCGTGGCGCTGTCGCCCGAAGAGCGCGGCCCCTGGCCGCCGCTTTCCTTCGCGCAGGAGCGTCTCTGGTTCCTCGACCGGCTGGAGCCCGGCGGAGCGCTCTACAACGTGCCGGCGGCTCTGCGCGCGACCGGCCGGCTCGACGTGCCGGCTCTTGCCGCCGCGCTCGGAGAGATCGTCCGCCGCCATGAGGCCCTGCGTACGACCTTCGGCCAACACGACGGCCGGCCGTTCCAGATCGTGGCTCCGGCCGCCCCCGTGGCTGCGCCTGTCGTGGATCTCACGGCTCTCCCCGCGGAGCGGCGCCAGGCCGAAGGGATGCGGGCGCTGGAGGCGGAGGCCTCGCGCTCGTTCGATCTTCTCGTGGGCCCGCTGCTCCGCGCCCTGCTCGTGCGTCTGGAGACGGACGACTGGGCCATGGTGCTCAATCTTCATCACATCGTCAGCGACGGCTGGTCGGTGGGCGTGCTGACGGCCGAGATGGCTGCGCTGTATCGGGCCTTCCTGGAGGGGCGGCCCTCGCCGCTGGCGCCTTTGCCCGTCCAGTACGCGGACTTCGCGGTCTGGCAGAGAAGCTGGCTCCAGGGGTCGGTTCTGGAGGCTCAGGCCGCCTACTGGCGCGAGCGGCTCCAGGGCGTCCGCACCGTGCTGGACCTGCCCACCGATCGCCCGCGTCCGCCAGTGCAGTCGTTCCACGGCGGTCACCGCCCCTTGCGACTCTCCGCGCCGCTGCCCCAGGCGTTGCGGACGCTCAGCCGGCAGAGCGGCGCCACGCTCTTCATGACGCTTCTGGCCGGCCTCCAGGCGCTCCTGCACCGCTACACCGGCCAGGAGGACATCCTCGTCGGCACGCCCGTGGCCAACCGCACGCGCGGGGAGGTCGAGGGGCTGATCGGCTTCTTCGTCAACACCCTCGTGCTGCGCGGCGAGATGCGGTCGACGGCCCCGCAGGGCATCGCCTTCCGCGAGCTGCTCGGGAGGGTGCGGGCCGCCGCGCTCGGCGCCTACGCCCATCAGGATCTCCCCTTCGAGCGTTTGGTGGACGAGCTGAAGATCGAGCGCAGCCTGTCGCGCAACCCCGTCTATCAGGTGGTATTCACGTTCGACACGCCGACCCGGCCGCTGGAGCTGCCGGGTCTGGTGCTGGCGCCGCTCACCGCCGAGGGCAGCTCGGCCAAGGTGGACCTGCTCCTCGGCGTTTCCGAGCCCGAGAGCGGACGCTCCGGACATTCGGACATGCTCGAAGGCTCCTGGGAGTACAGCGCGGATCTTTTCGATCCGTCGACGATCGACCGGATGTCGGACCACCTCGCGGTCCTGCTCCTGGCCGCCGCGTCCGAGCCGGACCGGCCCCTCTCGGAGCTGCCCCTGCTCACGCCGGCCGAGCTTGACCAGATCCTCGTGCAGTGGAGCGGTATCGAAGCTCCGGCGGCGGAAGAAAGTCTCTGTCTCCACGAGCTGTTCGAGATCCAGGCCAGGAGACGGCCCGACGCGCCTGCGGTCATCTTCGAGGATCGAGAGCTGACCTATGGCGAGCTGGATCGGCGCGCGGAGACGCTCGCGCGCCGGCTTCGCGGCCTGGGAACGGGCCCCGAGAGTCTGGTCGGCATCTGCCTGGAGCGCGGGATCGAGAGGATCGTCGCGATCCTCGGCGTGTTCAAGGCGGGCGGCGCGTACCTGCCGCTCGATCCGTCCCACCCGCAGGAGCGCCTCGCCTGGATGCTGGAGGATTCCCGCGCCCACGTGCTGATCACGGAGAGCGCGCTCCTCGACATCCTCCCCGTGCTCCCCGAGCACCCCGAGCACGGCGCCGAGGTCGTCTGCCTGGACCGCGAGGCGCTGGAATCCGTGGGGGAGGGGAGTCCGGAAGGCCCCGGCGCGGGACCGGAGAACCTGGCCTACGTGATCTACACCTCCGGCTCGACCGGCCGCCCGAACGGCGTCCTGGTCCGGCACGGCTCGGCCGTGAACCTGATCCGGAGGGCCGTGGATCACTTTCTCGTCCACCCGGAGAGCCGCGTTCTTCAGTCGGTCTCCTTCAGCTTCGACGCTTCCGTCCTCGAAACCTGGATGGCCCTGACGACCGGCGCGCGGCTCTGCGTGGTGCGGCAGGAAACCCTGCTTTCCGGCGAGGCGCTGGCGGCGCAGATCGGGCGCGACGGGGTCACCGTGGCGGTGCTCACGCCGTCCGTCCTCAATGGATTGCCGCTGGACGGCGTGCCGACGCTGGAGGTGGCGAGCGTCGGCGGCGAGAGCTGCCCGGGCGAGCTGGCGAGCCGCTGGGCGCCTCCAGGCTCCGGCTTGCGGCGGCTCCTGAACTGTTACGGACCGACGGAAACCACCATCTACACGACGGTCCACAGTGCCCATGGGGTCTACCGCAAGGAGCCGCCCATCGGCCGGCCCGTGGGTGGCTCGCAGGCCTACGTCCTCGACTTTTACGGCCGTCCCGCGCCGGTCGGCGTTCCGGGCGCGCTGTGGATCGGAGGCGCCGGACTGGCCCGCGGGTATCTGAACCGCCCCGATCTGACCGCGGAACGCTTCGCACCCGATCCCTTCGGCGAGAGGGGTGGACGCCTCTACCGCACCGGCGACTTGGCCCGTTGGAACGCGGATGCCAGCTCGGACGCCGAGCTGGAGTTCCTCGGCCGGATCGACCGCCAGGTCAAGATCCGCGGCCTGCGGATCGAGCTGGGGGAGATCGAGGCGGTGCTCGGCAGCCATCCCCGGCTGCGGGAGCATGCGGTCGTCGTCCGCGAGGACGGCCGCGGCGGCAAGCGCCTCGCCGCCTACGCCGTGCCCGAGGGTCCGGACCAGGACGGAGACGAAAGCCCGCTGACCGCCCAGGATCTTCGCGATCACCTCCGGGAACGGCTGCCGGACTACATGGTGCCGTCGAGCTTCACCTTCCTGGGGGCATTGCCGCGCACTCCGACCGACAAGGTCGACCGCGACGCGCTCCTGCGGCTCGACGCGGCCGGCGACGATACGGGCGCCCCGGCGCGCGTGGAGGCCAGGGACGTGGTCGAGCTTGAGCTCGTCCGCATCTGGCGCAACGTTCTGGGCGCGCTCGGCACGCTGGGCGCTCCGGATATCGGCGTGCGCGACAACTTCTTCGAGGCGGGGGGGCACTCCCTGCTGGCGGTCCGGCTCATGGCCGAGGTCCAGCGGAGCTTCGGCCGCGAGCTGCCCCTGTCGATCCTCTTCCAGGGCGGAACGATCGAGGAGATGGCGACCCGTCTTCGCGGCGGCCTTCACGGCGAGACCGAGTCGGCATCCCCGTCGTCGCTCGTACCGATTCAGCCGGCCGGCTCGCGGCCGCCGTTCTTCAGCGTCCATCCGGCCGGCGGCGACGTGCTCTGCTTCGCGGCGCTGGCCCGCCGCCTGGGTCCGGATCAACCGTTCTACGGCTTCCAGTCGCGCGGGCTGACGGCCGGCGCGACGGTCGACCTGCGCATCGAGGAGATGGCGGCCCACTACATCGAGGAGATGCGCCGCGTCCAGCCGCACGGCCCCTACCGCCTCGGCGGCTGGTCGCTGGGCGGCGTCGTGGCCTTCGAGATGGCCGTCCAACTCCGGGATCTCGGGGAAGAGGTGGCGCTCCTCGCCATTCTCGACAGCGTGCCCGATCTCACGGCCGAGGCCGCCGGCTTCCAGAGCGATGTCGACTTTCTGATCGACATGGCCGCCTACGTCGAGAGCCTGTGGGGACGAAGCCTCGGGCTGACCCGGGCGGACCTGGAGGGGCTGGAGCCCGACGTTCAGCTCGACCTGTTCGCGGACCGCCTGCGCGGCGCCGACTTTCTGCCGCCCGGCGCGGGCGTCGAGCAGCTCGGCCGCATCCTCCGCGTGTACAAGGCGAACGCCTCCGCCGCGGGTTTCTACCATCCCCGTTGCTATCCGGGGGGCCTGACCCTCTTCCGGGCCGCCGGCACGCCGGTCGCCGAGGAAGGCCCGCTCAGCCTGCCCGACCTGGGCTGGAGCCGGGTGGTGGACGGCCCCGTCGACGTCCTTTCCGTGCCCGGAGAGCACCTCACGATCCTGGCCGAGCCCCACGTGGAAGAGCTCGCTCGCGAGTTGGAGCGGTGCCTCGCCGGGGTGGCGGAATGAAGGTGCGGAATGAAGGTAGAATCCGGTACCAATTTCGATAGGGGAGACCTGTGATGAAGAAGGCTCTGAGCGTTCTTGCGGCTCTGGCGGTCGTGCTCACGCTGGCGGGCTTCATCGCCTACAACGTGATGTCCCGCCCCGCCCAGCGACCGGCCTCGACGGAGAAGGTGGAGATCACCCCCGAGCGGGTCCAGCGCGGCGAATATCTGGCCAAGCACGTGGCCGTCTGCTTCGCCTGCCATTCCCAGCACGACTGGAGCCGCTATGCCGGGCCGATCTCGGGTCCGCCGGGAGCCGGCGGCGACTGTCTCACCCGGGCACAGGGGGCGCCCGGCCCGATCTGCACCTCCAACATCACTCCCGACCGCGAGACGGGAATCGGCGACTGGACGGACGGCGAGATCCTGCGGGCCATGCGCGAGGGAGTCGACCGCGAAGGCAAGACTCTCTTCCCGATGATGCCCTACGAGGAATACCGGAAGATGTCCGACGAGGACGCCAAGGCCATCGTCGCCTATCTGCGGAGCATGCCCGCGGTGCGCTACGAGGCCCCCGAGACCGACCTCGATTTTCCCATCCGCTTCTTCATGAAGGGGGTCCCCAAGCCGCTGGACGGCCCGGTCCCGGAGCCCGACCGCTCGGACCCGGTGAAGTACGGCAAGTACCTGACGGACATCAGCGTCTGCATGTTCTGCCACACGCCGGTCGACGGAACGCATCAGCCCATCCAGGACAAGCTCTTCGCGGGCGGGCATCCGCTGCTCGGGCAGTGGGGTGTGGTGAGCAGCGCCAACCTGACGTCTCACCCGACCGGAATGGGGAATCGGACCAAAGAGGAGTTCATCGCCGTCTTCCGGAGCTTCTCGGACCCCTCGAAGGCTCCCGTGGTCAAGGATGGCAAGGGAACCGGCATGCCCTGGTACGACCTCGCCGGCATGAGCGACGAGGATCTCGGCGCGATCTACGACTACCTCCGCAGCCTCCCTCCGCAGGACAACCTGGTGGACAAGCATCCGAAGATGCCGATCGGCCCGAAAAAGGAAGGCTGAAGCCCTGGAGAGGATCTTGATGCGATTTGGACTGTTTCAGGCGTTCGTCCCCACCGTCCGCATGGCCCTCCTGGGCTCCTGGGCGATCATCGCGGTGGCGGTCATCGCCGTCGGCAGCCGGAGCCCCGAATCCAATCATCCGGTCGGGCTCCTGCTGTTGGGGCTCGGCCTCGCCGGCCCCGGGATCTTCGCGCTCACGGTCCGGCTCAGCGCCGCGCTCTGGAGCCGGGTCATCGAGGAGGGGCAGGAGGAACGGGACGTGAGGAACCGCCTCTACGCCTTGATGGGATTGGGGTTGACCGGATGCGGGATGATCTGGTCGGCTCTGAACCGGCTGCTGTAGAACCTTCCGAAAAGAAAAACGCTCCGGCGGGTGTCGACCCGGCCGGAGCGTTTCCGTCTTGAGAGAGGGTGATTCCTACCGATTCTTACCGGCGGCGGCGGTTGCCGCTCGGCGCGGCGGCCGACCCCTGGTGGAGGTCGGAGCTGCGCAGGCGCACACCCGGATGCCGGGCCGGAGCCTGGCTCGGAGCCGCCGCCGCGGGACGCGCCGGAGCCGACTGCCGCGAAGGCCCGGCAGGGCGCTGCGGGGCCGCATGCGACGAATTCCGGGATGGACCGCCCGCGGGCCGCCCACTGTTGTCGCCCCCGGCCTTGCGCTCCAGCTTGGCCTTCGCCCGCGCCCGCTCGTCGGCCTTGCGGGCCCGGATCTCGGCGATGCGCTCCTGGATCGGGATCTCCAGCTTCTCGGCCGGCTTCGAGTCGTAGTTGAAGCCTTCCAGCTTGCGGCGCGGGATCGACTTGCCCACGGCCCGCTCGATGGCCCGCAGCTCGCCTTCCTCATCCGGCGCGACGAACGTGAAGGCCTCGCCGGTGGCGCCGGCGCGGGCCGTGCGGCCGACCCGGTGGATGTAGTCCTCCGGAACGTTCGGCACGTCGAAGTTCACCACATGGGACAGCGCCTCGATGTCGATGCCGCGGGCCGCCACGTCCGTGGCCACGAGCACCCGGTAGTGACCGCTCTTGAACCCGGACAGCGCCTGCGTGCGCTGCGCCTGGCTGCGGTTGCCGTGGACGCGCTCGCACGGGACGCCGTGGCGGACCAGGTAGTCGGCCAGGCGGTTGGCCCGGTGCTTCGTGCGGGTGAAGACGAGCGCGCTCTGGATGTCCTCGCCGCGGGTCAGGATCTCCAGCAGCAGCGCGGATTTGAGATCCTGGCGCACGGGGAACAGCTCCTGGCGCACGCCGGTGGCCGGCGCGGCCGGACGCTCGACGTTGAGCGCCACGGGGTTGTTCAGGAGCTGGCGGGCCAGATCGCGGATGGCCGTCGGCATCGTGGCGGAGAAGAGGAGCGTCTGGGACACCTTCGGCAGGTGAGCCAGCACGCGCTTGATGTCCGGCAGGAAGCCCATGTCGAGCATCCGGTCGGCCTCGTCGAGCACCAGCACCTCCAGCTTGTCGAGCCGGGCGTAGGGATACTGGAAGTGGTCGAGCAGGCGGCCCGGGCAGGCGACGATCACGTCGACACCGCGGCGCAGGGCCTTCTCCTGGGGCTCCATCCCGACACCGCCATAGACCGCCGCGGCCTTGAGGTGGGTGTGCTTCGCAAGGTCGTGGAAGACCTCGACGATCTGCGCGGCCAGCTCCCGGGTGGGGGCGAGGACCAGGGCGCGGGTCACTCCCGGCTTCGGCGTGTCGAGCAGCCGTTGCAGGATCGGCAGGAGGAACGCCGCCGTCTTGCCGCTGCCGGTCATGGCGCAGCCAAGGACGTCGCGACCCTCGAGGCCCGGCGGCAGGCCGTCCTTCTGGATCGGGGTGGGTTCCGTGAAACCGAGGTCGGAGATGGCGCGCAGCAGATTCGGGTGGAGGTTGAAATTCGAAAAACTGGTCAAGAGTGTGCGTGTTCTTTCTGAGAGACGCGCGGACCGCAAGGCCGTGATTGCGCGGCAACTCGAACAATCCGGCTGGATTTAGGGGAGAGTGGACGGAGGACTAAGCCGGCGAGGCCGCCGTCAGGGACCGGGAGGTCCCGTGAGTTTCTGTACTGGCGTCTGCCAGGAGCGCATAGATTGCCACAATTCGCGGACGATGGCAAGGGCAGGGCTTTTCAGGGGGGACGCAACGCGTGCTTGATTTGTTCTATCGTTGGGGAACCCATGACGCCGCCAGACCTCAGTCCCCACGAGCTCGACCTCATCCGTTCGATCCTGTCGCGCCATCCGGCCGTCACCGGAGCGATTCTCTTCGGCTCCCGGGCCAAGGGTACGGCTCACCGGGCCTCGGACGTGGATCTGGCGCTGGAAGGCATCGCAGATCCCTTGCAGGCCGCGGCCATCGCTGGCGAGCTGGATGATCTGCCGCTCCCGTACCGGTTCGACGTCAAGGCGCTCGCCGCCATCCGGCATCGTCCCCTGCTTGAGCACATCGAACGGGTCGGCCTGAGGATTCACGGCTAGAGGCCTGCGCGGCAGTAGCCCATGACTCCGAACGCGCCACATTGATGACTGTAGGAGCAACCCTTGTGGTTGCCCTCTTCGTGGTTGCGCCGTCCCCAGAGGGCAACCACAAGGGTTGCCCCTACAGCGTTCTGCCGCGCAGACTCCTGGAGGCCGCCCGCCTCGCTCGACAGGACATCGCTCCTCCCTCTGACCGCCCCGAAGGGGCATCGGGGATAGAGCCCGGCAATTCATTGCCGGGTTCTCGGCCCCCATCCATCCTCAAGTCCTGAAAGGACGCAGGGGTGCAACGGTGGTGGCCCGCACCCCCGGGAGAGGGGAGAACGCAGCCGTTCAGCGGTCCTCCCAAACCTCGCCGCGCGCTCTTTCCCTGGGACCGCCGGCGTCTCGCCGGCGGTGGAGCGGAGACGGATGGAGTCGACGGTGAGCGTCACCGCGCTCCCCTCTCCCGGGGGGCCGGGTGTGCGGCTGGAAGAGGGCCGGGGGCAGAGCCCGCGCGATTCCACGCGGCCCACGGGCCTTCGGTGTCGATCGCGCGCGTTCGGCGGAGGTCCGCCCTCCACCCGCCGCCGTCCCCGACCCGTTCGCGGGCCGTCCGCAGCCGTGCGGGAGTCGTTCCGCCCGATCTCTGGACGACCGCGCTCTTCGTGGCGGTCACCGCCAGCTGCGTGGCGGTCACCGCCAGCTGTGTGGCGGTCACCGCCAGCTGTGTGGCGGTCACCGCCAGCTGTGTGGCGGTCATCGCCAGCTGCGCGGCGGTCACCGCCAGCTGTGTGGCGCTCGTCCGTAGCTCGGTGGCGGTCGTCCGTAGCTCGGTGGCGGTCGTCGCGCTCTTTGTGGCGGTCACCGCCAGCTGTGTGGCGGTCACCGCCAGCTGTGTGGCGCTCATCGCCAGCTGTGCGGCGCTCATCGCCAGCTGTGTGGCGCTCGTCCGTAGCTCGGCGGCGGTCGTCCGTTTGTTCGTTTTCCTTGCGCCGGAGGCATCCGGCATGATGGCGAAAGCTTGCGGCATCAGGGGTGAAGCTTCCGGCGCCCGCCCCAGAGGAGAAGTACCCGCCGCTTCCAGAGCCCGCCTCTCCTAAAGATGCTCGTCGATCCCGTCCTGCTTCAGGACGGCGTTCGCAGTGTGGCGGGACAGGAGCCTCTTGACCTGCGGAGTGTAGGAGGCCCTTCAGGAGGCCAGGCGGACTGTTTCCTGGCGATGGCCGGTCAGCTCGAAGGCGATCGCAGCGGAGTTTCCCTGGGGGATCAACGGATTCGCCTCCAAAAGCTCGGGAATCATGGTCCGAAGCTTCTCGGTGAGAGCTTCAATCGTCGAGGCTTCCGTCGCCAAGCCGGGCACGTCTTCGCTCGTGGCAACCCAGACTCCGGCTTCAGGATCCCAGGCCGCGTCGATGTGGTAGCAGTTGCTGTTCATGAGGCTCGCAGAATACCCGAATACCCAAACGCTGCGTCAGATGCTTCCTTTTCCGACATCCTCCCGGTGGCGCCGGAGGTAGCGGGGAGGGTGACGCGGGAAGATGTCGGAGTTTAAACGTTATGCTCCCATTTTGGAGCGGAGATAGTGATAGGCTGACGCAATGAAGGTTCTTCGTGTCTACATCGGTACCTCGGTTGTAGGTGGGTGCGCCCGAAGCTGTAAAGCCTAAGTGGGATGCGATTCTCCATCTGGCTCCAGCTGTTCTACTCCCCCAGGGAGGTAACGAGCTATGGAAGGCCATGAACATGAAATCGACGCGGTCGGTGTGGTGCGCCGAATTCGCGACGATCTTTACGAAGAAACAAAGAACCTGTCCACCGAAGAGCTGATTGCGTTCTATCACCGTCGCGCTGCTGCTACCAAGGAGAGACTGTCTCGGCTGCACGTAGAGCGAGAAGGAATGGCATCGGGGCGCGCATAACCCCGCCGACTGCGGTCGAGGTCATCTTCACAGGGCCGGGGAATTGGCCCCGCAGAACGCAGGACGGTCACCGCCATGAGGTCTCTTGCCTGGCGTCCTTGTCCCGTTGCCGCGCCGCGCCTCTCTTCGAGGGGTCGGGAGAGGTGTACTCCTTCTCGAATCCGCGGTACCATCAAG
>JANMTS010000137.1:0-25707 GCA_031390755.1 Holophagales bacterium
CTACCAGCGCGCGGCGCACGACGCGGATGCCGCGGATGCCGCGGATGACACGCTGGTGCCGCCCGATTCGATCGGCGATTCGCTCGGCAAGACGCCGGTGCGGCAGTTCGATCTGTTCCTGAGCCACCAGCACAACGACGCGGCCCGCGTCGAGGCGCTGGCCCGCCGGCTCACGGAACAGCATGGTCTGCGGGTGTGGCTGGACGCCTGGGAATGCGTCCCTGGCAAGCTGGAGCCGCAGTGCGAGGCGGGCATCAAGAACAGCCGCTTCACGGTCGTCGTCGGCTCGCAGACTGCGCTCAAATCGAAGTGGGTGCGCTGGGAGATCGACCGGCACACCGCGCTCAACCCCGAGGAGGACCGTCTCCTCCCGGTCAAATTCGAGCCCCTCGATCTTCCTCCCGACCTGGATGCCTTGCTCTGGGTGGATTTCACCGATCCGGCCCGGGACGCCGACTCCACCGCGTACCTCGCCCGGCTCCTGCGCAGCGCCGACGCCGAGGATGCCCGCCGCCGCCGCGGTTTCCGCCCGCCGGCCGGCCGCGGGGAGCCCGGTCCCTTTCCGCCCGCGCCGCACTATGGCTTCCAGGGAAGGGCGCGCGAGCTGTACGAGCTGGAGCGCCGGTTCCGCTCGCAGCGCGGCCTCGTGCTGCACGCCATGGGCGGCATGGGCAAGACCGCGCTCGCCACCGAGGCCGCGCACTGGTGGACGCGCAGCGGTTTGTTCCGCGACGGCGCCTGCTTCCTGAGCTTCGAGCAGTTCCTGAGCGCCGACCGCGTGGTGCAGAGGCTCGGCCTCTACCTCGCGGGGCCGAAGTTCGATCAGCTACCCGGCGTCGAGCAGCGCCGCCGCGCCATCGAGCTGTTCGGGCAGAAGGACGTGCTGCTGGTCTGGGACAACTACGAGAGCGTCCTGCCGCAGTGGAACGACGGCAGTGTCGGCGGTGTCGGCGATACCGGCGATGTCGGCGATGCCGGCGATGTCGGCGCCGTGGGCACCGCCAGCCCGTACACCGACGACGAGCGCCGCCGCCTCGCCGAGCTGTTCCGCGATCTCACCTCCGGTTCGGGCAAGGGCTGCCTCCTCGTCACCTGCCGGCCCGGCGACACCAATCTCCCTGGCGCCCAGCGCTACGAGCTGGAAGGCCTGGCCCGCACCGACAGTCTGTGGCTGCTCGCGAGCATCCTGCGGCGCGACGGCCTCACCCTCGCCGATCCCCGGCTGCGCCGCGAGCAGCTCGATCCGCTGCTGCGCGATCTGGCCGATCACCCGCTCTCGCTGGAGCTCGTCGGCCCCCACCTGAAAAGCCTGACGCCCGAAGCGATCCGCGCGGACTTCGGCCGGCTGCTCGCGAAGTTCCAGCAGGAGTCCCCCGAGGGGAGAAACCAATCCCTCCTCGCCTCCCTGGAATTCTCCCGCCGCCACCTGAGCCCCGCCGCCCGCGAGGCCCTGCCCTGGCTCGGCCTCTTCAGCGGTGGGGTGTTCGAGCAGAAACTGCTGCAGATGAGCCAGCTCACCCCGGAGGCCTGGGAACCCATCCGGCGGGAGCTCGAAGGCATCGCCCTCCTGCGCGTCGAGGACGATCTTCAGATCGGCGGCCGTCCCTTCCTGCGCTTCCACCCCACCCTCGCCGCCGCCGCCGCCGATCCCACCCTCGCTCAGAACCCGGAGATCCGGCAGCGCTTCCTCGGTGTCTATCGTGCCCTCAGGCAGGCGCTGCACAAGGCGCTGACGGGCTCGCAATCGCGCGCCGCGCTGGACGTTCTGAACCGCGAGGAGGCGAACTACCGCACCGCCGTCCAGTGGGCCGTGGCCGATCAGCAGTTTCCGGCCGCCGCGGCGCTGGGCCACACGTTTCGCACCTATCTGGAAAGGTCAGGCCGCCTCCGCGAACGCGATGCCTGGGTGCAGTGGCTGAAGGACGCGGTGGGCCAACAGGGCTTCACGGAAGAAGCCGCCGCCTACGAGCGGGAGCACGCCTGGACGCGCTTCACCCAAGGCGATCCGCAGGGCGCGGTGGAGCAGCTTCAGGCCCTCATCGAGCGGCTTCGCCACACTACCGAGTTCGATCCCGCGTTTGAGTTGGCGTTGGCGACCAGCATGCTGGGCCGGGTGCTGGTCGAGGCGGGCGCATCCGCGCAAGCCATCCCCGTCCTGCGGGAAGCCATCGGCCACTGGGAGGAGCTGGTGGAGAAAGCAGGAGGCCAGCCCTGGGAAGAGCTTCTGGCCTCGCCTTACCACGCGAAGGCCGCGACCGAGCTGGGCAACCTATCCGCCACGATGGGCGATCTGGCCAATGCGCTGAGCAGTGCCGGCGAGCACGACGAGGCCCTGGCCGTGGCGGAAACATGTGTCGAGATCCATGGGAAGAGGGGAAACCTACGCGAAGTCGCCGCTGACGAGGGTCGTTGCGCCAGCATCCTCATGGCCGCGGGCCGCTACGACGAGGCCGACGCCCGCTACGACCTGGCCCTCGCCGCCGCCCGCCAGGCTGGGGACAAGGAACTGGAGGGCGCCGCCCTTCAGCATCAGGGAATCCTTGCCGCCGAGCGCAACCAACTCGAACGCGCCAGCCGCCTCTACCAGCAGGCGCTGGAGCGCTTTCGGGAGGCGGGCGCTCAGGGTTCGATGATGCGGACCTACAACATGCTCGGCGTGGTCGAACAGAACGCCGGCCGGCTGGCCGAGGCGCGAGCGTGGTACGAGAAGTCGCGCGAGCTGGCCGTGGAGTTGAAAGATCAGGCCGGCCTCGGCCAGGCCGCCCAGAACATCGGCATCGCCTGGCAACTGGAAGGCGAGGCCGCCCGCGAGCGGGGCGACGAGCCCGCCGCCCTGCGGTGTTTCGAGGAAGCCCGCCGCTCTGTGGAAGAGAGCCTGCGGATCGAACAGACCCGCGGCAACAAGCCCGCTGAAGCCGACTCATGGGGCCAGCTCGCACAGATCCACCTCCGCCTCGGCGACCTCGCCGCCGCCGAACGCCACGCCCACGAAGCCCGCGAGATCCACGAAGCCCTCGGCCTCAAGGAAGCATGGCGGGACTACAACACCCTCTCCGAGATCGCCCAAGCCCGCGGCGACCTCGCCGCAGCCGCCGAGTGGGCCAAGAAGCGCGATGACCTGCGCGCCGAGCTGAAACGCCGCGCCGGTGGCGGTGGTGGCCTGCCCGCCCAGATGCTCCAGGCCCTGCAACGCCTGACCCTCGCCTGTGCCCAGGCGGGCTTCGAGGAGGCCGGGCTCGGCCCCGGCGAGGAAGAGGCGCTGGCCCAGATCGATGAGTTGCCCGATCCGTTTCCCGCGTTGGCCGGATTTCTTCGCCAGATCGCGGCGGGGGAGGTGCCGGCGGTTCCCGGTGGGTTGCCGGAGGAGCTGGGGGGGTGGTTGGAGGAGCTGGCGGTGGAGATCCGGAAGGCTCGGGTGGGGAAATGACCGCTGTGCGTAGGGGCAACCCTTGTGGTTGCCCTCCTCGTGGTTGCCCCCGATCCCCAGAGGGCGGCCACGAGGGCCGCCCCTACAGATGAACCTAGTTGGCCGTTTCAGTTGGCATAACCGAGGGCACGCAGCGCCTTCTCGGTCTCCGCGTCGTCCTTGCCTCCGGCATGGCGGCCCGGCCGGGCCTTGGTCCAGGCGAGCAGCTCGCGCCGGAGGCGGCGCAGCTCGTCCGTGCGTTCCGCCGCGAGGTTGCGGCTCTCGCCCGGATCGGCGGCGAGGTTGTACAGCTCCAGGCCGCTCGGACCGGCCACGGGCCGGGGCTTGCGGAACCCCGAGCCGTAGATGAGCTTCCAGGTGCCGTCCTGGACGCTGCGGAAGTGGCGAGGCGTCTCCCCGGCTTCCGAGAACGCGTAGCGGAACGAGCCTGCCGGCGCGGTCGTTCCCGGCGCGGTCTTCCGCCCGCCTTTCCCCTGGAAAAACGGGACCAGGCTGTGGCCTTCGAGCCCGGGAACCTCGCGGCCGGGGACCACCAGGTCGCGCAGCGTCGGATAGAGGTCGATCAGCTCGACCGGCTCGCCGACGCGCTTCCCGGCGGGCAGCGTGGTCTTCTCGTTCCGGACGCCGTTCCGGACGAAGAACAGCGGCACGTGGGCCGTGGTGTTGTAGGGCAGCGGCCCGTGCTCGAACCAGGAGCCGTGCTCGCCGAGGCTCTCGCCGTGGTCGGCGGTGAAGATGATGAGGCTGTCCTCCAGCAGGCCCAGCTCGCCCGCCCGATCCAGCATCTTCCGGATGTAGGTGTCCGCCACCAGCACGTTGGCGTCGTACTGCGCCATGTAGTACTTGAGGTCGTCGCGGCCCAGCCGGTAGCCCTTCGTCAGCTTGCGCGGCACCACGGCGTCCTTGCCGTCCCGGCGGCCTTCCTGCTGGAAGAGAGCGTCGTCGAGGAACGGGTTGGCGAAGCCCTCGGGCAGCATGTAGGGGGCGTGCGGGTCGATGTAGTGGAGCCAGACGAACAGACGGTCGTCCTTGGCGTGGCGCTCCAGCAGCGGCAGCGCGAGCTCATTGACCTTGGGCGCCTGGATCAGAGTGCGGAAGAGGTCCGGGGTCTGCGGAAAGTCGCCGTTGCCCCAGGTCTGGAGGTACTCGTCGAAGCCGTCGTTCCAGCCGAGCTTCGAGGAGAGCACGGCGTTCGAATTGACCGCCACGGTCTTGTAGCCCGCCTCCTGGAACATCTCGGGGAGCGTCAGGTACTCCTCCGGGATGCGCATCGCAGCCTTGTAGGTGAGGCCGGTCGTCTGCGGGTACTGGCCGGTGAACATCGACGAGAACGACACGCCGGTCTTCGGCCACTGGGCCACGGCCCGGTCGAACGTCACGCCGGACCCGGCGAGCCGCGCGAGGTTCGGCGTGGTCTCCCGGACGTGGCCGTAGAGGCTCATCCGGTCCGCGCGCAGGGTGTCCACGGTGATCAGGAAGACCCGGCGCGGCGCGTCCTCGGCCAGCTTCGGCGAGCGGTCACAGCCCGTCAACGCGAGGATCGAGCCCAGGATCACGATCGGCAGAGAGACTTTGAGAAGGCGCATGGGGATGTTTCTGGCCGTTGGCGGTTTCAGCAGGCCGGAGATCCTACACTACGGAGCATGCCCCCGATCACCGTCCACCCCTGCAACCCGCGCTACTTCCAGGACTCGGAAGGCCGGCCCCTCTATCTGACAGGCTCCCATCACTGGGATGTGCTGGTGGACAATGCCGAACGGCCTGCACGACCTGAACGAGCGGGAGGGTTCGACTTCGACGCCTACCTCGACCGTCTCGAATCCTGGGGCCACAACTTCGTCCGCCTGTGGACCCACGAGGCCTGGACGCACGAGGTCCGTCCCCTCCCCCATCCGCGCACCGGTCCAGGCACGGCCCTCGACGGCGGCCTCCGCTTCGATCTTTCCAGCTTCGACGAGGCCTACTTCGAACGCCTGCGCCGGCGGACCGTCCGGGCCGGCGAGCGCGGCTTCACCGTCGCGGTGATGCTCTTCAACGGCTGGTCGATCCACGACAACGGCGAGGGCAATCCGTGGTTCCGCCATCCGTTCAACCCCGCCAACAACGTCAACGGGGTGGACGGCGATCCCGGCGGCCGGGGCGAGGGGGTGGATGTTCATTCGCTGCGGATTCCCGCCATCACCCGCCTCCAGGAGCTGTATGTAAGGAAGGTCGTGGACACCGTGGGCGACCTCGACTGCGTGCTCTGGGAGATCTCGAACGAGAGCCCCGGCGAGTCGCGGGACTGGCAGTACCACCTGATCCGCTTTCTGAAGTCGCTGAGCCCGATCCCGGTGGGCATGACCTCCTGCTTTCCGCGGGGGCGCAACGAGGATCTCGTCCGCAGCCCGGCGGACTGGATCTCGCCCAACCAGCACGGCGGCTACAAGCGCTCGCCGCCGCCCGCGGACGGATCGAAGGTCGTCCTCCTCGACACCGACCACCTCTGGGGCATCGGCGGCGGGCCGGACTGGGTGTGGAAGAGCTTCCTGGCGGGCCATCACCCCATCTACATGGACCCCCTGGACGCCGATCCGGAGAGGGAGACCGCGCGCCGGGCCCTGGGCGACACCCTGAGGCTCGCCAAGCGGATCGATCTCGCCTCGATGGTCCCGGTTTCAGGAGGATTGGCCGGTCCGTCGGAGAAGGTTCTCTACCTCTCCAGGGGCTGGGGCAAGGTCGACCTGTCCGCATGGAAGAGCGCGGAAGAAGTCGAAGCGGAGTGGCTCGACCCCTTCCAGGGCCAGTGGATGCCCGCTGAATCCCTGTCCGGAGGTGGAACCGTGCACGTCAGGGCGCCGTTCCGGTTCCTGAATCCGGCGGTGCTGCATCTCCGCCAATCTGCCGGGAGATCAGCCCCGCCATCAGGTCGTATCCCTCGGGGGTGAGGTGCTGGTCGATCGGATAGTAGATCCGCCGGCCGTCCCGGATCGCCGCCGCGAACGGGTCCGTCAGGTCCAGGACCGGCACGCCGTGCCGCTCGAAGATCTCCCGGAACAGCCGGTTGGGCCGGCGGGAATCCACTCCCTCCGGATCGACGGCGAGGCGCTTCAGCAAGACATCCCACCGCGCCGGATCGACCTGCGGCAGCGACGGGATGAGGACCGCCAGCGTCTTCACCCGGCGAGCCGCCAGCCGCGCCACGGCGGCTTCGGTCGCTTCGGCGCCCTGATTCAGGGGCTCGGGGAGGACGGGCGCGTAGAGCGAGAGCTCCCCGCGCAGCTCGCGGGTCGCCCACGGCTCCTTGAGACCGAGGACCGATCGAATCCGCCCCTCCAGCAGGGAGCTCTTGAGCAGACGGAAGAGATGGGAGTGGTAGTAGAGCCAGCGCCGCAGCCCGCCCGTCTCGCCCGGCACGACCAGCGCGCCGTCCACCACCGCCACCTTCGGCTGGCCCGGCGCGGCGTCCTGGAGATCGTTGGCCAGGAACACCGTGATCACGACCGCGTCCGGTTCAAGCGCCGCGCCGTGCTGCTCGAACCAGGCGACCTCGTCCGGCACGCCGAACCCGGGGGCGCCGGCGTTGAGCACCTGGGCGCCGGGGAGCTTCTGCTCCAGCCGCGCCGGCCAGGTCTCGGCCTCCTGGGCCCCCACGCCGAACGTGAACGAGTCGCCGAGCGCGAGGATGCGCGTCCCGCCCGCCGGCTTCGGTCCGACCTCCGGCCCCCGCAGCCCTTCGCGGTTGGTGACGATCTCCGTGTCGAACTCCGCCTGGTTCGAAACCCGCCCCCGGAAGCCGGGTGCGATCCGGTACCGCCGGGGCTCGTCGGGCTGATACAGCCCGCGCGACACCGTCATCACCGCCTGCGGCCGGGCCAGGCGGACGGCGGCCTCGGCCACGAGAAGGCTCAGCGCGAAGCTGAAGCCCAGGAGAAAGAGGCGGATCAGGCGCGTGCGGGAACGCGGCCGGACCGTGGAGAGCGTGGAGATCGCGGAGTCAGCCATTCGCCGCCGATTCTACCGGAGCCCCGGTTTCAGCTCCCGGTTTGACGGCTCGCAACTCCAGGATTAAACTAAAAGCACCAAAACAGGAGCAGAGCGAATGAGCATACCTTTTGAACGGTTGATGGCCGATCTCAGGAAGAATCCGGATCTCCTGCAGGAGCTGGGCGAGATGACCGATCTCGACCGCGCGGTCCGCTGGGCGCGGCAGCGCGGGTACGAGGTCGAGCCCGAGGAGCTGCGGGCCATGATCGAGGGCCAGCGCGAGCTGTCCGAAGACGAGCTCGAACAGGCCGCCGGCGGTGACTGGGGCGACGGGACTCCCCCGCCGAGCGGAGGAGGCGGCGGCTAGCCCGTCTTGCCTCCCACCTGCGGCGACTGGCTCTCCGTTCTCCAGCCCCACCTCCGTCCCCCTCTGTTTCATCCCGAGGGAATGGAGAGCCTGCGCCGGCTCGCCGCCCGCCTGCCCGGCGGCTTGATGACGGTTCTGGAGGTCCGCCTGGGCCCGGACCCGGCGAGTACTCCGGCGGGCGTCGATCTCTCGCTTCGCCTGGCGGAGCCTCGACAGGCTCCGGACCTCGCCGGGATTTTCCCCTCGGCTGAGCGCGTCCTCTCCCTGTGGGCCGCTCAAGAGAGCCCGCTCGCGCCGGTCCGTTCCCTCTGGCTGGAATTCGACCACGACCGGACGCCGGACCCGATCCTCTGCGCGAAGCTCGCCCCCGGAGCTTCTCTCCCGTGGCTCACCGGCACGCTCTTCCCGGCGCTGCACGGCGCGCCCCTTCCCGAGAGCCAGGAAGCCCTGGTACGGCGGTGCGTCGAAGCCATCCCGCCGCCGGCCTATCTCCTCTACGCGTTCAGCCTGCGGCCCCGCGGCGGGGATGTCCGGAACGCCGTTCGTCTGGAGATCTTCGGCCTCGATCCCGCGGGAATCCTCGCCTACCTGGAGCGGGTGGCGCCGGACGCGGTGCCCTGGATCGCGGAGCCGGCCTCCCGCTTCGAGGGCGTCGAGCGCATCCATCTGTCCCTGGACATCGCCGAGGAGATCCTGCCGAGGATCGGCATCGAAGGCTCGTTCTCCAGGCTGCCGAGCCGGGAGCCCGGATGGCGAACGCTCCTCGACCGGCTGTGCCGTCCTGAAGAGAGAGATGCGGCGCTCGCCTGGCCGGGGTCGGATACCTTCTGGACGGCTCCCTCGTCATGGCCGGCCTCACCGACCGGGGGGTCGCCCGGCGGCCGGTGCGTCCGGATGCTGAGCCACGTCAAGGCCGTCTGCCGCCCGGGCAGGGCGCCGGAAACGAAGCTCTACCTGATGTTCACCGGTGGATCGGGTTAGAATGCGCCACGCTCTTCGAGGAGGAACCCGTGAACGGACGATGGGTCGGCAAGGCGCTGCTTGTGATGCTTGCCCTGGGGATGGCGGGATGCCAGAGCCAGGACAGAAACCCCTTCATCTTTGAGATCCCGGCCGGCTACAAGGGCTGGGTGTCGGTGAGGTTCTTCGAGGGGAGCTGCCCGGAGCTGCCTACTGAGGGAGAGACCGAGGGCGACAAGATGCTGGTGAAGCTCCCCGCCACCGGCCGGCTCTGCACGATCTCTCCGCTGGGCTTCGGCAAAGCGGCCGACGAGTACTATTACGTAGACGCTTCCGGCAACCGGACCGACGCCGCCGGCGACATCCAGCAGGAGCATGTCGCCATCGAAGGCGCGAGCCCGAACAAGCAGATCTACGAGCGCTTCTTCGTCGGCACCGCCGAAGAGCTCAAGAAGTCTCCGGAGCCCCACCTCGAGTGATGCGCCGAGGCTTCGGGCTCGCGCGCCGCTTCAAACGGAACCGGCGCTCCAGGGTGATCCAGTCGTCGTTGCCGCGGGTGGGGTCGGTCATCGCCCGCATTTCGCGCAGTCTTCCCGCGCCGCCCTCTCCGCGCACCGGCCTCCGTGGCGCAGACTGGAGCAGCGACGAGAGATCGGTCTCCGATGTCGTGACGAAGAGCTTCAGGATCTCCTCACCGCCGTCCGGGGCGCCCTCCGGCATCTCGAGATCGATCTTGTCCGCATTCAGCGTGCCGATCTCGATCGCACGACGCGGCGCCAGCGGCTCGCTCACGCCAGGGGGCGGATAGACCAGGCCGATGCTCCCGGTCAGGCCGAAATCCAGAACCTGAAGATGGAGAGGCTTGTCGTGGTGGCTCACCACGGCGAAGGAGATCTCCTCCCCTTCCTCGACCTCCGCACCGTCGTCCAGCCTCTCCCATCGGCCGTTCCGCAGGCGCCCCAGATTGAAGTCGACTTTGCCCTGAAGGCGGCTGTGCTCGTTGCGGATCTTCAGCGTGGTGCGATACCGGCCCCAGTGGTCGTCCAGACCGTCGGCGCCTCCGGCCGGAGCGTCCTCGACCGCCCGGCACCAGCGGCCGATCGCGTCCGGCCGGACCTCCTCCAGGATGCGGGCCTTGGCGGTCATCCCCAGCACCTCGATCACCTCCACCCGGCCCAACACCTCGGCGCCTTCCCGGGCCTGGGGAGGGTGGATCGTCCACACCGATCCTTCCGTCAGACCGCAGGTGGAGCCGCCGCCGAGGATTACCCGGTCGGCCCGGCGGTCCTGAATCGGCAGGAAGCGCATCGGCACCAACTCGGCCAGGCCGAACAGCGCGCGGTCCCGAACTCCTTCGAGCTGCGGCTGCTGTAACGGGTAACAGTCGTGGACGCTGGATGAGACCGGCTCGAAAACGTCGCGATAGGTTGGACAGGCGCCATCGGGAAGGCTCCGAAGCTGCTGGAGCAGGTTCCAGGTGAACGCTCCATGGCTGCCGCTGCCGTCGTCGAAACCAATCTCGTGGGCACTCTCGCGTTCCCGGCAGGCCGCGAGCACCGAGTAGCGGATGAACGAGGCCGGGCCGTCCTTCACGTCCCGCACGACTCGCCGGCCCTCGGCACCGGGCTGACGAAGATCGGGCTTGAGACCCCGAACGCGGACCCGCGGCTTCCCGCTGTCCGTGCGGGTGGCGATGGTGCCGGAATGACAACAATCGAGGATCAGCGTGATGTACGGGGTGACCTCGCTCATCGCCTTGAGCCAGCCGCGCAGCTCGGCGCTCGGGATGTCGAGGTTGGGAAGCGGATCGCGGTGGGCGCTGTCGTGCGTGACGAGCGCCTCCTCCAGAAGTCCGGCCTGGCTTTTCGAGTCCACAGGGTAGGGGCGCTGCGAGCCGTGGCCGCTGAAGTGGATGACGACGGCGTCGTTCTCCCGCACCTGCTTCGTCAGGTCCGTCATCGCCGCCCGGATGCCCTCGCGGGTGGCCTGGGCGTCGAGCAGCAGCGTCGTCTGGCTTTCCGGAAACCCGTAGCGGTCGCGCAGCAGACCGGCGATCTCGCGAGCGTCGCTGACGCAGCCTTCGAGCTGATGCTCGGGCATCAGGTTCGGATACTTGTCGATGCCGATGATCAAGGCCCGGCGGTTCTGTCGCGGCTGGTCGGGGGTCATCGAGGCGCCTCCCATGGTTGGTCACCGGGTGAGACCCGGTCCGGAAGCTCTTGTGTAGAGGCCGGGGAGGGTCTCCCCGGCCGGTCACGCCGGTTCTGTTGCAACATTCCCCCAATTCGCGTCGGCAGCCCCCGGGGAGATACGCGACGCCTGCAAAACCGGTCGCTGCGCCGCCGCAGTGGGCAACGCAGTCAAGACAACTCAATCCCCGCGCCTGAGCAGGCGCAGGCCGTTGAAGATGACCAGCAGCGAGGCTCCCATGTCGGCGGCGATCGCGGCCCAGATGGAGGCGAAGCCGGCGAAGGTGAGGATCACGAAGGCGGCTTTCACGAGAAGGGAGAAGGCGATGTTCTGGCGGATCACCCGCAGCGTCCGGCGCGAGTGCCGGAGGAGCCAGGGGAGCTTCGAGAGGTCGTCGGACATCAGGGCGATGTCGGCGGTCTCGATCGCGGCGTCGCTTCCGGCCACGCCCATGGCGAGGCTCAGGGTGGCGCGCGCCAGGGCCGGCGCGTCGTTGACGCCGTCGCCGACCATGGCCACCTGGCCGAACCGCGCGACCAGGTCGTCGATCGCCGCAACCTTGTCCGCTGGCAGCATCTCCGCCTGGAAGGTGGCCAGCCCCGCCTGTTCTGCGATGGCGGCGGCGGTCGCCTGGTTGTCGCCCGTGAGCATCACGATCTCCTCGATGCCCTCCCGGCGAAGGGCGTCGAGCGTCTCCCGGGTGCCGGGCCGGAGAGGATCGGAAAGCGCGATCAGGCCGCAGACGTGATCCGCGGTGCCGACCACCACGACCGTGCGGCCGGCCTGCGAGAGCTTCTCCAGGGCGGAGTGGATCTCCTCCGTCTCCTGCCCCCGCTCTTCCAGATACCGGTGCGAGCCCAGCCAGTACTCCCGTCCGCCGATGCGGCCGGTCGCCCCCTTGCCCTGGAGGATCTTGAAGTCCTCGGCCGGGCGGATGTCGACGCCGCGCTCCCCGGCATGGGCGAGGATGGCCCGGGCCAGGGGGTGCTCGCTCCTCGCCTCCAGGGCGGCGACCCGCTCCAGCAGGCCGCGTTCGTCGTGGTCGGCCAGGGGCACGACCTCGACCACGGTCGGGCGGCCCTGGGTGAGGGTGCCGGTCTTGTCGAGCGCAATCGCCCGCAGGCGCGCCGGGATCTCGAGGTACAGCCCGCCCTTGATGAGGACGCCGTTGTGCGCCGCCGCGGTCAGGGCGGAGACGATGCTGACCGGGGTGGAGATCACCAGGGCGCAGGGACAGGCGATGACGAGCAGCACGAGGGCGCGGTAGATCCAGTCGTCCCATGCGCCGCCGAAGAGGAGCGGCGGGACGACGAGCACCGCCAGCGCGAGCGCCATCACGGCGGGCGTGTAGATCCGGGCGAAGCGGTCGACCCACTGCTCGGACGGGGCGCGGCGGGACTGCGCCTCCTCCACCATCCGGATGATGTGCGCGAGCGTGCTCTCCTCGGCCCGCTTCGTGGACCGGACCTCCAGCGCGCCGTCGCCGTTGATGGTGCCGGCGAAGACCTCGGCGCCGGCCTCCTTGTCGACGGGTACGCTCTCGCCCGTGATCGGCGCCTGGTTGACCGCGCTCGCGCCGGAGACCACCCGGCCGTCGAGCGGGATGCGCTCGCCGGGCTTGACGACGAAGAGGGTGCCGGCCTCCACCTGCTCGGCCGGGATCTCCGTTTCGCCCCCGTCTGGCAGCCGGATGCGCGCCATCTGCGGCGCCAGATCCATCAGCGCCGCGACGGCCCGCCGCGCACGGCCCACGCTCCAGGCTTCGAGGGCCAGCGAGAGCGCGAAGAGAAAGGCGACCGTCGCCCCCTCGAACCACTCGCCGATTCCGATCGCTCCCACCACGGCCACGGCCATGAGCAGGTTCATGTCCGGCCGCAGCCGCCGCAGCGCGAACCAGGCCTTCGGCAGGACGGTCCACAGGCCGGCGAGGATGGCGACGGCGTAGAGGATCCTCGCCGCGGCGGGGACCGAGTGCGCCAAGCCCATGCCCTCGGAGCCTAGAGCCCCGGAGATACCCCCTGCAGTCCAGGCGTGGACGGCGAAACCGGCCGCCGCGGCGGCGCCGCTCACCGCGGTCAGGACCGTCCTCGCCCAGCGCTGCCAGAGCCCGGCCGGCTCGATCGCTTCGGTGGCTTCCTTCCAGACCTGCGCGCCCATGCCGGTGCGCTCGACGGCCTTCAGGATCGCCGCCTCGGAGACCTCCCCGGCAGGGGCCGAGACGGTCATCCTGGCCTTCAGGATGTCGAACGACAGGCGGCTCTCGCCGCCGACCAGGGGGCCCAGCTCGCGCTTGAGAATCCCCACTTCCTCGGCACAGTCCAGGCCGCGGATCTTGAATTGTCTCTTCACGGTTTCCACGGCTGACATCTTACTCAACAGGCTGTACCCCCGATCCCGGCCCGCCGGATACCCCGGCCCGGTGGACGAGCTTGTAGAAGGTCGGCAGCGCGAGCAGGGTGAAGAGGGTCGAGGTCACCAGACCTCCCACCATCACCACCGCCAGGGGCCGCTCGATCTCGGAGCCGTGCAAGCGCAGCACCAGGAGCGGCAGCAGGCCCAGGATCGCGGTCGCCGCGGTCATGAGCTTCGGCCTCACCCGGCCGAGGCAGGCTTCGCGGAGCGCCTCCTCGAACGGTCTCCCCTCCGCCACCAGCGATCGGGTCTGCGAGACCAGAACCAGTCCGTTCTGCACCGCGATTCCAAACAGGCCGATGAGCCCTACTAAAGAAGATACGTTCCAGGTCTCCCCCGCCAGCCAGAGCGCCAGGATGCCGCCCACGAAGGCATCGGGCAGAGTGGCGAGGATGACCAGGGTCTCCGAAAAGGAGCCCAGGGCCAGATAGAGAAGGACGAGCACGGCCAGCAGCGCCGCGGCCACGGCCAGGCCGAGGGACCGGAGCGCCCGGGCCTGGCTCTCCACCCGGCCGCCGACGTCGAAGAAGTAGCCGGTCGGCAGCTCCAGGCTCCTGGAGAGCCGCTCCTTCACCTCGGCCGCGGTGCCGCCCAGATCCCGGCCGGCCACGCTCGCCTCGACCGCCACCCGCCGGCTTCCGGCCTCGCGCTGGATCGACGCCGGCCCGAAGGCCCGCTCGACGCTCGCGAGCTGGCCGAGCGGGATGCGCGCACCGTCCGGACCGTCGATCAGGAGCGCGGCGAGCCCGGGCAGGTTGCGCCGGTCCTCGGCCAGCTTCACCACGAGGTCGAACCGCCGCTGTCCCACCCAGACCTGCGAAACCTCTTCGCCGGCGAGGCCGATGCGCACCGCGTCGACCACGTCCGCCGGAGTGAGGCCGACGCGCGCCACCGCGGCCCGGTCGACCGTCACCTTGACCTGCGGCAGGCCGGTCAGAGCCTCGGCCCGCAGGTCGGCGATCCCCGGGATCGGCTCCATCAGCTCGCGCGCCTGCTCCGCCAGCCGGGAGAGCCGGTCCAGGTCCGGACCGTAGATCCGCACCTGGATGTCCGCGGGCGTGCCGCCGAGCCCCTCGTCGATCCGCATCCCCAAGGGAGTCGTGAAGAGGACGGAGACGCCCGGAACCGACGCCAGCCGCTCGCGCATTTCGTCCTCCAGCTCGTCGAGGGTGCGCGTGCGGTCCGGCTTGAGAACGACCAGGACGTCCGACACCACGTGCGGCATGGGGTCTTCGGTGCGCTCGGCGCGGCCGGTGCGGCGCACGACCTCCTGGACCTCGGGGATGCTCCGCAGCACGTCCTCGACCCGGTGATTGCGGCGGTCGACCTCCTCCAGGGAGGCCTCCGGCGGCAGGATGGTCTGGAGCAGGAGCGCGCCTTCGTCGAGCTTCGGCATGAAGTCCGAGCCGATCTGGAAGGCGAGCACCAGCGCCGGCACCGTCACCAGCAGGGAGAGGACGCGCACGAGCCCGGCGTGGCGCATGGCCCGGTCGAGCAGCGGCGCATAGACGGCCTTGATCTTCCGGATGAGGAAGGTGTCCTCCTCGGAGCCGGATCGGGCCGGACGCAGCAGCCAGGCGGAGAGCACCGGCACCAGGGTGAGCGAGAGGATGAGCGACGCGGCCATGGAGGCGACCACCGCCGCCGCGAGCGGCCGGTACATCCGGCCCTCGATGCCGCTCATGGCAAAGAGCGGCGCGAAGACGGCGATCACGATGAGCGTCGCGAAGGCGATCGGCCGGCCCACCTCGACCGCCGCCGCGAGCACGGTCACCCGGCGGTCCAGAAGCCCGTGCGCTGGATCCGTTGGCGCCGACAGTCGATGGAAGACGTTCTCGGTCAGGATGATGGCCGCGTCCACGAGCAGCCCCACGGCGATGGCGAGACCGCCGAGCGTGAGCGTGTTGAGGCCGATCCCGGCCGGCTTCAGGAACAGGCCGGCGAGCGCGATCGAGAGCGGCAGCGTGAGCGTGACGATGAGCGCCGCGCGCAGGTTCCCCAGAAGGAAGACGAGCACGGCGACCACCAGGGCCGCGCCGATCAGCACGGCGCGCCCGACGCCGCCCAGGGCCGACGCCACGATCTCGGCCTGGTCGTAGAGGACGCGCACCCGCACGCCGGGCGGCAGGCTGCCGGCCAGGTCGGCCACCGCCGCCTTGACGCCGTCCGACACCGCGACGGTGTCCGCGCCGAACTGCTTGACCACGCGGCAGCTCACCATCTCTTCCATCAGGCCGTGGGCCATGCCCCGGCGCGTGGCCGGCGCCTCGCGCACGTCCGTCACCTCGCCGAGCAGCACGGGCGTGTCGTCCCGCACCGCCACTACGGTGGCCGCGAGGTCGCCCACGCTCGAAGCCCGGCCCACGGCGCGGACGGTCCATTCGAGCGGCCCCTCGGCCACGAAGCCGCCGGCCGCGTTCTCGTTGCCGCGCTCGGCGGCGGTCATGATCTCCCCCAGCGAGACGCCGCGCGCGGCCATGCGGTCCGGATCGAGCTGGATCTGGAACTGCCGCAGGTGGCCGCCGAGCACCTCGACCTCGGCCACGCCGGGGACGCCGAGCAGCCGGTTGCGGACCTCGAAGTCCGCCAGGTCGCGCAGCTCCATGAGGCCGGCGGTGCCGGGCTCGGCCTCCACGACCAGCTCGACGACCTCGTTCAGCCGGCCGGTGAGGCTGGAGACGAGCGGCGGCTCGGTGCCCGGAGGCAGCTCCCGGGCCACCTGATTGACCCGTTCGGTGACGAGCTGGCGCGACAGGTAGTAGTCGGCGTCGGGCTCGAACTCGACGCGGACCTGGGCCACGCCCGCCTGCGAGCCGGAGCGGATGCGCCGAACTTCCGGAATACCGGCGAGCGCCACCTCCAGGGGGATGGCGACGCCCGTCTCCAGCTCCTCGGTGCCCATGGCCGCGTTCTGGACGAAGACGCTGAAGACCGGCGTCGCCAGGTCGGGAAACACGTCGCGCTGCAGGTCTCCCAGCCAGACCGTGCCCGCGCCCGCCGCCGCCAGGACGAGCAGGACGGTGAGGCCCGGCTTGGACATGGAGCCGCGCAGGATGCGTTCGAGGCTAGTCATGGTGGTGCTCCCCCTCGCCGTCCTTCTTCCCCATCTCGGCACGGAGCACGAAGGCGCCCTCGACCACGACCCTCTCCCCGGGCTTGAGGCCCGAGAGCACCGCCACTTCATCCTGAAGATCGCGCCCGCGCTCGACCGGCCTCACCTCGAAGCGGCCGGGCGCCTGGCCCCCCCCTTGAGGAAGAAAGACGACCCAGCGGTCGTCCACGCGCTGGAGCGCTTCCGCCGGCACGGCCACGACCGTCTCCCCGGCCGCGCCGGTCGAAAGCCAGGCGGTCGCGAACATGCCGGGACGCAGCGAGCCGTCCGCGTTGGGCAGGACGACGCGCACCGGCACGGTGCGGGAGTGCGGATCGACCTCGCCGCCCACCCAGGCCACGGTGCCCTTGAGGGTCTTCCCCGGCACGGCGGCGAGCGTCACCTCGGCCGGCGTGCCCTTGCGCACCCGCATCGCGTCGCGCTCGGGCGCCTGGACCACGAGCCAGAGCCGCGAGAGGTCGGCGATCCGGAACAGCGGGCGGGACGGGTCGGCCATCTGCCCGATCACGGCAGTGCGCTCCAGCACCGTGCCCGCGACCGGCGACCGCAGAGAGAACCGCGAGAGATTGCCGTCGCCCGCAGCGGCGGTGCCTGCCCCCAGCACGGAAATCGCCGACTGCGCGGCCGTCAGCTCCGCTTCGGCCTCTGCGGCTTCGGCCTCGGCGCGCTGCAGCTCTCCACGAGGGACGATCCGCTCTTCGGCCAGGCTGCGCTTGCGTTCCACGGTGCGGCGGGCCAGCTCCGCCCGGGCCCGCGCCGTGGTCAGGCCCGCCCGCGCCTGTCCCAGCTCGACGCTCTCCAGGCCGGCCAGCGCCTGGCCCCGCTTCACCGCCTGTCCGGCCGATGCGGTGAGAGCCGTCACCCGGGCCGGGATGGGCGTGCCCACCTCGGCGTAGGCGTCGCCGTCCACCTTCAGCTCGCCGAGCGCGATCACGCCCTCGCCGCCCGGCCGCAGCTCGGCCGGGAACGTGGTCAGCTTGAGGTCGCGGACGACCTCGGGGTCCACGGTGAGCACGCCTTCCTCTTCGGCATGGTCGGAATGCTCTCCGGCAGGCTCGGCATGAGCTGCCTCTTCCTCCTGATGCTCGGCCTCTTTCTGGGGTTTCGGAGTCTCCGAAGCGCCGCCGCAGCCGATGAAGAGGACGGTGAGGAGCAGGGTGAGGGCCCTCACCCCCCTGGCCCCCCTCTCCCACCTCCCCTCCCCCCTCCCTGGGAGAGGGGGGAACGCGGCGCCGAAGGATGTGGACGGGCGGGGGCGCCCCTCTCCCGGCGAGGGGGGAGGGGAGGCCGGAGAGGGGTCGGGGGTGAGGGCTCGGGCGCTCATGGCATCTCTCCGGCGGCCGACTCCAGGCTGGCGCGCGTCAGCGCCGCGTCGAGGAGACGGTCGAGATAGGTCAGACGGGTTTCCAGAATCTCTCTACGGATCAGGAGAAGCTCCCCGAGACCGGTCTCGCCGGCCTCGTAGCTCTTGAGGGACAGCGACTCGCCGTCGTCGAGCGCCGGCAGCGCCGCGGTTTCGAGCTCCCGGACGGCCTCGATGCGGGCGGCGAGCGCGGCGTGCAGTCCCCGCACCTCGGCCTCGGCCTGGGCGCGAGCGGCCGTCATCGCCTGGCGGAGCGCGGCGGCTCGGGCCTCCCCGACCGCCACGGCTTCGCGGCCGGCGCCGCGCACCGGCAGCGAGACGACGACGCCCGCGGTGGCGATTTCGGCGCCCTCTTCCCGCGCGACTCCGCCGCGCACGGCGAGGCCGGGCCGCCCGAGCGCCCGCCCGAACTGCACCTGGGCCTCGGCCTCGCGCAGGCCGGCCGCGAGCGCGGCCAGGTCCGGCCGTCTCTCGAGACCCGCGAGCAGGGAGGGGAGATCGGGAAGCGGTCCCGGCGCCAGATCCCCGAGCACCCCGCTCAAGACTAATGGCGCTCCGGGATCGAGCCCCAGCAGCCCCCGCAGGACCGCGAGGCTCTCCGCCAGCTCGGCCTCGGCCGCTCGCTCTCCGGCCCGGGCGGCGGCGGACGCGGTGCGCGTCCGGTTCCACTCCAGGGCAGCGACCTCGCCGGCCTCGTAGCCGCGCTCGATGGCCGCGAACAGCCGGTCGGCCAGGTCCCGGCCCCGGGCCCGGAGCGCCGCCCGGTCCCGCGCGGCCAGGGCGCGGGCGAAGGCGGACCGGACCTCGGCGAGAAGCAACCGCTCGGCCTCGGCCCGCTCCGCCTCCGCGGTCTCCAGCGCCGCCTCGACGCCGGCCGTCCGCGCCGCGGACCGGCCGCCGGATTCGAGCTTCTGGCTCAACGCCGCCTCGAAGTCGAAGAAGCCCGTCTCGGCGTTTCGATATCCGCCGGACATCTCCAGCTCGGGATCCTCCTGAAGCCGGCGTCGGCCCCGGTCGAGCCGCGCCCGGGCTTCCTCGACGCGGCCCCGGGCCTCGGCAACGCCCCCGGCCCCCTGGACCCGGGCCAAAGCCAGGGCCTCGTCCAGATCGATCTCTTTCTGCCCGGCGGCCGGCACGGCCCCGAGCAGCAGGACGCACAGCAGCAGACAAGGGCTTGCGGCCGCCGGCCGCACCCGTCGTGATCTCATCGCAGGTACCTCTCAGCAACACCCAGGCGTCCTTAGAGAAGGACGCAGGCGCGATCAGGGATTCAGGGTCGAAACAACGAGATCAGGCGACGTCGGGTCTGGGGACGTGGAACACGTCGCCGGGCGCCGGGAGGAGGGGCAGGGGCTCGGAGGGGGCGGCGGCGATCCGGGCGACCATCCAGGCCGGAGCGCCCTCGGCCGCGGGGGCCAGGCCGGAGCGGCCATGCGAGCAGCAGAAGCACAGCGAGCAAGCCGCTCCGTCCGGTCCGCTCGGGCACCCGCACGTGTCGATCAGCTCCGCCATGGGCAGAGCGAGCACCACGGCCAGGCCGAGGATCAGGACGGTCCGGAGCAGAGGCCGGAACAGGACTTCGCGCACGGCAGAAGTTATACCATGGGCCCATGGCCCGCTTTCTCTGGATCTGTCTGGGCGGGGCCGTCGGAACCGGCGCCCGATACCTGCTCGGCGGCTGGATCGCCCGCCAGACCGGTACCGGGTTCCCCTGGGGCGGCTTTCCCTGGGGAACACTCGCAGTGAACGTCCTGGGATCGTTCCTCCTCGGGGCCATCATGCAGGTCGCGCTCACCACGGACCTGATCCCGCTCACCCTGCGTCTCGCGCTCACCACCGGAGTGCTGGGCGGCTTCACCACCTACTCGACGTTCAACTACGAGACGCTCCAACTCCTCCGGGACGACTCCTGGACCCTGGCGCTCGCCAACCTCGGAGCGACCTCCACGGGTTGCCTGCTGGCCGGCCTTCTGGGCATGATCTGCGGCCGGCTCCTGACCGGCGGCTGAGCCTTTCGGCGATTCCCGGCTCGCTCTGGCGCCCGGCGCTCACCTCATCAATGGAGGCAGCCGCTGGCCGCTGCTGATGCCGCGTCCGAATTCAGCCTGGCGATCCGGATCCTCGACGATCCCAATGGAGTCTGTATGTCCGTAAATCATCTGCTGTCGATCTCCGACCTGGAGCAGGAAACGATCCTGTCCCTGGTCGAAAATGCCGTCGCGATCGCCGAGGGGCGCTGGGAGCGGGGTCCGACGCTGGCCGACCGCATCGTCGGCATCTTCTTCCGCAAGACCTCTACGCGCACGCGCACGTCCTTTTCCGTGGGCGCGATGAAGCTGGGGGCCCAGGTGATCGCCTACGGTCCCAACGATCTTCAACTGGTCACCGGCGAGACCGTGCCGGACACCGCGCGCGTTCTCGCGAACTATCTCGACGCCCTGGTCATCCGCACGAATGAATCCATGGAGGAGATGCGGCAGTTCGCGTCCCAGGACGGCATGGCGGTGGTCAATGCGATGAGCGATGACGAGCATCCGACCCAGTCGCTCGCCGACCTTGCAACCTTGCGCGAGCACTTCGGCCGGCTCGCGGGGCTTCACATCCTCTATATGGGAGAGGGGAACAACTCGGCCGCCGCGATCGCGCTGGCCGTCTCCCGGATCCCCGACATGCGGCTGACCCTGGTCACTCCCGAGGGCTACGGGCTCTCCTCCGACCTGATCGACAAGGTGCGGAGCACGGCCGCGGCGAACGGCTCCGAGATCGTCCAGCATCACGACATGGACGGCCTGCCGCTCAACGTCGACGCGGTCTACACCACCCGCTGGCTGACCATGGGCGTCAAGAGGGCGGACGAGAACTGGCTCCCGAAGTTCCGCCCCTACACGGTCACCCAGGACGTGATGACCCGCGTTTCGAGGCCCGGCGGAGGCACGGTGTTCCTCCACGACCTGCCGGCGATGCGCGGCTACGAGGTGCTCGACGAGATCCTCGACGGACCGCAGAGCATCGCGTTCCGGCAGGCGTACCACAAGATGACGAGCGCCATGGCCGTTCTCGACTGGTGTCTCGCCGGGCAGCAGGCTGACCGTTCCGAGGGTTTCGAGGCTAGAATCGCGGGCCGAGGTCTCCTTTGCCCAGACGCCACGCCTTTGCCGCCCTCCTGACCCTTCTTGGCCTGCTCACCGGCCTCCTCGCCGCCGGCTGCGGCGACCGGGATGACCGGGGTCACCGGGGTGACCGGGACGAGCCGGCCGCGCCGCAGCCCCAGCGCGTCCGCCTGGACGGCGCGGCCAAGGGCTGGAACGTGGTCGTGATCTCGGTCGACACCCTGCGCGCCGACCGCCTCGGCTCCTACGGCTACAAGGGCTGGCCCGATCATCCGCCCAGCCCGAACGTGGACGCTCTGCTCGGCTCGGGCATCGTCTTCGAGCAGGCCATGGCGCAGCGGGCCGAGACCTGGCCGTCCCTGGGCTCGCTGCTGACCGGCCTCTATCCGAGCGGCCACGGCGTGGTCGCGAACGGCTACGGCTTCCCGGACGACCTCCCGACCCTGCCCAAGCTGCTGCACGGCGCGGGCTACAGGACCGGCGCCTTTCTCTCCAACATGTGCAAGGCGAATCACCAGGGGTGGGACGACTTCGCCTGCTCCGGCGGCCGGGACGGCCGGGCGATCCAGGACGCTCTGAGCTGGTCCAAGGGGCTGGACGGGAAGCAGCCGTTCTTCCTCTGGGTCCATCTCTTCGGCGCCCATTCGCCCTACTACAACGGCGGCGACCTGGCGGACCGCGAGCTGGACCCCGGCTACTCCGGACCGCTCGGCACGAAGAAGAGGCAGCTCAACCAGGTGATGACCGAGAAGATCCCGCTGAGCGAGCGGGACGTCCGCCACCTGGACGCGCTCTACGACGCCTCGGTGATCGGCAGCGACCGGCTGACCGGCTCTCTGCTCGACGGCCTGCGCGCGGCCGGCAGGCTGGAGAAGACGATCGTGCTCTTCACCGCCGATCACGGCGAGGAGCTGTACGACCACAACCGCTACCTCTACCACGCCTGCTCGGTGTACCAGACCGCGCTGCACGTGCCGCTCGCGATCTCGGCGCCGGGCCTGATCCCGCCGGGCGGCCGGGTGGCGCCCATCGTCGAGCTGATCGACGTGCTCCCCACCGTGCTCTCGCTGCTCGGAGTGGCCGCGCCCGCGGAGCAGCACGGCAGCTCGCTCGTCCCCTACCTCGAGCGGCCGGAGGCGGGCGGCGCGGGCAAGCCGGCGTTCTCGGAGTACGGCTCGTTGCCGATCCACACCGTCGTCCGCGACAAGTGGAAGCTCGTGAGCAATCCGACCGGCTACTCGCCCATTTGCATTCCGGACGCGCCGCCGGGCCACTACCCCATCGGCCGCGAGGAGCTGTACGACCTCTCGAAGGACCCCGGCGAGCAGCACAACCTCGCCGCGGCCGAGCCCGCGAGGGTGGCGGCGATGCAGACGATGATCCGCCAGCGCTTCACCGGCCTGAAGAGCCGCGCGATGGATCAGGATCTCCCCGAGGAGATGCGCAAGCAGCTAGAGGCGCTCGGGTACGTGGCGGCGGGTGGAACCTCCAAGAAGACCGACAAGCCGAAGCCCTGAACCGGGGGTGGCCGAGGGGGTCATGCGGCTGCTTATCCCATCGCTAGGCGAGGCCTGACGTCCTGATCTGGCCGGAGGGGCACAGCTGGGAGAAGGGCGTGAAAGAGTATCGACGCGCGTGGCCTCGCTCTTCAACTCGTCTCCAGGCGCCGTAAGCCCGGGCTGAGATAATGCACCACTTGCCTCAGGCCGGGCTTACGGTGACTGCCGTAGCGGGTCCGGTTGAGCGAGGGGTTAGGCGTCGCTGCGGGCGCGTGACTCATGGACTTGCCAGAATTGACTGGCGTGGTCGTAGTGGAGGAGCGCGATGTCGGGGGTGCTCTCTGGGGTAACCACGGCATCCTTCTGTGTGGCTCGTGCCAGCCGCTCGACGAACTGCAGCACGGCAACATGCTCCTCTGGGCCTGTGACATCTCTTGGATCGATATCTAACTCGATCTCTTCCGGCACGAAGAAGTGGCAATTGATTCTGACAGAGCCAGCCAGCACGCTGAGCAAATGAGAGTGCTCCCGATCTTGGAAGAGGGCTGTTGCTCCCGGCAGCGATTGAGCAATGCCGTCGTGGGTGTACTCGTGAGCATGTGCCTGGGCTAGGATTAAAAGCGCATCCCAATCAGCGGCGGCGGTATTGAAGACGTAGATATCTCTCAGCGAACCATCGACTAGCCAGAGCTCAGCGGGTTGATTGAAGGTGGGACGATTCACGATGGTTGCGATTGCGACGCCTAATCGGGATAGGGGGGCGCCTTGCAGCGCCCCTCCTCCCACACCACCGTGCATACGGATCACGTACACGGCGGTTCGGTTGATTCAGTCGATCTCCCTATCCGTTCACCAAGCTTGGTAGACCCAGCCGTCGGAAGTTCTTCGCAGACAAGGCGATGGTGAGCGCCGGGCTCTGGCTCAACCGCCAAGGACCATGTGCTGACTTCGCCGTGTTCCACGCAAGGTCGGTACTGACTCCCCTGCGGCGAGCTCGCCGTAACAAGGGTGCTCCGGGAGTTGACGGGATGACCGTCGAAGAGCTTCCGGACTACCTGAGGTCGCAATGAGCTTTCGCAGTTTGATGTCTGATCTGAGGAAGGCTCTGCTCGGATGGCGGTCGTACTTACCCTCTTATCGAACACCTGCGCCCAACGCTGCTGCCGATGAGCGGTGGCTCTGCCGTCCGCTCCATCGGCCGTATTAGGCGCCCTTGGCCCCCTTGCCTAGAATACAAGCTACATAGTTGATAAGCGAGACTGCTTTCAGGCCATTAGTTGTCGTCCCGTAGTCAAGTGAAACGCCGTGGAGCACCTCATGCCGATTCAACGCAATCGATCCAGGCGCTTTCTCTTTCTCCGACTCATTGATAGGAAGCGTCTGTGCTAGCGGGCTCAAGAATGCCGACATGACACTGTCTGCTGCCATTTGCTCGACGTATTCCGCAGTCTGAGGTTTCTTGTCCCGCTTTCTAAATAGGGAGTGCTTCACAACCTCCATACAGATGCCATCCGTTTGGGCAAGGAGTAAGGGAATTGAAAGGGCATACTCCCCTCTTCGATGTGCTGAGAATGCTGCTCCGATTAGGTGCGAGCGATTAGGAAACCGTGCGCTGATCGACGCCTCAATTCTCTCAAGCTCGCTTTCAAAGTACTCGCCAAGAGAAGCCTCCACCCCTGCCACATCGCCCTCTTCAAGTGCCCCCTCTAGCCTCCAGAGGGCCTCCATTGGCATATCAAGATCAAAGTACCAACCGTGACTACCAAGCGTGAGAAGCGCCACTCGAATGCGGGGCGGCAGTTGGCGAAACGCCTGCTTAAATTCCTCGAGCGCCGGAGCTAATGTGCGCTGTATCGCATCGCGGAATTCCGCAACCTGGGCGGCGACAGGAGCCAGAATTCGAGCCGTCGTGACGTCCAACTGAGCAGATACAGGACGGGCGAGTTCCGCCCATTGATCTTCTAGTGCTCTTCGCATGGGCTCCCACAGCGCCCGTTGCACCTCAACCGAAGCATTCAGCTGCGCCTGAATATCTCCCGACAAATTCTTCAGCTGCTTGAGGTGTGCTTCGGCATACAACTTCATTTGATGATCGAGATCCATTATATTCCTCTAGCCGAGGTTCGCTGCTCGCCGCCTAACGCTGTGGGCGGTGGGGCCGTGCGATAGCACGGTATCCGTCCGCTCGACCGCTCGGGTTGGGCGGCCGACTATAGAGATGACTCGCTCTGTCACGGTACCTGCCAATACCTAATCCCCAACGCACCACCCTGACATTCCGGGCAGAGGCGCTCGTGCATGTCAGATCCGTTAGCACCATAGACGAATCCACAGACGGTGCACTCCACTTTGTAGGCATACTGTCCATGATCAGTTCCGGGAACCTGGCGGTGGCCACAACAGCGTTGACCGTTTCGATTGATAAACCCTGTTTGGACACTCTGGCCAATCCCGCTTTGCCACTGCCAAGCCTGCCCCTGTCCGTTCACTGCTTTCCTCCACTGCGTCGCTGCGCGGGACACCTTATTGATCGCCTTGAACCAGTTTCGCCCCTCGGTGCCAAGATGCTTATGGGTACTGGTCGTCTCAGCACGGTTCATGCCTTACTTGATGCTTCGACGCAGTCGCGAAACCAATTCATTCTCGGTAAGATCGTGAACTTCGCTTGGTTGGAACTCGAGAAGCACTCTTGGTTGTGGTTGGCCCGGAAGAACTAGTCGTACAACACGGGCGCCAGACTCGGCATCGCCTACCCAGAAAGGACGGTCAGTGATGGACTTCGAGTGAAGTGTCTCGACCAGTGCGGCCTCCATTGACTTCAGGAAGGCTTCCTCGGCAGGAATGAGCCCCATGTACTGGAGCATCGTCACCTCAGCATCGTCCGCCATGCTTATCTCCTTCCGGTCCCATCATCTCGCGCTCAACCTCGTATTCGATGACGGGGACCAAGCCTTCCAGGGCTACCCTGCGTCCAACCCAAGCTTGAAAAGCGAGTCAACGCCGTCAATCTAATCTGCTGAGCCTACCGAGCTTGGAACAAGCTTACCGCTCTTCAGAATTTCCGTCAATACAATGCAGTGTGTCGTATAAGCATCCCAAAGCTCATCGTGCTTCGGGTAGAAAGTTGGCTCCATCCCTGGTTTGCGCTGCCTGGTTCAGCCCTTTCCTGTAGCCTGGTGTAGTGCGTCACAAAGATCGGTCCTTATGAAGTCCACGAATCTGGAGCCGAATGTGTGGCGCCGGCTCCGGGAAAAGCCCCTGTCTCTGATCAACCTGCCTCGGGGCGTGCTCTGCACGCCCC
>JANMTS010000140.1:0-23157 GCA_031390755.1 Holophagales bacterium
CGGCTGGAAGCCGGCGCTCCCAGCGAAGGCCAAGGCCGGGCGGCTCAACGCGCCAGGTGGACCACGGCGTTCAGCACTCCATCCACCACCCGGGCCATCCGGTCGTAGTCGAGCGTCCCGGCGGTGTCGTCGGGCGTGTGGTACGCCGCGTTTCGCACAAAGGCGGTGTCCGTCACCATCACGGCGGGGATGCCGCGGTCCCAATAGCTGATCTGGTCCGAGGCGTCGATCCCGGAACCTCGCGGCGCCGTGAAGCTGTAGACGGGAATGCCGGCTCCGCGCATGCCTCGCTTGACCTCTTTCGTCAGCGCCCGGTCGCTCCAACGCCCGGCGACCGCGATGAAGTCCCCGCGGTCCGGATAGAGGAGCCGCAGGAACCAGTGCGGCCAGACCTGCTTTTCCCGGAAGCAGCCGATCATCTCCAGGCAGATCATGGCGCGGACCGGAGCCTCGCCGAGGGACCGCACATGGACGGCGCTGCCCATCTGGGGAGAGCCGAAGAACGGCGGCTCTTCGGTGGAGTAGGCGACCAGGGCCACGGGCCGGCTCAGGGGACGGTCGGCGAGCAGCCGCGCCAGCTCGATCAGCCCGGCCGTGCCGCTCGCGTTGTCGTCCGCGCCGGGGTTCGCCCCGAAACCGCCAAAGGCATCGTAATGGGCGCCGACGATCACCGGCGGTCCCTCCCGCGGACCGAACGTGGCGATCACGTTCCGATAGGTCGCCCCCCAGACGACAAAGGGTTGATCCTCGACCCGGGCACCGGCCCGATGGAAGCGGCAGCGGATATAGGCAGCTGCCTTCTCGAGGTTCTCCGGATGGTCCGAATCGCGAGGAGCCGCGTCGACCGTCAGAAACTCGACATGCCGGCGTAGCCTCTCCGGAGCGGCTCGCTTGCCGTCCGGGGCCGGAAGGCTGCCGAGCGCAGGCTGCCGGACGAGCAGCGCAGTGAGGGCCAGGAGCAGGCCGAGAGCAAGGAGGGTGGCTGCGGAAACACGGCGAACGCTCTGGAGGAGGGAGGTGCGGTTGGTCACTCCCTGTTTACGGCGGGGGTAGCCAAACCATCTCCCCTTCAAGAGTCCGCCAGCCGTCCCAACCCAGACGCTGAGCATTCCGCCGTACTCAGCGTCTGAGCTTTGCGGCCCGCCTGACGATCCCGACTAAGCCGGCACGAGCGTATTGTCTGCCGGCACCTTCTCCAGGGTGGCGATGCTGATATGCGGCCAGACGGCTCGCCCCGGGAACTCATCCTCGCGGGGATTGAAAAAGTGCAGCATGACGACTTGCGAGTATTGCAGCCGCAACCTCGGCTTCCCCGTTTCGTCGTTCTCGGCGAGCTCCTGAATCCAGAACGTCGACTTCATGCTGACCGGCTCGGCCTCGCGGACGGAGAATGGAACATTCGAGATCCCGCCGCTCTTCCGCTCCGTGTCGACGGTCAACGTTGTCGTCCGCACAATGTTCACGCCCTCGTTCGCGAAACGAAGAATGGCGTTCATGTCAGCCGGACTGAATCCAGGAAACCCAGGCACCGTGGGCGGGACGTTTCCCCTGAACGGGTTCTCAATGTAATGCTTGTAGGGTTCGAGATAGGGGTCATCCTTGAAGTCGTAGGCGGAAGTCCCAACGTCCTCAAAGCGACCCGCTGGCAACCCACTCACGGCCGGGATGGCCGGCATGCCGACATGAACCGCTGATCTACCAAGGGCCAGAACGGAGTTACCGTGCGGGATCGACGCCAGTCGTGCGACATCGAGCTTCACTTCCGTCGCTTCGCCTCCCTGCATCTCGTCATCCTTGGCTCTGCGATTCTTGTCGTACAACCATAGGCCGGGTTCGTGGTGGATCGGCAGTCCGGACGCACCCGCCAGTCCGCTGTGGGGTCGGTCTTCCGCCGCGACCTGAGCGATCTTCTGCTGGTAATCGAGGGTGACGACGAACTGATCAGAAGCGGGATAGCCGGGCCTTGGCAGACCTCGATTGGGAACATCGTCGTCGACGAAGGTGAAGCGAAGCTCTTCGTCGTACTGATTCATCAGCACTCGGAATTTAAATCCCGCAGGCGGTGGCGGAGCCTTGTGAAACGGCAGAGCAATCATGTTCCACCCCGTGCCCTGTCCGGTCCAGACTCCCAACAGGTGTTCGAGCGGCCCCAGGTCTGGCGGCGGCGGAGCACCGCGGTTGCTCAACTTTTCCAGTTGCGCGGGCTGCGGTAGAACAACCTCAGCAAACTGACGGGTCCTGTTGTCGGGTTGATTGCCGTTAGACATGTTGGTTTCCCCTTGAAAAGGCGTGGAACACGCCGTTAACTCGAGGTACCTCATCGGTACCGTCAAGCACTTTGCCCTCTCCGGCATCGGACGGCGCAAGTTTCTTGAACGCTGGACTTAGAAAGTTTAGCCTTCGGTGAACTGGGTGTCAATGCTTCTTCTGGATTGCTGTGGAACCTTGATTGGCCGAGAGCAAGGGGGGTGGCTGCGGAAACACGGCGAACGCTGTGGAGGAGGGATGTGTGGTTGGTCACTCCCTGTCTACTGGGGAGGGAGCCAAACCATCCGCCGTTTCAACCAACGCCGCCGGAGCGGTGAGCCCCGGAGGATTGGCCAAGAGCTTCGCTAGCGGACCCGCCGAAGCGAGAGCCCAAGAGCGAGAAGCATCAGCCCCGTCAACACCAGGTTGATCATGGCTCCAGGAGCCCCCGCAGTTCTCTCAATGGGCAGAGCGTAGGCGACCATCCTGCGGCCGAGGTGCTCCAGGAGAAGAAGAGTCAGGAGCAACGGTGTCAGGGCTCGGTATCTGAAGAGCACGATGACACAGAGCAGGCTCAGGACCAGCTGGCCGACTCCCCAGCCTGCGAACATGGCAACCATCGCGCGGCTGCCGGCCGGACCGAACGAGTCGAGAGGAATGCCGTCCGCCCCGGTCGCGACCTCGTAGCCGTTGAAGATGGAGTTCACACCCATTGCCGTCTTGATGAGCCCGAGAAAACCCAGGATCCAGAGCGAGATCGCGCTACCGACGTATCCGTTGTCCGCGTGGTGGGGGAAGAGCCTGTCGAGCATGGAGTTTCTCCGAGTTATCGCTGGATTCTCTGCAGCTTGAATAATCCCAACTGTCTGCGCTCCGCCATGACTCGCCCCTCCCGTGCCTGGTTCCCGGCTTGCGGGATCATAGAGGATCCCGGAACGGCGCAGAGGGTTGGCGAGAGGCCCGGCGCGCTCCGCTGGCTGCATGCAGGCAGACCGTACAACTGCTTTCGGCTTGAGCCCCGGAGGGGCGTCGGATTAGAGCCTGGCATTTCAATGCCAGGAAAGGGATTCCAAAAACCCTCGAAGTCCTGAAGGGACGCAGGGATCACTGCCACCCTGCGATGTCACCAAATGGCGCGCTTTCCTAGGTGTGGACGAATCTCAGAGGCACCCCCGGTCATCAGAGCCGTGCGCGGTGTCTCCTCTCGACGATCGACGGCGCACACCTCCGGCCTTTTCCGCCCCTCCCCGGCAGCGGACCCCCTGGGTCGGGACGGCGGTGGCCTTGGACTCGGCAGCCGCCCTCCCTCCAAATTGTCAATGAACCCCTCGGCGGCCACCCGCCGCCCTCCCCCGGCCCTCGTCGACCCCGTTTGAGCGTCTGGCGCAGCCTCGTTTGCCGCTGCGGCAACCGCGAATTCCGGGCCGCAACCCGGTTTGCCGCTGCCGCAATCCTGTTTGCCGCTGCCGCAACCAGGGAATCCGCTGCGGCAACCTCGTGAGCGGCAGCGGCAAACGAGGTTGCCGGCCCGCAACCACGGTCTCACCAGCGGCAAACGTGATTGCCGCTGCCGCAACCGCGATCTCCGCTGCGGCAAACAGGATCGCAGCAGCGGCAAACAAGGTTGCGGCGGAAGAAACCGCGGCTTTGACGGCGAATTCAGCCGTCGACGGCCGCTACGATATCTAAGAATCCGGGAGAGTCAAGAGCCAGAATGTGGGTTTTCTACACATTCCGGGTGAGCTGGCGGAGAGTCGTCCAGAATCTGGATATTTTGGTCCTTGACGGGCCGTACAGATGGTGTAGAGTGCGCCTCTCCTCGCGGAGAAGGCATTCCGGGGAGAGGGTTCATTGACAATCTGGAGGAATGGCGGCCGAGTCCAAGGCCGCCGCCGTTCCGATTTTTCTCTCTGGATTGCCCTGGCGCGCGGTGCCAGGCGGCGTCAGGCGGTGTCAGACGTCCTTGCCCGGCCGTTTGGGACTGCTGATCAGATCGTAGTTGAGCTGCGGGTCGATCAGGCAGCATCGCGGGTTCGACCGGGAAAGGGTGCCAGCGGCCTGTCCGGTAGGGCCAACCGCCGGGGCTCCCCCCATCGGTGTTGATTGGGCTTTCTCTCCGGCCTCCCTGGGGGGTGGTAGGTAGGTTCGATCGGCCTCAATGCGTCTCGAAGCTTGTTCATGCCCAGCAGAATCCGCGACTTGACGGTGCCCAGCGGCGCCTCCAGCCGCTCGGCGATCTCGGTGTGGGTCAGGCCTGCGAAAAAAGCCAACTCGATGCATTCCCTCTGCGAGGGAGTCAGCAACCGGAGGGCCAGGTCGAGACGGCTGGCCTGCTCCTCGGCTTCGAGGCGCTTGACTCCTTCAGGATGAGCAAGGACGGCCTGGTTCTCTGTCACCACCTGATCTTCATGCCGGCGCCACGCGTTTTGCTGGCGCAGGCGATCCAGTGCGCGCGAGCGGGCCAGCACCAGGATCCAGCCGCGAGGGGTGGAGCGTGCCTCGTCGTAACGGTCGGCCCTCCTCCAGACCTGGAGAAAGGTCTCCTGAAGCACCTCTTCCGCTTCCGCCCGGCATCCGAGCATACGGCTGAGCAAGCCCAGAGCCACTGGCGAATACAGATCGAAAAGGCAGGCGAGGGCATCGCCGTCGCCAGACGCGACACTGCGCATGAGGTCAGCGGGGTTTGGGGAACTGCTTGTGTCCATAGAGGGAGGCTGGGTCAAACGACCCAAAACGGTTTAGCAAATTTTGTGCCTGAAACAATCTCCGAATCCGCATGTTCAGGAAAAATTCAAGTGGCGGGGAGGTGATCGTCGCGGAGGCACCCGGAGGAATGGCGGCCGCCGAGTCCAAGGCCGCCGCCATTCCGATTTTTCTCTCTGGCTTGCGCTGGCGCGCGGGGGTCAGGCGGCGTCAGGCGGTGTCAGGCGCGGTGCCTGCCCGCCTGGGAGTGGCGAGCAGATCGTAGATGAGCTGCGGGTCGACCGGCTTGGTCAGGTGATGGTCGAATCCGGCCTGCTTGGCGAGGCGGCGGTCCTCTTCCTGTCCGTAACCGGTCAGGGCTACGAGCAGGCTGCGGGCGGTCCGGCGGCGGCGGCGCAGCTGGGTGGCGACCTGGTAGCCGTCCAGTCCGGGCAGGCCGATGTCCAGCAGCACGACCTCGGGCGCAAACGATTGGGCCGCTTTGAGCGCTGCCGGCCCGTCGTTGGCGACCAGGACTTCGTGCCCTTTCAAACGCAGGAGCATGGTCAGGCTTTCGGCCGTGTCCACGTTGTCGTCGACCACCAGAACGCGGCGCGGCGGCGCCATCTTCGAGAGGGCTGGCGCGGCCGGACCGGCGCCGACGGCGGCAAGGACTGCGCTCGACTCCCGCTCCTGCGCCGTCGCCGCGAGGGCGGGCAGACACAGGATCAGCTCGCTGCCTTGCCCCAGGCCCGCGCTCCTCGCTTCCACTCTGCCGCCGTGAAGCTCGGCCAGTCGGCGCACCAGGGTCAGGCCGATGCCCAGCCCGCCGCCCGCGCGGTCGAAGGAGCGGTCCGCCTGCATGAAGAGGTCGAACACGCGCGGCAGCGTTTCGGCGGACATGCCGTTGCCGTCGTCGCGAACCCGCACCAGAATGTCGGCGGGACGGTCGAGAGCGCCGTGAAGCCCGGGGCTCACCAGCTCGGCCGTGACCCAGCAATGTCCTCCGTCCGGCGTGAACTTGGCCGCGTTGTTCAGAAGGTTGCTGAAGATCTGATCCAACCGGGTGGGATCCGCGCTGACGTACACCGGCTCCTCCGGCAGGGAGAGCGAAAGCGTCTGCCCTTTCTCCTCCCGGATGGCCTGGGTCTGCTCCGTCGCCTGCCGGAGGAGGGTCGCCAGCTCGACCCGCTCCAGGCGCAGTTGGACCTCGCCGCGGGTGATGCGGGACACGTCGAGCAGATCCTCGATCAACCGGGCCATGTTGTGAATCTGGCGCTTCAAGATGCCGCGGGCGTGCAGGGCCATTTCCGCGGTGACAGCCTCCATCTCGAGCACCTGAGCGGCGTTGCTCAGGGGGGCGAGGGGGTTTCGCAGCTCATGGGCGAGCAGCGCCAGGAACTCGTTCTTGCTCCGGTCGGCGGCCGCCAGCTCGCCGAGGCGCTCCTGCAGCGCCTTCTCCATGGTTTTCGCATACTCTCGGGAGCGCCTCAGCGTGTCGATGTCGACGAGCAGGATCACCGCGCCGTCGACCTTCCGCTCCAGGGTCTTGTAAGGCTGGATGCGGAGCGAGTACCACAGGCCCTGCAGATCCTGGACCTCGCATTCCCAGGGGTTTGCCGTGGCGATCACCTGGGCGAGCATCGACGCCAGGTCAGGGACGTTGACGTTGAGCTTGAAGTCGTTGATTGGCCGGCCGACGTCGGTTGCGATCAGGTTGAACGCTTTCTCCGCCATCGGAGTGAAGCGCCGGACGCGCAGATCCCGCCCGACGATGACGATGGCCATCTGGACGCTGCTGAGGAGATTGAACAGGTCGTTGTTGAGCAGGTTCAGCTCCGCGTTGCGGTCCTGGAGCTCATCGTTGACCGTGGCCAGCTCTTCGTTGCTGGACTGGATCTCCTCCTTCGAGGTTTCCAGCTCTTCGTTGATGCTCTGCAGCTCCTCGTTGGCCGACTGCGCCTCCTCGTTGGAGGACTGCAGCTCTTCGTTGGCGACCTCCTGCTGCTCGATCACCGACTGGAGGTAGACGCGCGTAGCGCCCAGCTCCCGTGCAAGGCGATCCATCTCCTCCTGGCGGGCCTCCTCCGAGGCCTTGGACCGCGGCTTCGTTCCTCGTGCAGGGGACTTCGGGGAGGAGCGGCCGGGTGCATCGAACAGGATGAGGAAGCCGCTTTCGGCCGTCGAGCCCCCCTTGAGAGGAACCACCTCCAGGTCGAAGGTCCGCGTCGAGCCCTGGGACTCGACCTTCAATTTTTCCTCGCGGACCGGGGCGCCTTCCTTTTTGGCCTTGCTGATCGCGGCCCGCAGGGTGACCGCCAATCCCCCGCGCGCCATCTTGAACAGGTTCAGGCTCGCCTTGCCCGACGCCGGCACCAGATAGGGTTCAGTGTCCCCGCGGAACTGGAGGATCTCCAGGTCGGAGCCCACCACCACGCCGGGCGGGACATAACTCGTCAGGAGGATGCGGTCGGCCTCCTCCTGCACGCCGGCGGAATTCGGGGCTTGCTGCGAACGGGCCGGGGCGCGGCCAGACCCTCTGCGGTCGCTCGGGAGGCCGACACCCTGGCCGAGGGTCGAACGGCGGGTCGAGGGCAGCTTGGCGTAACACTTTTGCCGGACGTCGTCCGTCTCGAACAGATCGCGGTAGGAGCCGATCGACTCCGAATTGCCCAGCAGGAGGAAGCCGGCCGGCTTCAAGGCATAGTGGAGGAGCGGCACGACCTTCTGCTGCAACGCCGGCTCCAGGTAGATGAGCAGGTTGCGGCAGCTGATGAGGTCCATCTGGGAGAACGGCGGGTCGGTCAGCACGTTGTGGCGGGCGAACACGCACGTGTCGCGGATCGTCTTGGCGATGCGGTAGCCGCCGTCCATCTCCACGAAGAAGCGCCGGAGCCGCGTCGGCGAGACGTCCTGCGCGATGCTCTTCGGGTATATGCCTGAGCGGGCCTTTTCGATGAGCGTTCCGTTCAGGTCGGTGGCGAAGATCTGCACCGGGAACTTGCTGTTCTTCGCCTGGGCATACTCGGCGAAGGTGATCGCGATCGAGTAGGCCTCTTCGCCGGTCGAGCATCCCAGAACCCAGATGCGCAGAGGCTCGGTCCGGGAACGCCTCGTGAAAAGTTTGGGCAGGATCGTGGTCTTGAGGGTGTCGAAGACTTCCGGATCGCGGAAGAACCTCGTCACATGGATGAGGATGTCCTGGTAGAGGGCTTCGACCTCGGCGGTGCTCTTGCGGAGGAGGCGAGCATAGTCCCTCAGCCCGTCCACCTTGTGCAGGATCATGCGGCGGGTAATGCGGCGGTAGACGCTGCTCCCTTTGTACTGCCTGAAGTCGACGCCCGTGACCTTGAGGACGACTTCCAGGATCTGGCGGTAGTCCGGGCTGCCGGCACCCGGCGCGGCTTGAGCCTGCACCGCTTGGGTGACGTGAGGGTGCCGGGAGATGCGCCCGATCTCTTCGGCGATCCCGGCCGGAGAGAGGACGAAGTCCACGCAGCCGCTGGCGACGGCGCTCTCCGGCATGCTGGCCTGCTGGGCGGTGGCGTCCTGGGCGAAGGTGATCCCGCCCGCGGCCTTGATCTCCTCCAGCCCGAGAGTGCCATCGTTCGCCGTGCCGGACAGGATCACGCCGATCGCCTGGTCGCCCTGGTCTTCCGCCAGGGAGCGGAAGAAGACGTCGATGGGCCGATGCTGGCCTTGAGCGTGTTGCCGGGGGAGCAGCTGAAGCGCTCCCTGCGAGATTTTCAGACTGCAGTCGGGCGGGATGACGTAGACCCGGTCCGGCTCCACCGGCGACTGGTCGACGGCTTCGGCGACCGGCATCGCGGTGGTCCGGGCCAGGATCTCCGCCATCTGACTGGGGTACGCAGCGGACAGGTGCGGTATCAGCACGAAGGCCATGCCGGTATCGACCGGCATGGCGCCGAGCAGTTGGGAAAAGGCCTCGAGGCCTCCGGCCGAGGCGCCGACGCCAACCACGATCGTGGAGGCGGGCGGCGCCTCCGCCGTCACAGGCTCGATCCTGATTTTCTTCATATTTATGCAAGCCTTGCCATTGACAGCCTACATCTGGTCGCCGTTTTTCCCTAACGTCAATGAAGCATCGGAGCCGGAGCCTTCTCATCCCGGTCGGGGTGGATGTGCGAGCTCACGCCGCCCTTCGGGAAGAACAGGGCGACCACGATCGAAACTAGCCCGATCACGGCCAGGATCTGAAACACCCCCTGCAAGCCGTAGAGGATCGAGGAGCTGAGCCGGGCCAGGGTCTCGGGGGAGGCCGTGGCGCGAAGCGCCGGGTCGAGCGCGGTGTTGGGGTTGATCCCGCCGCTGACCGAGGCCAGGCGGATGCTGAACAGCGCTCCGAGCGCCGCGACCACGACGGCGCCGCCGATCGAGCGGAAGAACTGGACCGAGCTGGTCGCGACTCCACGCAGATGCCAGGGCACCGCGTTCTGCACCCCGAGCAGGTAGGGCATGGAATTGAATCCAAGCCCGAATCCGAGGATCACCATGGACGATACAATCCATGCATGAGTGGTGCCTGCGTCGACAACGGCGAGGAGGATGCCGCCGGTCAGCATGGCGATGCCTCCCGAGATGGCGAGCGGCCGGTAGCCGACCTTCATCATGATCCGGCCGGCGAGCACGCTGGCGATCGGCCAGGCGATCAGCACCGGCGTGAGCACCGTGCCCGCGTCCATGGCCGTGCCGCCGAGCACGCCCTGCGCGAACATCGGCACGAAGGCGGTGAGGCAGAAGAGCATGGCGCCGAGCAGCGTGTTGCCGAGGCTGGACACCGCGATCAGCCGGCTCTTGAACAACGTCAGCGGCATCATGGGCTCGGGCGCGCGGTTCTCCTGCCAGAAGAAGACGATCAGGGAGACGACCGTGCCGGCGAGCGCTCCGATCGTCTTGGGATCGCTCCAGCCCCACTCCCCGGGTCCTTCGATGAGCGCGACCAGGAGCAGCGTGATCGCCGCCGTGAGACTCACGGTGCCGAGGATGTCCAGCTTGTGCTCCCGGCGCTGCGGCTCTTCCTTGAGATACAGATGGACGAGCACGGCCGAGGCGATGCCGAAGGGGATGTTGAAGTAGAAGATCCAGCGCCAGGAGAAGGCGTCGGTGATCCAGCCGCCGAGCAGCGGGCCGGCGAGGCTGGCGAAGGCCCAGACGCCGGAGAACAGCCCCTGCATCCTGGCCCGTTCCTCCAGCGAGTAGATGTCGCCGGTGATCGTGATCGCCACGGGGGTGACGCCGCCCGCGCCGAGCCCCTGGATGAAGCGGAACAGAATGAGCTGGTCCAGCGACTGCGCGAGCCCGGAGAGCGCCGAGCCCAGCAGGAAGAGCGCCACGGACACGTGGAACGTCCAGCGCCGGCCGTAGAGGTCGGCGAGCTTGCCGTAGAGGGGGACGGTGGTGGTGGAGGCCAGCAGGTAGGCGGAGAACACCCAGCTGTAGCGGGCCACGCCGCCCATCTCACCGACCGCGGTGGGGACCGCCGCGGCCACGGCGGTGGCCTCCACGGCGGCGAGGAACATGCCGAGCGCCACGGCTGCGGTGACGAGTTGTCTGTCGCGTCCAGGTTGCAAATCGACCTCGGAGGGTAACGCTCCGCGCACCGATGCGCGCGCGGAGCCGTCGATTGTAGCGTAGCGGACCTCACCCTCGGCCCGGAGGGGGCAGCCGACGATCGGCGTCATTCCCCTCGTTTCCCGCTCCTCGTTCCTGGGACCGCCGGCGTCTCGCCGGCGGGGGGCGGAGACGGAGGCGGCGAAAGCGTCGAGTGGAGCGCGTCACAGAGATCGGTCCTGATGAGCAGGGTGAGTCCCCTCTGCGTCGGAGACCGCGGTTTGCTGTCCCTCTCGACTCACCGGCCCCCTATCGCTGCAACTGGCTCTCCGGGTGACGTTACCTGGCCTCCAGGCAACCTTACCTCGTGGTGAGGCGGCCCAACGGTCTCCGGGGCAACTCACCTCGCCGCTGGGGAAACCCGCCTCGCGGCGAGGGAAGCCGACCTGCTCGCCGGGTATCTTTCCGCAACGCCGGGTGACTTTGCCCAAGGCGAGGGAACCTTCCCCAGCCCCTGGGTGACGTGGCGCTGCGACGAGGGAAACTTCCCTGACCTGAAGCGAGCTTGCCTCGTGGCCGGGTGACCTGGCGGGACCACGGGGAGCCTTCCCTCGCAACGCGGTAACGTTGCCCGGCCGCAGGGAAGCCCACCCGGAGGCGAGGTGGCGGCACCTGGCGCCCGGGTGATCTCACCTCGCGGCGCGGAACTTTACGCGACCGCTGGGGAAGCCTCCCTGCTGCCGGGTAACGTTACTGCGTCGCGAGGGAATCTTCCCCGGTGGCAAGGTGAACCTCCCTGCGCGCCGGGCGGGGTGGAGCAAAGCCGGGGCGTGCAGAGCACGCGCCGAGGCAGGTGGTGACGCTCGACGTCGACTCCATTGAGTGCCGCTTCATGCCGGCTGGAAGCCGGCGCTCCCAGCGAGAGAGACGCGGGTCGAGAGAGGAGCGGGAGACGATGGGAATGACGCCGATCGTCGCCTGCCCCCCTCTCCCGGGGGTGAGGGCCTGTGCTACCGTTCGCCCCCGTGAGCCGTAGCCCCTCCCGCATCGCCCTCATCGTCGGCACCCGGCCGGAGGCCATCAAGATGGCGCCGGTCTGGCGGGCGCTCGACAAGCATCCCGGATTGGAGCCGGTCCTGATCTCCACCGGCCAGCATCGCGAGCTGCTGGAGACGGCCCTCGCGCCGCTGGGCCTGGCTCCGGACCACGAGCTGTCCATCATGTCGGAAGGCCAGACCCTCAACGATGTCTGCGCCCGGGTGTTCGAGCGCCTGCCTCCGCTTCTGGAGCGCATCCGGCCGGACGCGCTGCTCGTTCAGGGCGACACCACGACCTCGCTTGCCGCGGCGCTCTGCGCCTACCACCTACGCATTCCGGTGGGGCACGTCGAGGCCGGGCTGCGCACGTACGACCACGACCATCCGTTTCCCGAAGAGGCCAACCGCCAGCTCGCCGACCGGCTCTGCCGCTGGTGCTTCGCTCCCACCGAGGGCGCGCGGCAGCACCTGATCTCCGAGAGGATCGAGCCGGGGATCATCCACGTGACCGGGAACACCGCCGTCGACTCCCTGCTCTGGATTCTCGGGACGATCGAGACGCCGGAGCCCGACGATCCCTACCTGTTGATCACCCTGCACCGGCGGGAGTCGTTCGGCGAGCCGCTACGCGACCTGCTCGGCGCCGTGCTCGACTTCCTGGACCGGGTTCCCGATGCCACGGCGCTGTGGCCGGTTCATCCGAATCCCAACGTGACGCGGGCGGCGGAGGAGCTGCTAGGCGGTATGGAACGCATCCGGATCGTACCGGCCCTGGACTACGCGGCGTTCGCCCGGACGCTCTACAACTGCCGGATCGTCCTCACCGATTCGGGCGGTATCCAGGAAGAGGCCCCTTCGCTCGGGAAGATCACGCTCGTGGCCCGCGAGACCACCGAGCGTCCGGAGGCCCTGGAAGGCGGGCGCAACCGGCTGGTCGGCCGCGACCGGCACCGGGTCGCCGCGGCGCTGGTGGACGCCTGGGCCGAGGAGCCCTACGACGGCCCGCTGCCGGCCTCCAACCCCTACGGCGACGGAAAAGCGGGGGAGCGGATCGCGGAAATCCTGAGCCGCGGGTTGGGAGATGAGTAGGGCTCTGTAGGGGCAACCCTTGTGGTTGCCCTCCTCGTGGTTGCGCCCGCCCCCAGAGGGCAACCACAAGGGTTGCCCCTACACGCATTTGCCATTCCCCGGCACGGGGAGAGGGGGGATGGGATCAACCCGGTTGACCAACCCGGGGCGTTTCAATAGCCTCAACGCGCCATGGCGTACACCTACACCAGCTATCTCAAGGTCGACGAGCTGCTCAGCCTCCAGGTTCCGGCCTCCGAACCGGCCGAGCACGACGAAACCCTCTTCATCATCATCCACCAGGTCTACGAGCTCTGGTTCAAGCAGGTGCTGCACGAGTGCGGCCTGCTTCAGCGCTCCCTGGAGGCGAACAACCGGCCCACGGCCCTGGCGACGCTGCACCGCATCCTGACCATCTTCAAGACGCTCGTCTCCCAGGTCGACATCCTGGAGACCATGACGCCGGTGTCGTTCTCCAGCTTCCGCCACCGCCTGGACACGGCCAGCGGGTTCCAGTCCGCGCAGTTCCGGGAGATCGAGCTCGTGCTCGGGCACCGCCGGGCCGGCGCGCTCAACCACATTCCGGAAGGCTCGGAGGAGCGCGTCCGCCTGGAGAAGCACCTCTCCGACCGGAGCGTCTACGCGTCGTTCCTCCTGTTTCTCCACCAGAACGGCCACCCGCTTCCGGAGGACGTGTTGCAGCACGACGCCCGGCTGCCTCCGGTCGAGGACGAGCGGGTGCGGGAGATCCTGGTCGACATCTACCACAACGATCCCGCGAACCGCGACGTCTGCGAGCGGCTCGTTGATCTGGACGAGGGGCTGCAGGAGTGGCGCTACCGGCACGTGAAGATGGTCCAGCGGACGATCGGCACCAAGTCCGGAACCGGCGGCTCGCCGGGCGCCGACTACCTGCGCAGCACGCTCTTCAAGTCGCTGTTTCCGGATTTGTGGGCGATCCGGGCATCGTTGTAGGTCCGGCGCGGTTGTAGACGATCATGCGACGCTCCGCGCTGTCCTTCGTTCTGCTCGTCTGCCTGGTCTCTCTTGCCGGCCTGTCGGGTCCGGCCTTCGCCACCGACCCACAGACTCCTCCTGCGGCGCCCGCCGAATACCTTCAGCTAATCCGCTGGCTCTACAGGGCGGAGCCGGTCCCGGTGCCGGCCGGCGGCGTCTCCTTCGAGAAGGAAGGGGCGTCGTGGACGCTCGAATCCGGCCGCATCTGGCTGGCCGAGCCGATCGCGGAAGGGGCGGAAGGGAAAGTCACAGGCTTCGTCTTCGAGGGACGCGGCCGGTTCCGGATGACCGTGGCCGATCCGAAGGAGCTGACGCAGCTCCGGCGCTTCGCGGAGCGGCCCGACCTCCAGGAGATCGACGAGCCGTTCTCGGCCCTGGTGGTGCGCACGTCCGGCGCGCTGCCCCTGCCTGGGGAGCTCCGGGCGGGTACCGGCGGCTTCAAGGAGAACAAGCTGGCCCGCGAGCGCCACGAGCACTGGCTCACCCAGTGGCTCTACGACGCCGACGCGCGCATCGCCGCGGCCCTCCACACGCCGGGCGACTTCCTGCTGCGGGTGGACGCGAAGACCGACCGCCTGGGCTGGATCGCCTTCGACGACGACGAGCGGCGGATGGAAGAGGTCCGGCTCGAACACTTCAACACCGGCTACAAGTATCCCGAGGTCTGGCTCAGCCTGGACAAGGCCGGAGACACCGCGGACCAGGCCCCGGCGCAGGCAGCCGATGCCCCGGGGCACCGCGTCCGGCCCAACCCGAAGCCGAACCCGGAGATGGACATCCGCCACGTCGACATCGTGGCCGACGTGACCGAGGCCGGCCGCGACGAGGACTTCTTCAAGGGGCGGTTCCAGGTCGACGTGCGCTTCGTGGGGATGCGGCCCGGCGCCACGGCCGTGATGTTCACCCTCAACGCCTTCGCGAAGATCACCGACCTCACGGAGCTCGCCGGGACGACCGGCCGCGCCGTGGGTCTCATCCGCGACCACATCGGCGGCCGCAGGAGCATCATCGACAAGCGGGTCTACGACGACAACCTGGTCGTCCTCCTGGACCGGCCGATCGCGGCGGGGGAGGAGCGGACGCTCCGCTTCGTCTACGAGCTGGACCTCGTCAACTACGTCCACAGCCGCATGTGGTATCCGGACGGCGAGGGCGACGAGTCCTTCCTCACCGACCCGCACACCGCGCGGATCGAGCTGACGGCGCGCAAGAAGCACACCCTGCGCGCCATGGGCCGGCAGATCGAGAGCGAGCCGCTGGCCGACGGGCGCTCCCACGGGGTCTGGGAGGTCGACCACCCGGTCAAGATGGTGACGTTCTCGTTCGCGGAGAAGTTCCACGAGGAGACCGCCACCGCAGAGGGCTCGCCCGAGGTGATCTGCTTCGGCTCCAAGGTCGAGGTCGGGCGCCGGGGCCGCTTCGGCGAGGTGGCGCGGGACGTGGCCAAGGCCCTCGCCTACTTCGGGAAGCTCTTCGAGGCGCCGCTGCCGGCCGAGCCGCCGATCTACGTCACCAGCATCGCGGCCCGGCACGGCCAGTCGTTCGACGGCTTCATCCATCTCCCCGAGCAGAGCTTCGACCTCCTCGGTCCCGGCATGGACGAGCTGTTCCGCGCCCACGAGGTGGCCCACCAGTGGTGGGGGCACCGGGTCGGCGCCGCCACCTACCGCGACGCCTGGCTGGGCGAGGCCTTCGCCGAGTACTCGGCCATGCTCTACGTGCGCGACGCCGTGCCCGACGGCGCCAGGCTCTTCAACGAGATCCTGCGCACCTACAACGACGAGCAGAACGGCTCCATCAAGAGCGGCTTCAGCAAGTTCACCCGCTTCGAGGTCAACCTCGCGAACCGCGCTCACGGCGACCGCATCGGCCCGATCGGCTACGGCTGGCGGTCGAACACCGGCGAGCTGCCCAGCGCCTACTCGACGCTCATCTACGGCAAGGGCGCGCTCGTCCTCCACATGCTCGACCGCCTGCTGACCGAGGCCACGGGCAGCGACCAGGCCCTGGTCGAGGTGCTGCGCGACTTCCTCGCCTCGCACCAGGGAAAGACGGTGTCGACCGCCGACTTCGCCGCGGCCGTATCGCGCCGAGCACCACGCCGGGCGCCCGGCACTGCAGGGGGCGACTGGGACTGGTTCTTCAGCCAGTGGGTGGAGCGGGCCGAGATCCCGGCCTACCGCTGGAGCTCCTCGATCTCCGGCAACGCCGTCAATCTCAAGGTGGCACAGGAGCCGGCGGACTTCCGCATGCCCGTGCCGGTGCGCATCGACCTCGCGGACGGCTCCTCGGTCGAGCGGACCGTGCTGGTGGGCGGCGCGCAGACGGCCTTCGATCTGACGTTCGAGTCCCGGCCGAAATCCGTGACGTTCAACCCGGACTATGCCGTGCTAGCCCGCGTGAAGAAGGACTGAGGTTGATCCCATTCTCCCCTCCCCGTCCCTCCCCGCGCGCGGCGGGGGGTGGGCGCCACCCCCCCAGCGCTGATAGGAGAGCTCCTTCCTGCTCCCTCTCCTCCGGAACGGGGGAGAGGGCCGGGGAGAGGGGGGACGGGATCGAGATAAGGCGTCACCCCTTTACTCCACCTCGATCGCCGGGCTAGAGTCCGCCCCATGGGACGCATTTTCGAAACTCGCAAGCACACGATGTTCGCCCGCTGGGACAAGATGGCGAAGGCCTTCGCCCGGATCGGCAAGGAAATCACGATCGCCGTCAGGGCTGGCGGCGCGGACCCGATCAACAACCCGCTCCTGCGCCGGGTGGTTCAGAACGCCCGCGCGCTGAACATGCCGAAGGACAAGGTCGATGCCGCCATCAAGCGCGCCTCCGGCAAGGACGCGACGGATTTCGAGGAGAGCCTCTACGAAGGCTATGCCCCGCACGGCATCGCCATCCTCGTGGAGACCGCCACGGACAACCCGACCCGCACCGTGGCGAACGTCCGCGCCCACTTCAACAAGGGCAACGGGAACCTCGCGACCGCCGGCAGCGTCGCCTTCGCCTTCAAGCGCATGGGCGTCTTCCGCCTCAACCCGGCCGGCCTCGACGCCGAGGAGCTGGAGCTGGAGCTGATCGACCACGGCCTCGACGAGCTCGGCGAGAGCACCGGCGAGAAGGGCGAGCCGCAGCTCGTCCTGCGCTGCGCCTTCAACGACTTCGGCACGCTTCAGAAGGCGCTGGAGGACCGCGGCATCAACCCCCTGACGGCCGAGTCCGAGTACATCCCCATGACTCCCACGGAGCTTTCCGAGGAGCAGGCCATCGAGGTGCTCAAGCTCGTCGACCGGCTGGAGCAGGACGACGACGTGCAGAAGGTCTTCCACAACCTCGTCTAGCAGCCCGCGCGGCAGAACGCTGTAGGGGCAACCCTTGTGGTTGCCCCACATACCGCTGAGGGCAGGCACAAGGCCTGCCCCTACAGTCATCAACGTGGCGCGTTCGGCGGCAGGAATCCGCCTGGGGCAACCGTTGGCGGCACGCCTTCTGCAAGGTGCGTGGAAATCATCCCGCCGCGGCCGTCGGAGGCCGCGGAAACCTTGAGGAGAGAGGCATGGATATTCTGATCTGGCTCATCGTCGGTCTGGTCGCAGGCGTTCTGGCGTCGGTGGTCGTTGGCGGCGGGTTCGGGATTCTCGGAGACATCGTCGTCGGCATCATCGGCTCGTTCGTGGGAGGCTGGCTCTTCCGCCAGATGGGTTGGGGAGCCCCCGGAGGCCTCGTCGGAACCATCTTCGTGGCCTTCATCGGGGCCGTCGTTCTGCTCCTGATTCTTCGCCTGATTCGCAGAGCCTGACCCGGATCGGAGCTCTCTGGCATCTTCCTTGCCAGAGAGTTCCGTCATGGAGACTTTGCCCCACCTGACTCCTCCGGGCTCTCCCGGACTCCTGATCGCGATCGGCGGCGCCGAGGACAAGACGCGCGAGCGCGTCATCCTCCGTCACTTCCTCCAGTCGGCCGGAGGGCCGGACGCCAACCTCGTCGTTCTCGCCACGGCCGCGGAAGTCCCCGACACCGGCGACCGCTATGCCGAGCTGTTCTTCGACCTGCGCGCCGAGACCGTGGAGGTGCTCCGCATCGACAGCCGGGAGGACGCCGCCGGCCAGGAGGTGCTCGACCTGCTGGAGTACGCCACCGGGCTGTTCATCACCGGCGGCAGCCAGCTCAAGCTCTCCGCCACGCTCGGCGGCACCAGGCTCGCGGAGGCCATCGCCACCCGGCATCAGCAGGGCATGGTCGTGGCCGGCACCAGCGCCGGCGCCAGCCTTCTCGCCGAGCACATGATCGCGCTCGGCGACAGCCCGACGCCGCGTCGCCGCCTCGTTCATCTCGCCAAGGGCCTCGGGCTCGTGCCGAACCTGGTTCTCGACCACCACTTCCGGCAGCGCGACCGCCTCGGCAGGCTGCTCACCGCCTTTTCCTACAATCCCGAGCCCCTGGGCGTCGGCATCGACGAAGACACCGCGGCCATCGTCGACGCCAGCGGAATGCTCAGCGTGCTCGGCGCCGGCGGCGTCACCATCCTCGACGCCTCCGGCATGCGCTACACCGACAGCTGCGCCGGCCAGCCCGGCCGGCCCCTGGCCCTGCTCGGCCTCAAGCTCGATTTCCTCACCTCAGGATGCCGCTACGACCTTCGTCAGCGTCTGGGCATCCCGCCGCAGTCCGCCGAGCGTATCGATCCCCTCATGCAGCCGGCGGTCGTCGAGACCGCCCGCGCCGAAGCGGTGCCCGTGAGCCGGCGCGACGGCGAGTAGAAAACGACCTCAAGAAGAGCCCAAATTTTCTCTATAAGAGCCAACATCATGGAAATCCTGGAAACAAGGGTTTATCGCGGTCCCAACACCTATGCGCTCTGGCCGATGATTCGCCTCCAGCTGGATCTCGGAGAGCTGGAAGACCATCCGACGGCCGAGCTGCCCGGTTTTACCGACCGGCTGATCGAGCTTGTCCCCACCCTTTCGGACCACACCTGCGGTCTCGGCGTGGAGGGAGGCTTCATTCTCCGGATGAGGGAAGACCGGGGCACGTGGCTCGGGCACGTCCTGGAGCACCTGGCGATCGAGCTGCAATGCCTCGCCGGAACCCCGGTCAGCTTCGGCAAGACCCGGCAGGAGAATCTTCCGCGTGGCCGTTACCACGTCGCCTACAGCTACCGCGAGGAGCCGGTGGGCCTCGGGGCCGGGCGGCTCGCCCTGAGCGTGATCCGCCACCTGCTGCCGCCGGAGAGGCCGGCGCACGACCCCTCGCCGTTCGACCATGCCGCCTATACCGCCGAGCTCGACCGGCTGGTCCAGCTGGCCCGGAGCTGCACGTTGGACCCCACGACCGCCGCGCTGGTCGAGGCGGCGGAGAGGCGGGACATCCCGTGGATCCGCCTCGATCATTCGCTCGTCCAGCTCGGACACGGCAGGCACCAGCGCCACATCCACGAGAGCCTGACCAGCGAGGAGCGTCAGATCGCCGTCGAGATCGCCTCCGACCGGCGGCTGACCCATCGCGTCCTGGAGGGGCTCGGCCTGCCCGTGCAGGAGGCGCCCAACGAGGCCGAGGGGCAGAAGGCGTACAGCATCCTCGTCGTCGATGGCAAGGTGGTCGCCGCGGCCGAGCCGAACGGGACCGACCGGACCGACCGGACCGCCGACCTCCACGAGGACAACCGCGTCATGGCCGAGCTTGCCGTGCAGGCGATCGGTCTCGGCGTGGGCGGCGTGGGCTTCGTCTCTCCGGACATCGCCCGCAGCTACAAGGAGGCGGGCGGTGCGATCACCGGAATCCAGGCCTCGCCCACGCTCGGCCTGTACCTGGGATCGTCGGGAGGACGCAGGAGAAAGATGCGCCATCTGACCGGTCCGATCCTCGACATGCTTTTCCCCGAGGGATCGCCCGCGTCGATTCCCATCTCGACGATCAGCGGCGGCAACCGCAGCGGCAAGACCACCGTCGCGCGCATGGTCGGCCACATCCTGAGCCAGGCCGGCCACGCGGTCGGCATGGCCACCTCGGACGGCGTCTCCATCGACGGCACCCTGGCCGTGCCTGGAGACATGACCGGCCCTCTCGCGAGCCAGCTCGTGCTGCGCGATCCGCGGGTCGACGCGGCGGTTCTGGAGACGTCGTGCGACGGCCTCGAGAGCTCGGGCCTCGGCTGGGACCGCTGCGGCGTCGCCGCGGTGCTCAACGCGGAGTCCAGGGAGCTCGCCAAACTCCTGCGCACCGTGGTCGAGGTGGCGCGGGACTCCTGCGTGCTCAACGCGGACGATCCGCGCGTGGCCGCCCTGGCCGAGCACAGCCCGGCCGATCCGATCTACGTCACCCGCAACGTCCGCAACGAGCTGGTCCGGCGCCACGTCGGCGGGCGCGGCAAGGCGGTGGTGCTGGAGGGGGGGATCAGCGGGCCCCGGCTCGTCCTCTACAACGGCGAGGAGCAGATTCAGCTCCTCCGGGCGCGCCAGATCCCGGCGACCCAGGACGGCGCGTCCGCCCAGAACATCCACAACGCGATGTTCGCCGCCGCCGTCGCCATCGGCATGGGGGTGGCGGTCGACGACATCCGCGAAGGCTTGCGCACGTTCGCCGCCGAGGCCGCCGAGGCCGACAAGGCTGAAACGACGACCGCCATCGTCGACTTCCAGAGCCGGGTCCAGAAGCGCGACGAGGAAGCGCGCAAGGAGCCGGTCTTCGAGCCGGTTTTGGAGGAGGAGCCTGTGATCCAGGCCCGCCGGGCCGGCTAGGCCGGCGCCGTCGAACCGGTGTAGGGGCGGCCCTCGTGGCCGCCCTTGCCCGCGCCACGACGAATCATCGGCCCGCCACCCACCCGGGCGGCCACAAGGGCCGCCCCTACACATTTGCCATACCCAGGTTGACGGCCTGCTGGCCGCCGTCCTCCCCAGAGGACGCACTCTCTCCAGTCTGTCGCCGATTGCCCTCGAATCCCCCGGGTTTTGTACACGTTCTGCCAGGCATTGGCCTTGCACTGGGTCCGTTTGCAGATTCTGGCAGCACCCAATGCGGGGAACCCGCGAGAGGATCGGCGTCATGTCGACAAAAGCTTTGGCCTGGACCCTGGCAGGTGGACTGTTGTTGGCGGCCTCCGCGAAGGCCGAGCCGCTGGACGATCTGCGGACGCGCCTCAGCGCTCTGCGCAGCGATCAACCCATCCGGCTCTTGGTGGACGTGAAGCTGGAGCGCCGCGGCTCGGCGCCGCTCCACCTGCGCAAGACGCGCTTGAAGGGCGAGGCGACCGTCGTGTATGGTCCAGACGGTGTGAAGAGCCTTGAGCAGAAGTGGTTGAGCAGCAAGACCGAGCTTTCGCTCTGGACCTCGGGCAAGGGCAACTCCTCGGAGCCCCACCTTCTCGACATGGAGGAGGCGGAGACCCTGGCCAATCCGGTGGAAACCCTGGATGTGATCCTCGACGGGGCCACCCTCCTCCAGGACCGGCCGGTGGACTGGAACGGCCGGCCGGCGCGTCTGCTCGTCATCCGTCCCGCGCTGTTCGCCCGTCCGGGGGCAGGGCCGGACGACGACGCGGGTCCGCTCTCCGGAGAGGTCTCGATCTGGCTCGACGACAGCGGCGATCCCCTCGCCCTGGAGCGCGCCACCGAGATCGGCATCCCGGGCCTGAGGTTCACGCAGCATCAGCTCTTCACCTTCCGGCAGGATGACGGCCGTCTGCTCGTCGCGGAAGCGGAGGAGCGCACCCAGAGCCGCACCCTCGGCGTACACCGAGGGCAGGAAACCCGGAGCATGCTTGTGAGCGTCGACCACCGATGAACCGAGCCCTCGGCCTTCTCCTCCTGGGCCTGGCCTTCCAGGGATGCGCGAGCGCACCCGGCGCACCGATCCGGTCGCCCTGTACGCCTGCCGACCCCGCTGAATGCCAGGCCCTCTACTCGGAGGCGACAAAGCAGACCGCCTCGCCGAGCGCCGACAGGATCTCGACGTCCCTGGAGCCGCTCACGCGCTCCAACCGGGCCCTGCGCTGGAACGATCCCGAGCATCCCGGCCAGGTTCTCATGGTCACCTGGGCGCGCGCCGGAACCTATCCGAAGGGTGCCTACACCCTGGCGAAGGACGACACGATCTGGCTCACGCCTTATCCGTTCGGGCAGCGTTTCTGCCGGGGCCTGGGCCTGAAAGGGGACGCGCTGAACCTGAGGATCGCCCAGAACCTGGGCCTGCCGCCGGTGCCCTACGGCGGGACGAGCTACTACCAGGGCCAGGCCTTCTTCCACCTCTGGGTCGACGCTGCGACGGTCTTCCGCCCCTGCCCCGACCCGGAGATCCTGGACTCCCAGTGCCAGGCCGATCTCACGGCGGCCGGTCCAAGCCCCGCGAACTGTCCCGACGGCTGCCCCTGGCAGGACGCGCTCGACGGCCGGCAGACCTCCGGAGCCTTCGCTTCCGTGACCGCGGGCCATCTCCAGTGGATGTGCTCCACCTGGCGCCAACTGCATTGTTCGGGTCCGCAGGGAGGCTACCCGTGGACCTCGCTGGGCTACACCTACGACTGGGGCCAGACCGACGGGCTGCACCACGGTCAGAGCGAGTTCGTGGTGATGGCCCCGGCGACGGTGGAGGTGGTGGGGTCGTTCGAGACGGAGGCGTACTGCACGTCTGAGCCCTGAGCGCCGCGCGGGCGAGGGCAGACGCCGTTCGCCGAGGGGCCATCCCAGACGGGATGGACGCCATCCCCGATGTCCGAGGAGCCATCCCAGAAGGGATGGACGCCATCCCCGATGTCCGAGGAGCTATCCCAAACGGGATGGACGCCATCCCCGATGCCCGAGGAGCTATTCCAAACGGGATGGACGCCATCCCTGTTACCCGAGGAGCCATCCCGAAAGGGATGGCCGCCATTCCTGTTACCCGAGAGGCCATCCCTTCTTCCCGAGGCTCCATCCCATTTGGGATGGCGGCCATTCCAGAAGGTAGGAGCTCATTCCTTTTGGGATGCGAGCCGTTCCAGATGGAATGAGACCCCGGCCGAATTCTTTGGAGGTCGCCGCCATGCTCGTGCGAACGGAAAAGCCCGGTAAGATGCCCGCACCGACCGTCCACAGAGGGTCCCGAGGGCGGGAAAGTGGTTTTTCTCCCTACGATGGGTGGCCCGCCGCACCCACATGCCGCCCATCTTGGGAGCCTCCTATGCTGCCGAAGAGTCGGGCACTGGGCCCAGTCAGTCAGCTACTTCCCAGATTTCTCTCCTGCTGGCGTTGAAGCCTGCATGTTGACCGCTGACATGCAGTCCATCCGCCAAGCCATTGCCATGATAGGGATGTAGGTCCGCCAGGCCAGAGGAAGCATTGACAGCCGGCCCTCCCACCTCTAGACTTTCTAAGTCACTGGATTCAGGAATCTTGCATCGTCCGCGTGGAGGCCGTAAGAAATCTTTACCCAATCGTTGCAAAAGAGATCGCGGCCACTTCGGCCAGACCGATATGCAACGGCCCGCCAGCCATGAATGCTCCACTGCTGGCGGACTTCCCTCGGGGTGCAATCCAGCGGCAGAGGTCTGGGAAGCCTCAAACGCCGT
>JANMTS010000145.1:0-11335 GCA_031390755.1 Holophagales bacterium
CGCTGGGATGCCATCGATCTCTCGGCCCGGCGTTGGAACCTCGGCGAAGCCAAGACCGGCCCTCGGGCCGTCTACCTTGGGCAGGCAGCCGTTGACGTGATCACAGGGCTCGAACAGGTTGGCCCCTTCGTCTTCAACGGGAGGTTCCCTGAGACTCCTCTCAATCATTTGGCCCCCATCTGGGACCGGCTGGTGGCCCGTGCCGAGTTTCCTGATGGACTGCGCCTCTATGACGCGACTCGGCATACCTTCGCCACTACGGCGGCAGAGTTGGAAGTGCCCCGCGATGTGCGCAAGCGCCTGACCTGCTCGCTCAACTCCGATACGCCTTCTAGCGTTGGGCCATCGCCGTCAGAAGACAGGGAAGAGACAGACAAGGAGGGGCCAGCAGGAGCTTGAAGGGTATAGAAACAAGGCTCCAGGTGCGTCGGCGGGGAGATTGCAACACCGACGCACCTGGGGGCAGGCGGAAGACTCGACTACTCCTCGAGGCCCCGCGTCACGTCGGAAATCACGTCTTCGATGCTGGCGCCCTTGAGGCTTCCGGCGAAGCCCTTCTCGGTCGCCGGGACCAATCCCTTGTTGGTGATCTCATAGCGGCCGTGCGGAGAGACGACCAGATAGGTGCCGTCCGCGCGCGGGGTCAGGAACATCAGGTAGGAGTGGCCCACCTTGTAGCTCGGGTCCTCGTCGAAGCGGTTCTCCTCGTTGCCGTTCTGGAACAGGACGAAGGTCTCGTTCTCGGCGAGAGAGCCCTTGCGGTTGCTGACGATGTCAAAGGACACCCGCTGAGTGGGGATGCGGCTCACGTAGCCGTCCTTGAGGCGGTTCACGATAGGGGCGCCGTCGGACAAGTCGGTCACCGTTGCGACGACGATGTTGGTCGCGATCCGGCTGGTCTCACGGAGGGTGCGGGGATTGTGGTACCAGGCGGCGTGGATGCGCGGCGCACCCACTTCGGGTCCGACCATCGGGACGGCCGAGCCGGCGGAGAACCGATTGGCGTACATGTTGCCGATGTCGGTGACGTTGTGGGAGACCGGCCTGTAGGCGTTGGCGACGCTGTACCAGTAGCCAGCGCCCATGCAGCCGCCGTCATTGGAGTGATCGAGGCCGAAGGTGTGGCCGATCTCCTGGCAGTGGACGCCGCGGGCGGAGGTCGAGGTCGACGAGTAGTAGTAGGTGTTCACCTGAGCGGTGGCCCGGAGGATGGTGCAACCACTGTAGTTGGTGATGCTGGCGAGACCGCCCCAACCGGTGGCGCCGGAGTTGGCGTTGAAGACGTAGGTCTCCTCGCCCGAGCTGACCGCGCTGATGTTGAGGATGGTCATGCTGTTCCAATCGTTGATCGCCGATTGCGCGGTAGACCCGCCTGAGGCATTGCGGATCCTCACATTCCGGTCCGCCTGAATCCAGCAACCCCACTGGTGCGCCTGCGCGGCGCTCCCGGCAAGCCCGGCGATGAGCAAACCCGCTGCAATGAAGCTCTTCTTCATGATCGTGTCCTCCGGCATCCAAAAGGTTGAATTTCGCCCCCGCTGGCGGGGGCATTCCTCTACACAGCGGCTCGCCCACATAATGTGGTGGAGCCGCAGTACACCTCTGACTCGCCTCTTCCGGAGGTCGTCCCCGGCAGGCCTTAGTGTTATGCTTCTACTAGTGGTGGTGCACCGGCCCGGAAAAGCGGGACAAACTCATGTCCTGCTTTTTGAGACCAGGTTCTCGGATCTTCGGGGGCTCCTCATGGAGCCCGATTTTTATCCAGACACGCCCCCGGGCGCCAGGCGCAAAGGAGTCCGACCTTATGAAGAAGGCCCTCGCTTTTCTCATCCTTTCCTTGATGGTGCTCGCCGCCTGCGCGTCGCAAGGCGCCGGCCAGGAGATTTCCCGGGAGCGCGCCATCGAGATCGCCCATCAGAACATCAACTTCGAGCCCGACAGGATCGAGGCGGTCAAGGAGACAGAAGAAGGCCGGCCGGTCTGGAGAGTGACCTTCTACAAGGGCAGCATGGAGGTCAGCTCAACCCATCTCGGCCAGGTGTCGTTCGTAGTCATCGACCGCAAGACAGGCGAGGTCGTTTCGCTCGGGATGAGCTGACGGCGAACTGAACAGCGCTCACCTACAGGTCGAGCATCCGCAGCCGCAGCGAGTTCGCGATGACGGACACCGAGCTGAAGCTCATCGCCGCCGCGGCGAAGATCGGGTCGAGCAGGATCCCGAAGACGGGGTAGAGGATACCCGCCGCGACCGGTACGCCGAGGGCGTTGTAGATGAAGGCGAAGAAGAGGTTTTGCCGGATGTTGCGGATCGTCGCCTCGCTCAGCCGCCGCGCCCGGACGATGCCGCGCAAGTCGCCCTTGACCAGGGTCACCCCGGCGCTCTCCATCGCAACGTCGGTGCCGGTGCCCATGGCGATCCCCACCTCCGCGCGGGCCAGGGCCGGGGCGTCGTTGATGCCGTCACCGGCCATGGCCACGACTCGGCCTTCCTTCTGCAGCCGCTCGACGACGGCGACCTTCTGGTCCGGCAACACCTCGGCGATCACCTCGTCGAGCCCAAGCTTGCGCGCCACGGCTTCGGCGGTGGTGCGGCTGTCGCCGGTGAGCATGACGATCCGCAGGCCCGCCTCGCGGAGCTGCCGGAGCGCCTCCGGCGTGCTCTCCTTGATCGGATCGGCCACGCCGACCAGACCGGCGGGCTTGCCGTCGACCGCCACGAACATCACGGTCTGGCCGTCGCGGCGCATCTCGTCGGCTCTCGCCTCGAGATCGCCGAGGCTGACGCCGAGATCCTTCATCAGCGCGAGGTTGCCGAGCGCCACCGCCCGTCCCTCGACTGTCCCTTTCACCCCTTTGCCGGTGACGGATTCAAAGCTGGAGGAGGTGGCCGAACCGGCGCCGCGCTCCTGCGCTCCGGCGACGATAGCCGCGGCCAGCGGGTGCTCGCTGCCTTTCTCCAGTCCCGCCGCGAGGCGCAGGAGGTCTTTCTCCTCGAATCCCGGGGCCGGGAGGACGGAGATCAGCTTGGGCTTTCCCTCGGTGAGCGTGCCCGTCTTGTCCACCACGAGAGTGTTCACCTTCCGCAGAACCTCGATCGCCTCGGCATCGCGGAAGAGCACTCCGGAGGTCGCTCCCTTCCCAGTCGCAACCATGATGGACATCGGCGTGGCGAGCCCCAGGGCGCAGGGGCAGGCGATGATGAGGACTGCAACCGCGTTGACGATCGCGTAGGCCATGGCTGGCGCGGGCCCGGCCACAGCCCAGACGATGAAGGTAGCGACCGCAATCCCCACGACGAGCGGGACAAACCAGCCCGAGACCTGGTCGGCCAGCCGCTGAATCGGAGCTCGGCTGCGCTGCGCCTCCCCGACCATGCGGACGATCTGCGCCAGCAGCGTCTCCGAGCCGACCCGCTCGGCGCGCATCACCAGGGCGCCGGTGCCGTTGACGGTCGCCCCGACCACCTTGTCGCCCCGCCGTTTCTCCACGGGGAACGACTCGCCGGTGACCATGGACTCGTCAACGGCGCTCGCTCCCTCCTCGATGATGCCGTCTACGGGCACCTTCTCACCGGGCCGGATGCGCAGGCGGTCGCCGGGTTGGACCTGGTCGAGAGGGACGTCCTCCTCCGTTCCATCCTCGCGGATTCGGCGCGCATTCTTCGGAGCCAGGCCGAGGAGCGCCTTGATGGCCGCTCCCGTGCGGCTGCGCGCCCGCAGCTCCATCACCTGCCCGAGCAGGACGAGGGCCACGATGACCGCGGCCGCCTCGAAGTAGACGCCGACCTCTCCATGCTCGTCGCGGAAGGCCGGCGGGAACAGACCCGGCGCCAGTGTGGCGACGACGCTGTAGACGTGGGCGACACCCACGCCGAGCGCGATCAGGGTGAACATGTTCAGGCTGCGATGGACCAGCGAGTACCAGCCGCGGACAAAAAAGGGCCAGCCACCCCAGAGCACGACCGGTGTGGCGAGGATCAGCTCGACCCACCTGAAGGTCCGCGTTGAGGCGATCCCCTCGAAGAGGTTCCATCCGAGGTGGGGAGCCATGGCGATCAGCAGCAGCGGCAGGCACAGCACCACGCTGACCCAGAACCGGCGCGTCATGTCGCGCAGCTCGGGGTTCTCCTGCTCCTCCGCGCTCGTGACCGTGCGCGGCTCCAGGGCCATGCCGCAGATCGGACAGTTTCCCGGCTTGTCGCGGACGATCTCCGGGTGCATCGGGCAGGTCCATTCCGTCCTCGCCGGGGCCGGGGCTCCGAGCACCGGCTCCAGGGCCATCCCGCACTTGGGGCAGAACCCCGGGCGGTCCTGCCGGACCTCGGGGTGCATGGGGCAGGTGTAGACGTTCGCTCCGGGAGCGGCCTTGGCAGGTTCGGCGGGAGCCGGGTGATGATGAGCGTGATCGTTCATCTTGACACGCTACCATCATAGGAGCGGCGCCGGAGAGCGGTCCGGCGCCGCTCCCGCGTTCATGGCAATCGACTCCTTGTGCGGCCCATCAGGGCCAGAACGACGGGGGGCAGGAGAACCCACTGGAGCAGAGGCGCCGCCCCCAAGCCGAACATGAGCGGCATGGCAGGGGCGTACTCCCAGGCTCCCCGAACCTGTGTGTTGTAGAGCTCGCTCCAGGCCGTATAGCCGAGGCCGAGGAGCAGGAACAGGAGGACGGCTCCCCAGCGGGGCCCGGCCCACCAGCGCCGCGACTGGAAGGCGAGCGACGTGATCCAGAACGCCCCGAGCAGGATGAGCACGTCCCCGCCGGTGCAGTGCAGCCGCGTCCAGAGCACGTAGAACCCGCCTCGCGCGTGATCGCCATAGAGCGGGGATTGCAGAAACTCCCAAACGCCGTTCAAGAGCGCTCCCCAGGCAGCGAGACGGATCTCGGGGACCTGCCACCAGCGCGCATCCGGGAAGATTCTCACTTCAACCTCCCAACGACTTCCGAAGTTGCCGGATGGCGAGGTCCACCGCCTTGCGCGCCGCGTCGGAGAGAGCCTCGTTCACAGGTCTGGGCCGCTTGTACTTCGTTCCCCTCAGCCAGCGGACGTCATCCCAGTCCACGCTGGCGGTCCCTTCCCCGAGGGTTCGTCCCTCCTCGTCGACGAGCCGGACAGCTGTCGCAAGACTGCCGTCCGATCCGGCCGCGGACAGACCTTTCAAGTTGGGAGGGAGCGATACGGGCATGATGACCTCACCAGACAGCCGCGCCTGCTTTTGCCCGCTTCGCGTAACCGTGCGCTGGACGGAGGCGGCAACTCGCCTTGACAGCAGGCTCTTTTCAGCCTCGGATGTCGCCCAATCAGCGAGCATCCAGGAGAGATCCTCGCCGGCAGTGGGCACCTGTGCGCGCCAGACCGGCTGCGCCACGACCGTGAAGCGATCGACGGCCACCGCCGGGAACTGGGGCTCGCGGGCGCGAGGGCCGGTGCGGGTTGCGCCATGGCCGGAACCGACGCAGGCTGACCCTAGCACCGCCAGGAGCAGAACGACCGTCTGAAATGAGCCTTTCATGGTGATCCTCCGATCTTTGAAGCCGTGACCTCAGAAGACATAGCCCTCGATCATTCCGCCGCAGCCGTCCTGGTCGAACGAGCGGGTACAGCCGCCCTTGTAGCAGGCTTGTCCCGAAAAGCCATTCGGATTGGCATCGGCCAGCCAGCCGCGCACGGTCTTCTCCAGGCGATCGGCGTCGTAGCCCTCCTCGACGATCAGGTGCGCCGAGAGGCCCCAGACCGCCTTGGCCATGTTGCACGGGCAGCAGCAGGTGGCCATCGTGTTGTCGTCGCAGCAAGGGGCGGGCATCCGGGTGAGAGCCGTGTTCTTGATCTCTTCCTGGTCAGGCGTCAAACGATAGGAGTTGTAGTAGCCGATGTATTTCGCCGCCTCGGCCCGGAAGTCCCGGGTCGAGGACGCCGGCTGGATCGTCGCGGGACCGGCCGTGAACGGCTGCGGCGGGAGCGGGGTAGGAACGGCCACGGGCGGGGCGGGCTCGGCCGCGACCGCGGCGACGGGCGCAGGCGTGCGCTCCGCCACGGCCGGAGCAGGCTCGGAGCCGCCGCAGGCGGACAGCAGAGGGAGGGCGGCCAGGGCCGCCAGCACGAGCAAGGTGCTCTTGTTGGGAATGGGAATCGTACGTCGCATGATGCTCCTCAACTTGGTTGAAAAGATCCTTCGAAGCCCTGGCGGCGCACAAAGGCCGCGGGCGGGGATGTCGACCGTGAGGAGCGATCAGATCAGCAGGACCGAATGGAGGGTGTACAGACCGGCGCTCTCATACAAGAGGGGTCCGCCGGCGAGGCGCACCGGTCTCGCCGGCGCTTCGTGCACACCTGCGACCGCGACCGGAGCCTGGGTGAGGGGAGCGGGCGACGACGCCGCTTTGGCAGCAACGGTCTCGAGGCCGGGTGTGGTCTCCGGCACCTTCATCTCGCCGCAGCAGCCGGCCGTGGCCGAGCTGCCACCGCAGCAAGCCGGAAGGAGCTGCTCCGGCCCGCTTCTTTCGTGGCAGTCTGGAGCAGTGGGGACCACCGTGGCCGCGCAGGCCGGGCAACCGGCCAAGAGAAGCCCCGGCATCCCGAGCACCAGCGCGAGGCAGCCGGCTACGAAGGGGATCATCCGTCCAGTGTGCCTCATGGCGAAGAGTATAGGGACCGGAGCACCGATCCGTCGCCGCTCGGGCGGGTGGTTGTCAGACGCGCCGGGGTGGTCTTCCCCGCCTATGCGGGCGGGCGGGGCCGCGGCTCAGCAGCGATCCGCGCCAGTGGCTAGGCGAATGTTCGGTTGTTGGGGGATGTTCGTGCTCAGGCATGGGGCATCGTGTGGTCTCCTCATAGCCAGCCATTCGCAAATCCAGCACGCCGTAACCCCGTGACGAAATAGGGGCAACGCCGCGTCAGTCGCCAGTGGCGGACCCCGCCGAGGGGGCTGGCGAGCAGTAGCTAGCAGCTAAGCTAGACCGGACGGAGAACCTGCCGGACCTCGCGAGCGATCTGCAGGTCCTCGCGCGCCGCGATCACGAACGTGCGAACCCGGGCGCCCTCAGCGCCGATCTCGATATCGGGGCGAGCGGTCGAGTTGCGTTCGCTGTCCAGCTCAACACCGAGGAAGGCGAGTCCCTGGGCGGCCCGCTGCCTCACGGCCGGGGCGTTCTCGCCGACTCCCCCTGTGAACACGAGCCCGTCCATCCCGTTCATCGACGCGGCCATCGCGGCGATCGCCGCCCTCAGCCGATGCACGTACACGTCGAGAGCCAGACCGGCGGCGCAATCGCCCGCTTCGGCCGAGGCGACGATCACCCGCATGTCCGCCGTGCCGGCCAGCCCGAGGAGGCCCGAACGGTGCTCGAGGGTCGCCGCCAGCTCGGCAGCGGGCATCCCGGCGTGCTCCTGAAGCCACAGCAACAGCCCGGGATCGACGCTTCCCGACCGGGTGGCCATGACGAGACCCTCCAGCGGGGTGAAACCCATCGTCGTATCGACCGAGCGGCCGTGCAGGACAGCGGCGAGCGAGGCCCCGGCCCCGAGATGACACGTGACCACTCGCAACCCGTCCGGCGAGCGTCCGAGCAACTCGGCGGCGCGCCGGGACGCGTAGGCGTGGGACAGGCCGTGAAAGCCGTACCTTCTGAGCTCCCACCGCTTCCGCCACTCCAGCGGCAGGGCGTAGGTGGTCGCGGCGGCGGGCATCGCCGCGTGGAACGCCGTGTCGAAGCAGGCCACCACCGGCACGGTGGGGAGGGCCGCGCTCACCACCTGCAGCGCGGCCAGCGAGCTCGGTTGGTGGAGGGGAGCCAAGTCGGTGAGCGCCCGAAGCCGTTCTTCGACGGCGCGATCGATGACCACGGCTTCGGAGAACGCCGTCCCGCCGTGGACAATGCGGTGCCCCACCGCGTCGACCGGAGGCAGGTTCTGGATCCAGTGAGCGACGGCTGCGTCCTCTGCTTGGCCGCCGGGAGCCGAAAGATCCTCGGAGACCACCACGGTGTCATCCGGGCCGAGCACCCGCAGCTTCAGGCTGCTGGAACCGGCATTGACGACCAGGATACGCATGCCGCCTTGCCGACCTAGTAGGGCCAGGTCCAGTCCCGCACCGCGGGCTCGTCCTCGCCGTGCAAGCGGGTGTAGGCCCTGCATTCGAGACGCCGGTCGCTCATGAGCTGGCGCACGTGCCCCGCGGTGGAGGAAAGTCCTGGCACCCGGTCGATCACGTCCATCACCAGGTGGAAGCGGTCCAGGTCGTTCAGCATGACAATGTCGAACGGCGTGGTCGTGGTGCCTTCCTCCTTGTACCCCCGTACGTGCAGGTTCTTGTGGTTCGTCCGGCGGTAGGCGAGCCGGTGGATCAGCCACGGGTAGCCGTGGTAGGCGAAGACGGTTGGCGTGTCCGTGGTGAAAAGCGAGTCGAACTCGGCGTCGGACATCCCGTGGGGGTGCTCGGAAGAGGGCTGGAGGCGCATCAGGTCGACCACGTTGATGACCCGGACCTTGAGCTCGGGCAGGTGCTGGCGGATCAGGTCGACCGCGGCGAGCGTCTCCAGCGTGGGAATCTCCCCGCAGCAGGCCATCACCACGTCGGGCTCGGCGTCCTGGTCGTTGCTGGCCCACCCCCAGATGCCCGCCCCCTGGGTGCAATGCGAGATTGCCTCCTCCATCGACAGCCAGCTCAGCGACGGCTGCTTGCCGGCAACGATGACGTTCACGTAGTGGCGGCTGCGCAGGCAATGATCGGTCACGGACAGCAACGAGTTGGCGTCGGGCGGCAGATAGACCCGGATGATTTCGGCTTTCTTGTTCACCACATGGTCGATGAACCCGGGGTCCTGGTGGGAAAACCCGTTGTGGTCCTGCCGCCATACGTGGGAGGTCAGCAGGTAGTTCAGCGAGGCGAGCGGCCGCCGCCACGGGATGCCCCTCGTCACCTTCAGCCACTTGGCGTGCTGGTTGAACATCGAGTCCACGATGTGGATGAAAGCCTCATAGCAATTGAACAGTCCGTGCCGGCCGGTGAGCAGATAGCCCTCCAGCCATCCCTGGCACAGGTGCTCCGACAACACCTCCATCACCCGGCCATCGGGCGAGAGGTGGTCGTCGGTCGGCAGGCGCTCGGCGTTCCAGGCCCGGTCGCTCGCCTCGAAGACCGCCGAGAGCCGGTTCGAAGCGGTCTCGTCGGGACCGAACAGCCGGAAAGTCTCCGGGTTCTGGCGGATCACGTCGCGCAGGAAGCCGCCGAGAACCCGGGTGGCCTCGCTGAACGTGGTGCCCGGCTTCGTCACCTCGACGCCGTAGGTGCGGAAGTCCGGCAGCGCGAGGTCGCGCAGGAGCAGCCCACCGTTCGACCGCGGGTTGGCGCTCATCCGGCGGTGGCGCTTCGGCGGGAGCTGGGCCAGCTCGGCCACCAGAGCCCCGTCCTCGTCGAACAGCTCCTCGGGCCGGTAGCTCTTCAGCCAGGATTCCAGGAGCGCCCGGTGCTCCGCGTTCACGCGGACCTCGGCCATCGGCACCTGATGGGAGCGCCAGGTCCCCTCGACCGGCTGCCCGTCGACCTCCTTCGGACCGGTCCAGCCCTTCGGCGTACGCAGCACGATCATCGGCCAGCGCGGCCGGGAGCCGTCCCGGTGCTCCCGCGCGGCCCGCTGGATGCCCTGGATCTCCTGGATCACCTCGTCGAGGACCGCCGCCATCTGCTGGTGCATCGCCGGCGGATCGTCGCCTTCGACGACGTAGACGTGGTGGCCGTACCCCTCGAGGAGGGACCGGAGCTCGTGCCCGGGGATCCGGGCCAGCACCGTGGGACTCGCGATCTTGTAGCCGTTCAGGTGCAGGATCGGGAGCACCGCGCCGTCTCTCGCCGGATTGAGGAACTTGTTCGAATGCCAGCTCGCGGCGAGCGGGCCGGTCTCGGCCTCGCCATCGCCGACGACGCAACAGACGAGCAGATCGGGATTGTCGAACGCGGCGCCGTAGGCGTGGGCCAGGGCGTAGCCCAGCTCCCCGCCCTCGTGGATCGAGCCCGGTGTCTCGGGTGCCACATGGCTGGGGATGCCGCCGGGGAACGAGAACTGGCGGAACAGCTTCCTCATCCCTTCGGCGTCCCGGGTGATGCTCGGGTAGACCTCGGTGTACGTGCCCTCGAGATAGGCGTTGGCCACCAGCCCCGGCCCGCCGTGTCCGGGACCGATCACGTTGATCGCGTTCAGGTCCCGGTTCCTGATCACGCGGTTCATGTGAGCGTAGATGAAGTTGAGCCCGGGCGTCGTGCCCCAGTGCCCGAGCAGCCGGGGCTTCACGTGCTCCGGTTGGAGGGGCTCGCGGAGCAGGGGGTTGTCCAGCAGATAGATCTGGCCCACCGAGAGGTAGTTCGCCGCCCGCCAGTAGGCGTCGATCTGCCGAACCTCCTCGTCCGCGAGGGGACGGCCGGCCCGGCCCGGACCGGCCGGCTGCGACCTGATCGCTTCGACGGGCTTCATGGATTTGGTCATTTCTTCAGCCACCTGCTCCTTGGGTTGGAGACCGCGCGGTGATCCGGCGTACCAGCTTCCAGCATTCGAGGACGGACACGGGGATCAGTCCCAGCGCGCCCATCAGGGCCCAATCCGTTGCGGAAAGGGGACTTGTGCCGAGGAGGGTCTGGGTAAAGGGGATGTGGTGCAGACCGAACTGGACCAGAACTGAAACGAGGACCACGGCCACGAGGCGCAGGTTGGTGAACGCGCCCACCTCCCAGAACAGCCGCGTGGTGCTGCGGGCAGCGAAGGCGCGGAACAGCTCCCCGAATACGAGCACGGAGAACGCCAGGTCCCTGGCCTCGCCGAGCCCCCGCGAGTTGAGCGCCCACACGAAAACGGACAGCGTGACCGCGGCCTCCAGCAATCCCGTCACGATGACGGTGGTCCACTGCGGCCTGCCGAGCATGGGCTCGTCCGGCTTCCGGGGCCGCCGGCGGAGCAGGCCGTCCGGCATGGGATCCCCGACCAGGGCCAGCGCGGGAAGCCCGTCGGTGACCAGGTTGATCCACAAGAGCTGGAGCGGAAGGAGCGGAAGCGGGAGGCCAACGGCGGCGGCTCCGAGCATCACGGCGAGCTCGCCGACGTTGCCAGCCAGCAGGTACACGAGCGTCTTCTGGATGTTGTCGTAGATGCCGCGGCCCTCTTGTACGGCCGCGACGATGCTCGCGAAGTTGTCGTCGGTGAGGATCATGTCCGAGGCCTCACGCGTCACCTCGGTGCCGGCTTGCCCCATCGCGATGCCGATGTGTGCTTCGCGCAAAGCCGGCGCGTCGTTGACGCCGTCTCCGGTCATAGCGACGACGTCACCCCGAGCCTTCCATTCCCGCAC
>JANMTS010000057.1:0-15545 GCA_031390755.1 Holophagales bacterium
GCCGCAGCCGCCGCCCGACCGGTAGAAGTTGATGGTCGAGCCGTTCCAGAAGGCGTTGCAGGTGTTGTTGATGTTGACGTTGGCCGTGAGCTGGGCGGTCAGCCAGGGGCGGGTGATCCAGCCGCGGCCGATCTCCTTGGCACGGTTGGCATGGTAGAACTGGGTGCGGGCGGAATGGGTGTTGCCCGCGCCGCCGTTGCCCGGGGTGGTGCAGTCCGTGCCGGCCGAGGTGCCGAAGAGGAGATTGCCGGCGACGTCGGAGGCCTGGGAGATGGCGCCGCAGTTGTCGGTGATCTTCACGTACTGGCCGTTGAGCGACGACGTGACCGAGCCGCTGATGTAGTTGTAGACGCCGGCCGAGTTGGTGAAGCCGCCGGAGGAGAGGTTGGTGAAGGGCATCGGCCGCACGATGGGCGTGCCGAGGAACTTCACGCCGCCGGTCGCCTGCGCCGAGACATAGTCGTTGATGTCCCGGAACTCGAGAATCTTGCCGCTGGCGGCGTCGACGCGGGCGCGCCACGTGCCGTTGTCGCCGTCGCGCCGGAAGACGAACTGCCAGATGCGGGTCAGGCCGCGGCCGTTCCCGAGCTCGAAGCCGTCGTTGAAGCGGCTGTCGTTGATGGCGGTCGTCAGCAGGCGCTGGGTGCCGTTGTCGACGAACGAGTCCGCCGCGCGGAAGCCGCCGATGTAGTCGGCGACCACGGAGAGGGCCTGGTTGCGGTCCAGCTTCGCCGCGGGCGCCTTGGCGCGGGGCGACGGCAGGTTCTCAGTGCCGAACTGGATCAGGTTGCCGTGGTTGACCCGGAAGATGACGCGGGCACCGTCGATCGTCAGGCCGTCATGCAGGAGGTCGTAGTCGACGTACCAGAGGTACTCCGACGGGCTGCCCGACCGGTCGCGGTCCAGCTTCAGCGACTTGGCGTCGACGCCGAGCATGGGGGCGACACGAGGGAGGAACGCGCGGCTGATGCCGTCGAGCGTGTCCAGGGTCGGCTTCTTCTCGCCGGCCGCCAGGACGAGGTCGTTGCCGCGGCCCGGAACAAAGGAGATCCCGGAGCCTTCGGCAAAGTCGACGAAGCCCGTGCGCTTGTCGACGCTGGCGGTCCACTCGCCCCGGGCGCGCATCTCCGCCCAGTTGGACGCCACGGCCGGGGAGAGGGAACCCTGAATGTCCTCGACAGACTCGATGAGGGGTCGGGCCACCAGCCCACCCTCGGCGAAGCTCAGCGTGCCGAGCTCGCTGTTGTACTCAGCCGCCACCTGGGCGGCGGCTGCGCCAGGCAGGGCCAGCAGGCCCAGCAACGGCAGGATCATGGCCAAACGATCGGTTCTAAACTTCATGCCGGCTCCTCCATCGATCGCACCAAACCTGGGCTGGCTCGGCGGATCACGCCTATCTTTAATTCTCAAGAGTCCGGAGGAGTCTACACCACGTGGAACCCCGGTGATGCACCCGAGGGCGTCTACTCTTCGAACCAGCCGTTGACGTCGAGGGCGAAGTGGGCCTGCGCCGTCGAGGGCTCCCCACTCTCCGGTGAGCGGAAGAGAGGGGAGCCGAAGAGAGGCTCAGTCGACGGCCGTGACCTGAATCCAGTCGAAGATCACCTGGCCCCGCTGCTTGAAGGCGATCGAGCCCTCGTCGAACGTCGCCGAGGTGCCCACGGCCGCGGAGAGGTTGGCCGTTCCGGTGTAGGGGGAGCCGTTCGGCCTCGTCACCGTGTAGGTGACGGTCGTGCTCGTCGAGCTGACCCGGCGGAAGGTCGCGTCCACCTGCCAGACGCCGCTGGTGGTCTGGTCGCCCGCGGTGCCGACATCGGCGGCGTTGCCCGTCGACACGCCATAGAAGGTCACCGGCGAGGCCGTCGTCGTGGCGCTCAGGCCGACGGCGTAGAGCTGACCGGTCGAGGAATTCTCGACGCCGAAGCGCACGTCGCCGCGCCCGGACGTCGTCAGCGCGTTGAAGACGAACCGCGCCTGCAGCCGGATGCCCTTCGTGCCGGGCGTGAGCGTCTGGGGAAGGACGGTCGTGTGCGTGTCGAGCGCCGTCGCGGACTTGCCGGGAAGGACGTCGCTGGTCGTCCGCCCGAACGACCGGGAGCCCAGGGGCGTGCTGTCGAGCACCTCCACCTTGAAGTTGTTCGCATTGATTGTCCACGTCTGGTCGCCGGCCAGGGTGCCGGGAGCCGTGAACGCGCTCACCGACGCGCATCTCCAGCTCTCATGGAGACCCGAGGACGGCCCGGACAGCCCCAGGCTGATGTTGCTCGCGCCCGGCTCGACGACCAGCCGATCCGCACAGAGGATCCGCGGGTCCGTCACCTCGTTGCCGGTCCCCGAGAGATCCTCGGCGTCGTCTTCCACGTGGATGCCGATCTGGAGGGCCGGGTCCGAGTAAAGCCGCCAGGCCGCGTTGAACGGATAGAGAAGGACACCCGTGCTCTCGACCTTGTTGTTGGAAACCGTCGAGTCCGCCAGGTAGTCGAGCAGCAGCGCCTCGTCGCTCTGGTGGTCGCGGACCGTGTTGCCGGTCACGGTGACGTACTGGTTGTTGGAGACGGGAGCGCCGTCTCCCGGGGGACGCGAGACGATTCCGGCCTGGCGGGGCGAGAGGATCGTGTTGTTCTTGATCAAGGCGACGTCGACCTGCGTGTCGTCTCCGTATTCGGAGTCGATCCCGGACCCTCCGAGCGCGATCGCGTCGGTGCCGGCATGGCTGATCGTGTTCCCCTCGACCCAGGAGCGGTCGTCCTGAATCCAGGCCGAGTTGCGGAACGCGCCCGTGATCGCGGAATTCAGGAGGACCACCTCGGACCCCTTGGTGGTGTGGAACGAGTCGTCCCGCGTCCACTCGAACGTCGTGCCCTCGTACCAGGACTGGCTGCCATGGTTGTTCACGCCGCCCGACGGCCCGCCGACGATGCGGTCCTGGGTGCGGAGGAAATGGTTGTCGATCGACCGGTTGAAGGTCGAGTTCTCCTTGCGGACGATGAAATAGCGTCCGCGGCTGCCGAGAGCCGTGACGCCGTTCGCGACAAAGTCGTTGACATTGTTGAACAGCAGGATCACGTCGCCGCCGCGCTCCGTGGAGACGAAGTGATCGCCGACCTTGAGCTCGCCCGCATAGCGGTTCCACCAGGTCGAGGACGACTCCTGGAAGTAATATTGGTCGCTCGATCCGATCCTCGCGTCCTGCCAGGTCTCGGTCATCGTGTACGCCACGCCCTGCCGGCCGATGCGCTGGTGGTGCGCGGCGTCGACGAAGAAGCCGGTGTCGTACGACGCGAACTCGGCGAGGTTCTGATAGACGGCCGGATCGACCTCGACCGTGAATCCCCGCGTCCCCGTCCCGGAAGCCGGAGTCGGGATGTTCGTGACCGCATCGCGGTGGCCCGTATCGCCGATCCCGTCGTCGTCGATCGCCACGATCGTGCCGCCGAACTGGCTGAGCGAATCCGTCTCATAGTCCAGGGTGAGATCCTTGAGCTGGAGGTGGGACGCCGCCTGTGCGAAGAACAGCCCGCACGTCGGCCCGGTGGCGCGGATCACGAGCGTCGAGCCGCGGCCGTTGATGATCAGGTTGTCGTAGTCCTGGACATGGAAGAGGTACTCCGTCGATTCGTCCAGCGCATCGTAGTCCTGCTCCAGATGAAAGGTTTCGTTCTCGGGGAAGCGCAGCTCCACGAACTGCCCGTTCAGCTCGCCATAGGCGAGGGCGGTGGCGAGCTTGGCCCGGATCTCCGTCCATCCGTCCGTGTCGACCACGTCGACCACATAGGCCGAACCGATCGTGAACTGATTCTGGGACCAGTCGGACGGCGCGCCCGTCGCCGGCTGGTAGCGCACCCGCCAGTACCAGGTGCCCGCGGCCAGCTCCTCATGAGGGCTGTAGAAGCTGATCAGCGCCGGGATCGTCGCGCTCGCCACCGGCGAGGCGAAGCTCGACGAATCGTCGATCTGGATCTCGTAGCTCCCCACATAGGGGTGGCTGGTGAAGTCGTCCCAGTCGAAGTAGGGGAGGGAGACGTGCTCCGTCCCCGAGCTGGCCGGGTGGACGAGGGTCGGCCCCACGGCGAACGCCGAGCCGGCGGTCAGGAGAAGGAAGAGGAATGGGGAGATGCGACTCTGGAGATGGGGAAGGACGGGTCTTACCGGATGACGTCTTGGAGTGTTTCGCATGATCGGGCATGCTAGCAGCTCCCGTCAGAGCTGCTCCACCCGCGTCTCGACCTCCCCAGTTGGATAATCGCGCCGGCACTCCAGCAGGATGCTGGCCGAGAAGCAGTCCGGGTCGTTAGCGACCCCTTCCAGCCGCTTTGAGCGGCTCCCAAATTTAAAGCCCCGGCTCTGCCGGGGGATACTTACTTCCAGGTCGGCAACCGAGCACTAAAGCCACCGCGGAGGTAGGTGATCCTCAGCCTCGTGCCATGCCTAACGAAACATCTCCGAAGGCATTAAGATAGCTACTATCAAGGTCACGATTAGGAGCAATAGACCGATTGCGGAGAGCAGGTAATACAGCAGGCCACGACTTGGCAATAGATAACCAATGCCGAGCAAAAGCATGGCGGCAGGTGCCGAGGATCTATAGATACTGTCCGATCCCTGCGACCAATTGTAGAGACGCAAGAGTAGCAGTGCAGCAAACAGCCCGACGAGAAAAATCCCAACCTTACGCCTACCGGGACGGGAATACTGTTCCGTCCCTTCCTTGAAGTTCCACCCCATACGTTACCTATCGCCTAACTCCGACGGCCAACGCTGATGGCGGTGAGCGGCGGTACCGTGCGATAGCGCGGTATCCGTCCGCTCGACCGCCGGGGCTGGCCGCCACTGACTCGAATGATCCAGTTCAGCCTTTACCCAATCGTTGCAAAAGAAATCGCGGCCACTTCGGCCAGACCGATATGCAACGGCCCTCCAGCTATGAATGCTCCACTGCTGGCGGACTTCCCTCGGGGTGCAATCCAGCGGCAGAGATCTGGGAAGCCTCAAACGCCGTTGCTTCTGGGCTTCAAGCTCGTTCATACGGTTTTCCCAATGCAACTGACAGGTTTAGGGTGTACCAAAAGGACGTTACGTCGCCGCCCGTCTGGCGACTACAATAACTGTGTCTACATGTGGAAGAACAGCGAACACCTCCCAGCCGGCCTTGGAGGCATTATCCAGGGACTTTTCCAGCGCCTCCTCCAGGTTTGGACCTTGCACCTTCTTGACTTCCCAGTCGTACATTTCGGTCTCCTTTATCGGTTCCACGAATCTGGATCGCCCACCGGTCTAGCCGAGCGGCAGGCAGCGGCTTGACGAGGCCTGTTCGGTCCCAACAAGGGGGTTGAGCGTCATCATTTCGATTCCGCCATTGTTTGGTACGAGCCCTTCAGCGGAGGTGACTGATCCGTGAGATCGATGAAGCGAGAAAGGCGGACAGGCTCTGCTTGGTCACGCACATGTACCTCGGCACGTATCAACGAATGGCCGTTCGCAAGCTCTTTCAGTTCGTAGTTCGTGCTTAGCGGGCCGCCAACCTGCACCGGCTTTGGATATGCTTCTTCCAATCGATAAATAACGTAGACCACTCGGCGAAGGGCCTCCGCTGTGCCAAACACGATGACATGGATTTGGTACATCGGCCGGCCGAACTCCGCGTCTCGCGCAGGGACCCTCCAGCTTCGGTGAATCAGCACCAGATGGTCATCAGTCAATGATTCAGCAGGCAGCGGAGTCTTGAGTTGTCCAACGGCGTGCCCTAGCGTCAAAATTCCGATCTTCAGCTCATCTCCTCGCTGCACTCGTGCAACTGCCGCCTGAAGAAAGGTGCGCACCGGATTTCTGTAGATGAGGAGCAGGGCACCGACAAGGATTGGCCAAGACAGTGCGGCAATTGATTTCAAAAACTCAGCTGCGCTGATCATATGGAGCACCATGTCATGGCGGCCAACGCCTCGGGCCTAACCGCGCGGCGCCGCGTAGCGGTGCCGTCCGGTTGAGGCCGGTGTTACACGGCAATGAACGATAGGTCTTCTACTTGTTACGAACCTCAAGAGTTCCTATCTCCTCTGCATGTATATACGTACTGTTGGCAGGAACCGGCTCGGCCCAACGCTGCAGAATCTCTGCAGTCAGTCTTGAAAAGATGCCTATGCGAGGAATCATCAACAGCAGAAGGATGAGCATTACAATAGCTGCCGGCGTTACCCCAATCCCATAGGGTAGGGAGCGAAGCGCTGGCGGAAGGAGGAGAAAGAGGAGATACAAGTAGAGAAACTCAGAAATCTTCTGTGCCTGCCCGGCTGCGACACTTATTGACCTAGGCACTAAGTCGACGCCTCCTTCTTCATTGAAGGGATGCAACTTCAATTCTGGAGCGGCTGTACCCGCAGTAATGAAGTGGAAAGCTACTCGTTGCCTTCTTTCTAAATGCCCAATTCGGTAGCGCTTACCGACAGTAGACTGCGGTTCTATGGGGGCCTCTTCAACCTTAAGCTCCGGCTCTGGTCTAGGGTCGAGATAATAATCTATTAGCTCCCCAGATCCTGCGATTTCAAACCGAATATATTGATCTTTGATGACGCTTGTGCCAGAGTTTTCTATGCTGCACTGAATGTGGTATAAGTCGTTAACGGTCCTGCCTTGATACTCTACCTTTATTCTCTGGCGGACAGTATCTTCAATTGTGACGAGGCCACCACTCACGCTCGTGTTGTAAGAGAGTTCCTTCTTAGGCGCGGACCGACGTTTTATGGCCGCCAGCAGAAAATTGCTTGAGAAAGCCAACACAGCGGAGACTAGAGCAATGACTACTTTCTCAACAAGATCCCGGTCGTATCCTTTCGCAGCAGCCGGCGGACTTCCTTGGGCAGCATAAACTAAGACAGGCAGGAGCAGTAGCAACGCTACCCATAGATATACGGCATTACTCTTCATAGTAGTCTATCGTCTCCTGGTCCTATTCCCGTGTAACGCTGTTGCGGCTCAGCGTGCGGCGTCAGCCGTCCGCTGGAGCCGCGGGGTTCGCCGCCGATGCTTCATATGTAGCTTGGTGCTGAGCATGTTACCAGTCTTCATGTGCCGGGAGAGATTAGCGCCCTGGCTCCTTAATGGTCTTTAAGGAATCACTGACGATCATCACTGAGCCCAGCACCTTCTCATAGGCTTCGAGTTCGATCTTTGTTGCAGCCGAGCTCGCTTTCGACATCGAAACAGAGAGGATCACCCCGTACTTCGGACCGGGATTCAAGTATGAGACATACTCATAGAACGAGCCCGGCTCGAAGAACAATTCGGAGAAAGTCCCATACTGCGGGTGCCGGACGTTAAGTTCACCGAACTTCACTTTCGGGTGTTCCCGTCTGTAACCCTCTCGATCGGCTTCTAGATCAGCCGCTGTATTCTCGTCGACTTTTTGAGTGACTCGCAATCGAATTTTAACATCCGCGAATTTTGACTCCGCCGCTTCAGGGAAGAAGACGATGTTTGCGCCGTACTCCTGAGCCGCTTCGATGTCCCCTCTCCATTCAAGCGGTTCCTTGACGGTGAAGGCAAATCCCTCTCCGTAGATAAGCAACGAATCTTTCCGTCCCTCCTCAACTCCAACCGAGCTAACCCCGGCCTCGGTCTTCTGCGCCTCAATCGGCCTCAGCGACAGTATCAGGACGAGCAAGCATGAGATGCATCCAACTCTTTGAAATGCCATGACCGTCATTCCTTCACTCTTGAGCCGGCGAACGGCTTACGAGATCAGCGGCGTCTGGGCGCGAGCCCAGGTGTCCGCTGGATCGAGGGTTCGGCGTCATCTAACCCGCCTGAGATGCCGAAGGTATACAATCCCCCCATCCTCACCGCCAGCTAAGGTCATCAGTATGTCTCCTGGTTTCACCTCCATCTCCCCCAGTTTCATCTCCTCGGTAATCACATTAGCTCCCCACGCCTCCTCGTATGCCGGTGAATCCGGTGCGGTTACTAGAACGAAGCCACTTGGGTCAAACGCGTACTTGAAACGACTATTCTTTAGCAAAGGAGTGGAAAAGACTTCCTCCAACTCTTTCGAGGTCATCGGTTTATACTCGCTCGACCCCATAGTCGCAAGAGAGCCATCCTCATAGAATCCGAACCATTGATAGGCAATTGGCCAAGGATTTGTCTTATTCACCTTAGCGGCATTGGAGGTTGGGAGAGGGATCATTTCCCAATAACCGACGAGTTCACTTTTAACAGCAAAGCGACCCGGCTGCGCATCAGCAGCCGCGCAAACGATTATGCTCATTAGAAGCACTACAGGAATCACTTTCATGCCTTCTCCAATCTTGACGCCGAACGCTGTCGCTGCTAACCGGCGGCGCAGCCGTCCGTTTGAGCAGCCGAGTTATGCGCTCTCTTGATTTTTCCGTCCAGCCCTCTACTTCGCTTTCTGATCATCAGGGGGCCTCCGACCGCAGAGTCGCAAAGGCACGATTGAGAAGGATTCCCATAGCAAACCCCAATGCAAGGAAGAGAATTAAGGCGCGGCTCGCCCAGATAAAGAAGTATGTATACACCGCGATCGACATGAGCGCAACAAGAACGAGAACGACAAACGGAAAGCCATTAGTGCCCTTGAGCCAATCTACGAAGCGCGAAAACCCGAAGCCAGCCACCGCCGCGAGAGCCGTCACCACAAGGAATCCCAGTTCGAGCCTGTAGTCGGGCATAATACCGAGGAAGGTATCGCCTCGACCTTGGCGCCAAAGAACAAAAAGGACGAACAAAATCAAGCCTACCCAACGCGCGGCGCGAGCAGCCTTCTTCGCACCTTCGGCGGCGGGCTGCTCAGGCAGTTGAGCGAAGCCGTAACCGAAGAGAAGGAGCAAGACAAGCGGTACAACAGCCCACTCGATCACACTCGCAAGCGCCGAACCGATATCTACCATGCTCTAGTTTTCCTCTCTCCCCACTGTTCCGTTATCCAAGCGCCGAGTGAAGACGTTTCCCGCATAACGTTGTGGCGCTTCAGCGTGCAGGCGGCGAAGCCGGCTGTCCGCTGCAAGTGCTGGTTAGCCTTTCTTCGATGGTTTCTCTGTTCATGCGAATTGACGGCTAAGATCAACCAGGACGGACTCTGCCTTAGGTTTGGTCATCGCCGAAAGAGGTGTGTCAGGACTGTTCACCGCCTGAAATGAGGACAGCGGAGAAAGATCATATCGGCATGGTGCCACAATTACAGGCAGAATCCTTGCGCCTCGATTCTGCGCTCTCTCAAGCAATAAGGGGAACTCAACCTGCTGAATGAACTCTGAAGCCAGAAAATCAGGACTAACAAGTAATACTGCTGCATCGGCTTCTGCTAGCGCCTTATCGATCTCATCCTTCCATTTGCTGCCGGGCTTAATGCGCTGGTCATGCCAGAGGTCAATATTCTGGCTTCTTACAAGCGGCGAAAGATGCACTCTGAGGCGTTCGAGCCAGTGCTCATCCTTATGTGAGTAACTCACGAAGACGCGACTAGACTTGTCCTGCAATGGGCTCACTAACATCTGAAGGAACTCGCTGAGAACCTGTGATTGGTTAATCTGCGTGAACAGGCGAGCGTTAGGCTCTACTTGCCAAGTATGTTCCCGTAGATAGGTGTGGAATGCGGAGTCCTGTTGAAGTTGGGAGGCGACATTAAACATGAGAGCGGCTCCAGCGGGCCAACCATGCTGAGGAGCGCCATATAGATGCCTCATTGAGGTTATGTCTTGATCAGTGACGAAGCACGAAACTATTAGTACCCCCTCATCATTCAATTCTTTGGCAGCTACCGGTACTTTACCCGACGGGTCATCGGTTGGCTCACCATCCGACAACACAAAGAGTATTTTCCCTGCGGGCTTGCGAGCGTTCTGTTCGGTACGAAAGCGTTCTGTCACAACTCTAAAACCTTCGAGCATTGGAGTGGAGCCGAACATCTGAAATGCTTGGCCCTCTACATGGCTTTTATAGTGTGCCCACTTGACAGCTAGTTCGGAGATACCAATTGTAGAACTGCCAGCCTGTGCACCCTGTAGTAGGTCGCGCACCGAAGGACCAGATTTGCCAAATATGATACTTAAAGGGTTACCAAAACCAAAACCATAAGCAAAAAGATGCAACCTGTCCCCTGCATCTGAGGATGCCAACCGCTGCGCTTTTGATGCCAGATCTCCCAAGGCAGATTGAAAGCTCTGCAAGCGATTAAGGCTACCTCCAGATGTGTTTTGTATCGCGGAGGTCATTGATCCTGACACATCGACTAGCAGGCCGACCAAGAGAGGTGCGTCTGTGGTTGGTTGTGCAATCATCAGTATGGTCTCCGACGGCTAACGGGATGCTGCTCAGCGGCCGGAAAGCGGAGCTTTTCGGTCCGCTGGAGCAGTGGAGTTGGGCGCGCCGTGCCGTAAGTTGATTTGCCACCTGTCCTCTTTGGGACCCCTCTGGTCGCAAGGTCCCTGAAGCTCGCCCTCCTTCATCTGGAGGGTACAAACAACCAACGTACCGTCATGGTGCCATCCGAACGGGATAGTGAACGCTGCGGAATCCGGTGTGATCTGTGTGTTCCACAAGGCATACTTGGTCGTTCCAAAGGCAGAGGTGCCGCCCAGGAAGCTGACGCTGCTAGCCGTGGAGCCGTCCCGATCCAAGTCGAGATGTACTTCAATAGGGCCAGATTGAGTGTCGTTACCAATTGTTCCCTTCCAGGTGCCGAGTATGCCTGCCGCCTCAGCCGGCGGGAGATCGATCTGGACTCGGAAGGGATACGCCGGGCTACTGATTGGAGCGGTGAACGCGTCGTCGGCGTTGCGGACGACGAATGAGTAGCGCCCCGGAAGTGCTTGAATCTTCCAAAGAAATAGCCCGTCCTGCACCTCCTCCGCGGAGACATTGACGCCTTGGGCTTCATCAGTATATTCCATGCCAACACCGCGAAAGGATCGCTTCCAGATTGAGTCATCAGGTTGAATAAAGACGAGGGTGTCGTTAAATCCGTTGTTATCCAAAAAGAGCATCTTCTGCTCGGGTGGCACCGACGGAACGAGCAATTGGGCCCACTTCCCGGGTGACACTGGAGTATAGATGCGCTCGGCTGTGGTGCCGATCCAAGAGAAGGGAAGGCGCTTCTCTTCTGATTGAATATCGACCCCGGCAAGCTGGACGTACTTGTTGGATGCGACGTAGAAAATGCCCTTCGAACGTGGAAGCTCGATGAGCATGACCGTTTCTGCGGGTACTTCTGCCTCGACCGCTATGTTCTGATTCCGAGAAAAAGTGGAGAAGCCAGGCTTCGAGTATGACACGGTGAACTGCCCAGGCACGTAGGGAAGAGAGTACTTGCCATCGCTATCTGTTTGAGTGGAGAGCGTTGTGCCGGCTACCTGTACGGTAGCATCCGCAAGTGGCTTCTCACGGATGTCTACGATGAGTCCCGTTATGCGGGGACGTGCTCCGCACGAGGCAAGCATTAGGAGTGTACTGGCACAGCAGAGCAGGCGAATCTGCCTGGTTTTCACACCACCCCTCCTTTTTTGATAGCAGCAGCTTCCAGCGGGGATCCTGCCGCCACCGTCGTCTCTTAGTCGCAGGAGGGGCAAAAAGTGAAGACGGCGCTCGTATCTTCCTTGTTGTCGTTCCCAAAGTTATGAATAATCAATTGCTGCCCCGATTGGACGACGCCGATCAGATCCCCTTGGTCCCATCCGGTATCTTGCCAATTGTCGTCGACCTCTCCCAGAACCCCCCATGAGTAACCCTGGAACGTAATCCCCGCCGCCTTAAGGGCATTTTCGTTGGGATGGCCTGCTATAGGCCCGCTGACCCAGGAAGCGTTGAAGGTTACGCTACAGTTAGACTCAGCGATCGAGCCGGAGATCCTTCCACCTCCAACCACGCCAGGCGCTCCGACCACATGTTCACAGGTAAACGCCCCTCCTAAATAGATGCCCGGACGGAAGGCACCAACAGTGAGGTTGGGGGACACCACGATCTTGGTTGCGTTACTGTTTAGGGTAAGCTTTCCGGCACTGTCCACATTGAACGTAAGCGCGACGTCATAGTAACGGATTGCTCCGGCAGCATCTATCACTGGAACACGGTTGATGGTTAGCCTGTTATCCAAGCCACTGGGAGTTCCCCACTGCATAAAAGTCCGCGGCTGGGCGCTTGCGGGCGCTGCACAAAGGATCGCCAGGGTAACAACAGCGCACAATCCTAGCTTGGGCATCACATTCTCCTTTAATTCCGAGTAATTCGATCACCGTACTACCTCCTGAGCGGCCAAGGATCATGAGTTGAGCGGCAACAGGGCGAAGCCCTGTTGTCCGCTCGAACGAATTGTTAGGCGGCGGGCGCCAAGAACCGAATTCCAAGACCTCCGACCCAGGGCACTAGTTCGGGCAGATCCGGCGGCTGACGATGTCCGAGTACTCGTTGTACCACGCTTGACTTGCCTCATTCACGGCAGCCACGAAGCGATCTCTTTCCTCGGCCGCGCCGAACTCGAGTACCTTCTGATGCTGTATGTACGTTTGAGCGAAGTGACGTGTCCTGTGAGAGACGACTGACGCCATCTTGCCTCCTGAATTGCATAGCCAAGCCTCGTCGGTCGCCACGCCAGTAATGCACGGTGAATACACACCGATGTCTCCCTTGCAAGGCGTCGTCGAGACCTTCATCCCTCGAATTGAAACATTGGTGACCGCGAGCGGGACGTTCTTGGAGGTTTCATGAAACTCCCCCAGGACACGAGTCGCGAGCTGCGACTGGGCGATGCGCTCAGCGCGGCGTTGTGCAGCCTCGGCCTGCCTCATCTTCTCGGCTTCTGCAGCCTCCTCTTCCTGTCGCCGACGCCGCTCCTGCGCAGTCGCTGCTACGTTACGAATATGTGCTCGCGTGTCGTCCGCAACGGGAAATCGCTCAGACGCGATGCGAAACGGAAAGGTTCGATCCTCGAGTCGCCACCCGTCGTCGTAGAGCCGGGCCACGGCGCTGCCGGAGCCGCCGTTCGAAGCAAAGTACTCGCCTGTAGGGGTGAGGTCATCATAACTCCATGAAAACTCAATCTCTTTCATCTTGCCTTCCATCATTGGAGCATCGGTAATCCCCGTGATCTCTACTCGAATGCGATACGGTTTCGTCAGTGTGATCGAAGTGCCTTCAGGGCTTGCTCCTGCCAACAGACTCGAAGCGTCATCGGCTACGTTCCCTTGCCGATCCCACAGACCGAGGGTGGCCCCCTCCTTCCACGCCTCACTTGTCAGCGCAAGTTCGGATGACGGCTCAGCCAGCCGTGGCCTCGCCTCGATCAATAGAGCGAGTGCCTTGGTCCGAGTCAGTTCTTCGGCGCCGCAACTCGCGAGAACGACGGCGATCAACAGGTGGTGAGCTGAGACTAGTCTCCACGCCGTAACCGTTGGCAATTTCTTCATGTGCAGTGTCCTCCAAGACTGTCTTAGCTTAGCCGAGGCTTCCTCACCGCCGCCTAACGTTTAAGGGTTTATCCGCCATCCTCCGGCGTCACCCTCCCCGCTCCCTCCGGCGCCATCCGGAGGATGGCGGATAAACCCAGGTTGAACGAAACCGCGGTGGAGTCCGGGCCGCTTCCCTATGCAGATTCAATCCGCAGGAGAAGGTCGCGAGCAGACCGCCCGCTCTTCCTCAAACGCCTCGGGACAAGGTTTCCCCGCTTCATGGATGCTTCCCCAGCGGTTCACCGGCGCCATTGGATCCTCCCGCAGCAGTTTCGTTTGCCTTGATGGTACCGCGGATTCGACAAAGAGTACACCTCTCCCAAACCCTCAATGAGGTGAGGCGCGGAAACGGGACTATGACGCCAGGCAGAGACTTCATGGCGGTGACCGTCCTGCGCTCTGCGGAGCCAATTCCCCTGCCCACTGAAGATGACCTCGACCGCAGCGCCCACAGAGAGTTGGATCCTGGCCGGTGACCCGAAGGTAGAGGGATTGCCAGTCCTCCTGGTCTTGACGGCGTGGTGCCGGAGGCTCGATGCCGAGCAACTTGCGGCATCGTTCCAACTCCCTCTTTCGATGCCGGTTGGCAAATAAGCCATAGTAGCGAATGCGCACGAATCGATCAGGGAGGATGTGCAACAGGAAGCGGCGGATGAGCTCCTCGGCCGGCAAGGTCATCTCCCGACTCCGGCCTCCCTGTGTGTAGTCTTTGTAGGTGAAGGTCACCCGATCGTGGTCCAGCCGGCGGAGCCGGTGGTTCGATAGGGCGACCCGATGGGTATAGCGGGCCAGGTATTGGAGCACCTGCTCAGGGCCGCCGAAGGGAGGCTTGCTGTAGACCCACCACGACTTGCGACGCAGCCGGTCGAGAAGATCGTCGAACACGACCGGATGCCCCAAGGCCTTGGCGCCTCCGGTAAGACTCAAGCGCCCTTCCTGGTAGAGATTCTTGAGGCCGGCGACAAATTTTCCACGGTACACTTGAGCGAGCACCTGCACCGGCAGGAAGAATTTTTCCGAGGCCGACACCCAGCGCTTGCCGGCCACCGAGGGGCCACCTCCTGGCACGATGCAGTGCAGGTGCGGGTGCAGGACAAGCGTCTGGCCCCAGGTGTGGAGAACCGCCAGGACTCCCAGGCGAATCCCAAGATGCTTCGGATCCGCCGCGATCTCGATCAAGGTCTGCGAGGCGCAGTGGAAGAGCAGGTCGTAGATCGCCTTCGGGTTGCCCCTTCAAAGGTTGAGGGCCTGAGGCGCTTATCCAGACTGAATAAACAACGCTCATGCTTCTGACCCGGACTGCTTCGCGGCCGGCATCCTGCTGGAATGCCAGCGCGCTTATCCATCAGAGGAGGTCGAGCGGACTCTGGACTCCCTTGCCTCTACGGTTGAGCACATGTGTATAGATCATGGTCGTCTTCACGCCAGGACGAGAGCTCTCTTGATTGCCGGAACGAGGGCTTCCTTGGCATGTCCAAAGTTCTGGACAGAGCGCAAGATTCTTTGACACGCGATTGAACGCTCCGGACACGCCGCCGGATGCTTCCGGGATGACGACCGAAGCTTCCGGGTTCACGACGGAAGCGTCCGGCCTCTCCATGGAAGCGTATGGGTTCAACACGGAAGCATTCGGGTTCAACATGGAAGCGTCCGGGTTCAACGGGGACGCGTACGGCTTCAACATGGAAGCATCCGGGTTCAACACGGATGCTTCCGTCGCCACGCCGGATCGGGAAGTCGGTCGACGGACGCATCCGGCGTGAACACGGACGCATCCGGGCTGAACATGGAAGCATTCGGGTTCAACATGGAAGCGTCCGGGTTGAACATGGAAGCGTCCGGCACGAAGGCGGAAGCATCCGGCACGGCGCCGGATCGGGAAGTCGGCCGCCGGAAGCGTCCGGCGTGGACACGGACGCGTCCGTCTTGAACACGGATGCGTACGCGTTGACGGCGGAAGCGGACGGGTTGACGCCGGATCGGGGGAAAACGCCTTTCCCTCGAAAGCCGCCGACGGGGCGCCGGCGGTCCCAGGGGGTCAGGTCAGGTCGGCGAAGGAGGGGTGCGTCGGCTTCTTGACGTTCGCGATGC